>PLYM01000148.1 GCA_003153375.1 Planctomycetaceae bacterium
ATCCGGTCGAGAATCTTTGGCATTATCCCCTCGCGCGATTGTATCCGTCGCCTGTTGATGGCCCTCAAGCCGGAGGCCTTTCAGAAATGCTTTCAAGAATGGATCGCCAGTGGTGTGCAGGCGGATGAGTCCGGAGACCGGCGACTGATTGCCATCGAAGGCAAGAGCTGTCGGCGTTCGCATGATGCGTCGAACGATCTTGGTGCTTTGCATATTGTCAGTGCCTGGGCCAGCGAACAGGGGATCGCGTTGGGCCCAGTGGCCGCGGAAGATAAATCGAATGAAATTACGGCAATTCCCCTGTTGCTCGACCAGCTTGATCTGACCGACGCGCTGGTTACCATCGACGCGATGGGCTGTCAAAAAGAGATCGCCCAGAAGATTGTCGCAGGCAAAGGAGACTTCGTTCTGGCGGTGAAAGACAATCAGCCCAAACTGTACCGGGCGATTAAGAACTACTTCGCGGAACATCTGGCGAAGGACCTGGAGGAGTTGCAGTATCGTTATTCCGACAGCGAGGACGAAGGTCATGGTCGCCTCGACGAACGAGCCTATTACCTCACCCGAGTTCCCAAGGATTTCGCGGTCAAGGCGGAGTGGCCGTGGGTTAAGGCGATCGGTTACGCGGTTCGCTTCACCCAGCACGCTGACGGAAGTGTCTCGCAGGAGGTGCGGTATTACATTGTCAGTCGATATCTCAGCGGCAAGCGTTTCGGTGAGGCGGTACGCGGCCACTGGGGCATCGAGTCCATGCACTGGATCCTGGACGTGAACTTCCGGGAAGACGACAGTCGCACGCGCGAACGGACGCTGGGCAACAATTTGAGTTGGTTGCGACGCTTCGCCATCACGCGATTAAAGCATCACCCGATGAAAGAAAGCATCCGCGGCAAAATGCAAATCGCCGGCTGGAACCCCGACTTCCTCGCCGAAGTCCTGACGGGAAAAGAGGTTTGATGTGCGCTGGCCGTGACGAATACCTGGGGCCACAGCAAGGACCATCGTCCCGACCTGNNTGAGTCACATCGCCACGCGCGGCGGCCGGTTCGTGACTGTGTTGCCTCGCACGCACAAGGAAGACGAGGTGTTCCGCGCGCGGCTGGCTAGCGGAGGTCCCTATCTTATGATCGAGATAGGGGGGAGCCTTGCGGCTCCACCCCTCTCACACCACCGGGCATACGGGTCCGTACCACGGCGGTTCGATTAGGTTAAGCGTGGGAAGATGCGGCTACTCTCGGAAGTGCGATCGAATCGAAATATGCGTTTCGCAGTGCTTGCTGTACCGCCGGGTGTCCGGACATACGCCAGAATCCCGTCGGTGACCCGGCCGCAACCGCAGCTCCGAACTTGGGAACGCCACGTCGGCGCAGTTCTTTGAAGCGGTTTCTTCCGTTCTTCCACTGCCGCCAGAGGTACATTCGTAGCCTCCGGCGAATCCACGCGTCCAGGTTGGAAAGCACTCGCGGAGTTTGGCAGAAGCCAAAGTAGCCTCGCCAGCCGATCAGGTATCGCGCTAAGGGTTCGACCAACTGTTCGACACTAACTCCACGTGTCCGCTGCGTAAGTTCTCGTACTCGCGTCTTGAATCGATCGAGAGATTTCGGCGCAATCCGCCGTTCGCTCCCGTCATTCGTGATGCTGAAACCAAGAAACTTCCGCTCCTCGGGGCGAGCAACCGCACTTTTCGATTCGTTGACCTTCAGCCGGAGCCGCGTGGTCAGGAAGCGACACGCAGTTGCCATGACTCGTTCACCCGCGCGACGACTGCGCTAACATGACTGAGATACTGCCGGCCGTTCCGCTTCGAAGCGATCATGGAATAGCGCGCAGGTCAAACGGAGATCCCGGACCGCATGGGGGAAGCCTTATTGCGCGGTCATAGTAAAACCGTCGAAGAAGACCCTGACAATTAAAATGAGCAGCCTAGGCGGTTGCTAACAGTTGAAGCCATTGTATCGACCAGAGCGTGTAAGCCATCGGCAGCTTGTCATGGCGGTCAAGAACGCGGCCGTTCAAAGGGATTTGAATCGTGCTCGCAGAGTGGGCTATCCGCAAGAGCGATGTACAGGGAGGTAGATGCGATGTGCGGCCCACTCGAAATGCGCGCGATCGGTGTCATCAACGGCGGCTCTCGCCGTGGTCGTGGAGAAAAAAGAGGAACGGTTCTTAATACCACCAGCGGCAGCGCCATTAAGAGTGGCGTTAATGGAACGAGCATCTTAGGCACCCCGTCTCGCTCCGGCAGTTTTGGCGCGCCAAGGCTCAGCAACGGTGCTGCGGGCAATGCGCCAAGCCGGCGCATGGGAAAAGGAGTTCTCGCGGCCGCGATTCTCGTCGCCTGCGCCGCTTCGGCCTGGTCCCAAGAGCCTCGATCGGCTACGCCCGCGTTGCTCCAACCATTCGCCGAATTGCAGCCGGATGCCGCCACGGTTGAAGGGGAACCGCTGCCGGAAGTCGAGTCAGCAGCACCCTGGCTCGTCGACGATTCATCCTCCGGCAACAACGGAAACCGCATGTGGGGTAGCGCCGAGATGTTGCTGTGGTGGATCAAGTCGGGCCAGACGCCTCCGCTGGCGACGAGCGGTACTTTAGATTCGTTGGGAGCCCTCGGGCCGGGGACGACGACCCTTTTGGGCGGCGACCAGAATTACAATATGCGGCTAGGGGGCCGCTTCACCGTCGGGTCCTGGCTGGATCCGGGCCGAACCCAGGGCATTGAAGGCAGCTTCTTATTCCTCAGCGGCCCTGCTAGTAACTTCAGCGCAAATTCGGCGGATCTGCCCGGCTCGTTGGTCCTCGCTCGCCCCTTTTTCAATTCCATCACGGGCCTGCAAGACAGCCAGCTGACTTCTTTTCCCGGTATCAGCAGCGGCACCGTCGCGAGCTCCTCCGGCAGCCAGTTGCTGGGGGGCCAAATGAATATGCTCTGCAATCTCTTTTGCTGCCAAACGGGTTGTTGCCAGACGGCTTGCTGTCCGACGGATTGCTGCCAGGCCGACTGCTGCGAATCGGGTTACCGTTTGGATTTGATCAGCGGCTTCAGCTATCTCAGACTCCGGGAAAACCTGGTCATCACCGAGAATGTGAACGTTCTTCCCACCGCGCCCTCGCCGCCGTTCGTTCCTGGTCAGTCCATCACGTTGGTCGATCGCTTCGACACCACCAACAACTTCTACGGTGCACAGATCGGACTCCGCGCCGAGTGGTGGCGGGGCGCCTGGTTCATGAACGTGACGGGCTTGGTGGCCCTGGGCGATACGCACCAGCAGGTTCGCATCAGCGGGACCACAGTCTTCACCAACCCCGGCGGCGTGTCGGTCACTCAGCAGGGTGGCTTGCTGGCGCTGCCCACGAATATCGGCACTCAGAACCAGGACGCGTTCACCGTCGTACCTCAGATCGGATTGAACGTCGGCCGCCAGGTGACCGCCCACATGCGCGTCTTCGTGGGCTATACCCTGCTGTACTGGAGCAACGTGGTGCGGCCCGGCGACCAGATCGACTTCGTTGTCAACCCGACCCAGTTGCCGACCTCTGCCGGGCCGGGGACATTAGTTGGCGACGCCCGGCCGGCCCCCCTGTTCAATCATTCCGACTTCTGGGCGTTAGGGATCAATTTCGGCGTGGGCTTTGTCTGGTAGTGCAGCCGCACCCCCGCGGTCAGCACAGCGAGACCGCGAGTGCCCGGCTCGAACAATCGATTCACACGTGGAAATTAGCCCTGAAGATGGCGGTCACCTGAGCTTGGGTGTAGCCGGCCTGCAGCAGGCGCAGATAGTACGTTAAACCTGCGACGTCCGGAGCGCGGCCGAGGAACGTCGGGAAGAGGTTGGCCACGAAGATCGCTTGCTGCGCGAAGGTGCCATCCAATAGGTTGGCCAGGTTCCGGCCGATGAACAGCAGTTTGCTCACCGCGACCAGACTGGACGTGGGCATATTACCGAAACTGATGCCCGCGACATTCGCTCCGCTGGTTGTGACGACGATGTTTGCGGGGTTGAGCGTCATCTGCACATAACCCACTTGTTGAACCTCTCGGACACGGTAGGTGCCAATGGCGAGGTTCGCGATGGTGTAATTGCCGCTGGCGTCGGTCGTGGTATTTCGCTCGCCTGCATCCAGCACACCGTTATTGTTGGCATCGAGGAAGATAACAAATCCTTGCAGACCCGGCTCGCCAGGGTCGCGAGTGCCATTGCCGTTCGTATCCTGGAACTTGTTGCCACTAATCGAGACCAACAAGAAATCGCCAAACGCGATGGCGCTGACATTGGTGCCGCTACTGGCCACGATGTTGGCCGGGTTGGTCGTGGTCTGCGCAACGCCGG
The DNA here is from genome assembly GCA_003153375.1 of Planctomycetaceae bacterium. Classification (GTDB taxonomy): domain Bacteria; phylum Planctomycetota; class Planctomycetia; order Pirellulales; family PALSA-1355; genus PALSA-1355. The sequence goes on from PLYM01000148.1 coordinate 4,329, forward strand.
CCGGCAGCGACTCGCGAACACGGTAGGTCCCCGGTCCCAGGTTCAAAAAACTGAAGTTGCCGTTGACATCGGTAACGGTACGCGTCTCACCGACGTCGAGGACACCATTATTGTTCGCATCGAGGAACACGGTGATGCCGGGCAGGGCCGGATCGCCAATGTTGCGCACTCCGTTGCCGTTCATATCCTGAAACTTCGTGCCGCTGATCGAAATCAGTCGAAAGTCGCCGAAGTCCACTCCGGCGACGACCTGGCCAGCGACCAGCGTGATCGGGGCCGGGTTCGGCGTGGTCAGCAGCAGACCGGCTTGCGGCGACTCGCGAACGCGGTAGGTTCCGGCGGCGAGATTCACGAAGCTGTAGTTGCCGTTGACGTCCGAGACGGTGCTCATCTCGCCTGTATCGAGGACACCGTTATTGTTCGTGTCCAGGAACAGGGTGAGGCCGGCCAGCGGGGTGTCGCCGACCTGGCGCACGCCGTCGCCATTGATGTCGTTGAACTTTACGCCCGAGATACTGCCGGTAAGACAATCGGCGATTGAGATGACGTTATCGTCAAGCGTCACGGCGCCATTACGGGCCAAGGCGCTGCCATCAATGCTCGCCCCGTTCAGCAGGGTAATGCTCGTCAGCGCGAGAATATGTCCCACGAACACCGTGGTCGTACCCAGAGTTGCGGAGGAGCCGATCTGCCAAAACACGTCGCACGGGTCACCGCCGTTGATGACGACAACCGACGAGTTGCTGGCGGTCGTCAGCGTGCTTCCAATCTGGAAATCGAACTCCGCGTTGGGGTTCCCCTGCGCGTCGAGGGTGAGCGTCCCGGTCAGTTGAGCGGAGCTAGAAAAATGGTACACGCCGGCTGTGAGCATGAGCCCACCCAAGTCCTGGCCCGTCAAGTCGGCAGTGACCGGTAGTCCGGCGACGACGTTGTACACCGTCGTGAGATCGCTCTGCGCCTGGGCCGCGAGCGCGTCTGCCGCATGAATCGATCCCAATGTTACCAGCCCCGGCGGAAAGCCGGTAACCGAAGCACCAGGGCTGACGCCCACATCTCCCACGATGGCGGAGGGACCGGTGTTAGTTACAGCCTGACCGCCCAGGACGGCGAAGGTTTCGGCCGCGCCCAGGAACTGGGTCAATAGCGCGCGACCTTCCAGGTCTTCAAACAACAGTCGCCGAGTGAGACGTTTTTTAGTCGGAATTTGACGAATGTTTTTACGGGTCGACGGTTTCCCGAACAGCCAACCGACATTGAAGTGCAACATGGTAGTCCTCCCGACTCGTCGCTTTCACTGACAAGAACGTGCTGTATGGTCGGCCGTCAGCCACAGCGACAACATCTCTAAAGGAACCTACCTCATGGCCGCATTTCCGTTATAAGGTTAGTCCCCATACAAACACTGCGATTCCTTAGAGCGTGCCTTCAAATGATTGGCCTGATGAAGAAGTCTGGGGGGGTCTCATCGGGCTGGTGTACCTGCGGATTTCGACAGGTGGCACAACCAGCGGTCGGTCACCGAGAGATAATCGGCGATGACCAGGCGCGTCCGATTCTGCACGATCGCGCACAGATGAGCTTGAATCTGCACTTTGTGCGTACCTGTTCGCCGTCCGCGGTGCTCCTGACCATGTGCAGAGCTACAACGGACCGGAGCTCATCGCGAAAGAGTTGCAAGGTTGGTTGGAGCGTGCGGCTGAAGCCGTCGCAAGACCTAAAGCACCTTGTCGAGGCAGTTTTCCGGAATGTCGACCCCGTTGTCGCGCACGCAGTAGATCGCGCTGTCGCCTTTGGTCGCGCGGCGGGCCCCGGACGATTGGGCCGCGCCGATTTCAGTGACTCCGGATTGGGCGTGTTTGGGATACTGGGGTGCCTTGCCAATCAGATGGGGGAAGATTATCTCGATGGCCATCGGGTCGCTCCAGACGGCGGGCAATTCGTGCACCGTCACCAGGGCGTCCCGCTTGGCAATCGTGGCCAAGGTCGCGTCGACCACGCGCCGCACGACGGCGCCGACGTCAACAGTTTGCCAGCAATACTCAACACTGCCGAACAGCGACAAACGCAGCAGCGAATCGACGATGCTTCCCACGCGGCTCACGGCGCCGCGTATGAACTCCAGCGATTGGATCGCACGTTGATTGATGAGGGCCAGCGCCGCCTCGCGCAGTTCCGCGGGCACTCCCGGCTGCGCGATGAGGCTGCGGAGTTTCTGACACGACGCGGCCAACTCGGCGCTGAAGCCCTGCAAGTTGATCAACGGCGAACGCAGATCGTGCAAAACGGCAGAGACAAATTGCTCGTGTTCGCGACGTTCTCGCATTCCGTCGTCAGTCGAGGCGCACTTCCGGCGGATGTTTCGGGCTGCCAAACGATGATCGACGGTCACGTCCGTCGCGGCCCCGCGCAACCGCTCGAATGGCGTCAGTTCTGGGGTCAAGTGATGTTCGTCGATCATGCGCATCGGTCGGGCGTGGCGAGGGTCATGACACGCTGAGTGCGGCTGGTGTCGGTGCTGCAAACATGCGGCCTGCATGAATCTTGTCAATCAAACCTTTTCCTTAGTGCGCGCACCACACCAAGGGGAATGTCTGCGTGTCCAGCAGACGGCTAGGGGTTTCCTTAGACGATTCGGAGCCGTGGCACGTATCCGCGCAGAATCCGCAGCATTTGCACGGTCAGTTTCGGACGCGATCAATACTTGCGGCGATCACTTTGGGCCGACTTCTTGAACCATCGCAAGCAGACTTTCTTGGGGGAGCTACGGGATTAGTTTATTCCCCAAGCGATGGAAACTGCCGAATGTAGGAATAACCAGCTCGTTCCTGCGCAGCGCGGCGCAACTCTGGTTGGGCGGGTGCGACACAACTCGATTCGCTGCCAACAACGGATTGGCTGACAGGCGCGATGAGCCATCGCACAATTCAGGAAGTGCTCGAAGGCAAGTGGCACCCGTACCGTCGCGGTAGGGACTTTTCATCGCTAATGACGGATGTCGACTGCTTGCAATTCAACAATCCGTTCGGAGCCCCCGCGGTTATTCGAGCGCCCACGCACGTCTCCCCGCCATGGTCGGCGAAAGCCGAATCGTCGTCACCCACCGCGGCGGGCGAAACTCGCGGTGATTTGCTCAGGCTCACGCCGCCAGGTTGAGAACTCAAGTCAGCGGCGGCAATCCGGTGCAAAAAAGTGGTGCGCGCTGTCGAGAGGCGTTGTCGGCCCCTTGACTCAGCACGATTTGGAAGTCTTAGGAAGAAGGGGAGAGAATGCTCCGGCGAAGGCTGATCGTTTTGTTGTTCGCGCACGCATTTTCCGTCGCGGGCCTGATGGTCGCGTCCGCGGATTCAGAATCGCGGGCGGATCTCCCGGAGCCGGCGCTCAAAAGCATTTATGCCGGCGTGCACCGTCTCGACGAATTCAAAACCCCCGGAACCAAGGCGATTGTCTTGGCTTTTCTCGACACCGAGTGCCCCATTGCTAAGAAACAACTTCCGCGGCTTAAAGATCTTCACGAGAGGATGGCAGCCAAGGGCATTTCTTTTCTAGGCATTTATTCCAACACACGCGTGAACATTTGGAGTATGGCAATTCATGCTCACGACAGTGACATTCCCTTTGCCGTATTTCAGGACCTCGATCACCGATTGGCCGATCGACTCGGCGTTCAAAGGACGCCGGAGATCGTCGTGCTCGACGAAAACCTGCACAAGCGATATCAAGGCCCAATCGACAACCAATTCAAACGGGGCGGCAATCTGTTAGACCCCACCGAGTTCTATCTGGAGGACGCCCTTTCGGCGCTGCTGCAGGGGACGGCCGTGCAACGCGCGCACGTGCCGACCTCCGGATGTCCGTTAGGCCGACAGAAAGCTTTGCTGGCCCGGCAGGAAGTCTCTTACCACCGCGACGTCGCTCCCATCCTCCAGCGGAACTGCCAGACCTGCCATCGCGCCGGCGGCGTCGGTCCGTTCAAGCTTACTTCGTACGAGGACGCCTATTACAACGCCGAGCGGATTGCCGAAGTCGTCAGTGAGAGACAGATGCCACCTTGGCACGGACTTCTGAATCCAGAGTATGGCAAACTACTCAACGACAAGCGGCTCAGCGAGGCCGAAGTCGACGTGTTACATTGCTGGGCGGAGCAAGGCGCGCGGGAAGGCGACCCCAAGGATGCGCTGCGTCCCGCGACCTGGCCCGCACCCGACGACTGGGCGATTGATCGTCCCGATTTCGTCTACAAGATGCCCGCGCCGTTTCGGGTGCCGAAGGATGGGGTGCTCGAATACCAATTTTTTCGCGTGCGAGTCAATCGGCCCGAAGACTGTTGGTATCAAGCAGCGCAAGTCAAGCCGGGCAACGCGGAAGTTGTCCATCACGTTGCCATTCATCTCGTCCCAGCCGGAAGCGAAGAGTTTCAAGGCCCGGCCGCGATGGCCCAGTTGTATGGTCTGAACACCCAACGCGGAAATGTGATCTTTGATTATGTGCCCGGTGATACGCATAACGCGAAGACGTTCGACCGAGGCCAGGCCGCCCGCATCCCCAAGAACTGCGACTTGATCTACGAGCTGCACTACACGCCCAACAACCGCGAGGCCACGTCGGACCAATCGATGGTCGCGTTCAAGTGGGCCGATAAGCCCCCCGAGCATGAAGTGCTGGGGCGGGTGTTTCGCAAGCCCGTGGGCCGCTTCCGCATTCCGCCCCACGATCCGCACTTCCGCATGGAAGATAGCTATTATTTCGAAAAGGACGTGGACATCGATGCCATTCGTCCTCACTTTCACCTCCGCGGCAAATCATTTCGTCTGGAAATCGTCGAGCGCAACGTCGACACCGGCGAGATCGATAAACGGCAAACCGTGCTCTCCGTGCCGCGGTACGATCAGCGCTGGCAGCGCATGTATGAACTGAGTACTCCTCTGCGGCTTTCCGCCGGAACCGAGCTGCTGGCCACAGCCCACTTCGACAACTCCGCTTTCAATCCCAACAACCCCGATCCTTCCGCGGAAGTTCTCTGGGGTCAACAAACGACAGACGAAATGTTCAGCACGCGGTTTCGCTACCGCCTCGTGTCGCCCGAGAAGAACTAACCCCTCGCTTGCAATGATTGACCATGCGATTTCCCTCACTGCTGTTGATGACGATCGGTGCGTGCCTGCTAGGCTCGCGCGGCGGAGCGTTTGGCGCCGAAAGGCAACTCGGCGACACGGGCAGACCCTCGTCGACGATCGGGGACGATCGCGGCGAGGCCGCGGGGTCTGCCGCTGCCCGAGTGGGCGCGGTGGCTCACGTCTCGAAGCGCGTGCTCCAGTACATGCTCAACCGCGACGTGACGCTCAAGGAGACCGTTGCGGAACCGATTCTCAACATGACCACGCGCGGAACGGCCCGCGTCGACTGCCAGATTGGCCTGGACCTGGTGCCGAATGCACAGACGGCGAATCTACGCTTGTCGATGAACGGCACGGTGATCATGGACGACGCGGTAAGCACCTCGGGATCCGTGCAAATCCATTCGTCCTCGCGAACGCGGATCCGCGTTGATAAGGACATCCTTCTCGACGCCCAAGGCCTGCACCTCCAGCCGACCCGCTCGAACGGACGCACCACGATTCAGGTTCGTAACGTCGACTCGCCGGGACGTTTCGTGGAGCGCGTTGCCTGGCGCCGCGTGGGACGCGCGCAATCGGAAGCTGAGCAGGCCTGCGGCCAGCGTGCGGCCAGTCGCGCCGAAAAACAACTCGATTTTGAAATCGGCAAAAGCCTGGGCCAGCTCCAGAGTCAATTTGTCGACAAGGTGCGAAGGCCGCTTTCCGATCGAGGAGCTTTCCCAGGCGCTCAGCTGGCGACGACTCGCGATCATTTATCGATCCGATTGCTGCGTAGTGCCGAACTGGCGGCGAGCAAACCCCTGGCAAGTTCGCCGCCGCGGCTGGCCGACGATTTTGCTATTTGCCTGAACGACTCGTTCGTCAATGAGATGGCGGCTCTCGTGCTTGCCGGCAAAACGTGCGCCGACCACGATCTGGCCGACTTGCTGAAACTCCTGACCGGCGTGACGCCGCGCCCACTCTGGATCCACGCCCGGACGGAGCCTTGGAGCGTAACGGTGGCCCAGGACTGCCCGCTGATCGTTTCGTTCGCCGATGAGGGCGTGTCGATAACCTTACGCATCGATCAAGCCATGCGCGGGACGCAGCGCCTCGACCGCGCCCTGGCAATCTCGGCCGTGTATGTCCTGGAGTGTACCGCGGATGGGCCGCGATTGATTCGTCGGGGGGATCCGGTGGTGGAGTTTACGGACGCCGAAGCTGGGGACCACACCGATCCGCGCGAAGCAGAGTTCCACGAATTTCTGAAGCGAAAGTTTGGCGGCGTTTTTCTGAGCGATCTGTACTTCGACGGCTTGATGCCTCCAGAAGGCGGCCAGTGGGGCAAGCTCCGCCGCCTGCAGCTCAAGGAATTGTCGTCGCGTGACGGCTGGCTCAATTTGGGCTACGAACTACGTTCCGTGGTCCCCGTTGTCAGCGCTCCACCTGCGACGCGTCCAATGACTCGAAGGTGAGCGCCGGTCGAGCATTTGCCGCATTCGCGGTCAGCACGGCGAACAACGGCCGAACATGGGCTTCAACTCACGGATTCGGGCACAAGTGGCACGATTCACTGATGAATGAACCGCCGAACATCCCGCGAGCGGCTGCGACATACGACGATGGGTCGTCCTGGCCGCATGGCATGGCCACCTGCTGCGTCCGTCTCGCGGTCCAGTCGGTCGGATGGATCCACCAGAGCACGCCCCCACTGATTCGCCCCTGGGTTACCGTGTTCGCGACGAAATTCGAAAACCTCGGCCGCCAAAGTCCGCTGCGGTTCTCGCTGTTGACGGTGGCCGGACTGCTGGCATTGATGTTTGCGTTCTTCATTCCCAGCTTTCAGAGCAATGACGACCCACAATTGATGATGATCGCGGCCGGCAAGGGAGCTTGTCAGTTGCCTGATGAGCACTTGGTTTTCACGAACGTCGTTATCGGGCACGTGCTGAAGTCGCTTTACAGCGCCTTCCCATCGATACCCTGGTATGGAGGCTACTTGTACTTCGCACAGTATCTCGGGCAAGTGGCGATTTTGTATTGCACCATCGCGCCTGGATATACGCGACTAAGGCTGGGATTATATCTGGCCTTTTTCGCCATCGAGGAAGTGTTTTTGTTCAACAACCTTCAGTTCACCATGACCGCCGCGTTGGTCGGCCAAGGCGGTGCATTCGTATGTCTGCTGGCGCTACGACGGATGGCTAGGGACCCCGGATGCCGCGTGCGTGTGCTTCAGGGTAGTGGTATTGCACTCTTGGTGTTGGCGTCTCTCATTCGCCTGGAGTGTTTTTACCTGACGTCGATCGTTGCGCTGCCAGCCGCGATATGTCTGATCGGCTGGTCACCAAGGCGGGGCATTCTGCTGTCGACCGCCTGGACCGCCGGCATCTGTCTTGCGATGGTGCTGGGGCTCGCTGCTTACAACGAAGCCCGCTATGCGCACGATCCGCAATGGCGCGGTTTCTTCGACTACAACCAGGTGCGAATCAAATTCAACGACTACGAATGGATCAGCTATACGCCTCGAACAGCCCATCTCTTCGAGCAGGTTGAATGGAGCAAAAATGATCACAAGATGATCTTGAATTGGTTTTACGACGATCCCGTGTTGTACAGCAAGGCAAACCTTCAGCATCTGCTCGACAGTTATCCCTGGCGAGACCAACGTCTGACAGCCGCGTATTGGCAGAGTTGGATGCGCACGATGTGGTACGACAAATCGGTGTGGTCGATCGGGCTTGTGCTCCCGCTGTTCTTCGTGTGCAGCGCGTCGACCAGGCAGGACCTCTTGGCCTTTCTTGCCAGCGCGGCGGCAGCGCTAACCTTGCTCGGCTGCCTGGCAGTGTTCAGCAAAGTGCCGCCTAGCCGTGTCTATTTTCCCGCACTGATGTTTCCACTGGCACTGTTGTTGGTGATGGCACGCGATGAGGTTGCCATGCCGCGGCGACGACGGCCCGGCTTGGCGCTGCGCTGCCTTGTATCGCCAACCACCTGGCGGCGCCCGGCGATGCGATTGCTGTTTCGACCGGCTCGGGTGGATGCGCTATTGATTCTCGCGCTCGTGGCGCTGACTTATAGCATCAAACCTCAGTATCGCCGCAGCCACAAGGTGCAAGCCGCTCGACATGAATTGCTGGAATATGTTGAATCCCTGAAACCGCGCGGCGACCAGCTCTATGTCGTGTGGGCGCCGGGCTTTCCCTATGAGGTTATTTCACCGTTCGACAGTTTGGAATCATTCTCGAATCTGAACCAGCTCGTATTGGGTTGGCCACAACAAACGCCGTTCTTTGAATCGATGAAACAGAAGTTCGGCGTCGATAGCGTGCCCTCCGCGTTATACGAGCGTCCCGATGTCTTCCTGCTGGGCCTTCCCGATTTCCACTCTCTGTACCGCAACTTCGTCCGTGAACATTTCGGCATCAATGTCCGCTTTGTGACCAGCCATACGAACGAACACGTGAATTATGTCGTCGGTCGATTCGAGCCTGAAGCTGGTTCCCAAATTGCGGGGGCACCGCCAAACGCTTTCGAAGCTGCAGCGATGATCATCGTTGAGGAACCCGAGCCGTCCGTCCGTGACTCGCGGGTGCAACGAGAGCCTAAGGCCGCCGGCAACCGATGAGTCGTCGCGACATTGACCGGTGCCGTGGTTCGAACGAAGTGGACGGGTAGGTGCCACGGGCATCTGGTCCGCACCTGTCCGGCGTATGCTGGCGGCGCCAAGTTGCGATCCTACGATTCCAGCTCGATGAACCGGTGACGGATGGCGTAGCGAACCAGGCCGGCTACGTCGTGGATTGCGAGCCGCTCCATTAACTGCGTTCGGTGCGTTTCGACCGTCTTGACGCCCAAGTGCAGAATGTTCGCGATTTTCTTGGTGGAATTGCCTTCGGCGATCATCTGCAATATTTCACGGTGCCGCGGCGTCAAACGATCGATCGGCATGTGACCAACGCCAACGCGCTGAATGTAGTCATCGACCACATGCTTGGAAATGGCGGGAGTCAGATACGTTTCACCGCGAGCGACCGCCACGATAGCGAATGCGAGCTCGGCGGTGCTGGAGTCTTTGAGCAGATAGCCGGAAACGCCGGACTGCAGGGCCTGCCACACATATTCTTCGTGCGAATGGATCGAAAGCACGATCACGCGGATGTGAGGGTATTCTTTAATCACGCGTGCCGCGGCCTCGAGTCCGTTCATGCCTTTCATTCCGATATCGGTCAGCAAGATATCGGGTTGGTGGGCCTTGACGAGAGCCAAAGCCTGCCGGCCGTCGCTGGCCTCCGCGACCACTTCGATGTTATCGAACTTCGCAAGCAAGCCGCAGAGCCCCTCGCGCAGCAGTTGGTGATCGTCGGCAATCACGATGCGAATCGATTTCGAAGGAGATTTGCGTACCATGATTAGTGCCTGTGATGAAAGCGGGTCGCCGGATGAATCGGAAAGCAAGCGAGAATCTCCGTTCCGTGGCCCGGTGTGGATTTGACGTCGATTTGTCCGCCGAGGAGAGTCACGCGTTCCTCCATGCCCAACAGGCCCAGGCATTCGCCGCGCACCGCACGTTGGCGCGCTGCAGCTACATCGAATCCGATGCCGTCGTCGTGAACCAACAACCGCAGGGTGCCCTCGCACTGCCGCAGTTCGACGCGCACCTGGCGAGGCCGCGCGTGCCGGATGATATTGGTCATCGCTTCCTGGGCCACTCGAAAGCAAGCCGTTTCGATCTCGGTCGATACTTCCGAAGTGATCGAATCGATTTCGAAGTGGACGGAGAAGTCGGCATCTTGCGCTTGCCGATCCAAGTAGGAGCGCAACGCCGCCACAAGCCCGAGGTCGTCGAGCATGGGCGGACGCAAGTCGAGCGACAGGTTTCTCACCTGTTGGACGGCATTGGCGACGGTGCTCATCGTCCGCTCCGCCGCGGATGCAAGTTCGCCGGCCGTTTTCTTGAGGGCCTCCAGGCTGACCTTGGTCACGGTTAATGCCTGCCCGATCTCATCGTGAAGTTCGCGGGAGATACGGCGGCGTTCGTCCTCATGGGCCATCAGCAACTGGGCTGACAGGGCGCGCATTCGTTCCTGCCCGCTGAGAACCTGTTCATACAAACGGGCGCTCTTCAACGATATGGCAACGCGATCGGCAATCTCGCAAACGATTTCAACATGCTCCCGATTGAAGGCGGCCGATTGTTCATGCTCCAATTTGAATAAGCCTAGCAACTCGTCCTTCGAACGGATCGGTATCATGAGGTAAGATTGGACGCCTTCTTCGAGTGCCGCTTTGGCCGCGGAAGGTTGATCCTGCAGGGCCTGCGGATCTTCGACCATGCGGGCCTGGCCTCTCAAAAGGTCACGCATATCGCAAAAAGCGTCGATCGGGATGCATGTTTCCGGCGGCTGCCGCGACTCGCCATTTGTGCTCACGGCCAAAAATACCGCGAGACCGGCCTCAAAGTCGAACGTCACCAGAGATGCTCGCTGGCAAGGAACCAACCGGCGAATGCGAGACACGGCCGCTTGAGCAATCTCCTGGGACGAGCGAGCCGCTAGAATCGCATGATCGATTTCACTCACCACCTCCAGCCGTTGGACGTATCGCCGGAGCTCTTCCTCGCCCTGTTTCAGGTCGGTGATATCCGCGGCAAGTCCGGCCATTCGGACGAGACTTCCAGCCGCATCGTAAACAGGAAAGCCCTGATCTCGGATCCAGCGGATGGATCCATTGGGTTGCACGATGCGATAGGTTTCACCGTAACGTGCCTCGGCGAGCATCTTCCCAACGGCTTCGACAACCCGCTCGCGGTCGGCCGGATGAATCGCTTCGAGCCAGGATTGAGGCGACTCATAGAGACTTTCACGAGTTCGTCCCCAAATTCTCTCGAACGCGGGGCTGACATAGATGACTTGGGATTGCCTGGGGTCAACCATCCAGAAGACTTCACCGATATGCTCGGCCAGTTGGCGGAACTGCTCCTCGCTTTCTCGCAATCGTCTGTCTGCGTGTATCCGCTCCGTGACATCTTGAACAGTGCCGAACATGCGCGCGGGCTTGCCGCCCTCATCAAGCACTACTCGACCTCGGGACTGCACGTACCGCGTGGTTCCGTTCCGATGCAATGCGCGCAGGCAATACTCGAAGGGTTGATTCACTCGCAAGGCCTGTTCCACGATGCTTCGGAGCGTTGCCAGGTCGTCTGGGTGGACAAAGCTCAGGACATCATCATAGGTCATCACAATTTCTTGCGGGCTCAGGCCGAAGATGCGATAGTGTTCGTCCGACCAGGCCACGGTGCCGCTCTCAATGTTCCAGTTCCAACTGCCAATGTGCGAAAGCTGCTCTGCTTCGGCCAGTATCGACTCGTTGGTGCGGACACGTTGCTCGTCGCGACACCGCACTTCAGCCTGAAGGTGCGCGATTTCCGATTTCATTCTCTCGAGGTCGGTAGCCCCCCGCGACGGGTTTTGCAGCGACCGTCGCGGGAGCTGGCGGTCGTTTCTCCGGAGACCACTCGCTGGATCAGCAGAACCCTTGGTCCGGCTCAGAACGAGCTCAACGAGTCGAATGAATTCTTCAGGATTGCTCGGTTTGGGTAGCACGAGCGGGACGTCGATGGCGTGCGCCAACTCGATTGCGTCCTGCTGAATATCGCGACCGGAATAAAGGATGACGCGAGTCTGCGCCATCTCGAGCTCCGACCGAAGTTGGCGGACAATCTCATATCCGCCAGGCATCGCCACTCGGGTGTCCGCCATGATCAGATGGGGGCGCTCCTTGCGAGCCAACTTCAAAGCGTCCACTCCGTCAGCGGCTTCCAATAGCCGATGTCCCTGCTTCCGCAAGGGCGTCGCAAAATGTTTGCGAATGTCCGGGCTGTCGTCGACGATCAGAATTGTAGCCACGCCGCCCTCCCTGGTCTGTCCTGCGCAATCCAAGGCCACTGGTGAAACACACACTCAAGAGCCTGTGCGATCCCTAGGCGACGGCTGAGATTTTGGCCGAAGTCCCTCGGCAATTGGGCCATCGCCCACTCCCTCACGTTAGAACACGCCGAAGACCTGTCAGTCAGGTAACCTGCGAATTGAGGGGAATCGTGTCGCCTGAGACGTGAAATCTACCACAGGTCGGTCGAATTTCAATCCGGTATATACCTGATCCCCAATTGTTATTTGCAAGGAGGTCGCACTGACAACATTGATACTGTTGGGTAGACGATCGACATGAACGCCCTCGAGCCTCAAGGCGCGTATGAAGGAAGACTGCTCATATAAGGCCGTTGAAAAAGTTAACGAGCCACAGAGGTCAACCATTTCAGCGCATTCGTCGGAGGTCATTTAGGGCCCCACAAAAACCGGAAAATGTACGTAGTTTACGCGACATGTATATGCGCCCGCTTACTCCGGCAACCCTGCTACGGTTTGCACTGAGCAGGTTTGATGCGGACCACCTCCGACCGATCTCAGCCCCTCTTATACAAACCACTGAAATTGCTTGCG
>PLYM01000267.1 GCA_003153375.1 Planctomycetaceae bacterium
AGGACGACCTGATTGGCTTGGCGACTGCGTCAGAGGCGTCGTGCCGTGACGGCCGGCATGGCACTGTGAATGCCGTACTGGCGGGCCACATAGTTGGCGGCTGCCACGACACCACGCCCCCGGTGTGCCACCGACGATGACGGGCTGGCCGATCAGCTCGGGGCGATCTCGCTGCTCGACTGAGGCATAGAAGGCGTCCATATCGACGTGCAGGATCATCGTGGGATTCTACACGATGCTGGCATCTTTGCGCCGGTCGTCGTTCACATGCTGCGTGGCGGTAGTCGGGCTTTAGACTCGAAGAGGTGCCTTGCTGATGGACTTCGAGTCCGTTTTCAAAAACGGCTCAATTGTCCATTGCCATTCCGTCATTTGATTGTTTGCCACAGCTTGTTCGGAAACCCCACCTGCCAGACGCTCGGATGACCAGTCAGGGACCGGTGACCAGGATTCAAGCGGGTGTCAGTGACACCCGCTACTAGGTGTTTTTGGACTTTTCTGGGTGTTCGCGACTGCGCTCGTGATGTGCCGTAACTGCCTATTAATCAATCGGTTGCGGCAAGTTTTAGGTGTTGGTGCTCGCGGCCCAGAATCGTTTTCAAGACTGCCGCCTTAGACCACTCGGCCACCCATCCGGTGCGGTGTCTGTCGTACCTTCAAGTTTACCAGAGCGACCGTTGCGGTACAGCCCGACACGTCGATCGCAGCATCTGCGGAAATGGCCAGTGAAAGCCAGTGTGTCTCACGGGACTTGTTTTGCCGACGCGGTACCGAATAGAGACTCCGGCAGGTTGACGAGTCGGGAGCGAAGATATTCACCCAGACTCTTGGCCTGCGGATCAAAACGGGTCGACGAGGACACTCCTTCGCCCAAGAGGCCGACGACGACAAAGTTCAAGGCCCTCAGGTTCGGAAATAGATATCTCTGAACGTCCAAACCCGCTGTCTCGAAAACAAGTTGTTGAAACCGCTCGATTGTCAGAAACGATTCGAGCCACGCATAGCCTTGTTCATCGCGCGACCAGACGCCCACATTGGCGTTGCCTCCTTTATCTCCGGAGCGAGCACCAAACAAGTTGCCCAGCGGCATTAAGCGAGTTGGGCCTGTTGGTGTGGTTGGCTGGCGCGCTGTCTCCACGTGGATGTGATGGACGACAGGTCCAGAAGGTGCAGGCTCGATGGGAACGCGGGTGCCGTCTTCCAGAACCGTCACATGTTGGGGAACATCGGCGGCTACTAACGTGGGCCAATATACGCCAAAAGGGGTCGCGTCGGTTGGTGGTGTGGTGCAAAAGAAGCCGGGATAACTGGCCAAAGCCATTTCGATGATGGCGCCGGAGAAGTTTCGATCGACGCGTTTGGAGTCCTGGCTCTTGACCGTCACTTTAAGAAACGCAGCTGCCTGCTGGTTGGTGGCGGCGTCCGGCTTGTCGGTCCGTTCCAGATGCACGTCAAATTCGTCGAACTGCTCGGCTTTCATGGAATTGCGAAGAGTTCGCTCGACCAACGCGGCCTTATCCTCGATGTCCAGCCCGGTCAGCACGAATGTCGCCTGATTTCGGAATCCCCCCAGATAATTCAAGCAGACCTTGACGGTTTCCGGTGCCGGCTCACCCCGCGCGCCGGCGATGCGCACCCGGTCGCGACCTTCCTGAACCAGCCGGACCGTGTCGAAGCGGGCGACGACGTCGGGATTGAGATACGACGGCTGGTCAATTTCATAGAGCAATTGTGCTGTCACCGTTCCGGTCGAAACGAGTCCACCGGTGCCAGCGTGCTTGGTAATCACGCTCGATCCGTCCGCGTGGATTTCAGCGATCGGAAAGCCGGGGTGCTCCAGCCCTGGCACTTCCTGAAAAAACGAATAATTTCCGCCGGTGCATTGGGTGCCGCACTCGATGACGTGTCCGGCGACGACAGCCCCGGCCAGGCGATCCCAATCATCGCGCCGCCACTTGAAGTGCCAGGCTGCCGGACCGACGACGATCGATGCATCGGTCACTCGCGGGCAGACCACGATTTGGGCCCCCTGGTTCAGGGCCTCGACGATTCCCCAAGCCCCGAGATACGCGTTGGCACTCAGGGGCTTCGCGCGTAATTCACGCAGCGGTTTGCCTGTATCCAGATGCCTCAAATCATGGCCCGCTTGCTGGATCGCCGCCAAATCGGGCAGAAGGTCATCGCCCTCGACGTGCAGGATCTTTGCCTTCAGTCCTAATCGATCGCAAAGCGATCGCAATTCAACCGTCAAACCGATCGGGTTGAGTCCGCCGGCGTTTGCGACGATTTTGATTCCGCGATCGAGCGCTTCACCCAGCACGTATTCCATCTGCTTGAGAAAGGTGACTGCATAGCCGCGCGTCGGATCCTTTTGCCGGGCCTTCCAAAGGATCATCATGGTGAGTTCGGCCAGGTAGTCGCCCGTTAGAAAATCGATCGGGCCGCCGGTTACCATTTCGCGCGCTGCCGAGAGCCGATCGCCATAGAATCCGGAGCAGTTTGCAATGCGGAGTGGAATTGACATGAAGGCTATCTCGGTCTTTGCGATTGTCGACAACCGTGCCGGCCAGAGGCCATCCAGATGGTCCAATGACCAACTGTATCAGGCGACCTCAGGTGTCTTCAATAACGGCCAACACCGTGCCCGCTTCGACATGGTTGCCGCGCTCGACGCGAATCTCAACGACTCGTCCGGCAAGCGGGGCTGAAATCCAATGGAACACTTTCATGGAATCGATGACGAGCACGATGTCACCGGCAGCGACCGTATCACCCTGATGGACTCTCACTTCATTGACGACGCCCGGCAGCGGGGCAACGAGGGAGCCGGGGACCGTTTCGTCCTTCGGCAACGGAAAGCGCGGAATCTCCACGAGCGTCGACGAGCCCAGCGAACTGTCGACGAACGACGTGCCGTCGATCCGATGAATCGAAAAGCTCCGCTCGATTCCATTCAGGCCGAGCCGGATTCGATCGGGTGCGATCGCCTCATAGCTGACTTGATCATATTCGTCAGCTCCCGCGCGAATTCGCAAGCCGTCACGAGAGAAGCAATAGTCAATGACGATTTCCGTTTCGCTGCCTTGGAACCGAACCTGCTGGAATTGCGATGGATTGTTTCGCCATCCGGAAGGGGCCTGACCGAGGATGGTTGCATGCTGTCGGCGGTCCGCCTGGGCCGCCAGCGCGGCGGCGATGGCGTGCACGTGCTCGACCTTCGTGTCGCCCAAGGGTGCCGACAGGGCCGCGACGTCGTGACGCTGGAGAAAGTGGGTGTCGATCTTCCCTTCCAGGAAATCTGGATGCTCGAGCGTGCGCACGAGCAACTCGCGGTTCGTCCTCAAGCCGTGCAGTTGGGCCTGTGCCAGACAGGTTCGGAGTCGAAGTGTGGCCTCGCGTCGGGTCGGAGCGTGCACGATGACCTTGGCCATCATGGAATCGTAATAGGGCGAGATCAAGGCCGCATCATCGATCGCCGTATCGACTCGCAAGCCGGCCACTGGCGGAATTCGGAAGCGATGCAGCCGACCGGCGGATGGCAAATAATCTTGCCGAGGGTCCTCGGCGCACAACCGTGCCTCGACGGCATGACCTTGCATTTTGACTGAGTAGACTTCTGGCGGCAACGGTTGGCCCTGAGCTATCAGGATTTGCAACCGCACGAGGTCGAGTCCCGTAATGCATTCGGTCACCGGATGCTCGACCTGCAATCGGGTGTTAACCTCCAGAAAGTAGAAGTCCTTGTTCGGAGTGAGCAGGAATTCGACCGTTCCCGCGTTGACATAGCCGATCGCCTGGCCCGCTCGAACCGCCGCGGCGGTCATGGCGCCGCGAAGTTCATCATCGAGAGCGACGGAAGGCGATTCCTCGATGATCTTTTGATGCCTGCGCTGAATGGAACACTCGCGCTCAAACAGGTGCACCACGTTGCCATGGTCGTCACCAAAGATCTGAATCTCGATGTGCCTGGCTGCTTCGCTGTAGGGCTCGACAAACAAAGTGCCATCGCCGAAGGCACTTTGCGCCTCGCGTTGCGCGGTCGCCAAAAGCGATGCAAACTCGTCCGAGCGCCGCACGATGCGCATGCCACGGCCACCTCCGCCGGCCGAAGCCTTGATGAGCAGCGGCCATCCCAAAGACTCCACTTGCTTGAGCACCTGAGAGGCCGACTGACTGCCGACGTTGACGCTGGGGAGAATCGGCACGTTGGCCGCTTTCATCAGTTTTTTGGCCTCGATCTTCGATCCCATCGCGGCGATCACGTCAGCGGGGGGGCCAATGAAGATGATTCCCGCCTCCTGGCACATGCGAGCAAATGCCGCGTTCTCCGAGAGAAATCCATAGCCGGGATGGATCGCGTCGCTGCCGGTTTTCTGCGCCGCCGCGATGATCGTCTCTCCGCGGAGGTACGATTCCGACGCCAGCAAGCCGCCCAGTCGCACGACCTCATCGGCTTCGTGAACAAACGGAGCGTCACGATCCGCGTCCGAGCAAACCGCGACGGTGGCAATTCCCATTGCTCGGCAGGCGCGCATCACCCGCCGGGCAATTTCGCCGCGGTTCGCGATCAGGACTTTTTGAATCGAACGAGTCGTCATGTTTCGTTGCTGCCGGATGGCTCACATGCGGAAGACGCCAAAGCGATGCGTGCCATGGACCTCCGCGGAATGCGCGGCGGACAGTGCGATGCCCAAGACCGTGCGCGAATCGCGTGGATCGACGATTCCGTCGTCGAACACCTGGCCGCTGGTGAACGTGGCCAACGACTCCTTTTCGATCTGATCTTCAACCGCCTGGCGCATCATCGCGTCGAGTGCTTCGTCAAAGGGCTTGCCCGACGCCTGCGCGGCCGCCCGCCGCACGATCGACATCACGCCCGCCAGTTGTTGGGGGCCCATCACGGCCGTTTTGCTATTGGGCCACAGGAACAGGAACCGTGGGTTGTAGGCATAGCCGCACATGCCATAGTTTCCCGCTCCGTACGACGCGCCGATCTGCAGCGTGATGTGCGGCACGGTGCTGTTCGACACCGCGTTGATCATCTGGGCTCCGTGCTTGATGATGCCGCCTTGCTCGTACTTTTTGCCGACCATGTAGCCGGTAACGTTCTGAATAAAAATCAGCGGCACGGAATTCTGATTGGCGAGTTGGATGAATTGAGTGGCCTTCTGCGCCTCCGCTGAAAAGAGCACTCCCTGCTGATTGGCCAAAATGCCGACCTCGTAGCCATAGAGCGATGCCCAGCCCGTGATCAAATTGGCGCCATACGCCGGCTTGAACTCATGGAATCGTGATCCATCGACGATGCGTGCGATGATCTCGCGCATGTCGAGGGGCATCTTCAAATCGGCGGGTGCCAAGCCCAGCAACTCTTCGCTGTCGTAGAGCGGGTTCTCGACGTTCGCCGCCGGAAGCGGGCCGAGCTTTTTCCAATTCAAGTTGGCGACAATCTCGCGTCCAATGCGAATCGCGTCCAATTCGTCGGTGGCGAGATAATCCGATAAGCCGGAAATCTTCGAGTGCATTTCCGCGCCGCCAAGTTCCTCGTCGTCCGACTCTTCGCCGGTCGCCATCTTGACGAGGGGCGGGCCCCCCAAAAAGACCTTTGCTCGTTTTTTGACGAACACCGTGTAATCGCACATGGCGGGCGTATAGGCTCCGCCCGCCGTCGAGTTGCCGAAGACGAGTGCGATCGTGGGGATACCCATGGCCGACAATCGCGTCAGGTCGCGAAACGAAGCGCCACCGGGCAAGAAGATCTCTGACTGGCGCGGCAAGTCGGCTCCGCCCGATTCGGTCAGCGTAATCTGCGGCAGCCGATTCTTCATGCAGATTTCGAAGCCGCGCATTCCCTTTCGCATCGTGTAGGGATTGACCGAGCCACCGCGCACCGTGGGGTCGTTGCCGCTGATGTAGCACTCGACGCCCGAGACGACGCCAATGCCGGCGGTCGTCGAGGCGCCAACCTCATAGTCGGTACCGGCGGCCGCCAAGGGCGAGAGCTCGAGAAAGGGCGAATCGCGGTCGAGCAGGAGTTCGATACGCTCGCGGACCAGTAACTTGCCCCGTTGATGGTGCCGGGCGACCGATTTCTCGCCGCCGCCAGCCCGGGCCGCGGCCAACAGTTTGTTCAGTTCGTCCAACTGCTCGAGCACAGCCGCGCGGTTGGTCTGAAATTGGACTGACTTCGCATCAAGCTGCGTGGAAAGAGGCTGTCGCCGCACCGTTCTTAATTCTCCTGGACGGAAGCGAGTACTCGTTTCGTCGCCACCGTGAATCTGTCCGGTCAACGCGGCGGAGCAATGCCTTCAAACCTGGCGATGATGCCCAGCATGATTTCATCGGCCCCCGCGCCAATGGAGAGCAAGCGCGAGTCGCGAAAATAGCGGGCCATCGGATACTCTTCCATGTATCCCATTCCGCCATGGTATTGCAGGCAGGAGTCAGCGACTTCGCGAACCAGGCGACCAGCCTTTAATTTCGCCATCGATGCTTCACGGGTGTAGTCGTCGCCGCGATCCATCATGCGGCCACAGTGGTAGCACATTTGTCTAAGGAATTCGACCTCGGAAATCAGCTCGGTCAGCCGGAAATAGATCGCTTGATTCTCAATCAGCGGCTTGCCGAAAGTTTTTCGGCCCCGGCAGTATTCGATCGTCATCTTGAGAATCTTGTCGGCCCCAGCCGCGGCGCCCAAGGCGCTGACCAGCCGCTCATTCTGGAATTGCTGCATCTGATAGATGAAGCCCATTCCTTCTTCGCCAATCCGATTCGAAACGGGCACCCGCACATCGTCGAAAACCAATTCGGCCGTATCGCTGGCCCAATTGCCCATCTTCTTCAACTTCTTGCTTACGGAAAATCCTTTGGCGTCCGTGGGCACGACGATTAAGGACATGCCTTTGTAGGTTGTGCCTGGCGTCGTGCGAGCCAACAAGCAGAGCCAGTCAGCCTGGGTGCCGTTGGTGATAAACATCTTGCTGCCGTTGATCACGTAGTCATCGCCGACTCGCTCGGCCTTGGTGCGAATGGAAGCCACGTCGGATCCGCCGCCGGCCTCGGTCACGGCGATCGAACAAACCGCGTCGCCGCGGATCGCTGGCTCCAGATACTTTTTCTTGAGCTCATGCGTGCCATATTGATTGAGCGCAGGAGTGGCCATGTCGGTCTGGACCCCGATCGCCATGGGAATGGCGCCGCAGTTGATGCGCGCCAGCTCCTCGGCAAACGCCATGTTGTACCAATAATCGGCGCCCGCTCCGCCATACTCCTCGGGATAGGACAGTCCCAGGAATCCTTGATCGCCGGCCTTTTTGAACAGGTCGTGGGCGGGAAAGGTTTCCGCCTCTTCCCACTGATCGACATAAGGATTGATTTCCTGGTCGATGAAGCGGCGAACCGTTTCACGAAAAAGCTGATGGGCCTTGGTGAAGCCGGTGCCTGGAATGGTGCCGGCTACGCCCGATTCACGAACCTCGATCGCCATGACAAGGACACTCCCCGATTTTGGACAGTCTGCGTGTAGGCCGATTCTATCCCAGTTCATTTCGTGGTGCCAGATAGCAACTCGGCTACAATCCGCGCTAGTGCCGGCGTCCTGGCCCGATGCACGGAGGGCTCGTTTCCTCGTGGGTTCAACGGGCGGTCGCAA
Source organism: Planctomycetaceae bacterium (assembly GCA_003153375.1). Taxonomy (GTDB): domain Bacteria; phylum Planctomycetota; class Planctomycetia; order Pirellulales; family PALSA-1355; genus PALSA-1355. Next base: position 7,652 of record PLYM01000267.1, read on the forward strand.
AGCGGTAGAATCGGACGCCGACCGGGGAAATGGCCGAGCCGACCGCGGCGATTCGAGTCCGAAGATGAAGATGCAGAGAGAACGATAATGAACAACTACGAGATGATCGACCTGGCGATCGATGGCCGCGGAGTCGCAGTACTCAAGCTCAATCGACCTGAAGCCAAGAACTCGATGTCGCAGCCCTTGATGCGCGAGCTGGGCGCCGCGACGAAGCAGTTGGCCGCCGATCCGAAGGTCAGGCTGATTGTTCTGACGGGAGCCGGCGAGGTGTTCAGCGCGGGCGGCGACCTGAAGGGCATGAGCCAGCAGGCTAAGAACACCCGCGAGGGCAGGATCGCCGACGCCCACGAATTTGCGCTGACGCTGGCGGAGCTCGATCGGTTGCCCAAACCCCTCATCGGTCGCATCAATGGCTCTGCGTTTGGCGGTGGGGTGGGATTGATCTCGATCTGCGACATCGCGATTGGTCTGACAAGCTCGACGTTCCGCCTGACGGAAGTCACTCTCGGACTGATCCCGGCCACGATTTCGCCTTACGTGGTGGCCAAGATCGGCACGTCACACGCGCGCCGTATCATGCTCAACGCCTCGAAGCTCGATGGCACCAGCGCGGTGCGTTGGGGTTTGCTCGACGAAGCGGTTGCCACGGTCGAGGAGCTGGACGCAGCCGTCGAACGCGAGGTTGCCGCGACGCTCCAATGCGCGCCGAACGCGGTGGCGCAATGCAAAGAGCTAATTCGCCGCGTCAGCGTCCAAGACTCCGAGGAGAACCTGGCCTACACCGTCGAGGCCCTGGCCGATGCCTGGGAGACCGCCGAGATCCGCGAAGGGATCGATGCCTTCTTCAGCAAGCGCAAGCCCAACTGGCAGACTTGAAAAGTTAGCGGGCAACCCTTCTATGCCACACGAATGGTCAAACTGGTCAGGATCGGTCACTTGCCATCCGGTGGAACTGCTGACGCCGGCCGATGAAGGTGACGTTGCGGCGATCGTGCGGCGTGCCGCCGACAGTGCGAGAACGGTGCGCGTCTGCGGGACCGGCCATTCCTTCACGCCGTTGTGTGCAACCGACGACGTTCTGCTGTCGCTCGATCGGCTCACGGGCATCGAATCGGTGGATGTCGACTCGCGACGAGCCTGGGTGCGAGCGGGCACGAAAATCCATCAAATGGGAGAGCCCCTCGCCCGGCACGGGCTTGCCTTGGCGAACCAGGGTGACGTCGATGTCCAGGCGATTGGTGGCGCGATTTCGACTGGCACGCATGGCACTGGCCCCACCTTGGGCAGCATTTCCACGCAACTGTTCGGATTGCGAATCGTGACGGCCGCGGGGCAGGCCGTCGAAATCTCGGCGGAGTCGAATCGAGAAATGTTTCGAGCCGCGCAGGTCGCACTCGGCTCGCTTGGTATCGTGGTCGCCGTGCAGTTGCAGTTGCTGCCGCTGTACCGCCTGCACGAGCAGGTTCGCCGCGAGCCGCTCTCTGAGTGTCTGGATAACCTGGAACGGCGGATCAGCGAAAATCGGCATTTCGAATTCTTCTGGTATCCCACCGACGACATGGCGTTCACCAAGACGCTCAATCCGACAGATCGACCGCCGACGGACCAGCCTGAGGCGACCTTGGGCACACCACAGCCGGCCGGCGGATTGTCGAGCTCGGAGCGCGATCGCGTGGCCGATAGCTGGCGGATATTCCCCACGGTCCGCGAGAACCGGTTCAACGAAATGGAATTCTCCGTGCCTGCCGAGCAAGGGGTCGAATGTTTTGGAGCGATCCGCGAATTGATGCGTACCCGGCACCAGAGCGTGGTCTGGCCGGTCGAGTATCGCACGCAGGCCGGCGACGACATCTTCCTCAGCCCCGCCAGCGGTCGTGCGACCGTGGCCATCTCGATTCACCAGGCGGCTCAATTGCCGCATGCCGAGTTCTTTGCCGATGCCGAGCCGATCTTTCGTCGCCACGCCGGTCGCCCGCATTGGGCCAAAATGCACAGTCTTTCGCAGGCCGAGCTGCGGCCACTCTATCCACACTGGGACCGGTTTCAGGCCGTGCGCACTCAGCTTGATCCGGACGGTCGGTTCCTGAACGAGCACCTTCGTCGATTGTTTATCGCTTGATTTCTGGTTTTTCACGTTCGCTTGGTTTATCCTGAAACCTTCGAATCAGGCACGCTTCGGCGAGGAGATCCATGGCGATCACGAATCTGGCGGAACTGGCGGAGTCTTCGGCCGAGCGGCTGGGCGAACGGTCTTACTTTGAGATCGAGAACGAACGTTTCACGAACTGGCAATTGCTCGAACGGGGACAGCGACTTCAGGCGGCACTGGGCGAGTTGGGTTTTGGTCGGGGCGACAAGGCCGTCGTCTTGATGATGAACCACGCCTTGGTCTTTCCGGTGTTGCAGGGCATCTTCCGAACGGGTGGCACGGCCGTTCCCGTCATGCCCCAGGCGGCTGCCGCGGAATTGCGCTACGTGCTCGCCGACACGGAAGCCCGCATGGTGATCACCGACGTCGAGCGGCTGGCGACGGTGCGCGAGGCCGTGGCCGGGCTGCCGCATGTCCTGCACATCCTCGTGCAAGGCGGCGTCGACGACCCCTCGGCTTCGCCCCCGGAACTTCGGCTCGACGGCCTGTTGAGCTATGCCCCACGAACTGCCTTTCCGCAGATCGCTTCCGACGACGTGGCCGTGATGCTCTACTCGTCTGGCACCACCGGCCGAGCCAAGGGGGTATTGCTGTCCCATGCGAACCTGCTGGCGTGCGCCGAAGCGGTCTCCGACGCCTCGGTGCTCGACTCTTGGGAAGGCCCGCGCACTACGGTCAGTGCGATGCCCATCGCCCACATCTTCGGCGTGGCCATCATGAACGACTTGCTGATGACGCCCACGCATCTGGCCGAAGCAACCCGGCTGGTGCAACTCCGCTGGTTCGACGCCGAGCGCTACATGGGCATCATCCAGCAGTACCGTTGCACGTCGACGGCTGCCGTGCCGACCGTGTTGGCCCTGCTCCTCCATCATCCGATCGCGGCTCAATTTGACCTCAGCTCCTTGGTGGAAATCATCTGTGGCGGCGCCCCCTTGCCGGTCGAACTGGCGCAGGCCTTCATGCGCCGCCATCCGTGCCGCATCCGCGAGGTCTATGGCCTGACCGAGGCCGCCGGGCTGGGCACTGCCAACCGCCGCACCGAGCCGTTTCGCCCAGGCTCGGCCGGCCGAGCCTACTGCAACGTCGAATTGAAAATTTTCGACGATGACGATCACCCCCTGCCAGCGGGCGAGCGGGGTGAAATCTGCTTGCGCGGTCCCGCGGTGATGCGTGGCTATCACAATCGACCGGACGAAACCGCTCAGATCCTGCGCAGCGGCTGGCTGCACACGGGCGACGTGGGCTATCTGGACGACGACGGCTTCTTGTTTGTCGTCGATCGGAAGAAGGACATGATCATCCGCGGCGGCGAGAACATCTACCCGGCTGAACTCGAGGCCGTGCTGCACGAGCATCCCGGGGTGGCCGAGGCCGCCGTGGTCGGAGTGCCCGATCCGGTCTATGGCGAAAATGTCGTGGCCTTTGTGGTTCCCAAGGCGGGCGTCGAGCTCGCCGAAGCGGATCTGATCAGCCACGTTTGCGGCCAGGTGGCACGCTTCAAGGCTCCGTCGCGGGTCCACTTCCTGCCGGCACTGCCCAAGAGCAACATCGGCAAAATCCTGCGCCGTGTGCTCCGCGACAAGGCGGCCGAGACCGCCTGAGCCACGACGGTTCTGGCAATCTGGGCTGAACCGCCGCGGACAGGACGCATCGCCGCAAGGAAAATGCTTGCACGAATTTGGCGCGCTGCGCGATAATACCGGTGGCCGAGCAATCGCCCGGCGTAAGGTCTCCATTCCAAACATCTGCGACCGGAACCGCAGTGTGTCCCATGGACGTCTTGAGGAAGGGGTGAACCATGTTGCCATTCGCGAGGTATTGTGCTGCGCGCCGAGAGATCCGGCAAGTTGATTTATCGGCCGCGCGGGTGTGTTGTCTGATGGCTGCATTGCTGGTCGGCTCGGCGGCTGCCTGGGCGGAAGATCCCAAAGGCGAGGGCCCGACAATCAGGCAAGGCCGCGAGCTGTTCGTCAAACAATGGCAGGAGCACGATCGGCAGTCGCCGGATGGCGATGGACTGGGGCCGATGTACAACGCCCGCTCGTGTGCCGAATGCCACAGCCAAGGCGGTGTCGGCGGCGGGGGCAAGGCCGACCACAATGTCGAACTGTTGAACCTGATCGCGCCGGAGCGCAAGGAGGGCATCAGCCGGCAGACATTCATTGAGGCGGTCGGCAAGATTCATCCCACGCTGGTGCCCAACGCGTTCACGGTGCGGCCGAGCATTACGCTGCACCGGTTCGGCTCGAACCCGGCCTATGAGAAATGGCGGGTTGCCCTGGTGTTGCTCACGGCCTATCTGCCAGCTGGGCAGGTGCCCGATCGCATCGCGCTCGAGATCGCGCGGCGCAACACACCGGCGTTATTCGGCGCGGGCGTGATCGACGCGATCCCCGCCAGCGTGCTGGAGGACGTGGCCCGGCGCCAGCAAGCGCAACGTGGCGACGTGAAGGGTCGGGTGGCTGTGGCCGGAGGCGGAAAGCCCGGCAAGTTCGGCTGGCGCGGGCAGACCGCATCGCTCGAACAATTCGTGATGGGGGCCTGTGCCAATGAGTTGGGGCTGCAAGTGCCCGAGAATAACCAGCCGCAGGATCCGCTCGATCCGAGTAGCAAGGCGCCGGGGCTCGATCTGAAGCAGCAGCAATGCGACGCGCTCGTCGCCTTCGTGGCCAGCTTGCCGCCGCCGGCCGAGCGACTGCCGCTGAGCCATCGGCAGAAGCAGCAGTGGGCTGCGGGCGGCCAGTTGTTCAAGCGAGTTGGCTGTGCCGATTGCCATTTGCCGAAGTTGGGCGAGGTGGCGGGCATTTACAGCGATCTGTTGCTGCACGACATGGGCCAGGACCTGGCCGATCAGGCCGGGGCCAACCCGCCGTCGGGTCCGACTCCGCTGGTGGCGGGGTTCGTCGCTTACTACGGCGGACCGCAGAGCATCTTTGTTGAGGTGCCGCCCATCACCAAGCGTCAGTGGCGCACGCCGCCATTGTGGGGCGTGGCCGAATCGCGGCCCTATCTGCACGACGGACGGGCCAGAACGCTCGAAGAAGCAATTCTGTTGCACGGCGGCGAAGCGGCGACTTCGAAGAAGAAGTTCGCCGAGTTGAAGGGCGAAAACCGGGCGAACTTGCTCGCTTATTTGGAAAGCCTTGGCCAGCCCGCGCGATGAGGGCCGGGCTTCGGTAGTTCAAGTTGTCCCGGCTTAAACCAATTCCGGCAGCGGCGAGTGCTCGACCAGATACTGGGGTCGACCGGTCGGATCCTTGATCGTGGTCGTCGTGGTGTCGAGTCCCAGGTTGTGATAGAGCGTCGCCACGATTTCTTGCAGGTGAACCGGCCGGGATTGGGCGTGCTCGCCGAGACGGTTGGTTGAGCCGATGGCCTGGCCGGTCCGCATGCCGCCGCCGGCCAGCAGGGCGCAGCTGACTTGCGGCCAATGGTCGCGTCCGCCGCCAGCGTTGATGCGTGGCGTGCGGCCGAACTCGCCCCAGGCGATGATCGTCACGTCGTCGAGCATGCCGCGGCTGGCCAGGTCCTCGACCAAGGCGCTAAAGCCCTGATCGAGCTTCGAGCCATGATCGCGCACCAGGTCGCCGTTGGCGCCGTGGCTATCCCAGCGGCCATAGGTCATCGTGACGCAACGCACGCCGGCCTCGACCAGCCGTCGGGCGACCAGCAGATTCTCGTTGTTGGTCGCCGCGCCGTCGTACTGAAACTTGTAGGGCTGTCCGGTGCCATAGCGCTCACGCAGCTTGGGGTCTTCCTGCGACAGGTCGAGCGCGGCCAGCAGGCGGCTCGAGGTCAGCACGTCAAAGGCCCGTTCGGTGAAGGAATCCAGGGCGTTGGCCTTGCCTTCGGCGTCGACCACGCGGCGGAAGGCGTCAAAGCTGGCCCGCAGGTGCTTGCGGTCGTCCAGCCGTTCCAGGCTCACGCCGTTGAGTTTCATGTTCTCCATGCCCGGGCCGTCGGGCTGGAAGGGGGCGAACGCGGGGCCCAAATAGCCCGGCTGGCCGGGGTCTTTCCAGACGCCGTCGTTCAGCATGCCCACGAACGGCGGCACGGCCCGATCGACCGGACCTTGCAGGCGGGCCACCGCGGCGCCCAGGCAGGGGCGACCGCCCAGCGAGCCCAGGCTTTCGCGGGTCCAGCCGGTGTGGCATTGATAGGGCTCGTGGCGATCGACGCAGCCGACCACCGAGCGGATGACCACGCATTTGTCCATCACCGAGGCGATGCGCGGAAAAACCTCGCCGATCTGGATGCCGGGCACGTTGGTGGCAATCGGCTTGAACTCGCCACGGATCTCGCTGGGGGCTTCGGTCTTGATCTCCCACATGTCCTGATGCGGGGGGCCGCCGCCCAGGAAGATATGGATGACCGACTTGTGCCGCCCCGGGTTGGGCGAATGGGCTTCGGCCCGAAACACGTCAGCCAGTGACAGCGCGCCGGCTCCCAGGCCGAGTCCGCCGATGCGCAGGAAGCTGCGGCGCGACAGACCGTCACAGAATCGATGGCTGCCTCCCAGGATGTCGAGCATCACGCACCTCCGTATCCGGCCAACTCGCCTCGCATCAACCTAGGTTTATGTTATCCGACTGCGCGGCCCTTGGCAATCCGAAGCACTCCGCATGCCAGCAGGGGCCAACTCGGCGAATTGTTTCACTTTCCCATGCCACAAAAAAACACGTGGCGAGCTTTTTGCCTGTTTTGGCCGGCTGAAAGGGAAAGAAAGAGGCCGGAGGCGGGAGGCTGGAGGGGGAAACACGGACGAAGCGAAGGAGCCACAGAGTACACAGAGAGAAAAGGAACAGCAGAGACAGGAGAAATCGTGAACGGATACAAATGCGCATGGCCCGTTCATGGCTTGCTCCTTTCGTCTCCGTCTCGGCGTCCTCTGTGACCTCGGTGGCTAAGAAGAATTTCGCGGAAGAGATGGCCCCAGGAGACCGCTCGCGCTGGGCGCGCAGCGGTGCGCGCAGAAAAAAATTTGGGCGGCGCTGCCGGCTCTGGTCGAGGCGGGGTCGCTTTTGTTGATTAAAAAAAAGACCTGACTGATCGTCCGACAGCGTCGCCAACGGGTTGACGCCGGGAGCTATTCGCCTCGCGGCCGCTTGTTACCAGGAGGCGTCAACCTGACCCCTGGCAGCCGCCGCGGACTTAGGAACGTTGTCGCGAGCTCCCTCCGCTTCGATTCCGACGGCTCGCGCGTGCTCTTGGGAAGGTACCGTTCCCTCACACGCCGTCCGAACGCCGGGTCGCGGAGCCAACCTCCGCCGATTGTGCGCATCTCGTCGGCCAACAACAACCCGGCCACGCAACCGTTCTTCAACCCGACTACCGTCAGGCAATCGAAACTGGCTAAAGGCCACTATGGCAGAGTGGCTGGCCTGATTTCAAGATGGCCAAATTTTTTGTAGTGGATGGGGGACAGGGGACAGGGGATAGACGTGGGAATAGGGGATAGGGGCGCGGGGGTTCGAAAAATTGGGCGCCGTGCCGCCGCTCGTCGTGGGCAGGCGATTGCGGTTTCCCTTTGGTCGTACCTTCCCGCCCCGACGGGGCGGCGCGTCAATAGCCAGGGGGCGCCAGCCCCTGGGATGGAATGGATCGTTCACCGAGTGAGCCCCAACCGGGGCGACCGTGTCCTCGGTCGGTGGGAAGTCATCAGTCCCAGACGTAGCGTTCGTCCCACTCGAGGTCGTGCCGCCGCAGGAATTCGAGAAACTCGTCTTGGAATGAGGCGCGGCGGGTGGCCCCGACAACTTGTTGAGTCTGTCCGGGAATTGGGTTGCTCTAAGCCAGGGAATCTCCGTGGGTTATTGTTTCGGCTGCGAACTGAACAACAAACCCAACGGAGATTCCAAGGATGGGATCGCGCGCTTGCCAGCGCGCGTCGTTGGTCGAATTGGCTAAGCCGCTGTTGCAGCGAGCCGAGCGTGAGTGCCCACGAACGGGTCCCGGTCGCCGGCCCACCATCCCGGATTGGGTGTTGGGTGTGCTAATTATGGTCGCCGTGCTGAAACGGCGGAAGAGCAAGTCGGCGCAGTATGCTTTTTTGCAGCAGCACCAGGGCGAATTGCTCGATCGGCTAGGCATCGACAAATTGCCTGCTCGCAGCACCTATTTCGATCGATACCGACGCGCGCATCACCTGTTTCGAACTGCCGTACGATTGCAAGGTCGCCAGGCCCTTCGGGACGGGTTGGCGGATGCGACGTGCGTGGCCGTCGATAAGAGCCTGGTTTCGGCGCGTGGCCCCGTTTGGCATCAACGGCAACGCCGACGCGGCATCGCGTCTCCGGGAGTCGACCGCGACAGCTCCTGGAGTTACTCCGAGCACCATGGCTGGGTGTACGGCTATGGCTTCGAAGTGGTCGTAACGGCCGCAAAAGACGGCATCGTCTTCCCCTTGCTCGTCGGTGTGGAAACCGCGGGCATCCGCGAGATGAGGACCTTCCTCGAGAAGATTCCCCACCTGCCCGCAAAAACCAAGTACGTCTTGGCAGACAGCGGCTATGACAGCAACGACATCGGCGAAGCGATCGAGTGGACGAGCGACGGCCGGACAACCGGCTGTCGTTTCTTGTGTCGCCAGGTCAAGACGCGCCGCGCTGCACGAAAACAGTGGCGAGAAACGCATCATCGCCGAAAACGCCGGGAGCGACGCGAGGCCCGCGCGAAACACTTTCAATCAGCCAAGGCCAAACGGCTCTATCGACGGCGTGGCAAATGCGTGGAACCGTTCCATCAGTGGTTCAAACACCTGTTCGATCTCCACGAGTCCGTCTGGCACCGTGGACTCGATAACAACCGCACGCAAATCGCCGCCGCCACGTTCTGCTACCAACTGCTGCTACGCTATAACCGCCGACGCCGTCTTCAAAACGCACAACTCCAATGGGCCCTCGACGGCCTCTGAATTCCCGGACAGACTCAACTTGTTGTCGGTGCCACCCGCATGCTCCGTTTCGGGCGCTGATTGCCTGCGCTGGGCGATGTAACATGAAGGGATTCGCACGCGTGGCCAGCGGTCATCCCTAGCGGGACCGGGCACCCGGCGTTCGAGAGGAATCGGGGGGCTCGTCATGTCCGCGAATGGTCAGGTCGGAACGCAGCTAAAGGCTGTCGCGGAGCGCAGGGCGTCGCAGGCGATGCGGCGCTGGCGGCCGGCGAACTATCGGCACTATGTGATCACGGCGCTGATCGTGGTGCTGTGCGGATTGATTGGCTCGGTGACCCACGCGCTGAAGCTCACCGAGGCCAATATCGTGATGATCTTCCTGGCGGGGGTCGCTTTTGTCGCGGTGCGGTTTGGGCAGGGGCCGGCCATCTTTGCCGCGGTGTTCGGCGTGCTGGTGTTCGATTACTTTTTCGTGGCGCCGTTCATGTCGTTCGCGCCCAGCGACGCCCAGTATTTCGTCACGTTTGGCGTGATGCTGGGATATGGATTGCTAGTCAGTACGTTGGCCTCGCGGTTGCACAATCAACTGCACGCCTCGCAAGAGCAGGAACATCGCACCTCGCAGCTGTATACCATGACGCGCGAACTGAGCACGCTGTCGGGATCGCACAATCTGCTGCAAACCGCCAGCCGGTTGCTGGGCGACATCTTTGCCGGCGAAGTGTTCATGTTTTATCGCGAAGCCGATGGCACGCTGCAGATCCTGGATCGAGAAGCGATGCAAGCAGCCGAGCAGGCAGCCGATCCGTCGGCCGTGCAATGGGTGCTGGAGAATAATCGCTCGGCCGGATTGGGGACCGATCGACATGCCACGGCGACCGCGCTGTTCGTGCCGATGATCGGCTCGTTGCGCACGGTGGGAATCGTGGGCATCCAGCCGCAAGACCCGGCGTGCTTCGACGATCCGGAGAACGTTCGCATGCTGGAAACCTGCGCCAGCCTGATTGCGCTGTCGATCGAACGCGATCAATTGTTTGTCGAGGCCCAGCAGGCGCAGGTGCTGGTGCAAACCGAGCAGTTGCGCAACTCGCTGCTGAGCGCCGTTTCGCACGACCTGCGCACGCCGCTGGCCACGATTGCCGTGACGGCCTCGAGCCTGCTGGAGAATCCCGGAGAATCGAACTCCGCGACCAAGGAAGAGATCGTGCAGACCGTGGTCGACGAGTCACGCCGCGCGGCCCGGCAGGTCGACAATCTGCTGGGCATGGCGCGCCTGAATGCGGGCGCCGTGGTGCTGCACCGTGACTGGGAGGTGTTGGAGGAGCTGGTGGGCGTGGCCCTGTCGCGTCTGCGGCGCGAGCTGACCGGCCGCACGGTGCAGGTGCGCATCCCCGATAACTTTCCGCTGCTGTGGGTCGCCGGCGATCTGTTCGAGCACGTGCTGGTGAATTTGTTGGAGAATGTGATTCGCTACACGCCCGCCGACAGCGGCGTCGCGATCTCGGCCACGACCAGCGGCGCTGCCAGCCAAATCGTTGTCGCCGACCAGGGGCCCGGGCTGCCGGCCGGAAGCGAATCGAAAGTATTCGACAAATTCTTTCGGGCTGGCACCGTGGTTGCTGATGGGCAGCGAGGCATCGGTTTGGGACTGGCGATCTGCCGGGCCATCATCGACGCGCACGGGGGACGGATTTCGGCCGAGAATCAGCCTGGCGGTGGGGCCGCGTTTACGATCGAATTGCCCCGCGCGAACGAATCTCCTGAGTCGGATCAAGTCAACCACGTTCAGTAGCTAATAGGCAATAGCGAACACCCCGTAGCGAACATCATGTCAAACGCACCGACTCCGCCGCTGGCTCCGCTGGTCATGATTGTCGAGGACGAGGGGCCGATGCGTCGCTTCTTACGCTCGTTCCTGAGCGGATCAGGTTATCGTTTGCAAGAGGCGGCGTCGGGCGCGGCGGCGTTGCAACTCGCGGCCGAAAAGGCGCCCGACATCACGCTGCTCGACTTGGGTTTGCCGGATATGGATGGGCAGGACGTGCTGATCAAGCTACGAAGCTGGTTGAAGACGCCGATCGTGGTGTTGTCGGTGCGCGATCAGGACACGCAGAAAATCACGGCGCTGGACCATGGAGCGGACGATTATTTGATCAAACCGTTCAGCACCGGCGAGCTCTTGGCGCGCATTCGCGTGGCGCTGCGCCATGCCGCCGAGCAGCGGAGCGGCGTCGAGTCCTCGGTCTTCGAATCGGCGGACTTGAAGGTCGACCTGGCGGCGCGACGGGTTTTCGTGCGGCAGACCGAGGTACACCTGACGCCGATCGAATTCAAACTCTTGTCGATCCTCGTACACCACTGCGGCCGCGTGTTGACGCATCAGCATTTGCTGCAAGAAGTCTGGGGACCAAAACGGTCGCAGAGCCCGCAGCACTTGCGGGTGTTCATGGCCGGCTTGCGTCGCAAGATCGAGCCCGACCCCGCGCAGCCCAAATATCTGGTGACGGAACAGGGGGTCGGCTACCGTCTGGCGATGGAGTGACGCGCTCAAATCAGCCCTATTTTGTCTGCCGCGGTGACGCGCATTAAGAAATCATTAAAATCATAAAAACCCCATAAAAATGCCGGGATTTGAGGCTTTGCTTGCGGCTCCAGCATGCAAATGCCGTGGCTGCGTCAGAACGCCGGCGATGCCCGAGCATTTATCTTTTCTGCCGCGTTAAGTTGCTTGTCAGAACCAATTAACGTCGTCCCAGTGATCGTCCGCGGGTGTGGACGTGCGCGCGGCATGTGGTTTGCGATGCGGCGCGTTGCCAGTCGCGGCTGTTCAAGGTCAGAGGATCGCGAGTGTCCTCGAGCGCGCAGGGTGCGCCAGAAACCGTCGACGGCAAAGTCCTTTCTGAAAAGCGGAGATTGCTATGAGATCGAAGACAGTTCCAGTGGCGGAGAGGTTGACGTTTTCGGAAAAGTGCGCGCAATTGAGGGTGCGACTGAAAGATCCTCAGTGGCGGCGGTACGGCAGGCTGTTGTTCCTGGGAAAACTGATCGGCGTGGCACTGGTGTTCGCCACGATGGGAGTCGTCGCGGTCGCACCCGAGTTGCCGTCCTTGTTCGTGGGCTCGGTGCACGCCGCCGGGCAAGAGAGTGCGGCTCCGGACGCATCGGCGAACTCTGCCGAGGCGCCCGCAGCCACGGCCGAGGCCGCCGCTCCGGCCCCGCCCGATCCTTACGCGACGGTGACCGCGAAGGACATTGTCAATCCTCTCAATACGTTGTGGGTGTTGCTGGCCGCATTCTTGGTGTTCGGAATGCAGGTCGGTTTCACGATGCTCGAGGCGGGCTTTTGTCGATCGCGTGAAACCGTGAACGTGCTCATGGAGTGCATCGTCGATACCTGTCTGTGCGGCATCTTGTTTTGGGCGTTTGGCTTCTCGTTCATGTTCAGCCACGGCAACGGTTTCATCGGACAGGAGTGGTTCTTCCTGCAGGGTATTCCGGCCACCTACGAAGCCACGGGAGTCGCCTTCCTCGCCTACTGGCTGTTCCAGTTTGCTTTTGCCGATACCTGCTCGACGATCACGTCGGGTGCCATGATCGGCCGGACGGGCTTCGTTGGCGATCTGCTCTACAGCTTCGCGGTTTCGGGTTTCATCTACCCGATCATCGGCCACTGGGCTTGGGGGCCGGACGGCTTCTTGGCCACGATGGGCACCCCGGACGGTTTCTTGCCGGCGCTGGGCATGAACTTTCATGACTTCGCGGGTTCGACCGTCGTACACACGATCGGCGGGTTCGTCGCCTTGGCTGGGGCGATCGTGCTGGGACCACGCTTGGGACGAAAGTTCAAGCGCGATGGCGGCGGCCCGATGTTGCCGCACGATTTGACGATCGCCGCCAGCGGCGGTTTGTTGCTGTGGTTTGGCTGGTACGGTTTCAATCCCGGCAGCACGCTTTCGGCCATGGATCTGGAAGGCACGGGCCGGGTCGCTGCCAACACCACGCTGGCCGCCTGCGCGGCCGGTTTGACCTCGTTGTTCTACGCCTACATCAAGAACCGGACGTGGGACGTGAGCTATACCGTGAACGGATTCTTGGCCGGCCTGGTGGCCGTCACTTGTCCGTGCTATTGGGTGAGCCCGGCCGGGGCCGTAACGCTCGGTGGCATCGCGGGCGTCATTGTTGTCATAGGCATCGAGTTGCTCGAATGGTTACGGATCGATGATCCGATCGGCGCGGTGCCGGTCCACGGCCTGAACGGCATTTGGGGAACTCTTTCGCTGGGTCTGTTCGCCAGCGGGCAGTACGGAGCGACCGGGGTGGTTGCGCCCGATCACTCCGCGCCACTGACCGGCCTGCTGTATGGAGGCGGGACGCAAGTTCTTCAGGCGCAGGCGATTGGCAGTGCGATCGTGACCGCCGCCACGTTTGGCGTGGCGTTGGTGGTCATGTATCTCATCAATGCCGCCGGCCACTTGCGCGTGTCCAAAGAGGGCGAGTTGCACGGACTGGACTTGTTCGAGCATGGTATCTCGGCTTACCCCGAATACGTCATCACCTCGGCCGGTTCGCCGCAAGGCATGTTCGCCGACAAGCATTAGAAGTCCACAAGGGCGAGCCAGAGTGGACGAAGGTCCGGCTCGCGCAATAAAAATTTGACCAGGTCTCCGCTTGGTCAAAGGGACGCCTTGGCTTGGGTAGTTCGCTTCTACCCAGGCCAAGGTTTTTTTTGCTCCACGGACTTTCTGCCTGATCGGTTTTGGTTAGCCGAAATTGTTAGCGATAGCCCATCGGTTCGATAACTGTTTGTTAGCGGGTCAGATGGATCCATATTTTTATTTGACAGGTCGCCTGATTCCCCATAGGCTGGCCGCCATCGAAGAGTGTGTTCCGCAGGTGACGCGTTTTTATTGGGAGTGCCGCTAATGACTCGATTTCGATTTTTGAGCGCGATCGGATTCGCGCTGGTGCTCTGCGTTTCAACGGCCAACGCACAAACTTCTTTTCAGGCCAATCTGGACGGCTTGCAGGAAGTTCCGCCGAACGCTTCGCCCGCCTTCGGCGCCGCGGACTTTTCGCTGAGCGGCGCCATTCTGTCGATCGTGGCCAGCACCGGCACGTATGCAGACTTGCTGGGTGGTTCGACGGCGGTCACGCTCAATGATGCAGCCGTCGGCGTGAACGGTCCGGTGATCTCGGTTCTGACGCTCGACACCCCTGGCGCGAATAGCGGTACGTTCAGCGGCAGCGCCACCTTGACGGTCGGACAACTCGCCGACCTGGTCGCGGGCAACACCTACGTCAACATCCGCAGCAACGTGTTCCCCAGCGGCGAGATTCGCGGGCAGCTGTTCGTCACGCCCGAGCCGGGCAGCGCCGTGTTGCTGGCGCTCGGCGGCTTGAGCGGGCTGGCTGTCGGCTTGCGACGCCGCAAGCGATCAGCGGCCTGAGAGAGTGCACTCCAGCAGCGATTCGATACCACCCGCCGCGCACGGCGGGTTTTTTATTGGCCTGGGGGAGAATCGGTCACCCCGTTTCCGCCGCCGGGAAATGGCGACGCCTCGCCTTGCGCCATCGCGCGAAAGACAATCCCGCGAGGGCAAAGAGGCTTAGGGTCAGTCCAGCCGGCTCCGGGACCGTGAGTGCGGCGCTTTGCGTGCCGGTAATGAAGTTGCCGCCCGTAATGACGAGATCGTTTCCGGCAATGAGGTCTCCGTTGACGGTGCTGAGTCCAAGGACTTGGATGTCTCCGGAAGGGGCATACACGGTTCCCAACAAGTTGCCGTCGAGACGGAAATTGCCGTGCGTCTCCCAGTAAACCTGACTCGTGGCGGCGGACGAGACGTTGCTGACCGCGATACCGTTGAGATTCATGCTGGGACCATTCAGATAGACAGACCCCGTAACGTAGATATTGATCGGGCCCTGTGTCGTGTTGAAATTGAACGTCGCGCCGCCGGTCATGGTGATGTCGCTGAAATAGTAATTGCCAGCGGTCAAATTGAGCGTGGCGCCGTTCAGCACGAGTCCGCCATAGCTGGCCGGTGCCAGCGATTGTGTTGAGGTCAGCGTGAGGCTGGTGC
This sequence comes from Planctomycetaceae bacterium, assembly GCA_003153375.1. Lineage (GTDB taxonomy): Bacteria > Planctomycetota > Planctomycetia > Pirellulales > PALSA-1355 > PALSA-1355. Next base: position 22,782 of record PLYM01000267.1, read on the forward strand.
CGCCGGAGCTGAACGCGTGGGCGGCCGGCAAGGCCACGTTCGAAAAAGCTGTCGGATTGGCCGCGGTGAATGGATTCGTGCTGCCACTGACAGTGCCCGTCGAGGTGATCGAACCCCCGGCGAAGATGCTACCGGTGGTATTGCCGCTCGTGGTCACGTTGTTACCGGCCCGTATATTGCCGGCCACGTTCGCCGAAGTGTATGCATTCTGCCCAACGTTCAGGTTTCCGCCGATGCCGCCAAAAAATGTCAATTGCGCGTTCCCGTTCACGGTGACGTCTCCGGTCGTGGTGACGCCGCCGAAGACATCGAATATCGATCCGCCGCCGCGCACGGTTTGAGCGGTTGCGCCGTTCAAGTACATGTCACCATTGCTGCCGATGACGCCAGCCGTCGCGGTGATGCCGCCCGTGGCCTGAATCGCATGACCGGCAAAAAGAGTGTACGTGCCAATCGAGTCGGCGCGAGCGGGAATGGCCATCGCAAGCGCGATCAAGATGGCGCCGCAGAGGCCTCGGATGGATTCTTGATAACGAGCGACGCCGGCGAACCGAATCGAAGTAGTCATAGGCACGTAGCTCCAGCTTGAATCTTGAATGTCGGCAAGTGATGCGAAATAGATGGCGATCTGCGATTCGGCAGGCGTGCTCGATGCACTGCGAGGTCCGAAGCGCCCGCAAGATTGCTCGCGCGCGTAGTCGCACACACGAGAGCAAACGGAAGAAGAGTCCGATCGCGACGGCCGAGGATCTATCGCCTTAGCGGCTTGATGGCGTCGTCGTTATCGGCGGGATGGCATTAGCAGTTGCCGTTGCTGGAGATCATGGCTGAATGGTGTTTGGCAGTCTAAACGGCATTCCCATCAGAAACGCATTTAGGACCAACTCAGTCTCATCGGACTCGCGAGCCAATTATAAAACGGGCTACTGCACGCGCCTAGCGAATTATTCGCCATTTTTTCCAGCAGACGACGGTGATTGGGGGCCGCCTCCAGGGGCTGTTCACGTTGATGCCTTCCCTTGAATGCCGGCTACAACTCACGTCGTCGACGGGTAGCTTTCGAAACGGCAGTTCATCACTACGGATTGCCCTCGCGGAACCGGAGATTTCGCACCGGAAGTAGATCCGGCGCAATCGGGCGGGCCCTTGCGGCGATTTTCGATGTCGCCGTGGTTGCCATTCGTTAGGGCGGCCCTAGAGCGGATTGTGACCTAGGATTTCGTTGCTAGTTCCGGGCACATCTCTGATCTCTGCTCCTTTGACTGTTGTGTTCTAGCTCGCAACGGGTCCCGCTCGCCGACGCGTCGCACTTCGCACGCGTCGCGGCATTCATCTACCAAGGAGACTCCTTATGAGTTCGTGGAATAGCGGTTCGTCGGCCGCCGTGAAAAACTTGTCGTGCCTGCTGCTGGGCGTGGTGGTGTTCGCCGGTTGCGCTCATGCCGCCGACGAGGCCACCCGGCAGACCAGGGGGAACGACAATCGTTCGGACGCGATCAGCGTGCGAACGGGCGGCAGCGAAGAGGGGGCCGAGGCTCAGAACGCAACGGCCAAGACCATTCAGTTGAGCGGCCGTGGTCGGCAGGCTTCGGAGAAGTTCGTGCTCGAGCCCGGCTTGAGCGTGTTTACGATTCATCATGACGGTGATTCGAACGTGGTCGTACACCTGTTGGATCGCGAGGGCAAGTCGGTCGATACGCTGTTCAACCAGATCGGCGCGTTCGACGGCGAGCGTGGTTTTGCCATCGCCGAAGGGGGCCAATACCTGCTCGACGTGGCGGCCGACGGCCAGTGGACGATCGGCATTCGTCAGCCTCGCGCGACGGAAGGCCAGGCGATTCCGCGCAGCCTCGAGGGCCGGGGCTACGGCGTCACGGAGTTCATCCACCTCGACAAGGGCCTGGCCGTCTTCAAGATGAAGCACCAGGGCCAAGGCCGGTTCACGGTGAACCTGGTCGACCGCGACGGTCACAAGGTCGAGGCGCTGGTCAACGAGCTCGGCAAGTTCGACGGCTCGAAGCCGATCAACGTCGACAAGCCCGGCACCTATTTCCTGAATGTCGCCGGCGACGGCAATTGGACGATCGACGTCCAATAGTCGGCCGCACGGCCTGGCCCACGCGCCAGGCCATCAGGCAAGTTCACGACCGCTGTGCAGACGGATCGGCCGAGTCGCCGTTCCGCTCCGCGCAGCGCTTTTTTTTGCGCGAGCTCGCCGAGCGCCGCCAGGTGCTACATCCCAGCAAGCTTGCAACGCCCAGCGCTGCCAGCAGCAGGCTGCTGGGCTCGGGCACGGCGGAGATGAAGATGCCGGAAGTGGAGTCGGTGAAGTTCAGGGTGTAGGCGAGGTAGCTTTGATCGGTCCAGGCAGACTCTGCCCCGTTCGATTGAGAGGAATCGACGAACGAAATCGAGCGCACCGTGCGGAAAACGCCTGGCGAAACTTGCACCTGCTCTCCTTCGCGGACGACGAGAACCAGGTTGCCGTTCTTATCGGTCGCCCAGATGCCTGAGTCATTGTTGGTGCTGGCACCGTTAATGGTGGCCAGAAAAGCGATCTGGTTGGTGTGATTCATCTGAAACGGCACGCCGATAAAGTCGCCGAATTGTGCCCCAGAAACGCCCGGCACGCTATTTCCAGCGCGAGCGATTTCATGGATCGTCCCAAAGGTGTCGATGGTCCAGAGGGCCTCAAGTCCGGTGTTCAGGGGCACGGAGAAGGCATCGAGATAGCCCGTGAAGGCCAAGATGCCGGCCTGGTTGATGACGGGATCGCTCAGGCCATCCAATTTGGCGCCGGCCGGGCCGGGCATCGGCGAGCCGTTGCCAATGACGAATTTCGGTCCACTGCCCAGATCACGAAAGATGGCGTTGAAAACGTCGCCATTGGAGAGGCCGGCGCGAAACGCCACTTGACCGGCGTTGTTGGCCACCGGGTCGCTGAAAGAACTATAGGTCTCCGTGGGCAGATTCGGAGCGGGTTGGCCCTGCAAAGCGATAACCTGCGGAGCGCTGCCGCCGGCTTGCCGTACGATCGCATTGAGGTTGCCCGGTCCAACGGTGGCCGCGAAGGTCGTCGCGCCATTGCCGGCCGCCGGCGGCGCAAAGCTGTCGGTATTCGTGATCGATTGGCTAGATGAAATACTCTGACCATCGATGGCCACGGGCGCGACTAAGGTCGTGGTTGCGCGCCAGACTCCAAAGCTTGCCGGGCCGCCTTGCACTTGCCCGCGAAACGAGATTTCTCCGTTGGACGTGTAGGACAAGTCCTGGAAACCAAAGAATGTTCCGCTTGTGCCGGGCGCCGTGTCGCCGGTCTTGGCAACGGAGACCAGGCCGGTGGGCGTTTCGATCGTCAAGCCTTGGAACGTGGAGAACGCGGCCAATCCTTGACTATTGGCCGTGAACTCATTCGGTGACAAGAAGCTCGAGCCGGAGACGCCTGGAATCGGATCGCCTGCATAAATGATCTTCGATAGCGCGCCGCCTTGCCAGCGCCACAGCCCATAGTTGAAGTCCGTGGTCTGGGCTTCAAAGACGATGGAGCCGCCATTGGCCACGGGCCGATAGGGTAGCACGCTGGAATAAAAGGTCTTGCCGCCCGTGCCGGGAGCGACGATGCCCGCATACTCGATTGCCAGCGGCTGGGCCCAAGTCACGGCCGTGGCGCTGAGCAGGAAAGCCATGCCGGGTAGAACGGCACATAACGATACTAGGAAACGCTGCGTGAACACTCAGATACTCCTCGGACCCGACATGGTTCAATGGGCGGCGACAATACGGAACAGTGCCAAGGGTGTCGCAATCGGCGCGTGAAGTTGCCCAGAAGGCCACGCACGGAAGGGACCGGCACCGCGGAAAGAAGCTCAAACGCCTGAGGCAGGTTTGGCCAGCGATACCATAGTAAGTGAGGCACGGATCAGCTTTCGCAGCACATGTTAGTTTGGCTGCCAAGGGCGTGCAAGGGAAATCATGGCGATTTTGACTGGCTGGTGCTTGGTCACGCTCCGTCCGAGCAGGATTCGACGAAAACACCCTGGCCTCGAATGGAGCGAGGTCCAGGGTGCTGACGAAAACCGCGAACGTGGTTATTGCGTGGTCGCCGCGGGTTGCGGAGGCGCATTGATGCCGGCCGGGGGCGCTGCCGCATCGGCCGGGGTGGCCGTGTGGGCTCGCGCGGGCAGGCCGGCTTGCGCGGCAAACAGGTCACGCAGCTTCTGGGCGCCGAGATCCTTGGGTTGCAGATCAAGCGCCTTGTCGAGCTCGCGCGTGGCTTCCTTGGGATAGCCGAGGTAGCCGAAGTGATAACCGAGCAGGAAACGCAGCGCCGGGTCGTCGGGCTTGGCCGTGCGGGCGTTCTCGAGCGCCTTGATCTCGTCGTTGTAGTCCTGCCGGTTGCCGTACAACTGGCTGAAGTTCTTCACGACGTTGCCCCACTCGTTCTCGGGCAGGCCTTGCATGGCCAGCTGCACGCCGTTGGCGGCCGATTCATACTGTCCCTGGGCCAATAGCGCCTGCGACATCATCAGCAGCAGGGCGGCGTTGTTAGGATTGTCGAGCATCGCGTGCTGCCAATCGCGAAAGGCGGTCTGGTATTGCCCGGCACGAAACGCCTGCTCACCGGCCTCGGTGAATTGATCGCTGGCGGCCCTCCCCGAAAGAGGTTGCGGCGCCGTGTTGGCATCGGGCGTCGTGGTCGAGCTATAGGCGGCGGTGTTGCCGTATCCGTTGTTGTAACCAGCGCCGTAGCCGCCGTAACCTCCACCATAGCCACCGTACCCGCCATAGCCGCCATACCCACCATAGCCACCGAACAGGCCGCCGACGCCGAGGCCGAGGCCAAACAGGCCGAACGGAGCGAAGCCGTAGCCGCCCCAACCGCCATAGCCGTAGCCCATGCCGCCATAGCCCATGCCACCGCGGCCGACACCGCCATTGAAGTTATTCGCGACGCCGCGATTGCCGGATGCGAAGTTTCGGTTTGCGAAACTCGATCCGCCCGTCGTGCCCCGACCGCTCATCGCGCCGGTTCTTGCCGACGAGTTCGACGAGAAGTTGCGCGAAGCAAAGTTGGAGTGGGCCGCGCCCGCGGCGCCGGCATGGCCCGCTGCGCCGCTACCTCCAGCGTGTCCACCGCCGCCACTGACGTGGCCGCCACCGCCACCGCCTCCACTACTAACATGTCCGCCCCCACCGCCGCCCCCGCCATGACCGCCGCCCCCGCCTCCGCCGTGGCCTCCACCACCTCCACCACCGCCCCCGCGGGCAAAAGCCGCCGTGCATGGCAGGCACATCGTTATGGCCAACAGCCCCGCTAGAAATTTTTTACTGCGAAGTCTCATGATTCCCTCTCCCTGTAAATCTCGCGTCAATCGCTGGTAATCGTTGCCAGGAGATCAAAGCAAAGGGTATGCCAGCGTTCGGTGTATTCTGTCTAAACTGCCGAAATTGCCCGCGAAATCGTTTTGATTTTGCGCGCCAGGAAGGGCTTCGTGGCAGGGCTCAATCCAGGTGGGATTGAGGACCCGCAGCGCTGACCGGCTTGACTTTCGCGAACTGCGATTCGGTTGGGCAGGCATTTCGAGCGCGCGAAGTCGGGGTTCGCGCGGCATCCAGGGGGCAGCAAGTTAGCCTCTCAAGCAACGAGCCCCAGGGTTTTCGGCCCCGGGGCTCGTGCGGCGACAATCGTTTGATCGCCTGCGATCAGGTGAAGTTGGTTTTGTTCAGCGTCGTGATCGTCACGTTCTTGCCCTGCACGTAAGTGTTGGGGCCGGGCGTGCCGCCATCGAAGTTGGCGGTCGTGATCGTCGAGTTGTTCACCTTGAGCGTGTTCTGTCCGCTTCCCATGGTGACGTTGACGGTGTTGAACGTGTTGGCACTCGAGCTGGAGTTGCCGTGATTCCACCAGCTGCGCTCCCAGCGGTCGTCAGCGCCCAAGATTACCTTGTCGTTGGCGGTGTCGCCCGAGGTGTCGATGTTGAGCGTGCCGTCGACGGAGACGCCCTGGAGTTGGATCGTGGCGCCGCTGCCGCCGGCCGTGGTTTTCTGGATGTTCAAGTCGCCGCCCACGGTCGTGTCGTAAACATTGACGTTGTCGCGGCCCGTGCCGAGCGAGACCAGCATGCTGCCGGTGACGTTGATGCCGTTGTCTGCGCCGCGGCGATTGTCGCCACCGCCGCACCAGCCGTTGCCGCCGCTGGAGCCGTCGAGGTCCACGTCATTGTTGCCATTGCCGAGGCTGACGGCAAAGCCCTGACCGCCAGTGACGTTGGCGTCGTCGATGCTGACATGGTTGTTGCCGTTACCCATCATGACGCCGAATCCCGCCAAGCCGGCGACGGCGCCGGACAACGAGACGGTAATGCCCGAGGCTTCGAAGTGGTTGTTGCCGTTGCCCAGCAAGAAGCCCAGGCCTTGACGGCCGGAGACGGTGCCATCGGTGGTGACGCTGATGTTGTCGAGCCCGACGTGGTCGTTGCCATCGCCCATCTGCACGCCGAACCCCTGGTCGCCGGTGATGGGCGCGACGCCCGTGGCCGAAACCGTCACGTTCTCGGCGTCGAACTTGTCGTTTCCATTGCCCATCGTGACCAAAAAACCCTGCGTGGTGGTGACGGAGAAGTTTTTGACGTCCACATCGTCATTGCCCCCGCCAAGCGTTACTTGCACGTCGCCATTGACCTGGGTGGTCACGTTGGTGGAGCTTTGGCGCCAGCCGTGCCCGCCTTCCTTGCCGAGGACCACCTGGTCGTTGCCATCGCCCATCGTGATCGACAAGCCGCCGGCCAGGCCGGTGGCGTTGTTGTCGGTGAAGCCCAGGAAATCGCGGCCGTCGCCCCAGCCGCTGGTGGCGATGGACGTGACGCCGGTTTCGGTCACCGAGCCGTTGGCGACGCCGTTGATCAGGGTGCCGCGCAGGCCTTGGATTTTGAACGTTCCCGAGTCCGCCGTGACGCCGGAGATTTGCACCGCGTCGTCGTTCGCGTCGCCCGTGAGCGTCAGCACGCCGGCGGTCACCGACACGGCCACGCTGCCGGCCGACAGGAGGTGACGTGACTCGAGCGGCTCCAACCCCAACCGCCTTTTGGGGAAACCTCGTCCGATAACTTTTCGACTAGCTTGAGCGCGCATCACTCGGTCCTCCTGGTAGAATCCTGCCCCTTGCCCCGATCACTGTCGCACGTGCACTGCAAAATGCGCACCGGCCTGCAACGATTTGACGGATCAATGGTCGTCAATATCTTGGTGGCGGTTCGCGACGCTCAATGCCGCTGGGGGCCGGTGGCCGCGAAGAATGTCTCGCCGGCGGCTTCTGATCGCTCACGCGGGCGGCGGCCGCAGCGGGGAAATTGCTTGACAAACCGGTGAGGACGGGAATACTCAGAGACTCATTCGTTGCGGTGCAGGGAAGAGGCTACTCTCTTGGGTAGCGCGGCATTTTGGGCGAGTGGGCCGGCGGCGATTCGACCGCTGGCAAGAACTGAAAATCGGGGGCGCTGGTCGCGACGAGCTGTCGCGAGAGATCCGGCCGAACATGGAGCAAGGAGCCGCACCGTGCCGAACGACGTGATTGAAGCCATTAAGATGGGGCTGTGGGATTTTGAGCCCGAGGACCGGGAAGGCGAGGAATTCGACGCCTGCGGCGCCATGCCCGGAACCGCGGCCAAGCTGGTCGCCCTGGCGGAGCGCGTGCGGCGAGGATTGCCACTGTGGCACCCGGCCGACCGACAGGACTGCGAAGAGGTGGTCGAATAATCAGTTGGATAATCGAGCGGCTGCTGAATCGAGCGTTTGGCGGCTGATGGCGGACGCTTTGCAGCCAAGTTAGAGTAGAAGCTTTCCCGCTCGTGCCGACGGCGCCTTGGCCTGCTACAATCGTTGGTCGGCCCATCGGGGAGTCCCCTTGCGATCCATCTTTAGGAACCTCTTGTCATGCCCAGCTTGACCATTACTGCTCCGCATTCTCTCGGCACGGAAGAAGCCACGAACCGCTTGAAGCGATTCTTCGAAAAGCTCAAGGAACGTCATCAGGACAAGATGAGCAACCTCGAGGAGCAGTGGAACGACAACCGTCTCGAGTATGCCTTCTCCACCTTTGGCTTCAACATCAAGGGCGACGTGCAGGTCGAGCCGAACGAAGTCAAGGTGAACGGCGCGCTGCCTTTTGCCGCCATGATGTTCAAAGGCAAGATCGAGCAGAGTGTCAAGGAAGAGCTCGAAAAGCTGCTGGCCTGAACCGCCGGTCACTTGGCGATCGGTGCAACCGAGATCACACGGTCCGCGCGCTGATAGGTGAGGCCGGTGTCCTTGAGCACGGCCTTGAGCAGGTCGTCGAGGCTGGCGTGCTGCACGTTGACCGAGATGATCTGGTCGAGCGAGATGCCGGCGGCCTCGATCGCGGGCGTGTCCCAGCGGAATTCGAGATTCAGCCGCTGGCTGAGTTGCTGCGCAACCCGGTTGAGCGCCCCGTTCTCAATCGATAGCTGAAAGAACTCCTGGCCCGCGGTGACGGCGGGCCGATCCGTCGGCTTGCCTCGAAAGCGCTGCTCGACCAGCTCGTGGTCTTCCACGCGGCCGGCCAGGCGAATCTTGTTGCCCTCCAGCGTGAGCTGCGCCTTGGGCAGCGCCTTGGCCCAGCGCTTTTCGAGGGTCTTGGCGTTCTTGCCCACGTCGTAGGTGCGTGTCACGACCGGATCGGCCGGCGCCGGCACCAGTTCAATGGCGCGGCCGCTGTCGGTGATGTTGAAGGCCAAGTCAAACTGCGCCAACAGGATCGTCATGCGGTCGAGCCAGGTCATCTGCGGCCAATCGGCGGCGGGCCACAGGTCGTGCGGAATCTGCTCGGCGCCGACCACCTGCACTCCGGCCTCGGCGGCCAGTTCGCGCAATAACTGTCGCGGTTCGGCCAGGTCATCCCAATGGCTGTCGCGCAGGATCAACAGCTTGCGCGAGCCGGCCACGCCCAGCAGCCGGATCGCTTCGAGGTGTTGCGCCGCCAGGGTTCGCAGTCGCGCGGCCATGGCGGGCGGGCCCAGATAGGCGATCGGGCCTAACTGGCAATAGCCCAGGTGCAAGTGCTCGGCGATGCGGGCGAGGCTGGCGCGCAGCGGCTCTTGAGAGAGCAGCAACTGCACGCTTTGGTCTGGATCGACGCGGCGATCGAGCACGATCGCCAGGTGTTGCGACGTGCTCAGGCTGGCGAGCGCTTGCCCCAGCGGCGTGTTCGACCAGGAAACGCTCACCGGCGCGGCCAGCCGCTCCTCGAGCGCGCTGCCGGTGGCGAAGGCGTTGGGTTCGGCCGCCGGCATCAAACTGCCGCATGCCAGCCAACACGAGATGACCGCGACAGAAAATTTCAAGTGGGTGCAGGCCATAAATCTGGCTTCGGAGAGCCCCGGAACAACTCGTACAGTCCCTGTATTTTCCGCGAAAGGGGCGCCCATGAGAAGACAAATCACGGGGATCTGGCGGAGAAGGTTTGAAGCGGCGCGCTCCTTCTGATTAGACTAGCTTAATCGGCCCTTCGAACCGTCGCTGCACCTGGATTCTGTTGGCAATGAGCAAACGCACTCGCAACCCGCTATTGCAAGGACAGTATCACCAGTATCTGGCCGACCAGGATTCCGCCGCCTATGCCGCCGCGGTTTCCGAGCGCTACTCGGTTGGCACCTTGCAGCGGCTGGCAGTCACGGGCGATCGCATGGCTCGTCGGGCCGCGGTGTTCGCCCTGGGCCTGGTGGCCGATTATCAAGCCAATGCCACGCTCGGCCGGGCGATGAACGACGACGATCGGGGCGTGCGGCTGCTGGCCGAAAACGGCATTCGCACCCTGTGGTGCCGCGCCGGCAACGAACGGCAGCAGCGAACGCTCGAGGCGATTATCGCCCTGAACGGCGAACGCCGCTTTCAGGACGCCATCGACCAGGCCACCCGGCTGATCGACGAAATTCCCTGGCTGGCCGAAGCCTGGAACCAGCGGGCGATCGCGCTATTCAGCATCGGCCGTTTTGTCGAGTCGATCCACGACTGCGAACAGACGCTGGAGATCAACCCCTACCACTTCGGCGCGGCCTCGGGCATGGCCCAGTCGCATCTGCAACTCAGCAATCGCACGGCGGCCTTGGAATGTTTTCGCCGGGCGTTGAAGCTGAATCCGAACCTGGAAGGCGTGCGGGCCCACGTGCTCTACTTGCAGCGCACGCTGAAAAGCCAAGAATAGTCTTGGCGCTTCCCCGCTCGTGTCGACCGCGGCCCGGGAAGGCGACCGCGCTCGCTTCTCGGCCTGACAGGGACGTTCATGACAACTGGCCCCGACACCGTGCTCATTCTGGGCGCCGGCATCAACGGTTGTGCGTTGGCGCGCGAACTGACGCTCAACGGTCTTTCGGTCTGGCTGGTCGACACGGCCGACATTGCCTCCGGTGCCACGGCCGGCTCGTCGCACCTGATTCATGGCGGGCTGCGCTATCTGGAATATGGCGATTTCGAACTGGTCAAGGAGTCGCTGGCAGAGCGCGGACGACTGCTGCGTTTGGCCCCGCAGTTCGTGCGGCCGTTGAGACTGTGGATTCCCTCGATCGATCGTTTCGGTGGCATGATGAGCGCCGTGGGGCGCTTCTGGGGCTGGAAGCGATGGTCCGACGTGCGGCCTAAGAACGGCCGCGGCTCGTGGCTGGTGCGAGCCGGGCTGGCGTTCTACGACACCTATGCCCGCGATCCGCTGGTGCCGCGCCATCGCGTGATGCGTGTGAACGCGGCCGGCGCGCCGCCGGTCGATCCAAATCGCTATCATTGGATCAGCTCGTACTACGACGCGCAGGTGATCTACCCCGAGCGGTTGACGATGGCGCTGGTCGAAGATGCCCGTCGCCACGCCGAGCAGCAGCAGCTCGACTTTCGCGTCTTCACCTATCACCGGGCTATCTTGCGCGGCACGTCGGTCGAGATCGTGCCGATCGGCAGCGGCGCCGCAATATCGCCCACGGTGCTTGAACCGGCGATGATCGTCAATGCGACCGGCGCTTGGGTTGACGAGACGCTACAGCGGCTGCAAGTGCCGTCGGGTCGGCTGATGGGTGGAACCAAGGGGAGCCACCTGTTCACGTTTCATGCCCGGCTGCGCGAGTTATTGGGTGACGATGGCATTTATGCCGAAGCCCCGGATGGACGGCCGATCTTCATCACCCCGCTGGGCGAGGCCGTGCTGATCGGCACCACCGACGAGCGTTTCGAGGGTCCGCCGGAGCAGGCCAGGGCCAGCGACGGCGAGATCGAGTATCTGCTGGCCGCGGTCAACGAGATCCTGCCCGCCGCCGTGCTGACGCGGGCCGATATCGATTTTCACTACAGCGCCGTGCGCCCGTTGCCGCACGCCAATGCCGCGACCACCGCGGCCATCTCGCGGCGGCATGCCGTGGTGAAGCACGAAGGCACGGTGGTGCCGATGATTTCGCTGGTGGGCGGCAAGTTGACCACCATGCGCTCGCTGGCCGAAACCGCGGCCGACGTGGTGCTGACGCAACTCGGGCGGCCGATTGCCGAGAACTCGCGCGAGTCGTATCTGCCCGGCGCGGCCGATGGCAAGTATCCGGCGCCCGACGCGCTGGCAAAGACCTGGGCTGAAATCGCCGAGCGGACGGGGTATCCGGCGACGAGCGTGGCGGCGGCCTGGAAGTTGTGTGGCACCTTGGCAGCTTGCATTCTTGAGGCGCCGCCCAAGGACGGGCATCCGCCGGACAAATCCCTGCTCGATGACACGCCGTTGCCCTACGCGATGGTGCGCTGGTCGATCGAGCATGAGCACGCGCGGACGCTGGCGGATTTGGTTGAAAGGCGGTTGATGCTTCTCTACCATCAGCGGCTGACGCGGGCGACGCTGCGCGGGCTGGGCCAGGCCTTGGCCGAGGCGGGGCATCTGGGCGTCAGCGAGATCGGCGCGGCCGTCGAGGCCGAAATCGCGCGACTGCTCGAGCACTATGGGCGACGCGTCTCGTGAGCTTCGCTCTCCCTTGGCTTCGAGATTTGTGACGGACCTTTGAACAGACCTTCGGACCAGGCAAACCATCATGGCAAAGCAGTACATTCTGGCGCTCGACCAAGGGACGACTTCCAGCCGGGCGATCGTGTTCGGGCATGACGGGCAGTCGGTGGCGGTGGCGCAGCAGGAGTTTCCCCAGATCCTGCCCGCACCGGGCATTGTCGAGCACGATCCCGAGGCCATCTGGTCGTCGCAGTTGGCCGTGGCCCGCGAGGCGCTCAAGAAGGCGAAGCTGACGGCAACCGACATCGCGGCGATTGGCATCACGAATCAGCGCGAGACGACGGTCCTCTGGGAGCGCGCGACCGGCCGGCCAGTGGCCAATGCCATCGTATGGCAAAGCCGCGTGACGGCGCCGATCTGCGATCGCCTGAAGGCCGACGGCCATGAGCAGGTGTTTCGCGATAAGACCGGGCTGGTGGTCGACGCGTATTTCTCGGGCACCAAGATCAAGCATCTGCTCGACACGGTCAGCGGGCTGCGGCAGCGGGCCGAGGCCGGCGAAATCCTCTTCGGTACGGTCGATAGTTGGCTGTTGTGGCGGCTCACGGGCGGCCGGCGGCACGCGACCGACGTCAGCAATGCCAGCCGCACGCTCATCTTCAACATCCACACGCTCGATTGGGATGACGAGCTGCTGAATATTCTGGGCATTCCCCGCGCCATGCTGCCCGAGGTGTGCCCTTCGAGCGGGCTGCTGGGGCAGGCGGCGGCCGAGTGGTTCGGCGCGGAGATTCCGATCACCGGCTGTGCGGGCGATCAGCAGGCGGCCACGTTTGGCCAGGCGTGTTTCGAGCCCGGCAGCGCCAAGAACACCTATGGCACCGGCTGCTTCCTGCTCTTGAATACCGGCGAGAAGGCCGTGGCGTCGCAAAACAAGTTGCTGACCACGATCGGCTGGCAACTGGGCGACAAAGTGACCTATTGCCTCGAAGGCTCGGTGTTCATCGGCGGCGCGGTCGTGCAATGGCTGCGCGACGGGCTGGGCATCATCGCAAAGTCCGTCGACGTCGAAGCCCTGGCCAACAGCGTCGCCGACTCCGACGGCGTGTACCTGGTGCCCGCGTTCGTGGGTCTGGGCGCGCCGTATTGGGATCCTTACGCACGGGGAACGATCGTGGGCATCACGCGCGGCACGACCGCCGCGCACATCGCGCACGCCGCGATCGAGTCGATGGCCTTCCAATCGCGCGACCTGCTCGAAGCCATGGAGCGCGACTCCGGCGTCCCGCTCAAGGCCCTCAAGGTCGACGGCGGCGCCAGCGTGAACGATCGCCTGATGCAATTTCAAGCCGACATCCTGGGCACGCCCGTGCGTCGCCCCCAAGTTTCCGAAACCACCGCTCTGGGCGCCGCCTATCTCGCCGGCTTGGCCGTCGGCTACTGGCAAAGCCAAGCCGAGATCGCCCAAAACTGGGCCCTCGACCGCGAGTTCACGCCAGAGATGCAGAAGAGCGATCGCGAGCGGCGCTACGGCGTGTGGCGCAAGGCGGTGGAGCGGGCGTTGGATTGGGAAGGGCATTGAAAGGATGAAGGCGGAAGGATGAAGACGGCTGCGAGTTTTTGTTCCAACAAGGAATGGCATGCAAGCATCCTCGGCTGATTCCGAAGGACCTTGAGCGCGGCATAATGTTTGGATGGCCGCGGGGCGTTGGTAGAATGTGTGGATGGACGAAGAAGCAAATAAGCCGATCCGATCAGTTTTGAAAAGGCTAGAGTCGCGCAGGCAGCATTTGGCGATACGGAAGGAGATGCACGACTCGCTCCCTCTAACCAGGAAGCGACTGGATGCACAAGTTCAGGCCGGAACTTTATCGAAGGAAATGGCGGACGAAATCTTCGCAGCCAATGAGCTCATCTGTAATGCTCCGCCTGGACTAACTACAGAGGAACTCGATGTTCTGGCCTTTATGGATCGACTGAAAGTCCGCCAAGGCAACATCGAACCAGACTTCGGCGCCCTTTACAAACGCAAGGCGGAACTTGAACAAGATTCGCCATGACCGCCGCCCCGAAACGCCGCTGGTTCCTCTTTGGCCTGTCGGCCTTGCTCGCCGTGGCGGGCATTGCGTGTTGGCTTGGGTACGAATTGAATTGGATTCGGCAGCGACAAGAATTATTCGCGACAGGACGTGTCGCGTGCGAAGACGATTCGGGTCTCGGGTCGTCGATCGCGGCTGGCGGTGTGCGAGCGCCCGGTTTACTTGGGCTGCTGGGCGAGCGGGGCTATGAATTCCTTGTTATCAAGTTTCCGAACAGAACGAAATCGAACGGAGTTGAGATTTTTACTCCGGTCGAGAAGGCCGAAATCGAAGACGTGCAGCGGCTGTTTCCCGAATCCGTGATACAGAGCTACGAATGGGCCGACCCCATCGAACCAGCAGACTTTGTGGTTGGGCCGCCCTACGACGGGTTCAAGTTGTGACGCTCGGGCTATGTGACGTGCAGACCGAAGACCGGGAGGCTCAAACATGCTCGGACTTGGATGGCTTGAAGTCATCATCATTACAGCAACCATCATTGCCCTCTTCGGCTGGCAGTTGCCAGAAGTAGGGCGATCGCTTGAACGTGGCCTGCGGGACGCCGAGCGGCTAAGGATTATTCATCCACGCCGACCGCTTTACGAAGATGGCGGCGGGAAATGGGGTGCCGTCGCTTTGGGTTTGATTCTGTTTTTGTTGCTGGCTCTCACCGCGTGCATCAAGCTTGGTCTCTGGCGATGACCACCACCCCCAAACGTCGCTGCTCGCTGCTCTTTTTGCGGCGAAGCCTTGAAGTCGCGGTCGTGCTATTTTCACGAGGCGCGCATGTCCGCGTCCGTTGCAGCAAGCCGCCGCGCGGTGAGCATTGAGGCCACGACCAGCAGAAACGCGATGCCGATGTAAATCGCCACCGTCGACGAGAGAACCTTGCTATCCGGGTAACCCCAATCCAGCGCGATGCCGAAACCGGTGGTTCCCAGCGCGGCGCCGAGCCAGCCAACCATGTTGGTTGTGCCCACGGCGGTGGCCCGTTTTTCGGCCGGCACGACGTCATAGAGCGAGGCCCAAATGTTCGAATCATAAATTCCCTTGGCAAACCCGAAGCAGGTCATGGCGATGAGCACGTTGTTCAGTTCCGTCGTAGAGCCGCACCAGTAGATGAAGGGGCAACTGCCGACGACCCCCAGCGCTTGCACCAAAGACCGACCGCCGAGATACACCTTGCGCACCTGGTCGGCCAGCACTCCACCCACGAGCGAGCCGACCATGCTCGCCACCTGCATATAGACCGTGGCCGAAAAGCCGGCCTCGGCCAGGTTCAAGTTGTAATTGTCGTGCAGATAGCTGGGCATCCACGTAATGAAAATGAACGCCACGATGTTGGCGCCGCAAAACGCCGTCACCAGAAACATGGCCGGCGGATTGCGTAGCAACAAACCAAAGAAACCGAGAACCTCGACGACCGTGCTGGTGATGAACGCGAGGCCGCCGGCGCGGTTTGCCGCGACGGGCGCCGCGTGCAGGCCGATGTCGTCATCAATCTCACCGCGATCGCGCCGCTCCGCTTCGTTGCGCATCGGCTCGCGAATGAACAGCATCAGCACCAGGCCCAGCAGCACGCCGGCCCCTCCCAGAATCACGAACGGATAGCGCCAGTCGTAGTGCAGCGCCATCCAGCCGGCAAACCAGGCACCGCCAATCGTGCCCGCATAGACGCTGGTCTGATGCAAACCCATCGCCCGCGAACGGGTGCGCTTGCCGTGATAGTCGCTGATCAGCGACATCGACGCCGGAAAATAAAAGGTCTCGCCAAGTCCCTCCGAGCCGCGTACGAAGACGAACTGCCAAAACCGGGTGCAGCCCGCGGTGAAGCCGGTGATGATGCTCCAGACGAACAGACCGCCAATGATCAGAATCTTGCGCGAGACGCGGTCGCCCGTGCCGCCGGCAAACGGGGCCGTAATCGCGTAAACATACATGAAGGCCGCGCTGATCCAGCCGAGCTCGGTTTTCGAGAACTGAAACTCGTCTCCCAAGGCTGGCAGAATGGCGGCGATCGCCTGGCGGTCGGCATAGTTGAAAAAGCAGATGAACCACAGCATGCCGACCACGGCCCAGCTATACCACGAGCGGCTGGCCACTTGAGCGATCAGACCAGCGTTGGGCGGAGGCTGAGAATCAGAGCGTTGCATGATGGGGTCGAGCAGGGGCCGGGGCGTGAGGTGCGGAACGGGCCAAGATTAATGCGAAAACATGCCTGCCGCAAGAGACCGCCCTCATGGCTTGGGCGAGACGACCGCTAGGGCACGATCGCCCCTGGCGGCTTAGCCCAGCGGAGCGGCTAGTTGCGTTCCTTGACCAGGAACCAACCGTTGTCGGCGACATTGAACATCGGCCGGTAAGGATTGAAGGGGGCGCAGGGCGATTTGTAGCCGACGAAGCAGACCATGCACAGCGAGATGTTCCAGGTTTCCTTGATCGAGTTGGTGATCATCGGATCGAGGCTCGGCAACAAGTAGTTGTACGAGGCCTGAATCGCCCACCGCTCCGACATGTGGGCCGTGACGTCGCCGCCGAAGATCACGTCGTGGAACGGACTGAGGCCGATCCACATGCGGCCCTGCGAGCCGTTGCGAAAGTGACGGCGATAGAACAGGTTGAATTGGTTGTTGGCCACCCAGGTGACCGTCGGCTGCCCAAACGCCGCGGGCGCGGGCCGCGTGTCGCTGTTGGCTTGCTGAGCCGACCAGATGCCGACTTCGTTCTGCTGGGCCCGATAGGCAATTTCCCAGCGAACCTGCAACAGGTTCATCCGCACGTAGAAACTGTCGTAGAGATAGTCGACCACGGCTCCGGCCTGAAAGCCCTGGTTGCCCTCGGCGCGGCGGAAGATGCCGGTGGTGGCAAAGAACTGGTCGCGGCCGTGATTGACCAGCCCGGCGCCGCCTTCGAAATCGCTGAGCGAGATCACGCCGCCCAGTTGATAGCCGATGCCCATCTCGTCCCACAGCGGGCGGGCCCAGTTCAAACCCTTCTGGATGCCGAAGTTGCCATTCACGCCGCGATCGACCGGTCCCTTGAAGGCTTGCACGCCGCCGAAGCTGGCAAAGTTCTCGCTATTGACCGGGCTGAACAGGCAGCAGTTTCGTTTCCAATTGTGGAACCAGCCGCCATCGCCGGGATCGCCATTGGGATCGTCGGGGCAGGTGGCGCAGGGACCGACGTTGTCGGGACCATAGCCGGTTTGTGCGTAGGGCTGCTGAATGAACTGCTGCTGACCATAGGGTGCCGCGCCATATTGCGGTTGAGCATATTGCGGTTGGCCGGCCATCGGCGCGCCGTAGGCGCCGCTGCCAGGCTGATCCAGCGTGGTCACGGGCCCGGCTTGTTCGAAGACCGGTGCGCCGTCGTCGCTGGTCTGCTGTTCGGCGACGGTTTGCTGTTGCGGATAGTATCGGGCTCGATATTGAGCGTAGCGCTCATCGAAATTGGCGGGCACGGGGTCTTGGGCGTACTGCATCTGCCCGCTGTCGGCATAGCGCATCGTGGGCGACCCGGAATATTGCGTCGCCGAATAGGGCGATGTGTTCGAAGCGACCAGCAACTCGTTGGCCGGCATCATGCGCGGGGCCGGTTCGGGATCGCGCACGTCGGAACGCCATGAGCGTGCGCTCTGGGCGTGAGCCTCGGTCAATAGGCCCAGGCCGACGCACAGGCTGGCCAGCGCGGCCAGATGGCTGATGACGTGCCCGCGAAAGTTCATGAGGGAGTAGATCCAATTGACGGCCCCCCGTCACTTCCGCGCACTGCACTTCCGCGCACTGCCATACCACGAATCTGCCTTTCGGCTGGTCCTGTTATCGGGATACCGTCGTCGGAACTTTCGGCGAATTCGGAAAAGTCTTCGCGAACGTTCCAAATTCCGCATGATGGCAATGCCAGCGCAAGCACGCGGCGGATTCGCGCATCTTGCGCCCAACTGCCGTGATACGGCCAACTTCTAGCGCGAACCCAGCGCGCGGGTGAGGGCCGCGTCGAGGTCGGCCCGCAGATCGTCGAACGCTTCGAGACCGACCGAGAGGCGGATCAGGCCGTCGGTGATGCCGTAGGCCAGCCGATCCTCGCCGCTGTAGCTAGCATGCGACATCGAAGCCGGCTGTTCGATCAGCGATTCGACGGCGCCCAGGCTGACGGCCAGTTGGAACAGCCGCGTCGACTCGGCCACCAACTTGGCCGCGGCGAAATCGCCGGCGATCTCGAAGCTGAGCATGGCGCCGAACGCGCCGTCCATCTGCCGCCTGGCCAGCTCGTGGCCGGGGTGCGTGGCCAGGCCGGGATAGTAGACCCGCACCACGCGCGGATCGGACTCGAGCCACTCGGCAATCTGCCGGGCGGTGCGCGATTGTTCACGCACGCGCAGCTCGAGGGTTTTCAGGCCGCGCGAGCAGAGGTAGGACTCGAGCGGGGCCATCACGCCTCCCGTGGCGTTTTGCAGGAAGTACAACTCGCCAAACAACGTCGGATCTTTCACCACCAACGCGCCGCCCAGCACGTCGCTGTGGCCGCCAATGTATTTGGTGGCCGAGTGCATCACGATGTCGGCGCCCAGCTCGAGCGGGCGCGTCAGGGCCGGCGTGGCGAACGTGTTGTCGACGGCCAGCAGCGCCCCGTGCCGCCGTGCGATCTCGGCGCAGCCGGCCAGGTCGGTGATTGACATCAGCGGATTGCCGGGCGATTCGATCCACACCATCTTGGTCTCCGGGCGCATCGCAGCCGCCAGGGCCTTCAGGTCGCTGGCCGTGGGCACCAGCGAAACCTCGACGCCTGCTCGAGTGGTCACGCGGTGCAGCAAGCGATAGGTGCCGCCGTAAATATCGGTGCCGGCCACGACGTGCTGGCCGCTGGAGAGCAGCATGATGGCGCAATGCGTGGCGGCCATGCCCGAGCTGAAGGCCAGGGCTCCGGTTCCGCCTTCGAGCGAAGCCAGGGTCGACTCGAACGCCTTGCGCGTGGGATTGCCGCTGCGCGAGTAGTCGAACTCGGCGCCTTCGCCGGCGCCGGGCTGAACAAACGTGGTGGCCAGGTGCAGGGGACGGACGACGGCTCCGGTCTGGGGATCGGGCTCGTTGCCGACGTGGATGGCACGCGTGCGAAATTGCAAAGCCAAGCGCCTTGTGTTGGGTGCGCTGCGGGCGCACCGCCAGGGGGTTAGGGACGACTCAAAAATAACTTCGCCCGCAAACACCTCTCCCTCTGGGAGAGGGCAGGGTGAGGGAAATCATCATGCCGAAGTTATTTTTGAGTCGTTCCTTAGTGCCGCAATGCCTGTTCGAGATCGGCCACGAGGTCTTCGTGATTTTCGATGCCGCAGGCCAGGCGGATCATGTTGTCGGGAATGCCGTAGCGCTTTCGCTCCTCGGGCGTACACTCATAATAGCTCATCACCAGCGGCTGCTCGATCAGCGACTCGACGCCGCCCAGGCTGGGAGCGATGCGGGCGATGCGGGTGGCGTCGACCACCGCGGCGGTCTGCCGCCAGTCGGCGTTCTTGACCAGAAACGTCACCAGCCCGCCGAAGCCGCGCATGGTGCGCTTCGCGACGTCGTAATAAGGATGCGTTTCGAGGCCCGGATAAAAGACCCGTTCGATGCGCGGGTGGGCCGCCAGAAAGCGGGCCACGGCCAGCCCGTTCTCGTTGTGCCGCTGCATCCGCAGCTCGAAGGTCTTGAGGCCGCGGGCCAGCAGAAAGATGTTGTGGGGCGAGCTGACACTGCCCATGATGCCGCGCAGCTTGCGCACCGGGGCGGTTTTTTCCTCGGAGCCGACGATCACGCCGGCCAGCAGGTCGTTGTGGCCCGCCAGGTACTTGGTGGCCGAGTGCAGCACGTAGTCGATGCCCGCGGCGATGGGCCGCAGGTTGTAGGGCGTGCCCAGCGTGGCGTCGATCAGCGTTTCGACGTTGTGTTTGGCGCCCAGGGCGGCGAAGCGATCGAGATCGACCACGCTGAGGTGCGGATTCGTCGGCGACTCACTCACCAGCAACTTGGTGCGCGGCGTGATCGCGGCTTCCATGGCGGCGTAATCGCAAGCGGCCACTTCGCGCGTCACGACGCCGAACCGCGCCAGGTGCTTGGTGCAAAACTCGCGGCTGCGATGATAACACTCGTTGAAGAACACGACCTCGTCGCCGGCGCTCAGCCTGGTCATCAGCAGGCCGACGATGGCGGCCATGCCGCTGGAGAAGAGCACGGCCGACTCGCCCCCTTCCAGCTCGGCCAGCTTGCGTTCGACGACGCGCTCGCTGGGGTTGCCATAGCGGCCGTATTCCTCGCGCGGCAGCTTCTGCTCGATGAACTCGATGACCGACGCCGTGTCGGGAAAGGTGTAGGTCGAGGCGCAGAACATCGGATCGGTGATTGCGTTGGCAAATTTTTGCCGATCCTCGCCGGCGTGTACCGCCAGGGTCGAGAACCCGCGCTGCCGCGCCGCGTCGTGCGCTGACTTGTCGTTGTCGCTCATCGTACGGACCTCATGTTCAGGAGACATCTCGACCAATGGCCGGCCCGCTTGGCGGGAGAAATCATCTCGAGATCCGTTCAACCCAGGCAAAAAAAAACCGCGACTCTGCCCCCCGGACAGTCGCGGCTCCTTTTGCAAGTTGAATCGTTTTCCAGCGCGTGGGCACCGAAGAACGATGGCACTTTAGCAGTCAGGCTGCAAGCGGCCGCAAATCCCACGCAGGCATTCTATCGTGGGGAAAACGGGAACGCAAGCAGCGGGTTTTTGGGGTGGGTCAGTCTGAAATCAGATTTCTCGAAATCTAGGGCTTGGGCTGAGACTTCCGAGCGGGCCGCGAGTCGCGATAGACCAAGATCGTTGCTTCGGGAAATAATCGCGTGGCCAGTTCGATTTCATCCCGCGCCGGCCCATCACCATTCTTGCTTTTGGCCATAAAGAGCTTCAATTCTGGTACGTCCTGCTCACCCATGATTCGCAAACCATAGCCGATCGTTTTGGTCGTCGGGGGGATGGTGCAAAATGGCATTGGTTCTGGTGGAAATACGCTTTCAAGTCCAGGCGGCGCTCGCCGTGCAATGTGATGGGCCTGCAACGCATGCCGTTGCAGAATCGTTTGCCGACTTGAGATAAGCCACCCGCTGATCGCCACAGCCGCTGTCAGGGCGACGAACATCCCCCTGAGACTGAACTGAAACCTGCGACGACGTTTGGCAGTGTCTTCGCTCATCGGCCCATTATAGAGGCTTGCCACAGTGCGGGCAGTTCTTTGGAGTGGGCGGAGTCGAGAGGTAGAAGGTCCGCACGATGATCCAGCAAAATAGGCCTACCGCGCAAGTAGCCACTGTCGTCACGGCGAGGATGATCCAGAGGACGAAATCCATGAGGCCCATTGTAGGGCAAGAGGAGCCCAAGCCGAGACTCTTTTCCCTTACTGTCCGTCCACAAACCGCGACGTAGACTATATTAAAATCCCGCGGGGGTGGCATTCTTTCAGTCGGAGCAGGGCAGCATGGATTCCGCGAGGGTTCTCTCGCCGACGACGGTCTCGCGCGATTTGACGGCGGGGCTCGTGGTCTTTCTGGTGGCGCTGCCGTTGTGCCTGGGCGTGGCGCTGGCCTCGGGCGCGCCGTTGATCTCGGGGGTTGTGGCGGGCGTGCTCGGCGGCGTGGTCGTCGGGCTGTTGAGCGGTTCGCAGGTGAGCGTCAGCGGGCCGGCGGCGGGCATCACGGCGGTCGTGACCGCGCAGGTCGCGCAGCTCGGCTCGTTCGAGGCCTTTCTGCTGGCCCTGATCGTCGGCGGGGTGATTCAGGTCCTGCTGGGCGTCGCCCGGGTGGGGTTCATCGCGGCGTTCATTCCCTCGAGCGTGATCAAGGGATTGCTGGCCGCGATCGGCGTGATCCTGATTCTCAAGCAGCTTCCGCATCTGGTCGGACACGACACCGACCCGGAAGGCGAAATGCAGTTCTTGCAGCCGGACGATCACAATACGTTTTCGGAACTCGGGCTGTTGGGCGATATGCACCTGGGCGCCGCAGCGATCGGCCTGGCGTCGATCGTGGTGCTGGTGCTGTGGGACCGCTCGCAGCGGCTCAAAGGCTCGGTCGTGCCCGCGCCGCTGGCCGTGGTGCTGCTGGGCGTGGTGCTGAGTCTGTTGTTCAAGCAGGTGGGGGGCTTGTGGGAGATTCCGGCCAGCCACCTGGTGCAGATGCCGGTGGCCGAATCGCTGGGTGGTTTTTTCAGCTTTCTGACGCGGCCCGATTTTTCGCACTGGTCGAATCCGGCCATTTACCTGGGCGGCCTGACGATCGCCATGGTCGCGTCGCTCGACACGTTGTTGAATCTCGAAGCCACGGACAAGCTCGACCGCCGGCAGCGCGTCTCGCCTCCCAGTCGTGAGTTGATTGCCCAGGGCGTGGCCAATATCGCGGCGGGCCTGATCGGCGGCATTCCGGTCACGGCCGGCGTCATTCGCGGGTCGGTCAACATCAACGCCGGCGCCGAAACCCGGCTGGCCACGATCGTTCACGGGCTGTTGCTGCTGGTCTGCGTGGTGCTGCTGCCGACCTATTTGAACCTGATTCCCTTGTCGTGCCTGGCCGCGATTCTGCTGGTGACCGGCATCAAGCTGGTCAGCCCCTCGCTGATTCGCCAGATGTGGCTCGACGGCCGCTATCAATTCATTCCGTTTGCCGCCACGCTGGTGGCCATTGTGTTCACCGATCTGGTGACTGGCATCCTGATTGGCTTGGGCGTGAGCCTGGCGTTCATCCTGAACAGCAATCTCCGCCGGCCGGTGCGGCGCATCGTCGAAAAACACCTGGGCGGCGAGGTGCTGCACATTGAACTGGCCAACCAGGTCAGCTTTTTGAATCGGGCCTCGCTCGAAAAAGCCTTGCGCAGCGCGCCGCGCGGCACGCACGTGCTGCTCGATGCCCATGGAACCGACTACATCGATCCCGACATCCTGGCGTTGATTCGCGAATTCAAGGACCGTACGGCGCCGGTGCGCGGGGTACAAGTGAGCCTGCGCGGCTTTCGCACCAAGTATCAGTTGCAAGATCAGATTCAATATGTCGATTACTCGACGCGCGAGTTGCAGGACCAGGTGACGCCCACCCAGGTGCTGCACATCCTGCGCGAGGGCAATCAACGCTTCCGCCAAGGGCGACGGCTCACTCGCGATCTGGGTCGGCAGCTCGACGCCAGTGCCCGCGGGCAGCATCCGTTGGCCGTGGTGCTCAGTTGCATCGATTCGCGCACGCCGGGCGAGTTGATTTTCGACCTGGGCCTGGGCGATATCTTCAGCGTCCGCGTGGCGGGCAACATCATCAGCCCCAAGATGCTGGGCAGCCTGGAGTATGGCTGCGCCGTGGCCGGGGCCAAGTTGATCCTGGTGATGGGGCACACGCGCTGCGGGGCCGTGTCGGCCTCGGTCAAGTTGGCCAGCTCGCACCAGAACGTCGCCGAGGCAACCGGCTGTCAGCACCTGGCGCCGATCGTCGACGATATCCAGCGCTCGATCGACGCCGCCTCGCTGGCGCGCTTTGAGCAGGCCGGCGAGCTGGAACAGGCTGCGGTGATCGATGCCGTGGCCCGCCGCAACGTGCTGCGGTCGGTGCGGGCGATCGTCGAACGCAGCGACACGATTTCCGGCCTGGTTCGGCAGGGAAAGGTGGCGGTCGTGGGCGCGGTGTATGACGTCACGACCGGCGAGATCGAGTTCATGACCGGCGAGGCCTTTGGTCTGACGGACGTCGGAGCGATCGCCCCAGCGGCCGGAACGACCCACGAACAGCGGCCGGCGGGTGAAGCGAACCCCCGATCGAGCTAGACCGGGTATAGATTGGCGGGGTAGAATAACGCGTGCAGCCTTGGCATGCCCGTGCATTCCGCGGAGATGCCCGTGCATTTCGCGAAGAGGAATCGAGCAATGGGAAGTGGAAGACGCCTGTTCGCTCTGGGCCTGATGATCGTGGGCGTGTCGTTGTCGGCACGCCTCGCCTGGGCCACCGACGTTCCGATGCCACAGCGGCCGGCCGCCACGGCGGCTGCGTCCGACGAAGCGGTATCGGAGGCGGCCCTGTCGGAATCGATTGCCGAGAGCATTCGCGCTCTGGGCTCGGGTTCGTTCGCCGCTCGCGAGCAGGCCGGCCACCGGTTGATCGAACTGGGAATTGCCGCCCGCGAGGCCCTGCTGGCCGCCGGCTCGGGCCCCGACGCCGAGGTGCGCGTGCGGGCGCGGGCCATTCTGGCCACGGTGTTCGAAGCCGATTTTCGCAGCCGGCTCGAAGCGTTCGCGGCCGACTACGACGGCAGCCGTGGCAAGACGTTGCCGGGTTGGGAGCCGTTCTCGGCCAACTTCGGCAGCACCGGGCCAGCGCGTCAGTTGTTCGTCGAGATGCAACGCGCCGAGCCCGAGTTGCTCGAGGCGCTGGTCAAGGGCGACAAGCAGGCCAGCGAAGCCCTCGACGCCCGTTGCCGCATGGTGGTGCAACAGGCGATTCAAAACCCGCCGGGCACACAGATTTCGCTGGGCACCGCGACCAGCTTGCTGCTGGTGGGCTCGAGCGCGGGCGTGACCATCGACGAGCAGGTGGGCAGTCAGTTGTTTCCCTGGATCATCTATCAGCCGGCTTTTCAGAAAGCGGTCCGCGAGACGAACCGCGCGGCGATGTTGAAGAAGATGCTGGGCCAGTGGATCCAAAAGGACTTGGGACCGGCCTCCTCGGCCGAGAACTTGAAGTTTGCCGCGCAGTTCGACCTCAAGGCCGAAGGCCTGTCGCTGGCGACGCGGTTGCTCAACGATGACGACTCGCCGCCGACCAGCAAGGCCAGCGCGTTGCTGCTGGTGGGCAAGGTGGGCGGGCACGAGCATTTGCCGCTGGTCGAGAAATCGCTGATCGACAAAGCGAACTGCGGCGTCGGACAACTGGCCAACATGCAGCGCCAGGCCGAGCTGCAAGTGCGCGACGTGGCGCTGGCCGTGGCGGTGCGACTGACCGATCAGAAGTTGCGAGACTTCGGCTTTCTCAACGCGCAACCGCACCCCACGACCCTCTATCAGGTGGCAAGCCTGACGTTCGCCTCGCCCGAGGTGCGCGAAGTGGCGTTCAGAAAATGGGGCCGCTGGCGCGCCGAACATCCGAACTAACCAGGGTTTGGCCTGTCGTTGTGTGCGGCGTTGCGGGTGGGATACCGCCGCATCAGTTGCGTGCTACCAGCACTAGCAGAGGCGGCCGCCGCGAACTTCTCTTGACCGGTGCGGGCAATTGTCCGAACATCCGGCCCCTGGTTTTGACGCCGTGCTGGATCGACGCGGCGCCAGCGGACGGACCCCGATTCCTGCCTCCCGATTCCCTCATCGATCCGCAATCCTTGGCGACAAGCACCCTGGGCACTGCCTGACGAAGGTGTTCTATGAATGGTTCCCGCCGGTTTCTGCTGGCCGCGTTGTTGTTTGGTGTTGGGGCTGCTGGCTGCGCATCGCCCTATCGCTCGGATCAAGGCGCCTTGGTGGGCGGCCTGGGTGGCGCGGGGTTGGGCGCGATCGTGGGCAACGCGGTCGGGCATCCCGGCGCTGGCGCCGCGATTGGCGCGGGAGTGGGTGCCTTGAGCGGGGCCGCGGTGGGCGGCGCCTTGGATAACATTGATGCCAAGAACCAGGCCGAGATCGCCGCGCGACTCGGCCGGCCGGCGCCTGGCGCCGTGACGATTCCCGACGTGATCGGCATGAGCCGCGCCGGCGTGCCCGAGGATGTGATCATCAATCACATTCAAAATCACGGGCTGGTCAGTCCCTTGCAGGCCGCCGATCTGATCACGCTGCAACAACAAGGGGTCAGCTCGCGGATCGTGCAAGCCATGCAGGCTCCGCCGCCCGCCCCCATGGCCGCGGCGCCGCAGCCGGTGATGATGCCGGCTCCCTATCCGCCGCCGTACTGGGGACCGCCGTACCCCTATCCTTATCCCTACTATTACCGCCCGCGTCCGGTCGTTGGCTGGTCGGTGGCCGTCGGCGGTCGCTAGGAATTGGCGGCCGAGCGGCGTGACGTGAGGGTCGGCGGGCAATTGTCCTGTCGCGGATGGCGAGATAGCATGGACGTGTCGTGCGTCCGCCCTGCTATGCCCCTCCCGAGATTTCGCGCATGTCCCGCTGGTTCGCTTTGGCTTTCCTGGTCGCTGTTTTCGGTTCCTGCTGCGCGCCGGGGGCGACAGCCGACGATTTGGGGTTGCGAGTGCCCGAGGGTTTTGATGTCTCGCTGTTTGCCGACGATACGTTGGCGCACGACATTTATTCGATGACCGTCGATGCCCAGGGGCGCGTGGTGGTGGCGGGGGCCGGCTATGTCAAAACGCTGCACGACAGCGACGGCGACGGCCGAGCCGACCGGGCCACGCTGTTCTCGCCGCTGCCGGCCAGCGGTGCGCACGGCATGGTCTTCGACGGGCCCGATCTGATCTGCACAGGCGACAACTCGGTCATGCGTTTGCGCGACGCTGACGGCGATGGCGTGGCCGACGGCGCCCCGGAAGTCTGGACGGAGCTACGCAACCCCGAGCATGGGGCCAACGGCCTGGTGCGCGGTCCCGACGGTTGCTACTACTTGATCTGCGGCAACGATGCCGGCGTCGGCGAAAAGCAGATCACGACCGACTCCTCGCCGGTGCGCCATCCGCGCTGCGGCGGCGTGGTGCGATTTTCGGCCGAGGGCAAGCCGCTGGACGTGGCCGCACACGGCTTTCGCAATCCTTACGATCTCGACTTCGACGCGGCCGGTCATTTGCTCACCGTCGACTCGGACGGCGAACGCGATCATCATCTTCCCTGGTATGCCCCGACGCGGCTGTTCGATATCGCGCCCGGCATGGAACACGGCTGGCTGCTGCAAGGCTGGACGCGGGGCTGGAACCGCCCGGCATCGTTCACTGACAATGTCGATCGGATGGTCGAGATTGGCCGCGGCTCGCCGACGGGCGTGGCGGCCTATCGCCATCGCGGTTTTCCGGCCCATTATCGGGGCGGCGTGTTTTCGGCCTGTTGGACGCTGGGACGGGTTTATTATTTTCCGCTCGAGCCGGCCGGCGCGACGTGTCGCAGCCAATTGGAAGTCTTCCTGCAGACCACGGGCGACGTTGGTTTCGCCCCCTGCGATCTGGCCGTGGGGCCGCAGGGGGAGTTGTACGTGGCCATCGGCGGGCGGCGCACGCTGGGCAGCGTGTTCCGTGTGCGCTGGACCGGAAACAAAGACGCTGGTGAAGCTCCGCCGGCCGGTTCGCTGACCGACGTGCTCTCGGCCGATCAACCGCTGGCCAGTTGGTCGCGAGCCCGTTGGGTGCCGGCGGCAAAAGTGTTGGGAAAAGCGGCGTTTGAACAGGCCATTGGGGACGAGACGTTGCCCTCGGAGCAACGCGTGCGGGCCGTCGAAGTGCTCGTGGAACTGTGGGGTCCTTTAGACGCGGTTCAGGCTGCGGGCTGGGCGCAGGCCGCGGATGCCGCAACGCGGGCCCGCGTTGCTTGGGCGCTGGGACGCGGCGCGGCCACGCTGGAAACCCGACAGACGGTGGCGCGGTTGACTGCCGACGCCGAACCGGCGGTGCAGAGGGCGGCTTGGGAAGCGCTGGCCACGTTGGGACCGATCGAAGCCGACGCGGAGGATCAGCCGGCCTGGTCGCAGGGATTGGCCAGTCGCGAGCGGCGGGTGCGGGCGGCGGCGATTCTGGCGGCGCGGCAAAACGGTCAGGCGAGCTACCGCAATTTTATGTCCAAGGTTCGTCTCGGCGCGGGCGCCTCGACGTTACGCTTGGCGAGTGTCTGGATCAAGCTGCCCGACCCGTCGTCGGCCGAGTATCGCGCCGAGTTCGCAGCCCCGGATTTGCTCTCCATCGTGGAGCTGCTGACGGCTCCCAGCGCGGATGTCGCCACGCAGCTCGAAGCGGTGCGGCTATTGCAGATTGGCTTGGGCGATTTGAGCGCCACGAAGGATCAGCCCGAGGTGTATACCGGTTATGTCGGCAACGCGACTGCGAATTTGGACACGACCACGCGCGAGGAACTGGTGCGACACGTCGCGCCTTTGTTTCCCAGCAGCGATGCCGAGTTGAATCGCGAGCTGGCCCGGCTGTTGGGAATGCTGGGCGCCAATCACCCGACCTTGTTGCCCGCGGTTGCCCGGCAGTGGACGGCGAGCAGCACGGTGGAAGACGACTTGCACTATTTGATCGTCGCCTCGCTGCTCACCGGCAGTCGCACGCCGGACGTGACCGCGGCCACGGCACAGGCCTTGTTGGGATTGCACAAGAAGCTCGAGGACTTGGGGCAATTCACCAGCCGCAACTGGCCCGATCGCGTCGGCGAGATGTTTGACGAGCTGGCGCGTCGCGATCCGGCGCTGGCGCCGAGCGTCGTGGCGAATCGTGGTTTCGGCCATCCGGCTCAGGCGCTATTCGTCGAACGGCTGCCCAAGGAGATGCGCCAGCAGGGGACGCGCCGGTTGTGGGCGGCGGTTGCCGTGCGGGGCGAAGAGCCGACCGCGGAGTTGATCGCGCTGGCGGGCCGGCAGCCGGCCGGCGAGGCCGTGGCGCTGCTCGATGCGCAGTGGGAACACGCCGGGCTGCGCGATTCGATCGTGGTGGCCCTGGCCAAACACCCGCGGCCGGATGATCGGGCGAAGTTTGTCGAAGCCCTGGCTTCGCCCCAGCCTGACGTTGTGCAGAAGGCGGCCGAGGCGCTGTTGGCACTGGGCATCGATAATACGCCGGAGGAAATGGCCCAGGCGCTGCGGGCCTTGAAGCAAGCCTGCGCGCTGGTCAAGCGGACTGAGCCTCGCGGCGCGCTGGTGCGGCTGCTCGAGTTCTGGACCGAGGGGAGCGCGGACGTCGAGGAGCGGCCCGACCCGACGAAATATTATGAGGGTTGGTATGAGATGTTCGAGCAGAACTACCCGAGCCACGCGGAACTGCTCAAGAGCCGCGCCGACGGGGCCGCGCTCAAGACGTGGCAACAACGCCTGGCGAACGTCAATTGGGCCGCCAGTGACGCGACGCGCGGGCGGGGCATCTTCGAACGCCGCACCTGCCATCGCTGCCATCAGGTGAGCGGGCACCTGGGACCGGAGCTGAAGGGGGCGGTTTCGCGGATGTCGCGCGAGGATTTGCTGACGGCCATCGTCGATCCGAACCTCGAAGTGTCGCCGGCTTTCCAGACGACTGTTATCGCCACCAACTCGGGCCAGGTGTATCATGGTGTCATCGTTTACGAGTCGCCCGAAAGCACGTTGTTGCAGACGGGGCCCGACACCACGGTGCGCATTACCAACACCGAAGCGTCTTCGCAGCGCAAGAGTAATCAATCGCTGATGCCGACCGGATTGCTCGACCCGCTTTCCGACGGCGAACTGGGCGATCTGTTTGCCTATCTGAAGACGCTGGGCGTGAAGTAGCTCGCGCACGTGGCGATCACGTTCCCCGATGGATCGGAGTCGCCATGCCTGACGCCCACGAGTCCTCCGCCGCCTCGCCTTCCACGTGGCGCAGTCGCCTGGCCCGGCCGTTGGTTCCCCGCCTGATCGCGCTGGCGGCGGTGGTGATCTGGGTCGTGTCCAAGGTCCTGGAAGGGGCCGAGCTGGCGCCGCCGGCCGAGGCGTTTCTGGCGCGCATCGCCGGCGTGGCCCTGGCCGCGGCGTTGATCTTCGTCTGGTTCGTGTTGCTCAGCTCGGCTCCGCGACGGGCGCGGACCATCGTGGGCATGCTGGGAGTAGGAGGCTTGCTGGCCCTGGTGGCCACGGTGCAAGTCGACAATGTCAGCGGCGACATCATGCCGAAGTTCAAGCTGCGCTGGGCGCCGCGGGCCGACGAGACTCTGCCGAACGTATCGGACCGATCGGCCGCTGATACGGCTGTGGACCTGACGCAGACCACGCCGGAAGATTATCCACAGTTCCTGGGTCCTGGCCGGCTGGCGACGCTGCCGGAATTCCCGTTTGCTCGCGATTGGTCGGCGCAGCCTCCGCGCCTGCTGTGGCGGCAGCCGATTGGCGCCGGCTGGGCCAGCTTTGCCGTGGTGGGCCATTTCGGGGTGACGCAAGAGCAACGCGGCGAAGATGAATTGATCAGCTGCTACGACATCGACACTGGCAAGCTCGAGTGGGCCCAGGCCACTCCCGTGCGGTTTGCCGAGACCGTCGCCGGCATTGGCCCGCGTTCGACGCCCACGATCGACGAGGGCCGCGTCTATGCGATGGGCGCGCTGGGGAATCTAGCTTGCCTCGACGGGGCCACCGGCAAGCCGCTGTGGCAGCACGACGTGATCAAGGACAACGACGCAGTGGTGCCCAAGTGGGGCAAAAGCTGCTCGCCGCTGGTTTATGAGAACCTGGTGATCGTCAGCGCGGGCGGCCCCAAGGGGCACTCGCTGGTGGCATACGACAAGCAAACGGGTGACGTGGTCTGGAACGCCGGCGATGACGCTTCGTCGTACAGTTCGCCCACCGCGCTCACCCTGCACGGCCAGAAGCAGATCGTGATCGTGAATCAAAAGATGGTCACCGCGCACGATCCGAGCGATGGGCACATTCTCTGGCAACACGCCTGGCCCGAGGCGCTGGCCGAGTCGCCCAACGTCTCGCAGCCGCTGGCCGTGGGCGACGACCGGGTGTTGTTGACCAAGGGCTATGGCGTCGGCAGCGCTTTGTGGCAGATCGAGCGCGACGGCGACACCTGGTCGGTCGAGCCCTTGTGGAAGAATCGCAACCTGAAGACCAAGTTTACCAACGCGGTCGTGCGCGATGGGCATGCCTATGGGCTCGATGAGAACGTGCTGTGCTGCATCGAGATTGCCACGGGCAAGCGCAAGTGGATCGAGGGGCGCTACAACCACGGCCAGGTGCTGCTGGCCGGCGATCTGCTGGTGGTGCAGTCGGAAACGGGGGACGTGGCCCTGGTCGAGGCTTCGCCCGAGGGCTATCGCGAGTTGACGCGATTCACGGCCGTCGAGGGGCAGAGTTGGAACTATCCGGTCATCAGCGGCCGGAAGCTGCTGGTGCGCACCGAGCTGGAAGCCGCCTGCTATGAGTTGCCGATGGCTTCGCCGTGAGGCGCAACCGTCGTGCGTCGCTCGGCCGGCTGTTCGAGCAGCCAGTCTTCGAGAATGATGTGCTCGACCATCGGCGCCCGCAGCAGGGCCGTGCGCGAGGGAAGCAGCGCCGTCAGCCAGGGCCGCCGCACCGCCCGGGCCATGGCCCGCAGCCCCAGGCTATTGAGCGAATTGCCGCTGAGTTGGGCCTGCACATTTTCGCGCAACCGGCTGTAGGTGGCCGGAATCAGGTTGGGCGAGGGGCCGACGTGGATCACGGTTTCGATGCCCGTGGCCAGTGTCTCATAGACCGCGTCCCACAGGCGCTGCGGATGATCGATCCATTGGATCAGGATCTCGCGGCTGTTGAATTCGTTGTAGCTGGCTTTGCCGGTGACCAGCGAAAAGACCGGCGGGTGTGGCTTGGTGAATCCGCCCGGCAAGGTGTGGGTGAGCACGCCGACTCGATTGGGAATGTTGCGCTGCCAGACCAGGGGCGTATGGACCGGCGGCCAGTGTTCGTTGTTCTTGCGCAGGTAGACGCGCGCGGGGAACACGTCGTGCATCAAGCGGGCGAAGCGGTCGATCGTGCCGTTCTGGCCCAGCAGCAGCACGGTGTTGGGGGCCAGGATCGCCGAGATGGCGATCACGCCCTGTCCTTCGGCGCTAATGGTCAGGCAAAGTTTCTTGACCGTTTCGACGTTCAACAGCGGCCCGCGCGAGAAGAGCACGCCCATCGTCACGCCTTCGGCCATGGCGATGCAATCCTCGGCGATCGAGAGCGGAATGCGCAAGGCGTCTTCGACTTTGTAGACGCCAGCCGCGCACAGCGCCGCCAGCTCGCCCAGGCTATAGCCGAAAATCATCCGCGCGCGGGTGAGGTGGATGTCGTGAAACTCGGCCAGCATTTCGAGCTGGGCCATTTCGGCCGCCACGATCAGGGCGATGGCCTCGTGGTAGGTTTCGAGCGTGGTTTCCTCGTTGCGCCGCACGCGGTCGACGAGGTCAACCTTTTTTTGGGTGGCGTCGGCGCAAACTTCGCCGATCTCGGTCAGATGCCGGTGAAAGATGGGCCCGTAGAGCGGATGCGCCAGAAGTTCGGTGCTGCGGCCCACGTTCGTGGTGTTGTAACCGCGGAAGGCGAAGGCGGTATAGCCCAGGCGGTCCATGGGGTTGCTTGCCATCGAAGAGTCTAACCTGGCGATCCGAAGGGGGGGCCGTTCCGAGGTGCGTGATACTCTAATACTACGATGCGGGCAAGCGAAACGTCTATGCGCCGGCGCGGCCATTTGGCTAGCGGACGATCGCTTGTGGGGTGTCTGGGGGCCGGATACAACGAATAGTGCGGGTGGTGCTTGCAAGTGCATGTCCTAGACCGATTTTCATGCCTCCAAAATCGTTCGCTCAGCTCAGCGGATTGACCGCCGTGGTCACCGGTTCGTCGACCGGAATCGGTCGGGCGATCGCGCTCGAACTGGCATCGGCCGGGGCCCATTGTCTCATCCACGCCCGGCACAGCCGCGCGGACGCCGAAGCCGTGGCCCGCTCGGTGCTCGATCGCGGCGTCGAGTCGCACGTGGTGCTGTGCGACCTAGCCGATGCCGCGACCCACGAGGAGCTGGTCGAGAGTGCCTGGAAGTGGCGCGGAGCGGTCGACATCTGGGTCAATAACGCGGGCGCCGACGTGTTGACCGGCGAGGCGGCCCAATGGCCCTTCGGCCGCAAGCTCGAAGAGCTGGTTCGGGTCGATGTCGTGGCCACGGCCAACCTGTCGCGGGGTGTGGGCGCGCGGATGAAGGAGCGCGGGTCGGGCGTGATCGTCAACGTCGGCTGGGATCAGGCCGAACACGGCATGGCGGGCGACAGTGGACAGTTCTTTGCCGCGACCAAGGGCGCGGTGATGAGCTTCACTAAGAGCCTGGCCTGCTCGCTGGCTCCCGAGGTGCGGGCCAACTGCGTGGCGCCCGGTTGGATTCAGACCGAGTGGGGCGCCGGCGCCTCCGAGGCCTGGCAAGAGCGGGCCCGCAACGAATCGCTGATGGCTCGCTGGGGGACGCCCGAGGACGTGGCCGCCGCCGTGCGATTTTTGGTTTCTCCGGCGGCGGCGTTCATCACGGCGCAGACGATCAACGTCAACGGCGGGCTCAAGCAGTCGTAACGTGGCGGCGGTCGCATGCAAGAACACATTCACTTCGTCACCGGACGCCTGGCCGAATTCTCGCTGCGCAATCTGTTGGCCGAGTTGGCTCCCCGCGCGGGTTTCGACTACTCGGTCGACGTGCTGGGCATCACCGTGGCGGCGCTGATGACCACCGACTGGGTGGCGCGGCGCATTCACCCTCCCCAGGGCACGTCGCGCGTGTTGTTGCCGGGTTATTGCCAGGGCGAGTTGGACGTCGTCACGCGGGCCGTGGGGGTTCCGGTGGAGCGCGGGCCGCGCGACTTGCGACGCTTGCCTGATTATTTCGGCGCATCGGCAGTGGCCGAAGATTACGGGGCCTATGACATCGAGATCGTGGCTGAGATCAATCATTGTCCACGCTTGAGTCTGGCCGAGATCCTTTCGACCGCCGACGCCTTGCGAGCCGACGGGGCCGACGTGATCGACGTGGGCTGCGATCCCGGCGAGCCGTGGAACGGCGTGGAGCCGACGGTGCGGGCCCTGGTCGATGCGGGGCATCGGGTGTCGATCGACAGCATGAACGTCGTCGAAATCGCCGCCGCGGCAAAGGCGGGAGCTCGACTGGTGCTCTCGGTCAACAGCCAGAATCGCCACGCGGCTTCCGACTGGGGCTGCACCGTGGTGGCCGTGCCGGATGATCCGGCGAACCTGACGACATTGCACGAGACGGTCGAGTTTCTGGCCGAGCGGCGCGTGCCCTTGGTGCTCGATCCGATTCTGGAGCCGATCGGTTTTGGCTTCGCAGCGAGCTTGGCGCGCTATGTGGAAACGCGGCGGCAATTTCCCGACGCCGAGATGCTGATGGGCATCGGCAACTTGACCGAGTTGACCGATGCCGATTCGGCGCCGATCAACGTGCTGCTGCTGGGCTTTTGCCAGGAGCTGGGCATTCGCAACGTGCTGACGACGCAGGTGATCAACTGGGCCCGCACGTCGGTGCGCGAGTGCGACCTGGCCCGCCGCCTGGCGTTCTATGCCAGCCGGCACCGGGCCTTGCCCAAACGCGTCGAGCCGGGGCTGGTGATGCTGCGCGACACGAAGCTGCTGCCCTTTGGCCGGGAGACCTTTGAACGGCTGGCCGGCGAGATCAAGGATCACAATGTGCGCTTGTTCGCCGAAGACGGGGCGCTGCACGCGATTACGGCGGGGGTGCACGCGACCGATGCGGACCCGTTTGCGCTGTTCGCTCGCTTGCAGGCCGAGTCAGCGCGTGCGATCGACGCGAGCCACGCGTTTTATTTGGGCTACGAAATGGCCAAGGCGGTGACGGCATTGACCTTGGACAAAGAATATCGGCAGGACGAAGCCCTGGATTGGGGTTTTTTGACGCGGCCCGAGAATCATCATCGCTTGCCGCGTGCTCGTCCTTCGTTGGGGGGCGACGAATCGTCGGCTGGAAATGCATCCGGAGATAACCCGAGTTGAAGGTCGACCCGCGCGAGCCGTTCGAAACCGCCGAAGGTTGCCTGGTCGAGCCCGTCGACGCGGCGATCGACGTCGAAGCCGCGCTCCAGCGGCTGTCGCGGTTGCCGCACGTCGTGTTTTTCGACAGCGCTCGGCGCGATCCGGTGTTGGGGCGCTATTCCTTTCTCACGGCCGATCCGTTCGATTACTTCGAGTTTCCGGCCGACGGTTCCGATGCGCTGGCGGAGTTGGCGCGGCGGCTGGCGGCGTGGCCGATGCCGACCATTGCCGGTCTGCCGCCGTTTCAAGGCGGAGCGGCCGGGTTGTTTGGCTACGAATTGGGACGCTCGCTGGAACGAATTCCCACGGCGGCGATCGACGAGTTTCAGATTCCGGCCCTAGCGATCGGTTTGTATGACGTCGTGCTGGCGTTCGATCACCTGGAGAATCGGGCTTGGCTCATTTCGCAGGGCTTTCCGGCCGAGGGGCCAGTCGCACGACGGCGGCGAGCTGGCGAACGACTCTCGCAGTTTCGCGCGGTGATCGAAGAGCCTGCGACTGCGCGCCATGATCGCGACCTGGCCGATGTGGATCGTCTGCCGATTGAACAGCTCGCGCGGCAGTTCATAGTGCCGGGGCCGGTGGGGCTAACGAGCAACTTCTCGGGCGAGACCTATCTGGCGGCTGTGCGGCGGGCCATCGAATACATTCACGCGGGCGACGTGTTCCAGGTGAACATCGCCCAGCGGTTGCTGTATCCGGCGCACGATGATGCATTGTCGCTGTACGTGCGGTTGCGGCGGCGCAATCCCGCTACGTTTGCCGGCTATTTCGATTTGGGAAGCGCGCAAATCGCCAGTGCCTCGCCCGAGCGGTTTCTCAAGGTGGTCGATCGCGAGGTCGAGGCCCGGCCGATCAAGGGAACGCGGCAGCGAACCACCTGGGCCGAGGCCGATCTGTATGCCGGCGACGAGCTGCTGGAGAACGAAAAAGATCGGGCGGAGAACGTGATGATCGTCGATCTGCTGCGCAACGATCTGGCACGCGTCTGCCGGGCCGACAGCGTGCGGGTGACGCAGTTGTGCCGGCTTGAGATTTATGAATATGTGCAGCACCTGGTTTCGGCCGTGTGTGGCACGTTGCGTGAGGGGCACAGCGCCCTCGATTTGCTGCGGGCATCGTTTCCCGGCGGATCGATCACCGGGGCGCCGAAGGTGCGGGCGATGGAGATCGTCGCCGAGTTGGAACCGACCGCGCGCGGCGCCTATTGCGGGTCGTTGGGTTATTTGGGATTTGATGGCACGATGGACACGAGCATCTTGATTCGCACGTTCACCGCGGCGCGGGGATGGTGGCAGGCTCCGGTAGGGGGTGGTATCGTGGCCCAATCGACCGCCGAGCGCGAATATGAAGAAACCTGGCACAAGGCAACCGGCCTGCTGCGGGCCCTGCGATAGCCGATGATTCTGTTGATCGACAACTACGACAGTTTTGTGTTCAACCTGGCCCGCTATTTCGAGCGGCTGGGGCAGCCGACGCACGTGGTGCGCAACGACGCAATCGACGTGGCGGGCGTTGAGCGTTTGGCCCCCTCGGCGATTGTGCTGTCGCCTGGTCCGCGTACGCCTGCCGAGGCCGGCTGCTCGCTCGATCTTGTCCGCAATCTGGCGGCCCGAGTGCCGATGTTGGGAATTTGTCTGGGGCATCAGGCGATCGGGGCGGCGCTGGGGGGCCGTGTGGTGCGCGCTGGCGAACCGGTACACGGCCGTGCGTCGCGCATCCTGCACGAGGGCAAGTCGGTGTTTGCCGGGTTGCCGAGTCCGCTGACCGCGGGGCGCTATCACTCGCTGGTGGTCGAACGCGACTCGCTGCCCGAGACGCTCGAGATCACGGCCTGGACCGACGACGGCACGATCATGGGGCTGGCACACCGCGAGTGGCCGTTGGTCGGATTGCAGTTTCATCCCGAGTCGATTCTGACCGAAGCGGGTTATGACTTGCTTGCCGGTTTTCTGAGGCGGGCCGGCATCGAGGTGGCTGCCGAGGTGCCGCGGTTCGCCAGCGAGCGCGTGCAGACGCCAGAGTCCGAGTCGCCGCTGCCGACTTCTCCGGTCACGTTCTGAGCAGGAGCGCATGCGTTGATTCTGGAAGGCATTGTCACCACGTTGAACGCCGACGGCTCGGTGAATATCTCGCCGATGGGGCCGCAGGTCGATGACGGGATGCATTGCCTGGTGCTGAAGCCGTATCAGACTTCGACCACGTTCCAGAACCTGAAACGCACCGGCGAGGGGGTGTTTCACGTGACCGATGACGTGGAATTGATCGCGCAGGCCGCGGTCGGCGCGCCTGATCCGCTGCCCGCCCTCGAGCCGGCGCGGGGCGTGACCGGAAAAATCATCTCCGGAGCGTGCCGCTGGTACGCCTTGCGCGTGCGTTCGCTCGACGACAGTCAGGAGCGGACCGAAATTGTTTGTGACGTGGTCGACCGCGGCCACCTGCGCGATTTCGTCGGACTCAACCGGGCCAAGCACGCGGTCTTGGAAGCGGCCATCCTGGCCACGCGGATCGAGTTTCTGCCGGCTGACGACATCCGCACGCAACTCGAACGGCTGCGGCCATTGGTCGACAAGACCGGGGGCGCCGCCGAGCAGCGGGCCTTCGCGTTCTTGACCGATTTCGTTCGCGATAAACTGGCCGCGCAGGGCCACAACGAAAACTGAACGCCATGTGTCCCAGCCCCGTCATCGAGGTTGTCGCTCCCAGCCGTTTGCACTTCGGCATGTTCGCCTTCGGCGGTCATGTCGGGCGACAGTTTGGCGGCGTGGGCACGATGGTCGAGCAACCCGGGGTGCGGCTGCGAGTAATCGCCGCCGAGCGATTCGCGTCTGGCGGTCCGCTAAGCGAACGCGTGCAACGGGTTGCCCAGCGCGTGGCCGAGGCTTGGGGCACGCCCGAGTTGCCGCACTGCACGATCGAAGTGCTGCACGCGGCGCCGGAGCATGTCGGGCTTGGCACCGGCACGCAACTGGCGCTGGCGGTCGCGGCGGGCTTGCAAGCGTTTTCGGGCGGTACGCCGTTGCCGCCGGAACAGCTGGCCGAACTGGCCGGACGTGGCGAGCGCTCGGCGATTGGCACGCACGGCTTTGCGCACGGCGGCTTGATCGTCGAAGGAGGCAAGTTGCCCGGCGAGGCCGTGTCACCGCTCGAAGAACGGATCGAACTGCCCGCGGCGTGGCGTTTCGTGTTGATCTGGCCGGCGGGAGAACGCGGTCTCTCGGGCGAGGTCGAGCGGACGGCGTTTCGCGAATTGCCGCCCGTCGACGAGCAGACGACCGCCCGCCTGCGCCAGGAAGTTGCCAGTGAATTGTTGCCGGCGGCGCGCGAGGGCTCGTTCGGGCGGTTCAGCGAAAGCCTCTATCGCTTCGGCCATCAGGCGGGCATGTGCTTCGCCGCGCGGCAGGGTGGACCCTTTGCCAGCTCGAAGGTCGAACGACTCGTGCAGGCGATTCGCGAGCTGGGCGTGTGCGGCGTCGGCCAAAGCTCGTGGGGGCCGGCGATTTTTGCCGTGCTCGAGAATGAAGTGACGGCCGCCGATTTTGTCGCGCGGATTCATGCGCAACTCGATCCGGGCGCTACGCTGCTGGTGACCGAGCCCAATTCGCGTGGCGCACGGGTTACCTCGGGGTCGGCACCATGAAGACCATGAAAGAATCGGCCGGCACGTTGTTGTATCGACGTGGCGCCGAGGGCCTCGAGGTGCTGCTGGTGCACCCTTCGGGCAATTACAATCGTCACAAGCCGTGGAGCATTCCCAAGGGCCTGCCCGATCCGGGCGAAACGCTGGAAGACGCGGCCCGGCGCGAAACGCTGGAAGAGGCCGGCGTCATGGCTGGCACGCTGACGGAATTAGGGTCGATCGTCTATACGAAGAGCCGCAAGCGGGTGCATGCTTTTGCGGGCACGGTGGCCGAAGGCGAGCCAACATGCGCATCGTGGGAGGTCGATCGGGCGGAGTATGTAACGCTCGAGCGAGCTCGCGAGCTGCTGCACCCCGAGCAGCAGCCGTTTCTGGACCGGCTGGTAGAAATGCTGCAAGCGATGGAATCCTAGGCAGCGCGGCAAATAGCTCCCACCCAGGCAAGCTCTACTTTGGACTTTCGGCGCCGAGACGGCGGACCTTGATGTCGCGCAGGGCGGCGGTCGTGGCGTAGCAGGCGATGCCCAGGGGGCGCGAGAGTTCGACTTCGCCGCGGATCGAGATCTTGCGATCCTTGAGCGGCAGGTCGACCATCTGCTTCTTGTCGAGCCAGGCTTCGATTTTCTCTTTGCCGACGCGGACGCGGATGGTGTACCAGCGGTTGCTCTCGAAATCCTGGTAGCGGGTGGTTTCGTTTTCCGAGGCGTCGCTGCCGTCGATGCTCGAGAGGCCGACCACGCCGCCACCCCAACCGCCGACGATGAAGCTGCACGGCGAATCGCCCACCGGGAACGTCAGGCCGCAAAAGAAATCGCTGCCGCCAACCCGCATGGCCTCGAGCGAGACTTCGTAATCGGTCTTGGGAAAGTCCTGGGTGAGCGTGATGCCCGACATCGGGGCGCCGGCCGCGATGATGATCCGGGCGTCTTTTACTTCGACGTCGCCCTCGCCGCCAAAGGCGGTCTTCTTCCAGCCCTTGAGCGACTTGCCGTCGAACAGCGCCTTCCAGGCCAGTGGAGCTGCCGGCTGCTCGGCACGTGCCGTCGAAAACGGGCCAAAGCCCGCGAAAAGCGCGCAGGCGACGACCAGATAGAGGGCCCCATGGAGGATATTGCCGCGAAAAATGTCTGCTGACATGCGATGGAAACCTTGGGGTCGGAAGTGCGAAACGGCCACCGGCGGTTGCCCTGGGGCCGCTGGATTGTGGAAGATGCCGACCGCTAAAATACTGCCCAAGCACCAGACCGGCAAGGAATTTACGATTAAAAGGCAAAACCACTTGGTCGGCGGGCGTGGGCGATTAAAATGGAGCGGTCATCCCGCCGAGATCGCAGCCCGCCGCGAACGAAACTCCCGAGACGCAGCAGCAAGGAAATTCTCTCATGTCGAATCAAGTGGCCTGGTCGTTGAAGATCGCCGTCGTGGCCGTGGCCCTGGTGGGCTTTGCCCGGCAGCAAGCCTTTGGCGTCGTGTTTCCCGACAAGAACCTGGAAGCCGCGCTACGGGCGCTGGTTTTTGAGAAGCGGGACAAGCCCGACGAGTTGACCGACGACGATCTGCGCAAGATTTCGACGCTGGAGGCCAAGGGCAAGAAGATTCAGAACCTCTCTGGCCTGGAAAAGTGTACGAACCTGCTGTTGATCGATCTGTCGAACAACGAGATCAGCGATTTGTCGCCGATCAAGAGCCTGGCGAGCTTGCAATCGCTAAGCCTGGCGCAGAACAAGATCAGCGACCTGACGCCGCTGATGGAACTGAACAAGTTGCAGTATCTGAACCTGTCGAACAACGACATCCGCGCCTTGCAGCCGTTGAGCGCCATGACCAAGCTGTCGGCGCTTTACCTGGCCGAGAACAAGATCGTCGAGCTGGCGCCGCTGGCTGGCCTGGCGGGTCTGTCGTCGTTGGACCTGGCCAAGAATCAGGTGGTCGACATCAAGCCGTTGGGCAACATCGCGCGGCTCTCGGTGCTTAAACTGAGCGACAACGCGATCGAAGACATCACGCCGGCCACCCAGCACCCGCCGCAAAGCATGCTGCTGATCGAGCGCAACAAGATCGCCGACCTGACGGCGCTGGTGACCGTGGCCAAGGCCGATGCCGACGGACGGAAGAACTTTGCCCCCTTCCTGCGGCTCTACCTGACCGGCAACCCGCTGTCGGACGCGGCCAAGAACGATCAATTGGCCGCGCTGAAGACCGCCGGCGTGCGGGTCGAGAATCAGTAGTCGCCTGACGATGATCATCGACGTCCACAGTCATGCCTGGCACTTTCCCGACCATTTTGGCGAGGACTTCGTGGCCGAAGCGCGGCGGGCCAAGGCCGGGGGCGAAGTCGACCTGACGGTGCGCTACGAGGACTATCGTCGGCAAGCGCCCGCCGAGACGCGCACGATCGTTTTCGGCGGCAAGGCCCGGCTGTGTGGGCTGTGGGTCGATGACGCTTACGTGGCCGAGTACGTCGCGGCGCATCCCGACACGTTGATCGGCTTTCTGTCGGTCGATCCGACGCAAGCCGGTTGGGAGCGCGAGCTGCACGTCGGACACCAGGAGCTGGGGCTGCGTGGCATCAAGCTGATGCCGATGTATGCCGGGTTTCGGCCCGATGATACGCTGCTCGATCCGCTGTGGAACTATGCCACGCGCCATGCGCTGCCGGTGTTGCTGCACACGGGCACGACATTTTTGTCGCGGGCGCCGCTGGAGTACACGCTGCCCCGGCACTTGGATCGCGTGGCGATTCGCTTTCCCGAGGTGAAGATCATCATGGCCCATCTGGGCCATCCGTTCGAAGGCGAGTGCGTGGTCGTGGCGCGAAAGCATCCGAACGTGTACACCGACATCAGCGCGCTGCACTATCGGCCGTTTCAGCTCTATCAGAGCCTGATGCTCGTACAGGAATATGGCATCTGGCCCAAACTGTTGTTTGGCAGCGACTATCCGTTTACGACCGTG
Organism: Planctomycetaceae bacterium; assembly: GCA_003153375.1. Taxonomy (GTDB): domain Bacteria; phylum Planctomycetota; class Planctomycetia; order Pirellulales; family PALSA-1355; genus PALSA-1355. The sequence goes on from PLYM01000267.1 coordinate 64,131, forward strand.
AGCGCCAGCATCGACGGTCTGCGCGGGCTGAACCGAATGGTCGAGGGAACGGCGCTGCCACGGCTCGACGAGCAGGCGATCGAGGCGCTAATTCACCGAGATAGTTTGCGAATTCTGGGGCTTGCCGGTTGATGCAACTGACTTGGCGACCGAACGGGCGGCCGCGGAGCCGACGTCGCTCGTAAGCACGTCGGGAAATGAGCCTCGGCCGAAAAACACGCGCTCGGCGAACAGATGTCCGGGGCGCGAATTGAGGACCGCAAAGCCGGCCTCGAGCACCGCGTTGTAGGCGGCATAGGAAAACGCGGTGCGCAGCGCGCGGCGCACCAGATAGCGACGGCGGAATTGTCGGCCGTCGTACGCCTCGAGATGCGACCGTTGTCGCGTCGAGAGAAACTGGTTGATCACCTTGGCGGCCAACTCCGACAGCCGTAAGCAGGGATCGAGACCGCCGGCGGTCAGCGGCGACACGGCCCCGGCGGCGTCGCCGATCGACAGCCCGCGCTCATTGACCAGGTTGGGCAGGATGCCGCCCAGCGGAATTCGCCCGCCGCGACGATCGACCAGGCGGGCCGACCGCAGTTGCACGATCGAGCCCACCGTGGAGCGAAACTCGTCGAGGGCGCCCGACGGTTGAAACTTGGCGGGATAGCCGCCGACGCCGACGTGGACGCTGTGACCGTCCTCGGCAATCCAGGCGATGTAGCCGGGCGCGACGCGATGGTCGAGAAAGCAGTGCAATCGCGGCGGCCCGTTTAAGGGCACATCGTGAAACACTTCCTCGAGGCCCACGATCCAATCCGTGTTCAGGCTCAAGCCCAAGTCGCGCGCGACGCGCGAGTTGGTGCCGTCGGCAGCCACCAGGTAGCGCGCGGCCACGGTGCGGGGCTCGCCATCGACCTTCAAGTGAACGAGCGATCCCTCGCACGATGCGTCGCTGCCCAGATAGCTGGTCGCGGGCAGCCACTCGGCGCCGGCGGCCCGGCAGTCCTTGAGCAGCCGGGTGTAGAGCGTGCCCATGTGAGCGATGCGGAACTCGTCGCGCGGGCTGACCAGCTCCAGGCACCGCCGGTGCGGCGAGTAGAGCGACACGTGACGAATGGGCGGACCAAAGCAGGCCGGCGGCAACGCGAAATCATCGAACGAGCGGCGGACGAAAATGCCGGTGGTGTGTACGGCTTGTTCCAGCGACTGCTTGCGGTCGACCAGCACGACGCGCAGCCCGTGGCCGGCCAACAGCCGCGTACACTGCAAGCCGGCGAGTCCGGCTCCGACGACGACGACGTCATAGGTTTGCATGGCTTTTACTTTGTAGTGCAAAGTCCGAGGTGAAAAAAAAATTTGCCGTGATGCCCGTGGTGCGTGTCACGCCGGCGACCAGCCCTCGCGCAGACGCTTGGTGGCGACGGCTTCGGTTTGTTGCGATTGCAAGGCGTCGTCGACCACGCGCTCGAGCACGCCGATGTATTCGACGAACCGGCGGCGACCTTGCGGCGTGAGCTTGCACAGGGTTTGCGGACGCGAGCCGTCGCTGGCTTTGCGCACTTCGACCAAGCCGGCGTCTTGCAGCACCAGCAGGTGACGATTCAAGTTGCCGTCGGTGAGCGCGCAGAGTTGCTTGAGATCTGAGAAAGCCAGCCCTTCGCCGTGCGTCGACAGCGACGCCAGGATGCCGAGCCGGGCTTTTTCGTGAATCACGCGTTCCAGGCCGTCGTAGGCGAACGGCGAGGCGGCGCTGGGGTTTTTGTGGCGGCGGTTCGTCATACGCGACGCTCCAGGGTCCAATACAAAATGCCAGCCGACACCAATTGCCCCACGCCGAACGGCAAGCCCATGCACCAAGGGCTGAGCGACACCCCTTGGCTCGCGCCCAACAGCACGATGATGCCGGAGAAGAGATAGAACGCGCCGACGACGAAAATGGCCTTGGGCAACAACCGGGCCGAGGCGCAGATGCCGAGGCTGAAGAGGATCTGCCACAGGCCCGGCAACAGGGCCAGGTGTTGCGAGTCGCCGCGGGCCAGCACGGCGGTCACCAGCACGCCGGCCACGACGCAGGGAAAAAACTGCTCGATTGCCAACCGGGTCAATTCCAAGTGAGCCCGATCGCGCGTGAATTGCAGCCGCAGCGTCATTTCCAACGCCACCGAGAGCATGCTGAACACCGCCACGCCGATCCACAGGGTGAGATAGGCCCCGATGTTTTGTGCAGGGTCGGGCGCGAACGCGGGCTGGGCGATCGCCGCGGCGAGGGCCAACAAGCCGGAAACCGCCACCGGCGCCGAGCGATAGCCGCGGAACACTTCGTTCTTGGCCATCTGCCGGCGAATTTCGGCAATCTGCGTTAGCGCCTCGCGCAGTTCCATCGACCAATTCCCGAGATTCTCGATTTGGGCAGAGCCGACCGTTTCCCACAGTCACTTTGCATTACAAAGTAACCCGATTTCCGAGGGAAGTCAAGCAAGATGATCGCTGGCAGCAGGAAAGAAAACTCATCGGCCCAAGTGGTAGAGCAACACGCCGGCCGCGACGGCTACATTCAGCGAGTCGACGTGGGGGCGCATGGGGATGGTGACGATCTGGTGACAAAGTTCCAGCCAATCGGCCGAGAGGCCATGGCCTTCGCTGCCCAGCAACAGTGCCAGGTGGTCGGGCCGTTAAAGCGTATCGAACGCGGTGGCCAGGGCGTCGACGACGGCGGCCCAGGATTGCACGCTGGATTCTTCGTGAGTCGCGCGCAGTTCGGTTGGCAATTGCGCGGTTTGCACGATGGGCAATTGGAAGGCAGCACCCATCGAGACGCGGAGCACGCGGCGCGAGAAGAGATCGCAGCAGGCCGAGCCCAGGACGACTGCATGCACGCCGAAGGCGGCGCTGATCCGCAGGATGGCGCCCAGGTTTTCGGGATCCTGCACGTCGGGGCAGACGACGAGCGTGAATTTCGCGGGCGCGGCGCGGCACAGGGCTGGCAAGTCGAGGGGCGGCTTGCGCCGCGCGCTGGCCAAAATGCCGCGGTGGAAATTGAAACCCACGAGCTGTTCGATCCAGGCGTCGGGCACCACCAGCATGTCCGCGCTATCGGGTGCCAGTGACGAGAACTGCGGCTGATAGCGCTCGCTGACCAGCAACGACTCGACCGTGAAATCGCTGGCCAGCAGGCGGCGCACCAGCTTGTCGCCCTCGGCGACGAACGTGCCGGAGCGGCGCGTGGCATTGGTGGTCTTCAGACTGCGAAAGGCGTCGAGCCGCGGGTCGCTGAGAGAGTCCACTCGCACCAGGGACATGGTCCGCCGTCACCGTCGAAGCTGGGTAGGGTCGAAGCTGGGTAGGTTGGGTGAGCCGCAGGCGTGCTAGCGACCCGCGTGAAAAGTCCACTTCATCGATAGAGTCGCGTTAACCGACAAACCTCTTGCAATCGTTAAAGTCTTCCCATTTGACCGGCCGAAGCTATCAGGCGGACACACGAGAGGGCGCTGCGCCCTTCGTGGTGCCGGTGATTATCCCCATTCACACTCCGGGCAGCAACCGTGGCATTCGGCGGAAATCTCCAACGATCAGGCTGGGCGGCGTGCGGCTGGATGGCCGCCGTCGTTTGCGTGTTGGTGGGCTGCAGCCAGGCGAAGTATCGCATGGCGGCCGACAAGGAAGTGAAGTATCTGGTCGAGCAGAAATCGAACGATCAGCGTTGGGACTTTCCCAACTTCACGATCGCGATGGACCCGCGCAGCCGGTATTTCGATCCCACCGACCCCGACGGCGCGCCGATGCCCTATGACGATCCGGCCGCGCATCGCTACATGCACTGCGTGGCCGGCAAGAAGGGCTACCCCTGCTGGCACATGTACGGCGACTTCTACCAGCTGGAAAACCCCAAGTGGAAACAGTTGTTGTCGCAATACAACCAGGTGACCGAGGACGGCGCGGTCAAGCTGACGATGAACGGCTCGGTGTGTCTGGGCCAGGTACACTCCGATCCTTATCGCGATCAGGTCGAGCAGGTTTACCTGTCGGCACTGGACGTGAGCACGGAGCGGTTCCGGTTTGACGTGCAGTTCTTCGGTGACTCGGCCACGGCGTTTACGCATGCCGGCGCGGCCCAATCGCCGTTGGGAGAGCAAAACAAGCTCACGGTGGGCCAGCCTTCGCCGCTGGGCAACCCGTTCAGCTTCAACACCGGGGTGCCCAACTCCTTCCAGGTCAACAAGACGTTTGCCACCGGCGGGCAGTTGCTGGTGGGCTTTGCCAATTCGTTCGTCTGGCAATTCGCCGGTCAGGACACGAACAACGCCACGTCGCTGATCAGCTTCAACTTCATTCAGCCGCTGCTGCGCAGCGGCGGCCGCGTGGTGGCCCTCGAAACGTTGACCCGGGCCGAGCGCAACTTGCTCTACGACTTGCGGGCATTCGAGCGCTATCGGCAGGGCTTCTATTGCACGACCACGGTGGGCAACTCGATTGCCGGCGGCGTGCAATCGGTGCCGCGCATCGGCGGTTTGTTGGGCGGCACCGGCTTGACCGGTTTTACCGGCCAAGGCGCCAATGGCCAGGGCGGTATCGGCGTGATTTTGAATAACGCCAATGTCGCCGGCGGCGGCGGCGGCGCGGGAGCGGGCGGTACCGGCTTCGCGGGCGGCGGTGCCGGCGGCGTCGGTGGGTTCGTCGGCGTGTTGCAGAACTTGCAAAACGTGCGGATCGCCCAGTTTCAGGTCGACGCGCTGGTACGCACGCTCGGATTACTCGAAGCAAACCTGGACGCGGGCTTGATCGACATCGTGCAGGTCGACAACTTCCGCCAGAACATCGAAACCCAGCGGGCCCAGTTGCTCAATTTCCAGGTGATCTATCAGAACTCGCTCGACGCCTTCAAGGCCTCGATCCTGTCGCTGCCGCCGGACCTGGCGATCGAAGTCGACGACAACATGCTCGAACGCTTCGAGTTTCTTGACCATCGCACGACTACCGTGCAGCACATGATCGATGACTTCGTGCGGATCGTGGGACAATTGCCCGCCGAGCCGGCGCGCAGCGAGCTCGATAGCGGGGTCAACATGCTGGGCCAATTGCGAGACCGGCTGGCCGAGCGAATAAAGTCGGCGCACGGCGATCTGGCCAAGCTGGAAACGGTCGTGCCGACGCGCAAAGAGACGATGAGCAAGGACGACGGCGTGAAGTTCGACGAAGAGCGGGTCAACCTGGTGAACAGCCTGGCCGACGTCGAGAGCCGTTTCGAAGAAACGGCCGGCAAGCTGCAAACTTTGCGCGGCGGGTTGGCCACCGAACCGCCCGGCAAGTTGACCGACGAGATCGTGGCCTTTGCCACCGGGCTCTCGGGCCTGACGCAGGAACTTTCGCTGGTAACGGCCCGGGCCCGCGTCGAGTCGATCACGCTGCCGCCGATCACGATGCCGTCGTCGCACGCCCTGGAAATCGCCCGGGCCAACCGGCTCGACTGGATGAACCAACGAGCGGCACTGGTCGACGCCTGGCGTCTGATCGCGTTCAATGCCAACGCCTTGAAGGCCGGCGTCAACTTGACGTTCAGCGGCGATCTGGGCACGCTCGGCAACAACCCGGCCGCATTCGACGGCAAGAAGGGTGACATGCGGGTGGGCCTCAGCTTCGACGCCCCCTTCACGCGACGACTCGAGCGAAACAACTACCGCTCGGCCTTGATCAGTTACCAGTCGCAGCGCCGCACGACCTATCAATTCGAAGACCAGGTGAACACGATTCTCCGCGGTCTGTTGCGCACGCTGAACCAGTTGGAACGGAATCTCGAGATTCAGCGGCGCGCGGTCGTGATCGCGATCCGCCGGGTCGACAAGACGCGCGAAGACCTCAACAAACCTCCGGCCCCGGTGCAACCGGGGCAGCAGCCGGAAGCGCTGGGTCCGACGGTCGCTCAAAATTTGATTTTCGCGCTCAACGACTTGACGTCAGCGCAGAATGCGTTTGTCAGCGTCGTGCTCAACCACTTCGAAAACCGCATGATCTTGTATCGCGAGTTGGGCATCATGGAGTTGGATAACTGCGGTATCTGGATCGACCGGCCGATCAACGAGGCCGAGTGGCTCGACGAAGAGCAATGCCCGTTGCCGCCCGAGGTGCCGTTGGAGTGGATGGCCGATGCCGGCGTCGATGTCGATGCGAACGACACGGCCGCAGGCCCGATGAAGGTCAGCTTGGAAGCAAGCGGATCGGACGGCGGCGCCGTGCGGCCGGCATTCACTCAGGAGGGCAGGGCGCCCAGGCAGCCGAGTGCCTTGCGGTCGGCCGAAAGATCGGTCGACGGCGCGGCGAGCGAGTCGGTCGTGCGACAACATCAGGGGGCTCAGGGCAAGACCGCCGCCGGCGAGAGCTCGGCGCCCCATTTGTTGCCCCAATGGCTGCGGCCGAACAGCAAGCCGGGCGCTGGCAATAAAAATAAATCTGACGAAAAGGTAACGCCGGCCGAGCGGCAAGACATTGAACAGGCCGAAGCGGCATCCGTAGAACCAAGAAGCCGGGTCCAGAGCGACATGGATTCGGCCACAGGCCCCAGTTTGAGACGGTAATCGAACGATTTGCCCTGGCGCGGGTTTTGGCAAGCATGTCTTGAAGTGTGTGTGAAAACAGGCGAAAATGAAGATGCCGCCTAAGATGGCGGTGCTATACTCTCCTGCCTCGCCCCCCACCCTCCGCCGGCGCAATCAGAGCCAAAGGCTTGACGATGGCCATTTCTACCAAGGAAGACGAAAACCGTACGTCTAAATTCGCGGCGGTGCTGAAAGACGCTGTGACCGCAGGCGGGGCCCCTCCCGCCGCCCCGCCCCGACGAACTCGTGGCTGGGCGCGTTGGATATTGACGGGCCTGGTTCTCGTTGCGGTGCTGGGGGCAATCGGCGCCACGCTCAAAAGTTCGCTGCTGACACCGACGGCTGTCGTTCACAACGGGATGACCGAAAGGGTCCACAAGTCCGATTTGGTGGTCTCGATCACCGAGGACGGCAACGTCGAAAGCGCTCAGAACAAGGACATCAAGTGCGAGGTCCAGGGCGGCGGCGTGATCCTCTGGCTGATCAAGGATGGCACGCTCGTCAAAAAAGGTGACGAGTTGGTGCGGATGGATTCCTCAGCGATCGAAGACAAAATCAACCAGGAAAAGATCACCTACGAAAAAGCCCGGGCCACGATGATCGAGGCCGAGAAGAATTTCAACGCGGCCAAGATTGCCGTTCAGGAATACGTCGAGGGAACGTTCGCCCAGTCGATGCAAGACCTGAAGGCCAAGGCCACGGTGGCCAAGGAAAACCTGGAGAGCTCCAAGAATCTGTTGGTGTTCACCAACAAGATGGCTCGCCAAGGCTATGTGACGACGCTGCAACGTGACGCCCAGGCGTTTGCCGTGCAGCGCGCCGAGCTCGATTTGGGCGTGGCCGAAACCGCGATCACGGTGTTGGAGAAATTCACCAAGCCGAAAACGCAATCGCAGTTGGAGAGTACGCGCGACTCGGGTGAGGCCAAGATGGCCGCCGAGAAGGCGGCGTTTGCGCTGGAAGAAGATCGGCTCACGCGGCTCGAGACGCAACTCTCCAAGTGTACGGTCGTCGCGCCCGACGACGGCATGGTTGTGTATGCCAATGAGCAGCAAGACCGCCGTAGCGGAGGCAGCCAGCAGTCGATGGTCGAGGAAGGCGCGATGGTGCGCGAGCGGCAGTCGATCATCAAGCTGCCCGACTTGTCGCGCATGCAAGTCAAATGCACCGTGCACGAGTCGAAAGTCGACTATTTGCGCCGCGGGATGCGGGCCCGCATCCGCATTCAAGATCACGAGTACCAGGGCGTCGTTACGACGGTTGCCAATCAACCGGAGCCGACGAATTTCTTTTCGGGCTCGGTGAAAGAGTATGCCGCCATCGTCAGCATCGACAGTGACCCGCACGGGCTGCGTCCGGGCATGACGGCGGCCGTGGAGATCCTGGTGGCGAATTTGCCCAACGTCTTGAGCGTGCCCGTGCAGGCCGTGGTGGAAAAGAACGCCAAGTTCTATGCCTGGACCGAGGAAGCCGGCGGCCCCGTTAAGCACATCGTCGAGCTGGGGCTGAGCAACAATACGCGTATCGAAATCAAAACCGGCCTGTCCGAGGGGCAGGACGTGCTGCTCAACCCACGGGCCTCGATCGAAGAGGCCCGCGAAGAGCAGCGCGTCGATGAAAAGGTGGACGTGAAGAAGAAGTTTGGAGACGACAAGCCGGCCGAGTTGCCGACCGCGCAAAGCGGACCGGGCGGCGCGGGCGCGGACGCCAGCAAGAAGGGCGGCAAGGGGGATCTCGACCTGATGTCGTTCGACAAGGACGGCGACAAGAAGATCAGCAAGGACGAGGCCCCCGAGGCGATCAAGGGTTTCTTTGACCGCATGGATACCAACTCCGACGGCTTCATCGACGTCAAGGAGAATGCCGAGGCGCGCCGCAGAATGATGCAAATGCGACAACAGATGCAGGGCGGCGGCGGAGCGCCCGGCGCAGGCGGTCCCTGAACGAGCGGCGACGAGCGAGTCCGAATTGTGACTTCGGCCTTGCCATCCACGTAGTTGCCCGTCGCCAGTGGCCGGGGCGTGGAAGAAGGGTGAGGCACCTTGGGTTCAAGATTCTGGCAGACGCTTCGGTTGGGACTCAAGAGCTTGTTGCTACACAAGCTGCGGAGTGGCCTGGCCATCCTGGGCATTTTCATCGGCGTCACGGCCGTGATCTGGCTCGTGGCGATGGGCGAGGGCGTCAGTTATCAGGCCCAGCAGCAGATCAAGGAGCTAGGCGCCAATAACATCATCATTCGCAGCACGAAGCCGCCTTCGGATGTGACTCGCGGCGGCGGGTTCATCATCGCCTACGGCCTGCTGCGCGACGATTACGACCGCATCGTGGCCAACGTCCCCACGCTGGTGCAAGCGGTGCCCATGCGCGAGATTCGCAAAGAGGCTCGCTATCTCGACAAGGTGACCGACGTACGGCTGGTGGGTTGCACGGCCAAGTACTTGGAGATGAATAATCTCCGCATCTCACGGGGCCGATTTCTCTCGGACAAGGATCTTGAGAACGCGGACAATGTGGCGGTGATCGCCGGCACGACGGCGCAGGAGTTGTTTCCCTACGAGGATCCGATCGGCCAGTCAGTGCAGGTCGAGAAGGATTTCTACGTCATCGTCGGACAGACCGAACCGAAGAATCCCTCGGGCGGCATCGGCGGCAGCATGGCGGCGCAGGACTTTAACCTCGACATCTACATTCCGCTTTCCACGCTCCGCGGCCGGATTGGCGACCAGGTGGTCACGTCGCGGGCCGGCAGCCGCGAAGGCGAACGCGTTGAACTGAGCCAGATCACGGCCACGGTGCACGACCTGTCGCAGGTCGATGAAACGGCCGAGGTCATCAAGAAGCTGCTGGCACGTTCGCACCCCAATGTCGACTACACGATCGTCGTGCCCAAGGAACTGCTGCAACAGGCGGAAGTCTTGCAGATGATGTTCAATCTACTACTAGTGCTGATCGCCGGCATTGCCTTGCTGGTGGGCGGAATCGGCATCATGAATATCATGCTGGCCACGGTTACCGAGCGGACGCGCGAAATCGGCATTCGCCGCGCATTGGGCGCGAAGCAACGGGACATCGTTTCGCAGTTCCTCAGCGAAACGGTCGTATTGTCGGCCACCGGCGGCTTGCTGGGCGTGTTCTTTGGCTTTCTTTGCCATCCGGCCATCGTGGGTACGCGGGCCGTGATGCGGCAGTTGTTTCCCGAGGTCATCTCGTCGCTGCCGCCGAACATTCAGCAACTGGAGCCGCGCATCGCTCCCTGGTCGATCGTGGCGGCGTTTTTGATTTCCGTGGGCGTGGGCGTGTTGTTCGGACTATATCCGGCCCAACGCGCCGCGCGGATGGATCCGATCGAAGCCTTGCGGCACGAATAGGGCGTTTGGAAGAGGACTGGCGCAAATGAAAATGGCCGCTCGCGTCATCGACGTGCACAAGGATTATGTTCTCAAGGGGGGGGTCGTCGTGCGCGCCTTGCGGGGCGTGTCGATCGACTTTCCCGAAGGCGATTTCGTGGCCATCATGGGCTCTTCGGGCTCCGGAAAGAGCACGCTGCTGAACCTGCTCGGCTGTCTCGACCGTTGCACGCGCGGCCAGTATCTTCTCGGCGGCCAGGATGTCTCGCAACTGGACGACGACGAACTTTCGGATATTCGCAGCCGCAATTTGGGATTCATCTTTCAGTCGTACAACCTGATCGCGCAATTGAGCGTCGTCGAGAACATCGAACTGCCCCTCTATTATCAAGGCAATATCTCGCGCGAGGCCCGCGAGCGCTGCGTCCAGATGGCCGAGATGGTGGGACTGTCCGACCGCTTGGATCACCGGCCGTTTCAACTCTCGGGCGGGCAGCAGCAGCGCGTGGCGATCGCCCGCGCATTGGTCAATAACCCGCACGTGATCCTGGCCGACGAACCGACGGGCAATTTGGACTCGGCGACGGGTGAAGAGATCATGCAGGTGCTCGAAGCGCTGAACGCGGCCGGCAAGACGATCATCATGGTCACGCACGAGCCCGATATTGCCGCGCGGGCCCACCGCACGCTGCGCATGAAGGACGGACTGCTGGACGCGCACACGCCGTATGGCGCGCTGACCTGATCGCCGCGAGATCGCGGGCCGTTTACTCGCTCTCGCTGCGAATGCGGACGTCGCCGTCCTCGTCGACTTCGATCGAGATCACGTTGGGATGGCAGCAGACCGGGCAGTCTTCGACGTATTCTTGATGGGTTCCGGCCGAGGGATCGATCGGAATCACGATCTCCTCGCCGCACGAATCGCAGATGTAAGAAGCTTCGTCGCGCATGGTCGCCATCGGCTCAGGGAGTCGAGCCGTGTTATGCCAGTCCTCTCTGTACCGCCTCGCGAGTTTTCTCCAAACCGGTTCGCGCCACGAGCAACGCGTCTTGCGTCCAATACTCGCGGTTGAAGACCTCGAGCGACAGCATGCCCCGGAAGCCGTTATCGCGCAACGCGCGAAACAGGTTGGGCAGGGGCGCGACGCCATCGCCGGGAAACACGCGTTGCGCGTCCGTAATGTCCTTCCGCTCCGGCTTGCCGGGATAATCATTAATGTGAAACACGTGCATGGCCTGACCGTTGAGCAGTCGCAAGCCTTCGATCTCGGAGCCACCCTTATAGAGATGGTAGGAATCGGCCAGGATGCAGGCCCGCGGGTGGGCGGCCTCGACCGCCACGAAGGCCACTTCGCTCAGCCGGCTGAGCACGCGCGAAAAACCCCACAACTCCAACTGGGGCGTGACGCCCAGCTTGTCGCCCAGTTGCAGCAGCGCCCGGTAGCGGTTGGCAATGATCAGCAGATCGAGGTGGTCTTTCTCCGTGACGCCGGCGGGCGGCGCCGCCAGGCGCTGGCCGCCGATTTGCGCCGTGAGGTCCATGATTCGCCGGGCTTCTTCCAATCCCTTGGCGCGCTGCGCCTCATCGTCGACGATCCATTGCGCAAAGCCGATCACGCCGGCCACGGTCAAACCTGCGTCCTCGATGCGTTTGCGCAAATCGCTCAGCGAGCCACCGGCTTTGACGTGCTCGTCGATTTCGGTCACCCAGGGCTCGATCCCCTGATAGCCCGCGCGGGCCGCGATTTCGATTTCGGCGGCCAGCGGCAGCTTCTGGCCGCGGATGGTGCTGGTGTTGAGCGAATAGCCAAAGGGCTCATGTTCCCCGCGGGCCGCGGCCTCGGCAGGCGCCGTTTGTATGGACAGGGCGGCGGCGCCGGCCGCGGTCACGGAATAGCCAAGGACTTCGCGGCGGGTAGGATGCGTGGACATGCGGGGCTCGTCGGGCTGCCGGACCGTGGATATTGAACTCTCGGGGTGCCGCGCTCGGTCGACCTGGCCGCTCTGCGGGCCAAGGCCACCGTGAAGGTCACGTTCACGTGGACTAGTGTAATCGTTTCCTCACAGTTCGTCGTCGGCTGCTGCCGTGACGTCGATATCTTCCACCAGCGGTCTCGAGTCGCCCGGCCGGGGCGGGCGATCTTCGTTTTGCCACGCCAAGACAAAGTGCGGCGTCTCATGACGGCCGGCGGCCAGTTCGACACCGGTCAGAAACTTGTCGATCAATTTCCAGCCCAACTTCAGGTGATCGTTGACGACCTTGGGGTCGCTTTCGATCAATACCTGCCGGGTATCCTCGAGACGGCGAACCGACGCCAGCACGTACTTGAGCGTGGTGGGCTCACCCGAGGTGCCCTCGACGACATGTTGGTTGATCAGGGTCCAGCCGAATCGCAAGTATTGGTTGGCCGTCTCATAGCTTGTCGTTTCCATGACCCGGCGGGTGCCTTCGATGCTCATAATTGCTATTTTAGCGAACGTGAAGGGGTGTAGTACTCGCTTCGGTAGCTGAGAAGCACGCCGCTACTCCGCGTTTTTTTGGGGTCCCTCAGGGGGGTGAAATGTCCAGTTTCAGGATATTCCTTGACTCGGGACCTGGGGCGACTACATTCGTGGTTCAGACGCTTTGCGCTCCGTCGCCCTTTGCGCCGCTGTCTCGCCGGTTGTCATTTCACAGGAATCCAGCATGCCTCGCCGCTCGCTCATGGGCCGCTTCCTGGCGTCGCCCCGCCAGCAATCCGCCACTTCACGGCCCGATTATTTTCGTTCGGTAATCGAACCGCTTGAGGACCGCAATCTGCTCTCGGTGTCGACGCTCAATTGGGTCATCAATACGGCTTCGAGCTCCGCCACGATGTCGGTCCCCGACCAGACCGTGGTGCTCAGTTCCAGCGGCACGAACTATCCGTTGGCGTTGCGGCTGCGAAATCAGAGCACCACCGGCAGCGGTGGCACCTGGACCGACAAGAACACCTGGAATTATAGCGGCTCGCTGGCGATCGATTATGTCGACTCGAGCACGCTGCAATTCAAAGTCGGGCAGAATAACATCGTCGAGCCCGACTCGGGGTCCTACCGACCCAATCCCGGCACGGCTTCGCCCAATCCGTCGTATGATCCCAACATTACGCCGACCGGCACGAGCGCTTATCCGGTGCTCTATTCCAACTTCACCTACACGCCCGACAAGAGCGACTCCAGCGGCACCTTTATCAACAACACGGGGGCGCCGGCTGGTTTTGCGACTCGAATCAATGCCACGATCACCTACCCGGCCGTGGTCTTCGGTCTCACCATTAACGTTCCGGCAACTTCCGACGCCGGTTATCTTGCATTTAGCCAAATCACCGACGACGTGAGCAGCAGCGTTTTGAGCCTGTCCGGCGGCAATTTCGCCGCCAATGCAACCAACCTGGGCTCCACCGGCGGGATCGGCGCGTTCCAAGGTCTGAGCTTCGCCAGCGCCGCGACGCTCCCCAGTTATCTGGCGGCTAGTTCGGGCGGAACTTCGCTGGCCGCGAACACGGCGAGCACCGGTACGGTCGTCTCCACCGGTGCATTGACCCGCCAGTTGACGCTGCCGATCAATATTCCCGTTTCGTTGGCCGGAACCGGATTGCCGATCACCGGCACGATCACCGGTCAACTCGTGGCCAACGTGACCCTGACGGCGCCGACCGTCGACCTGAACGGTGCGAGTGCCGGCACCGGCTTTACGAACACTTGGACGGCGGCCGGCTCGGTGTCGGTCGGCGGCACGGCCGGCGCGGCCCCGAACAACGCGCTGCTGTTCTCCGACACGCTGAATATGGCTTCTACGGCCGGTGTGACCGCGTCGCTGGGCACGTTCCACACCGGCGATGTGCTGGCCGCCAACACGACCGGCACCAGCATTACGGCCAGCTACGCGGCCGGCACGCTGACCCTCAGCGGCACCGACACCACGGCGCACTACGAGCAGGTGCTGGATTCGATCACCTACGATAACACGGTGGGCGGGCCGGGAGTGGGCGTCACCGCCGTCACGGTCAAGGTGCTGGCAACTGATTCGGTCGGCCTGACCAGTGCCGAGAGCGACTCGACGATTAACGTCGTTGCACCCTTTGAGGCGCCGATCGTTGACCTCAACGGCGGCATCGCCGGCACGGGGTTCACGTCGACGTGGAACGGTGTTTCGCCGGTCGTCATTACGGACGCGGCCAACGCGACCGTGGCCTACCAGGGTCCAGACCTGGCGTCGATGAGCGTCACACTCGCCAGTCCCGCCACGGGTGACGTGTTGGCGGCCAACACCACCGGCACTAGTATTACGCAGGTCTATGCTGCCGGCGTGCTCACGCTCACGGGTGTCGATACGCCAGCCGATTACCAGCAGGTGTTGCGTTCGATCACGTACAACAACACCACTGGCGGTCCGGGTGTTGCCACTGAATCGGCAACCGTCGTGACGACCGATACCGGCGCGCTCAGCAGTTCGCCGGTCACCGCGACGATCAACATCAACACCGCGCCGACCGTGGATCTCAACGGCGCGGCGGCGGGCACGGGCTTTACGTCGAATTGGAACGGTGTTGCGCCGGTTGTCATTACCGATGCAGCCAATGCGACGATCACCGACGACGGCACGACCCTGGCCTCGATGACGGTCACGCTCGCCAGCCCGGCGACGGGTGACGTGTTGGCCGCCAACACGACGGGCACCAGCATCACGGCGGTTTACTCCGCGGGCGTGCTGACCCTGACCGGCGTCGATACGCCAGCCGATTACCAGCAGGTGTTGCGGACGGTCACGTACAACAACACGGCCGGCGGTCCGGGCGTGGCTGTGGAAACGGCTGCGGTGGTCGCTAACGACGGCTCGCTGCTCAGCACGGCTGTCACGGCGACGATCAACATCAACACCGCGCCGACCGTCGACCTGAACGGCGCGGCGGCAGGCACAGGCTTCACGGCCTCGTGGAACGGCAGTTCGTCGGTCGTGATTACCGATGCGGCCAATGCCACGGTGACGGACAATGGTACAACGCTGGCTTCGATGACGGTCACGTTGACCAGCCCGCACACGGGCGACGTGTTGGCTGCCAACACGACCGGCACCACCATTACGCAGAGCTTTGCCGGTGGCGTGCTCACGTTGACCGGCAGCGACACCGTTGCCGATTACCAACAGGTGTTGCGGACGGTCACGTACAACAACACCAACAATGGTCCGGGCGTAGCAGTCGAAACGGCCACGGTGGTCGCCAACGATGGCTTCCTCAACAGCACGGCCGTCACCTCGACGATCAACATGCCGGCTCCCTCGCTGTCGTTGACGGCGGGTGCCGGTTCGGGCGCGCCGAACTACACCACGACCTGGTACAACCAGGGCTCGATCGCGACGGAGAACAACGTGCTGGCTACGGTCACGGCCCTGTCGGGTGTGACCACGCTCAGCTCGATCAAGGTCACGCTGGCCACGTTCCACACCGGCGACGTGCTCGCCTTGGCACCGCTAGGTGGCGTCAGTCTGGCGCTGACCAGCAGCTACTCGGCCGGCACGCTCACCCTGAGCGGCACCGACACGGTGGGCCATTACCAGCAAGC
>PLYM01000216.1 GCA_003153375.1 Planctomycetaceae bacterium
TTCCAGACGGAATGATCTGCCACCTCTTAGATGATGGGACCTGTCATAAGGCGGGACACTACCAAAGATCGCGGCTGCATGAGACCGTTGCGTGGCTTCATGCAGCCGCGGCTATTGGCGCCCTCTAGCGTTAGGCGCACGCGCTGTGGCTAGCTCGCTTGGACTTGGCCGATACGGGACGTGGTTGACCAGAGGGAGCCGCCATCTGTGAATCGCTGAACCAATCGCTGCTGGCCTGCCCACTCTGCCGCCGTCCTGCTCAGGCGGNNACCGCGATAATGGGTCAAGCGAACACACCAGGACGCTTTGCAGAGGCGGCCGCAGCTGGCGGGATTTGCTGCAAAGCTAAGTTGGCCAGCGGTTTGCGAATTCTTGCACGGGCCTTCCAACTACGATTTCGTTTCGCAAAAACCAGCAAAAAAGTACGCCTGCTTCAGGTTCGACACGGCGCACTGCCGCCGAAAACGCTTGAGCTTGCGGACCCAATCCGGGCTCACGCGATATTTCTCCGCCGTCGCCTTGGTGCCCAAGCCTGGATCCACATCCGCCATGACCCGCACACGCAGGTCCAACGAATAGGCTTACATGGCAATTCCTCCCTAAGAAAGAACCACCCGCATTCTGCCCCAGAAAATCCCAAAAACCAAACAACCAGCTAGCGTGCGAGCTAGCTAGCTAGCTTGGAAGCGATCTAGTCGCGGCGGCCGAGCAGGAAACGCAGTTCGTCGACACCCAGCAGCCAGGCGACGCCCAAGTACGTCGCCATGCCGGCGACGATCAGCAGGGATAAATCCACCGCTTGGCGCATTCGCGAGGCATCGGCCGAGTCCAAGACGAAATGCTTTAGGCCGAGAACGACGAGCGACATCGCCGCGCCCGCCACAGCGCATCGCAGCAACGTTCGAATGAGTGGGCGCCACTCGAGGGGACTGGCGATGCGCGAGAAGGTCGTGGTCATCCATACGACCTGGACGCCGGCGGCAATCGCGGTGGCAATGGCCAAGCCGTTTTCGGCCAGCGGCCAGATGAGCGTCAAGTTCAGCACGAAATTGATCGCCACGGCCACCAGGCCCAGCCGCGCGGGCGTGATGCGATCTCCGACGGCGTAATAGCCGCGCACCAGCACGGGGATGGCGCAATAGGCCCAGACGCCGGCGGCATAGCAGGCCATCATGCGCCCAGCGCGAATGGCATCGTCCGTCGTGAATGCGCCGCGCTCGAATAGCACGCGGGCGAGCGGCTGGGCCACCAGGATGATGCCCAGACTGGCCGGCAGTGCGGTGAACCAGACCAGTCGCAGGCCCAAGGTAAGATCGATGCCGATTTGGGCGCGATCGCCGCGCGCCTCGTGCCGGCTGAGCAGCGGATAAATCACGGTGGCGATGGCCTGGCCCAGGATGCCGACGGGAAATTGATAGAAGCGCTCGCCATAGTAGATGGCCGCCGCCGCGCCGCTTTGCATCGGGTAATGAACCGCGTCGCCAAGCCAGGCCACAGTCTGTCGGCCGCCGGCTTCGGCCGACAGGGTCCAAGCAATCAAGCTATCCATCAGGGTATTGAGTTGCGTGACGGCCAGACCCAGCGTGATCGGCACCATGGCGCGGGCGACTTGCCAAAACGCCGCGCGACTGGCCGACCAGTCGTAATCGAGGCGATAGCCGAGCCGCACCAACGGTGGCAGCAACACCGCCAATTGCAACACGCCGGAGATGAGCACGGCCACGGCGATCACATGGGCCTGCGCCAGCTTGTCGGGCGCGAAGCGCGGCGCGACCAGCCAAATCGCCGCCAGCCAGCAGACGTTCAACAACACGGGCGAGAAGGCTGGCCAGCGAAATTGCGATAACGCTTGCAACGCGGCCGAGGCCTGCGCCGCCAGGCAGATGAAGACCATGTAGGGCAAGAGCGCCGCGGAGAGACCGACGAGCTCGAGCGTGGCGGCATCGTTGCTCGTGCGCCAGAGTACGGCACAGATTGCCTCGCCCAGCAGAGTGAACACCGTCAGCATGATCGTCAGCCAGACGAACATGACGCTCAGCAGTTGCCAGGCGCGGCGCGGCTGATCTTCCCAGGCGCGCGTGAAAGCCGGCAGGAAGCTGGCGGCCAGCGCGCCTTCGCCAAAAATGCGCCGCAGCAGGTTGGGCACGCGAAAGGCGATGACCAGCGCGTCCATCGTGCCCCCTTCGCCCAAGCCCAAGAGCGAAGCGGTGGCCATGTCGCGCAGCAAGCCCAGAACGCGGCTGGCCAGCGTGCCCAGGCTCGTCGCCCAAAACCCACTCCACAATTGCCGTCGCTGGCCGCTTGTCATGGCGGGCATCGTAGAACGCGGTGCGGTCGAGGAAAAGACGGAAACGGGCAAAACCGGCCAGGGACATGATTTGTCAAGGCCCTTTTGCGCCCACCGCCGCGGGCCGGAGTGGACCATGCTGGCGGCTGTTGCCAAAGGCGGCCGATTTGGAGAAGATCACGGGACGCGAGACTCCTCGCCGCGGGGCAAACAATCAACGACGGAGCGTTCTTGTGGCTGAGCGATCAAAATATCAACAGAACATCATCAAGAACTATTACGAAAACCGCGAGGCGATCTCGCTCCAGCGGCTCAGCGAGCTGGTGACCGAGCTGTATCTGGCCGAGGGCAAAGCTCGGCAAAAGCAGTGGAAGAACATCGCCACGGCGTTGGAAAAACTGAAAGTGCCGGCCAAGCGCATCGAGCACCTGGTCCAATCGGATAATGCGGCGCTCGTGGCCAAGCTGGTCGAAGAGTTGCTGGCCAAGAAGTAAACCATCGGACGAGACCGCCATGGCCACGAACGCCGACCAAGTGACCGCGCTGCGCTGGAAGAAGTTTCCCGTTCTCAACGACGGCTTCGTCTGCCTGGTCGACCTGATGGGCGACGACCAGTCGGTGGTGCAGGCAGCGCGTGTCAGCTATGGCGAAGGCACGCGCAAGGTTTCGGACGACCGGGGGCTGATTCGCTATTTGCTACGGCATCGTCACACGACCCCCTTCGAAATGTCTGAGGTCAAGTTGCTGGTGCGCGTGCCGATGGACTGCTGGCGGCAGTGGATTCGCCACCGCACGGCCAACGTCAACGAGTACAGCACTCGCTACTCGCTGGCCATCAATGCCATGCAAACCACGACCCACGATGGCTGGCGCACGCAAGCCGTGCAAAACCGCCAGGGTAGCAGCGGGTTTGTCGACGAGCGGCAAGGCGAGGCGTTGTCGGCCTCGGAAGCCGAATTTCAGGAGCGGGCCCGCGCGCTCTACGAAGAGCGGATCGCGCTGGGAGTCGCTCGCGAACAAGCGCGCAAGGATCTGCCGCTGTCGACCTACACCGAGGCCTACTGGAAAGTCGACCTGCACAACCTGCTGCACTTCCTGGCTCTGCGGATGGACAGCCACGCCCAGTGGGAGATTCGCGAATATGCCACGACGATCGGCGAGCAGATCATGAAGCCGCTGTTTCCGATCGTTTGGGAAGCCTTCGTCGATTATCGGCTGGAAGGCGTTTTTCTCTCGCGATTGGAGCGCGACGTGATCGTGCGGCTCGTCGCGCGGCTGGCCACGGCGGGCCGGGCGCAGGGGAGCGAGGAGGATTTTCTGGCCGCGCAGGATCCCGCCTGGGTCGACATGCAGCGCTGCCGCGAACGTGACGAGTGCCGCGAGAAGTTGCGCGGTTTGAACCTGCTGAAGTAACGACTTGAACCGAAAGGCCGACGCCATGCCCGAAGACGAACTCCTGGAGCTCACCCAACAACTTCTCGAGAGCATCGCCACGGGCGATTGGGAGACGTATCAGGAGCTGTGCGATCCGTCGCTGACGGCGTTCGAGCCCGAGGGTCGCGGGCATTTGATCCAGGGCCTGGAGTTTCATCGCTTCTATTTCGACCTGGGAGCCGCCGAGGGCCCGCGGGTCACGACGATGGCCTCGCCGAAGGTGCGATTGATGGGCGACGTGGCCGTGGTCAGTTACGTGCGGCTGGTGCAATCGCTCAACGATGCCGGTGCGCCGGTCACGTCGCACTATGAAGAGACCCGAGTCTGGCAGATGCAGCAAGCCCGCTGGCAGCACGTCCATTTTCACCGCTCGCCCTGCTGAGACGCGGGGGGCGGCGGAAGCAACTCGGGCGATTGTCCGATTGCCGGCGCATCGTGGTCGGCCGGCTGTCGGTGAGGAATTCCGCGTGGCAACGATTTCCGAAGCACTGAGCCTCGCTCGCGCGGCCGTCGAGGCGCAAGACCTTGCCCGTGCCGCGCAGATTTACCAGCGCGTGCTCGACGCCGTGCCCAGCGAACCCAACGCGTTGAACGGCTTGGGCGAGTTGGCGATCGCGGCCGGCCAGCTCGATGAGGCCGGCGACTATTTTGTCCGCGCGATCGCCGTGGCGCCCCATGAGCCGGCGTTTCATAACAACCTCAGCGAGGTTCGGCGGCGGCAAGACCGGCTGGAAGAAGCTGCCGCGGCGTGCCAACGAGCCGTCGAACTGGCGCCGAACTCACCGCTGCTGCACAGCAACCTGGGCGTGATTCGCCGCCAGCAGGGCCAGGCGGAAGCAGCCGTGACCAGCTTTCGCCGAGCACTGGCACTCAAAGACGATTTGCCGATAGTGTACTACAACCTCGGCAACGCTTACGTCAAGCTCGACGAACTCGAGTTGGCCGTGGCCAGCTTCCGCCGCGCGCTCGAAATGGCGCCGGACCATCCCGACACTCACTTGAACCTCGGCAATGCGCTGCACTCGCAGCAGCGCTATGCCGAGGCGCTAACTCACTACGAAGCGGCAATTCGCGCCCGGCCCGGCTTCGCCGATGCCCATTACAGCCGGGCGATGACCTGGCTGACACTGGGCAATTTCGAGCAAGGCTGGCCAGAACACGAATGGCGCTGGCAGGCCAGCGTCACCAAGCCGCTGAACCTGACGCAACCACACTGGCAGGGCGAACCGTTCGAGGGACGCACGATCCTGCTGATTGCCGAACAAGGACTGGGCGACACGTTGCAATTCGTCCGTTACGTGCCGATGGTCAAGAGCCGCGGCGGTCGCGTCATCCTGCACGGCGCGCAGCCCCTGCAGGAGATTCTGCGCAGCGTGGGTGGCATCGACCAGTTCATCGTGGGCAAGCAATGCCCCGAGCACTTCGATTGCTACGCGCCGCTGCTGACCCTGCCCGCGGTGCTGGGCACGCGGCTGGAAACGATCCCCAACCGCGTGCCGTATGTGTTCGCCGACGAGCAGCGCGTGGTCCGTTGGCGGCAGAGGATCGGCGGCGGGCCGGGACTCAACGTGGGCATCGCCTGGCAAGGAAGCAGCGGCTATCCCGACGACGCGCGGCGCTCGATTCCGCTGCGACATTTTCTGCCGCTGGCCGAAAGCGCGCGGCTCTATAGCCTGCAAAAGAATTTTGGCCATGAGCAACTGACCGCGCTGGGCGAGCAGACGAGCATCGTCGACCTGGGTCCTCAACTCGACGAGGGGACGGGCGCGTTCGTCGATACGGCGGCGGTGATGATGAACCTGGATTTGGTGATCACGTCCGACACGTCGATGGCCCATCTGGCCGGCAGTCTGGGCGTGCCGGTGTGGGTGGCACTGCACGACGTGCCCAACTGGCGCTGGTTGACCGAGCGGAACGACAGCCCCTGGTATCCGACCATGCGGCTGTTTCGCCAGTCACGGCGGGGCAACTGGGAGGACGTCTTTGCGCAAATCGCCGCCGAGCTGCGTACGCTGGCCGCCGCGGCACCGCCAGGCTAATCGCGTGTCGCGCCACGGGCGAGCTTACACTGGCTGGGCGGGCGTCAGGCACGCCAGGGGCTCAATCTCGCGATTGGCGATCATGCGCTCGACGATTTCGGTGCGATAGATCGGCACGTAGCCAGGGGCCTGGATGCCGATTTGCACGCGATTGCCGTCGACGGCAATCACCGAGACCACGATGTCGTCATTGATCACGATCGATTGTCCGCACTTGCGAGAGAGTAACAGCATCGGCTTGCCTCCAGATTAGGACGAGCCTTCGCCAGGGCTCTTCGTGCTTGCACTCGGCCACGGAATCGATGCTAGTACCCGACTGTGAGCCCAATATGAGCGCGGATTTAGTTCTCCAAGAGTTCGCCGCCGGGATCCGCCTAAGTCCGTAAAGGATGGTCCGTCAGGCCCTCTCGATCGGGAAAGCGATGACTTCGGCCAGGCTCTTGGCGCCGGCGGCCAGCATCACCAGCCGGTCGAACCCCAGCGCGACGCCACTCGATGGGGGCAACCCACGATCCATGGCGGCCAGCAGTCGACTCTCCGTGGGTAGCAACGGCTTGCCATCGGCGGTCCGATCGGCATTGGCCGCCCGATTGCGAGCACGCAACACGGCCGGATCGATAAGTTCCTGATAGCCGTTTGCCAATTCGACGCCGCGCACGTAAAGCTCGAACCGCCGCGCCACGACCGGATTGTCATGCACCTGCGCCAGGGCGGCCTGGCTGGCCGGGTAGTCATAAAGAATCATCGGCCGAGCCACGCCCAAATGCGGCTCGACCAAATGGGCCAGTAACAGATTCAACCAGCCGTCTCGATCCGTGCCAGCCAGATTCTCGGACAACGAAATGCCTCGTCGCTTGGCGACCGCGGCCAACTCGTCCGGCGAGGCGCGATGTGGATCGATACCGGCATGTTGCTCAAATGCCGCGGCATAGCTGATGCGGTCGGCCGGCCCCAACAGCAGCAGTGCTTCGGATAAGTCCGACAGGAGTTGCATTCCCTCGACCATCGTGTCGCCGCAGCGATACCACTCGACGATCGTAAACTCGGGATTGTGCAGCGCGCCGATTTCGCCGGCCCGAAAGGCGCGGGTGATCTGGTAGAGGGCCTGGCCGCCAGCGGCCAGCAGCCGCTTCATGCCAAACTCGGGCGACGTCTGCAGCCACATCGTGCGACCCACCCCCGGCGCGCTGGCGTCATGGGGCAGTGTGACCGCGAGCGGATCGAGATGCCGATCGATTACCGTGTCGGCCGAGAGCAGCGGCGTTTCGACCTCGAGAAAATCGCGCGCCGCGAAAAACGCTCGAGTGCGCGCCAGCAGTTCAGCCCGCAGCCGCAGACGGTCCCAAGTTGCGGTGGGCAGGAAGTCGTCGGGCCGCGCGCTCGTGTTCACGCCACCGCCGAGCCGGCTCAGCCCTTGGCCCGCTCCAGGTATTCGCCGTTGCGGGTGTCGACCTTGATCATGTCGCCGATTCCGACGAAGGCGGGGCAAATCACTTCGGCGCCGGTTTCGAGCTTGACCGGTTTGGTCAGGTTCGTGGCCGTGTTGCCCTTGATCGAGGGCTCGCAGTAATCGATCTTCAGGATCACGTGATTCGGCGGCGAGACGCTAATGGGCTTGTTGTTGAACAGCACCATCGAGCAGACCATGCCTTCCTTGAGATACTTCCAGGTTTCGTCGACCTGGTCCTTGGTCAGCTCATATTGCTCGTAGTTCTCCTGGTCCATGAAGACGAACATGTCTTGCTGGCGATAGAGGAACTGGGCGGCGATTTCGGTGACGTCGGCCGCTTCGAGCGAATCGCCGCCCTTGAAGGTGCGGTCGAGCATCGTGTTGCGGACCAGGTTGCGCAGCTTGCACTTGTACAGCGCGTTGCCCTTGCCTGGCTTGACGAAATTGCACTCGACCATCATGTAGGGATCGCCGTCGATCTGGACCTTGAGTCCCTTTTTGAAATCGCTGGTGTTATAGCTGCCCACCGTCGGCTCCTACTTCGTTTTGTGCAAAAGGGGGATTATGCTAGTGGCTCGTCCGCCGATACGTGCTGCCGAGCCAAAGATCATGAGCATTCTAGAGATTCCGGTCAACTCGTCTTCGCCCGTCGTGCCAGCGGGCGTTCTGCCTTATCGCTCGTGGCAGGCGGCCCTTAAGGATGCTGTGCGCGATCCGGTCGAGCTTTGCCGATTGCTCGACTTACCGCCACGATTTGTCGCGGGAGCAGTTCGAGCGGCCCGCGATTTTCCCGTGTTCGCGCCCCGCGGATACATTGCCCGCATGCGGCCGGGAGACCCCAACGACCCGCTGTTGCGGCAGGTGCTCCCGCTGGACGATGAACTGGCCGCGGTCGAGGGATTTGGCCCCGATCCGGTGGGCGATCGTGCGGCGACCCTCAGTCCCGGGCTGCTGCACAAGTATCGTTCCAGGGTTTTGATGGTAACAACTGGGGCCTGCGCCGTCCATTGCCGATACTGCTTTCGCCGGCATTTCCCCTATGCCGAGGGGCCCCGCTCGCCGGCCGATTGGGAGGACGCCCTGCGGTCGATTGCCGGCGATAGCACGGTCCACGAGGTGATTCTCAGCGGCGGCGATCCGCTGACCCTGGTCGACGAGCACCTCGCGGCGCTCGTCGCGCGGCTGGCCGAAATCGGCCACGTGCGACGCCTGCGGGTCCACACACGGCTGCCGCTGATGATTCCGGAGCGGGTCACCGACGCTTTGGTCGCGCTGTTGCGCTCCTCGCGGCTGACGCCGATCATGGTCATTCACGCCAACCACGCCCAGGAGCTCGACGCCACGTCGGCGGCGGCGCTAGCCCGACTGTCCGATGCCGGAATTCCGCTGTTGAACCAGACGGTGCTGTTGCGGGGGGTCAATGACGATGTGGAGTCGCTGGTGGATCTCAGCGAGCGCTTGGTCGATTTGCGCGTGATGCCTTACTACCTGCACCAGCTCGATCGGGTGGCCGGGGCCGCGCACTTCGAAGTGGATCCGCGGCGCGGAGAGCAACTGGTCGCGCAATTGCGCTCCCGGTTGAGCGGCTATGCGGTGCCGCGGTATGTGCTGGAAACAGCGGGCGAAGACCACAAGCGCGTCTTGGCGTGAAGCAAGCCGACGGTCATGGCTTCTTCAGATGCGCGTCGAAGAATTTGATCGTTTCGCTCTGCGCCGGCAAGTCGTTGGCGGCCTGGATGTGGCCAGCGCCTTCGACGACATAGAGCCGGGTCTCAACTCCGGCGTCGGCCATCGCCTTGATCATCGCGCGGGGCGAGATGATTGGCACCAGGCGATCGGCGTCGCCGTGAAAGAACAAGGTCGGGGGATCGTCCTTGGTGACGAACTTCGCCGGCGAGGCCAGTTCATAGACTTGCGGCTTTTCGGCCCGCGTGCCACCCAGCCAGTAGGCCAGTCCATCGCCGTCGGCCGGCATCAGCCGGAAATCGCACGGCGCGCCGCCGGCGACGACACACTGCAACCGCGTGCTGGTGCCGTCGGAGTCGGGGCCCTCGAGCCCGCACGATTGGTCGGTGGTGCCCAAGAGCGCCACCAGGTGTCCGCCGGCCGAGTAGCCGACGGCGCCGAGGCGATTCGGATCGATCTTATACTTCGCGGCGTTCTTGCGCATGAAGCGGACCGCGCTCTTGCAGTCATCGATCTGCGCCGGGAACGGATGCTCGGGCGCCAGACGATAGTTGATGGCCATGGTCGTATAGCCCTCGGCCGCCAGCGCGCGAGCCATGCGCATCATCTGCATCTTATTGCCCATCCGCCAGGCGCCACCATGCACGACCAGCACGGCGGGAAACGGCCCTTGGCCCTCGGGCACGTAGATGTCGGCTTTGATCTCCTCGTCACCGCGTTGGACGTAGGTCACATCGCGCTGCGATTGGAATTCACCGGCCGTCACGCTCGACGCGACAACCGAGAAAAAACCGATAACCACGGCGAATACGGCGCAACTTGCAGAACGGCAGCACATGGCGATCTCTCCCGCGCACTGGTATGGGAAGCTCACGCACCTATAATAGCAACTGCGAAACCGGCGAGGAATCTTTTGCAGGCAGCCCTTCGGGCGCCGTGGAGCGAAGCTAGCGTGGGTGGAAAATTCTCGACAATTGAGGCAGCGATCGACGCGATCGGTCGCGGCGAAGTGGTGATCGTGGTCGATGCCGAAGACCGCGAAAACGAGGGCGATTTCATCTGCGCCGCCGAAAAGGTGACGCCCGAGATCGTCAACTTCATGATCACCAACGGCCGCGGCCAGCTCTGCATGCCGATTTTGCCCGAGGTCTCGGAACGCCTGAAACTGGCCCCGATGGTCGAGGCGAACACCTCGTTCCTGGGAACGTCTTATACGGTGCCGGTCGATCACAAAAGCTCGAAAACCGGCATCACGGCCCAGGAGCGGGCCTGCACGATTTCGGCGATCATCGATCCGGCCAGCAAGCCGGCCGATTTCGTCCGTCCCGGCCATTTGTTTCCGCTGGTGGCCAAGGAGGGGGGCGTGCTGCGCCGCGCCGGGCACACCGAAGCCACGGTGGACCTGGCCCGCATGGCGGGGCTTGCGCCCGGCGGCGTGCTGTGCGAAGTGCTCGGTCCCAACGGCGACCGGGCGACGCGGTCGCTGCTGTTCGAGCTGGCGCGACAGTTCCACTTGGAAATCATCTCGATCGAAGAGTTGATTCGCTATCGCCGCGTCCGCGAAAAGCTGGTCTATCGAATCACCGAGGCCCAACTGCCCACTCGGCACGGCCAATTCAAGCTGATCTTCTATGGCGTGAAATACGAAGCCCAGCAACCGTTCGTGCTGGTGATGGGCGAGCCGGACAAAGCCGTGGTGCCGCTGGTGCGGCTGCACTCGGCCTGCTTCACCGGCGACGTGCTCAATTCGCTGCGCTGCGACTGCGGCGATCAGTTGAACATGGCCCTGGAAATGATCGCCAACGAAGGCACCGGCGTGCTGGTTTACTTGCCGCAGGAGGGTCGCGGCATCGGCCTGGTCGAAAAGATCAAGGCCTATGCGTTGCAGGATGAGGGGCTCGACACGGTCGAGGCCAACCTGGCCCTGGGCTATAAGGCCGACACCCGCGACTACGGCATCGGCATTCAACTGCTCAAGGACCTGGGGCTGTCCAAGGTCCGTCTGCTGACGAACAACCCCAAGAAGACCGACGCCTTCATCTACGGCGGGTTCGACCTGCAAGTGGTCGACCAGGTCGCCATTCATCCACCAGTCAATGAGCACAACGCCCGTTACATTGCCACCAAGCGCGAGAAGCTTGGGCATCAATTGCCCGAGTAGCTGATCGCCGGAGTGACGGTGGACAGGCGGCCGAGAAGCGAACGACGCCATGTCACTTGGGCCGTCTCAGTCACGCGGGCGGTCTCACTGCACCTGCGTCAAGCTGTGACTGACGCCGCCATGATGCGGCGGCAGGGTCGCCGACGTGACCGTCTTCGCCGCGGCAGCAGCCCGGCTGGTGCGCCACAGTTGCCGTAGCGCCGCAGTGAGACTTGGGCTTTCGGTCAGGCGATAGGGGGAATCGGCCGGCAACTGGGCCATCAGCCGCTTGTGAGCCTTGGCCAAATTGTGGTAGGGCATCGACGGAAACAGGTGGTGCAGGGCGTGAAACCGCAGGCCCACAGGGGCCCACAACGCCGACAGGAACGGATGGTTCGGATAGTTGACCGAATCGAGCAACTGGTCCAGAAACGTGACGTCGCCTCCGGCGTTCGTATAGCGATGAGCTCCCAACGTACGAAGGGCATTGAGGAACAGGACCAAGACGCTGAGCAGATAGGCGGTGGGCAAGAAGCCGATCGGCACCTTGCCGCTGATCATGGCGACGGCCACTCCGACCGTCCACAGGAAGCACAGCACTTCTTGCAGGCGGAAGATCAGCATCACCTTGCGCGTCGGCAGCGGGCGGATGTACATCGGATCCATCACCATCGACGAGGCACGCCGACGGATCAGTTCGCGAAAGCTGGGACTGATCCACGACAGCGGCGCAAACACCATGAACCGCAGCACCGCCAGGATCGGAATGACGAACGGTTGGCAGAGGTAGACCAGAATGTGCCACGGCGCGGTCGTGCCGAGAGGCAGATATTCGCCGTCCTGCTCGGTGGCAAAGTGCTTGCGCATGTGGTGATCCACGTGCGTGTAATACATGAAGGAGGGCATCAGCAAGGGAATGCCCACCAGCAGGTTCCAGACGACGGCGAACACGCGAAACGTCTTGTCGCGCAAGTGCACCAGCTCGTGGGTGAACAGCACACTGCGATAAAAGCAAATGCCGCTGACGATAAAGGCCAGCGCCTGTTGGGGCGAATTGGGCGTCAGCACCCGCCGTACCAGGCAGAAACACACCATCGCCACGATGGTCGATAACAGAAAGTCGGCCCAATAGATCGCCGGGTTTGGAGTAAACAAATCCTTGACGATGTGCCGGGCCTGGGTGAGCGAAAAGTCGGCCGACGAATGGGCGCGATCAGCCATCGGGCGAAATCCTATCGATGCGGGAAACGATCAAGTCCTAACTCGGGCCGGCAACGGGTCGACGCGCGAACGAAGCCCCGATTGCTCGGCCACCGGCGCCGCCTTACCAAGCGGTGAGGGCCCACGATCGAGGTCGAACGCCCAGAACTCACCTTCCGGCAGTTTACGGGTTGGGTCGTCAATTGTCCGCCATCCTGGGGGGACGGCAAATCGGCGCCATCGTGCTATCTTCCTAAATCGGACAATTCGATGGCAACCACCAGAATTTTAGTGTCATCGAGCGGTGGAGGCCATCGCGGTTCGGTCGTCCTTGTTCCAAAAGTTCCCGGACGATACGATACTCGGTGCTGTAAGCTCATGATTGGTTGGCCTTTACGCTTGGCGGCGACAGTCGCCCCTCGGCGCACCCCGAGGTCCGCGGCCCAACCCCGATTTCGATCACCCGAAAAGCAGCGTAGGCCCCATCTGGCCCGACGCCGCCCTGTCGCCTCAGCGTGTGTGTGAAGTGATTCATGGAACCGATGATTTCACCAGCCTCGGACGTCGTGATCACGGGCACGGGCGTGGTGAGTCCGATCGGCATCGGCAGCGAGGCTTTCGCCAGTGCCTTGGCGGCCGGCCACAGCGGCGTGCGGCGGCTGCCGGTGTTCGACACCGATGAATTTCCGGTTCGCATTGGCGCCGAGGTGGTCGACTTCGACGCCAAGCAATACGTCACGCCGCGCAAAAGCCTGAAGGTGATGTCGCGGAGCATCCAGTTGGCGTTCGCGGCAGCCCAAATGGCGGTCACGCAATCGCGGATCGCGGTCGCGGGAGTCGCGCACGAGCGGTTTGGAGTCGTGTTTGGCGCCGATTGGATTCAGGTCGAGCCCGACGAATTGATCGATGCCTTTCGCGCGGGTGTGAACGGCGAGAAGTTCGACTTCACCAAATGGGATGAGGGGGCGCTCGGCGAGCTCTATCCGCTGTGGATGCTCAAGTATCTGCCGAACATGCCGGCCTGCCACATCGCGATTGCGCACGATGCGCGCGGACCCAACAACACGATCGTGCTGGCCGAAGCCTCGAGTTTGCTGGCCATGGCCGAGGGGGTGCGCGTGATTGAGCGCGGAGCGGCCGACGTGATGATCGTCGGTGGCACCGGCTCGCGCATCCATCCGTTGGATTGGGCCTTTCGCGATCATGTGCTGCATTCGCCGCGCTACGAAGAGCCAACCCGCGTCTCCCGACCCTTTGACCTCGAGCGCGACGGCATGGTCTACGGCGAGGGAGCGGCAGCCGTGGTGTTCGAACGACGGCAACACGCCGAGGCGCGCGGCGCGAAGATCCTGGCCCGGGTGCTGGGGTTTGCCAGCGCGTTCGAAAACTGCCAACCGGGCCAGCCCTTCGAAGGAACCGCCATTCGAGCCGCGATTCGCCAAAGCCTGCGCGCCGCGCACATCGAACCGGGCGACGTCGGCCACGTCAATGCGCACGGACTCAGCACGCGGCACCATGACCGCGCCGAAGCGGCCGCGATTCGCGACATCCTGGGCGACGTGCCCGTCACTGCACTGAAGAGTTATTTCGGCAACCTGGGGGCCGGCACCGGCGCGGTGGAAATGCTGGGCAGCCTGGTGGCGTTCGAATCGGGTCAGGTGCCCCTCACGTTGAACTATGAACACCCCGATCCCGAGTGCCCCGTGAATGTCGTACACGGTACGCCGCTCGCCACGAACGGAAAGGCCGCAGTGGTGCTGAATCATGCCACGACCGGCCAGGCCGTGGCCCTGGTGCTCGCGCGGGAATAAGAATTTTCCTACACGATCCGCAATGTACAACGCCCCTCGTCAGGTTCGCACCCGGTGCGGGCTGTCGTGGCGAATCTGAGTTGGCTGCGATCCAAGCGGCTCCGGAACGGTCAATTTGCCGCTCGGCTCACCATTGGCTGATGAGTTCTTTTTTTGGGCCTGCTTGACCAGTCGGCGCCCAAAGAAGTAGGCGATCGGGCTCGACAGCACCGCGGGCAACATCAGCAAGTTGCCGATCAGGGCCGCCGTGAGCAACAAGAACATCAGGGCCCCGAACCGCTGCGTGGGCACGAACGAGCTGAGCGCAAATACGGCCAGGCCCAGGCCCAGCACCGCCCAACTTTGATACATCGCCCGGGCACAGCCTTCGTAAGCCAGCATCACTGCGTCTTTCCGCGACTTGCCGTCGGCGAGCCCGTGGCGATACCAGATCAGGAAGTGCACCACGTCGTCGACCGACACGCCAAGGGCCACCGTCGGCGTCATGATCGTTCCCACGTCGATAACAATGCCCAGCCAACCCATCATGCCGAACACGATCACCATCGGGAACACCGAGGGGATCAGCAGGATCAGGCCGGCCGACAAGTCCCAGAAGACCAGCGTCATCACGCTGGCGATGGTCAGCAGGTCGGTGACGAAATTCCAGGCCAACCCATTGAGCATTTCACGCTGGGCCTTGTAGACCACCGGCACCAGGCCCGTATAGACGGCCCGAATGCCCATGTCATCAGGCTGATCCGCCTGGGCGACCTGCTCGCCCGTGTTGGCAGTAGCCGGGGCTTCGGGGTTGGTGCCCGCCGCGGCAGCCACGGCGCCTTCGGCAACCGTCGCTGCACCCGCTGCGCCTTCGGCAGGGGCTGCTGGGGATTCCGCGACCTTGGTGGCCGTGGTTTCGGCTTTTTTGGCCAGACGCTCCCGCTCGGCCCGCAAGATGGGCTCGACGCGGGCAGCGATGTCATTCTTGAACTCGCCGTAGTCGACGTCGTTCAGGGCCCCGACGCGAGCGCTGATACGCCACAGGTCGAAATCGCCGTCGGTATCGAGAAAATCGCCTTCGACGTACTCCTCGCGGTGCTGCTCGAGCTTCGTGTTGAGCGCGTTGCGAGCCATCGACTTCGAAATCAAGGGGCCTTTGCGCTTGATCTTGAGCGAGGGAGCGAAGGTCACGGCCGACATCGTGCTGCCGATGTCGGGAATGTCACGCATGTTCTCCTGCACCCTCTCGATCAATTCCATCCGTTCCAGGAACGTCAGCTTGCACTTCGTGTTGTCGATCTTCAACACGACTTCCATCGGCACCAACGGGCCCAGCTTTTCCTCGAGCCATTCGTAATCGTGAATGATAGCGGCGTCGGGCGAGAACAGCTTGGTCAGCTTGATCGACGTGTTGATCTTCGTGAGCCCGATGCCACAGACGACCATCAAGCAGGCCAGTCCGACGAACACCAGGCGATAGTGATTGAGCACGCCCTGCAAGAACTTGCGCCAACGGACCGGCAGATCGATGTCTTCGGTCTTGACCTGGTCGCCGTCCAGCAGGCTATGGGGCCGCATCGGCCACAGCTGCATCCACGCTGGCAGAAACAGGAACAAGAGTCCGAGCGTGGCGATCACGCCGGCCGCCGAATAAATGCCAAAGGAGCGGATCGGCACCAGGTCGCTAGTGTAGAGCGAAATCAGTCCCGCGGCCGTCGTGCCGGCCGACAGCGAGCAAGGCAACCACGAATGCTTGAGCGCGCGAGCCGGGGCGCCTTCGACGCCGCTTTCGGCCACGGAGTCGCGATAGTAGTTCGCAAAGTGAATGGCGCCCGAAACACCCGCCACGTAAACCACGGCCGGCATGGTCAGCATGATGGCGTTCATGGTCGCGCCGGAATAATAGACGATCGCCAGGCTCACCGCGCCGGCATAGAGTGCGGCGCTGAAAACCATCGTGGTCAAGCGCACGCTGCGCAGGCACCAGAAGGCCAGGCTCAAGCCGACAATGCCGGCCGGAATGAACAGCCGAATCAACGTCCGCTCGCCTTCGACGCTGATCGCCACGTTGTCGACCGGGGGTCCGCCCATGCGGACGCGTTCGCGCGGCAGGCCGAGCTCATCTTCGGTGACGCTGTACAGCTTATTGAGGGTGACTCGCAGGTCGCGCTTGCCCTCGGGCGTCAGCGTGACCACGGCGCAGGTCTGTTTGTTGTCGGGCCCGACGAACAAGCCCCGCAATCGCCCCATCGCTTCGTCTTCCGACAAGCTCAACGGCGGCAGGGTTAGCCGATCCATCAGCCGCTGGCCGGTTTCCACGCTCTGGAACAGCGGGCCCGTGGGCGTCAGCGAGGGGCGATCGGCCCGGGTGAACCACTTGGCGAAGAAGAAATCCTTGTACCAGGGTAGCGGCTCGGGTTTCTTCAGTGGGCCGAGGTTCTGCACCGGTTCGGTGGCCGGCGGCACCAGCTTCTTGGCCAGCAGTTCGAGCCGCGGATCTTCCAGCGTGCAGCCCTCCCAGCTAATCAAGACAAATGTCTCGTTCTGGAAGTGCTCCTGAAACCAATTGAAGTCGGTCGTCTCGACGTACGTATCGGGCAGCCAGTCGTGGACGTTGTTATCGTTGCTGACCAGTGCCTTGCGGGCGCCGCGAGACATCACGGGCAACAGAAACAGCACCACCAGGATGACTTTGAAACTGTGGCGGAGAAAGAATTTGTCTAGCACGCGCGTTCCAATCCACCGGCGAGGTGTTATCGAATATCCATGGGCCTGTTTCTGCCGGAGCCGTGAAGGCCGGCCGCCTCGGCTCGCTGCACGAGCGGCTAGGCCAAAGCCGCCTCGGGCGCTGAGTCTGGCGACAAACTCCCCTGGGCGCGACGAGTCCAGGATAGAGTCTAAGAGTAACCGGGCTTTGCTCTCGAGTCTATGCCGATGCGCGCGCTAGCACGACCCGAAAAGTACGATTATTGCCCAGCTTACTTAACCATGCCAGACAGACCCCGGGCGGCTCGTGCATCGACTAGCGATTGATTTCGAAACCGAATGAAGCGCCGGTAAACATCAGCGATTTTTGGAAGGACGCCTGCGAGCCCGTGTCGCTGGGAGTGAAGTTGATCTGGTTTTGCGCCAGCGCCAAGTCGGTCACCCACATCAAGTCGTACGACACTCTAAATCCCAATCGGGGACTGATCTGATACGAGCCGATGAAGCTGATTTCTCCCAGCAACGCCGCGATGTTCTTGTTGGCGCGCTCATCCCTGGTGGGGGTAACAGGCACTCCGTTGGCATCCAAGATTTGTACGTGCGATATTTGGTCAGCCCAGTTGACGAGCATGCCACCCTTGACCCGCATGCCCAGCCGCCATGAGGGGCGCTGATAGAACCAATCGCCGCCGCCCTGCAAACCGATCAGGTTGTTGTGGGTCTGCACGTTGTAGTCGCCATTAGCGGTCGAGGATTGTGCCAGGTAGTGAAGCTGCTCGTTGACCGTAACCACGCGCAAGCCGCCAAATATCGACGGCAACGGCGAGGGCGTGTTTTGCCGAATCCACGTGCTGTCGCGCGAATAAACCAACTGATCGCGAGTCGGCCGCCGCGAAATGCGGTAGTTCAATTCATAGCTGTTGAACGTTGACGTATAAATATAGCTTTGGCTGTCCGAGGCGTTAAAGGCCGGCGTGGTGAGCGACGCGTCGACAAGCGAAAAAATAGTGCCCGGCGTCACCGCCGTCAGATCCCCCGCGTTCCGCCAGTGCGTCAGCCCGAGAAACGTGAATTCCACCCCGTGGTCGCGGTTGTTCCCATCAGGCCCGAGATTCCGCCCGATCGTCGAACGATAGCCGGGAGCGAATGGGCCGATGTCCAGGGGAATATTCAAAAGACTTTGGTAATGGGCAACAGGCGAAGAGGAGAGATCGATTGCAAGCTGAACCAGGTTGTGGGTACCCGCCGAGCGGTTCATGTACACAACACTCTGTTCCAGATACCAGCGTCCGTTGTGCATCCAGTCGCGCGAGCTGGCCGTCGGAGCCGGCGCATCAACCGGGTCGTATTGCACTTCATAGGGATCTTCGAAGTATTCAGATTCCATCGGCGGACCCATCGACTCCGCGCCGCTGAAATGGTCTCTCTCGACCGGCTGCTCATCGTCGGGCGTGGGAGGCTCGGCCAGATGCTGAACCGCTCGCACGGCTGAATCGTTGATCACTTTGGAACCGGTGCTCGGCCGGGCCGATCCGAACAGGGGACTGCTCAGTTCCAGCGGCTCCGGCGGAACGGGCTTGTCGGCGAGGCACCGCGCGGGCCTCACGGCCGCATCGAGCATGGTCGACGGTTGCCGCGACATCGTGGCCAACGAGCCGCCAGCCGTCGCATCCGATTTCACCGGGGCTGGTCTCACCGCATTGGATTTGGACGGCGCGGACTTAGCCGAGGCTGGCTTGGCTGCCGCGTTCTGGAGCGTCGGCTCGTCCGACGTCGATTTCGACGCGGACGCAGACGTCTGTTTGCGCTGCGTGGCGAAGGGATCGTCGTCATCCGCGACGGCCTTGCCGGCCAGGCAGGCGACGACCAGTCCCAGTAGTAGGATGTTCTTATTCACAGGCACTCCCGCGATCCTCCGCTGTGCCAGCTCTGCTGCCGGCCCACTGGAACCTCTCCCGCTCGGCGCACGCCTCCGTGACCGATGGCTAAATCGGATAACAAAGGGGCCGCAAACCAGAAATAATCGTTACAACCACGAAAAAAGGAAAAGTTCCCGCAGAACACCCAAAGCAACACAGGACGAATTCGCGGTGCGATTCCGAACTTCCCGCGCCACCGTAAGCCCTTGTTTCCACGCATCTTAAGCGACGACGCTCGAACTCTCGCCACTGCGGGCACCACGCGGGCCAAAGCAATTCGCCCATCGCGCAGGCACTGACGACAGAAAGTTGCTGCCAGCTGGCAACCGAGCGTGCGAGAGGGCCGCCTGCTGCGAATCGTATTTTCAGTCGAGCGACGGCGCAGCGGCGCCGTGAGGCGGGGACGGCGGCCGGGCAACTTGTCTTTTGCAGCAAAAGAGTTACAAAGACCGTAGCAGGCTTGCCTGCTGTCACTTTTCGGGTTCGCAAGACCTGCGGGTCGCGGGCGCCGTTTTTTTATCAGGTTACGCTGCACACAGGGCTCTCACCGTATGACTTCACCACTCCGTTCCTTGATCGCCTGCGGCACCAAGATCTGGCTCGATTCGATCGATCCCGAACTGGTCGCCAAGAATCGAGCCCTGGGCGCCACGGGTGCAACCTCGAATCCCATCATCATCGCCGACCTGATTAAGACCGGCCGCTTTGACAGCGAACTTGAGCAACTCATCGAGCA
Source organism: Planctomycetaceae bacterium (assembly GCA_003153375.1). GTDB lineage: Bacteria > Planctomycetota > Planctomycetia > Pirellulales > PALSA-1355 > PALSA-1355. The sequence continues at coordinate 19,388 of PLYM01000216.1, forward strand.
AAAACTGACCGACGAGCAGATCGCCTGGAAGACGACGGACAAGCTGGTCAGCGAAGCGCAGGCCGTGTTCCGCCCGGTTTGGGATCAGACGCACGGCAACGACGGCTACGTGAGCTTCGAACTCGATCCGCTGCTGGAGGATCCCGAATTGGGACCGCCGCACGACGAGCGCGTGGCTCGGTATATCGAGCTGGGCAAAACCTGGTCGCGCGGCCAGGTGAATCGCATGATGAAGGTGCCCGCCACTCCGGCCGGTATTGGCGCCTTGGAAGAGCTGGCCGCCGCGGGCATCACGCTCAACGTGACGCTGATGTTTACCCTGCGACAGTATCGGGCGGCCCGCGACGCGATTTGGCGCGGCGTGCAGCGCTACGGCCACTTTGGCAAGTTCAAGAGCGTCTACAGCATCTTCGTGTCGCGCGTCGACGTCTACACCGAACAACATGTGCCTGACTTGTCGCCCGAGGCGCAAGGCCTGGTGGGCATCGTGGGCGCTAAGCGTATCTGGGCCGAGAATCAGAAGTTCTGGCGAGACAAGAAGCTGCCGCTGGATCAGGAGCTGGTGTTTGCCAGCACCGGCACCAAAAAGCCCAGCGACCCGGCCTGGAAATACGTGGCGGCATTGGCGGGTAGCGACATCGAGACCAACCCGCCAGCCACGAACGACGCGGTCGAGCGCAGCGGCCAGACCTTCGATCGCGAAGTCGATAAGTTGCCACCTCAGAACGTGCTCGATGAGATTGACAAGAAGGTGAACGTCGAACACCTCGAAGCCACCTTGATGTCCGAAGGACTCAAAAAGTTCGCCGATCCACAAAAGGCCTTGCTCAAGCTGATCGCCGAAAAGCGCAAGAGCCTGGCCACGACTCGTTAACGCGCGAGCGGGCCTGGCGATTGCCGATGCGGCAGCGTCGCGTTTGACGGCTGGCCCCGCGGGGCGCTGCGAACGACCTGGTGCTGTGCTACGATTCACGGCTTGCGAGCACCGTCCGTACCTTCTGGAGTTCGACACGACTTCTCATGCCGATCGACCCCTACACCTCTTGCCCGGGCGGGACCGGCAAGAAAATCAAGTTTTGCTGCTCGGATCTGCTCACCGAGTTGGACAAGATCCAACGGATGATCGAAGGCGATCAGCGAGCGGCTTGTCTGGACCACATCGAATCGATCGAGGCCAAATATCCCGACCGCGCGTGCCTGCTGTCGATCAAGACCATGCTCGAAGCCCAGACGGGACAGGAAGTCAAGGCCGATGCCACGCTGGCACGGTTCGTCGAAAAGTATCCGGATAACCCCGTGGCCTTGGCCGAGAAAGCCACGCTCAAGGCGAGCCAGGAGGGGGGCATCGCGGCCATCGGGTTGTTGCAAGACGCTCTGGAAAAGTGTACCGAACAGTTGCCGACGCAGGTCTACGACGCGATCGGCTTGATCGCGCAATCGCTGATCGCCGATAACCAACTGATCGCCTCACGCGCGCACCTGGTGTTGCAAATTGGCGTGGGCGGTGGCAAGGACCAACAGCCGCTCGAGCTGTTGATGCGGCTCAACAGCGCGCCGTCGGTGCCGCTGTTGGCCAAGCAAGACCTGCCGCTACTGCCCGCGCCCGACGACGCGCTGTGGAAGAACAGCTTCGCGACCGCCATCGAGCCGGCAATGCACGGCGCCTGGCGGCAAGCGGCCGAGAATCTCGTCAAGCTCGCCGCGCAAGCAGGCGATTGGCCCGTCATCTGGCACAACATCGCGGTGTTGCGCGCCTGGCTGGCCGATACGCCGGGGGCCGTCGAGGCGCTGCGCAAATACGCACAGGCGAAGATTCCGCTGGACGACGCGGTCGAGGCCGAAGCGCTCGCCCAATCGCTCGACACCGAGAACGTCGACCTGGTGGACGTGCTTTCGCTCACCTACGACGTGCAGGATTTCGAAACCTTGCAGGCGCGACTGGTGTCGAACCCGCGCTCGGTCGTCATGCCGCTCGACTTGAGCCGCATGGGCACCGAGAATGAGCCGCCGCCGAAAGGCGCTTACTGGCTGCTCGACCGACCGAGTCCCGCGAGTGGCAAGGAAATCAAGCTGGAGGACGTTTCACAGGTCGTGGGCCAGGTCTTCATCTTCGGCAAGCAGACCGACCGCGCGGCCCGGCTCGAGATGGTCGTTTATCGCACGCAGCAAGCCGAGGCGCAAAAGGCCGTGGCCGAGATCTGCGGCGACGCCTTGGGCGCCATGACCGCGGAGGAAGTCGAAAGCCACGTTCCGGCCGCGCAGTTGGCGCTGACTTGGAATTGGAAGTTGCCCGACGACACCTCGCCCGATCGCCGGCTACAACTGACGACCGAGCGACGCCGCGAGATTCTCTCCAATCGCTGGCCCGAGACGCCGCAGAAGCTGCTGGGGGGCAAGTCGCCCAAGGAAGCCGCTTTGGACCCCGCACTACGCGTTCGCGTGCTCGCCGCGCTGCTGCTGATCGAACTGGCGACCGAGCAGCTTTCGTCCGACTTTGATTTCAACGAGCTGCGCCGCAGGCTGGGACTTCCGGAGCGCGGACCGATCGATCCCACCCAATCGTCGCCCGCAGAGTTGCGTCTGGTGCGGCTCGACCGGGTTGAAGTTGGGAAGCTGAGCGACGAGCAACTGATCGATCTCTATCGCCGGGCCGATCACTTTCGGCACATCGCGGCGCTGCGCCGGCTGGCTCAGGAAATCCTCCGCCGGCCAGGCTTCGACAAGAAGTTCGATATGGCCGAGGTGTATGGCGCCCTGGCCCAAGTGGAGCCCGATGCCGAGCGGGCACTCGAGTATCTGGACAAGGCCCGCGGCGCGGCCGAAGCCGCCAAGGCCTCGACGGCCCCCTGGGACTTGGCCGAACTGACCCTGCGCATCAGCCGGGGCGACGTGCCCGAGGCCGATCGCCTGTTGCAGCACATTCGCGATCAGCATATTCGCGAGCCCGGCGTGGCCCAGGCTCTGTTCCAGATTCTGACCGAGGCGGGCATCATTGGCCCCGACGGCAAACCTGCCATGCCCGCCGGGCGCGAAGCCGCGCCGGGCATGGTCGTGCCAGGAACCGCCAGTGCCGAACCCGGCAAGATTTGGACTCCCGGCAGCGATCAGCCCAGCGGAGGCAAGAAATCGGCCCTCTGGACGCCGGGTGACTGATTCCCAGCAGCGCGTGCTCGTGTGCTTCGCGCGTCATCCCCGTGACGGAGTTGACCTGCACTCATGGCTTCGACCGCGGCAAACTGGGAATTCGACACGTGGCACATGGAGCGGGCCATCGACCTGGCGCAGCGCGGCGAGGGACTCGTCGAGCCGAATCCGCTGGTCGGCTGCACGATCGTGCGCGATGCCGAAACGGTCGGCGAAGGGTTTCACCAACAATTCGGCGGACCGCACGCCGAAATCGAAGCGCTCACCAGCGCCGGGGGCCGTGCCGCGGGTGCCACGGTCTACGTCACGCTCGAGCCGTGTTGCCACCAGGGCAAGACCGGTCCCTGCACCCAGGCCCTGATTCGCGCCGGCGTGGCCCGCGTGGTCGTGGCTCAGCTCGATCCGTTTCCGCAGGTTGCCGGCCGCGGAATCGAAGAGATCAAGGCGGCCGGTATCGAAGTCGAAGTCGGATTGCTCGAGTCGGCCGCGCGCGAGTTGAATGCTCCCTACCTTAAACTCATTCAAAGCGGGCGGCCGTGGATCATCGCCAAATGGGCCATGACGCTCGACGGCCACCTGGCAGCGCACACCGGCGACAGCCGCTGGATCTCGGGTCCGCCCGCGCGGCAGTGGGTACACACGTTGCGGGGGCGCGTCGATGCGATCGTCGTCGGACGCGGAACCGCCACCGCCGATGATCCGTTGCTCACGGCCCGACCGCCGGGACCGCGCATTGCGGCGCGGGTCGTGCTCGATTCACAAGCGGCGCTTTCGCTCGACAGCAAACTGGTCCGCACGGCGAGCGAGGCGCCGGTCATCGTCGCCGCCAGCGAAGCAGCGCCAGCCGAGAACCGAAAACGTCTCGAGGAAGCCGGTTGCGAGGTGCTCGTCTGTGCCGGTGAATCGCACGCCGAGCGACTCGGCTGGCTGCTCGATGAGCTCGGTCGGCGGCGGATGACCAACGTGCTGGTCGAAGGGGGGGCGAAGCTGTTGGGCAGCTTGTTGGATGCCGGCCAGATCGACGAAGTTCACGCCTTCATCGCACCCAAGCTAATCGGCGGCCAGGCCGCTCCCGGCGCAATCGGCGGAGCAGGCCTGGCCTGGATGGCCGACGCCTGGCGGCTCACTTCGCCCACGATCCGACAGTGTGGCCACGACATTCACGTACACGGCCGAATCAGCCGGCCTTAAGATTTTCTATTTCGCGCTGCTCGACACAACCGCTGCGGAAGATTGCCGATGACCGTCCTCGCCCCGCTAAAAATTGGCACCGCCGAGTTCAAGGCCGATCCGTTCTCGTACTATCGCCGGCTGCGCGACGAGTCGCCGGTGCATCGCGTGACGCTGCCCGACGGGCAAAGCGCGTGGCTCGTGACGCGTTACGACGATGTCGTGGCGGCGCTCAAGGATGAACGGCTGGCGAAGAATCACTTTCGCGTGCTGACGCCCGAGCAACATGCGCGGCGTCCCTGGATTCCGGCCAGTTTTCGTCCGCTGGCGCGAAACATGCTGAACGTCGATCCGCCCGACCACACGCGGTTGCGGGCCCTGGTGCAACAAGCCTTCTCGCCGCGGCTGGTCGAGGGCATGCGCGAGCGGATCGAGTCGCTGTCGCACGAGTTGCTCGACCGGGCCGCCGCACGCGGGCGGATGGACCTGATCCGCGACTATGCCTTACCGATTCCCACCACAATCATTGCTGAAATGCTGGGCGTGGGCGTCGAGGACCGGCACAAGTTCAACCGCTGGTCGAACCGCATCCTGGCGGCCAGCGGATCGCGGTGGGGCATGATGCGGGCGATTCCGAGCGGCTTGCTGTTCATGCGCTTCGTGCGGCGACTGATCCAGCAACGACACCAGCGGCCAGGCAACGATTTGATCACCGCGCTGATTGGGGCCAAGCAGGCCCAGGACGTATTTAGCGACGACGAGTTGCTGGCCATGATCATTTTGCTGATCATTGCCGGACATGAAACAACCGTGAACCTGATCGCTAGCGGGATGCTGGCCTTGCTCGAACATCCCGCCCAGTTGGCGCGGTTGCGCCAGGATCCGACATTGATCAAGTCCGCGGTCGAGGAACTCTTGCGCTATACGGCTGCCGTGGAGCTGGCGACCGAACGTTATGTGACCGAGGATTTCGAATTCGCCGGCGTGCGATTCGCGCATGGCGACATGGTGTTCGCGGTGCTGGCGTCGGCCAATCGCGACGAGCGGCAATTTGCCGATCCCGACGCGCTCGACGTTTCGCGGGAGCCCAATCGGCACGTGGCCTTCGGCCAGGGCATCCACTTTTGCTTGGGGGCTTCGCTGGCGCGGCTCGAGGGGCAAATCGCGATTCAAGCGCTATTGGATCGCACGGCTGATTTGCGGCTGGCAATCGAGTCTAGCGCGCTGAAGTGGCGCAGCGGGCTGCTCCTGCGCGGACTGAAGGCGTTGCCGGTGCGGTTCACGCCGCGGCACAAAACCTTGCAGAGCGGCCGGGCGCTCGAGGAGCATGCTCCTTTGCTGTAAACGACGCCAGGCGATGTCCGGGATTCTTCAGCGAATGGATCGCAAACACAGGCAGGCGGGCCTAGGTATGAAGTATTGGATCGGCAGATTCTACTTGTGGCTTTTTGGCTGGCGGATGCGCGGCGACAAGCCGCCGTATAAGAAATACGTGATCCTGGCAGCGCCCCACACGAGCAACTGGGACGTGCCGGTGATGCTGTCGATCGCCTATGTGTACGGCATTCCCGTCTCGTGGATGGGCAAGCACTCGCTGTTTCGCGGCCCGCTCGGATGGCTCATCCGCCGGCTGGGCGGTCTGAGCGTCGACCGCCGCGCGCGGCACAACGCCGTGCAACAGATGGTCGATGAATTCGCCCGCCGCGACGAGTTGTATCTGCTGATCACGCCCGAGGGCACGCGCGGTCGAGCCGAGTATTGGAAGAGCGGCTTCTATCACATCGCCCGCGAGGCCCAGGTGCCGATCGTGCTGGGGCTACTCGATTTCAAAAAGCGGATCGGCGGCCTGCCCGAAGTCTTTCATCCGACCGGCGACCTGAAGGCCGACATGGATCACATTCGCGCGTTCTACCAGGGAGCCCAGGGTAAATATCCAGAATGCTTCGGCCCCATCCGGCTGCGCGAAGAGACGGCCGAGCCGACCGCCTGACACTCGGGCGCGATTCGTCAGCGCAAGACCGTGCCCGTGTCGCGGCGCGAAATTCGGGCGCCGGCTTGAATGTTGCGCGACTCTTCGATGCGATAGAGATGCGTATCGGTGCGAATCAGCAGCGACCGGCCCAACACGGCGGGCGAGGCCAGCGAGCGGCCGTCCAGGTGGTTTTCTGCCAACTGGCGAAACTTGTCGCCGGGCAAGATCACGGTCGTCATGGCGTCCTCGTTGAGCAGATAGATCTTGCCATCGGCGAGCAGGGGCGACGCGCTATAGCTACCGGTCAACCGCTGGCGCCAAAGTTCGCCTCCCGCCACCGCATCGGCGCACGTGAGCACGCCCTGATCGCTGACCAGGTACAGACGGTCTTCGATCAACAGTGGCGAAGGATTGTGGGGCACGCTGCGGCGCAAGCTGAACTGCACGTGGCTGTCGTTCACTTCGCCCTGGCCGTCGGCCCGCACGGCGTACATCGTCGGAGTCCAATAGCCGCTGCAGAAATAAACCAGCCCGTTGCCGAACACCGGACGCGGCACGACCGAATGCCCGGCGTGCCGGAACCGCCAAATCTCGCTGCCGTCGGCCGGTGAGTAGGCGATCAGCGCGGCGCCGCCGCTGGTGAGGAGTTGATCGGCGCCGTTGACATTGATGACCAACGGAGTCGAGTAAGCGTGGAGTCCCGGATGGTCGGATTTCCAGCGGACCTGGCCCGTGCGCTTGTCGAGGGCGATGGTGTATTGCACGTCGTGGCCGTCGCAACTGATGATCAGCAGGTCGCGCCACAGGACGGGCGAACCGGCCGGGCCGTGGTGCTGGTCGTACTTCAGCTCGCGCTTCCAAACGACCTTGCCCTGGGAATTCAGGCAGGCGGTGCCGTGAGCGCCGAAGTGAACGTAGACGAACTCGCCGTCGATCACGGGCGTCGGCGAGGCATGGCTGTTTTTGTTCGCGATGCGGCCCAGGTCCTCTTTGCGAAACACCTCGACGTCGACCAGCACCGAGCCGCTCTCGGCGTCCAGGCAAATCGCCCGGAGCGATTGTTCCTGGTCGATCGAGGTGGTCAGCCAGATCCGGCCATCGGCGACCACCGGCGAGGACCAACCCAGTCCCACGATGGCCGTCTTCCAGCGGACGTTTTGCGTTTCGCTCCAGGTGTGGGGCAATCCGCGCGCCTCGGCATGGCCTTGTCCATCGGGCCCGCGAAACTGCGGCCAGTCGTCAGCCGCCATGGTCGCGGTCGTTCCACCGCAAAACAGGGCGAGCAGCAGAAAGAGGCGGCGTGCATCCATGCGTCACCAGCGTGAGAGGGTCGAATGAGGCAATCGGTTATCGAACGATGGTCAGCTCGGGATGCGCGCGCTGGAGTTTGTCGATCGCCGCATCGGTGACTTTCGTGCCGCGAAGCGTCAGTTCCTTGAGCCCCGGCCAACGCGGCACGTTGACCAGGGCCGCGTCGGTAATGCGAGTTTGCGCCAGGTTGAGCGACGCCAGATGGGTGAGCCGCACCAGTGCCGCCACGCCTCGATCGTCAACCGCCGTGTTGGTCAGGTTGAGTTGCACGAGGTTGCTCAGCCGCGCGATTGAGGCCATGCTGGCGCTGGTCACGTCGGTGCCTTCGAGCGAGAGCATTTGCAGCAGGGGAGAGCGCTCGAGCTTCTTCACCCCGTCGTCGCTGATCGGCAGGTTCGCCAGATCCAGCAACTCCAGCTGGTGAATCTTGTGCAAGTGCGACAGGCCGGCGTCCGTCACCTGCGATTCGCCGATGTACAAACCGCGCAGCGTCGGGATGCTTTGCAGATAGGCCAAGGCGCCGTTATTGATCTCCGAGAAATCGAGCCACAGCGCCTCGAGCTTGGGCATCCCCTTGAGCGCCGACAGGCAGCGGTCGGTGATCGGGTTATACGACAGCTTGAGCGCTCGCAGATTGCGCAGTCGGCCCAGGTGGGCCACGCCTTGATCGGTGACTTTGGCATCGAAAAGATAGAGCTCTTCGAGCCCGGCGAACTGCGACACGACGGCCAGGCCCTCATCGCCTGTCTGGGTCCAGGAGAGATTCAGGATCTTCAGATTCGTGAGCGGCCGCAGTTGCTCGAGTCCCACGACCGACGTTTTCGTATCGTGCAGCGCGAGCCCTTCGAGCGTCGTCAGCCCGCTCAAGTGCGTCAGTCCCGCGTCGGTCACGCGTGTTTGTTGCAACTTGAGCGCTTGCAGATGCTTGAGATCGCGCAGCTTGGCCAATCCCTCGTCGGTGATGTTGGTGCGCCCGACGTCGAGCCAGCGCAGCTTGTCGAGCGTGCGCAGCTTTTCCAACCCCGCGTCGCCGCCGGCCCAGCTGACGACCAGGAACTGCGACCCGCGCGCATCGCGTTCCATCTCCTGCGTGCCACCGGCGGCTTCGATCTGCCGCAGCACGGCCTCCTGCTGCTGGCGCGACTCTCCTTGCGACAGCAACGAGCCGGCCCGCTGGCGCAGATTGCCAAGCGTGCCCTGGGTCGGTGGGACCGCTTCGCCGTTCTGCGTCGGCGGAGCGCCCACGAGTGGAGCGCGCATCGCTCCCCAGAGCGCAGCGGATACCAGGAAGCAAAGCAACGTTCGGCTCATGGTCGTTCTTCAGCCATGAATTCAGTCAGTGTTCGTGGATGCTGCCGCGCTGGCTTGGCTGGCGGAGCTTTGGCTGCCCCTGGTGGTTGGGACGTGTAACTGGCCCGCTGTACTCCGCTCGGACTCTCTTTGCCGACGGGCTGCTGCGACACGGCGCGTTGCGCCGTGCGGGGTTGCGAGGCCGGGGGGGATGGCGGCGCGGCGCGTTTGAACGGACTGCGGAAAAAATCCTTGGTTCCTTCGACGAAACGACCAACGGCACCCGGGCTGGCGCTATCGGCATCGGCCCCGGCCGCTGATACGCCGCTCATGGCCAGCGCGAATGAGGCCAGCGCCATGGCGCAAAATCTGACATTCATCGCGAAATGCCTGTCTGCCCGCGAGCACGGCGGAAAAAAGTGCTTTTAATGGAAAACGCACGAAGCGTGGCGAACTGCCCAGAATTGGGAGGCGGAGTGTCGCAAAAAGTCCGCCGCGCGTCCAGACCGTCCGCACGCACTCGCTAGCACGGCCTCAGCGGGGTGGAATGCCGTAAGTCTCGGGCTGTGGCGATATTCGCAGTCCCGGGGAATTTTTCTGCTAGCCGAATCCGCTGGCTGTTCCCTACAATTCAGGATTCGCACGTCACCGGAACGGACTCACCCACGCGAAACTCCCCGCCTATGGCTGCCGCCGATATCGTGATCAAGGGGGCCCGTGAGCATAACCTGCGGGACATCAACCTTTCGCTGCCGCGGAACCAACTGATCTGCCTCACCGGCGTCAGCGGCTCGGGCAAGAGCTCGCTGGCCTTCGATACCCTGTATGCCGAGGGGCAGCGGCGCTATGTCGAAAGCCTGTCGAGCTTCGCGCGCCAGTTCCTGGGGCAGATGCCCAAGCCCGACGTCGACTACATCAGCGGCCTGAGCCCGTCGATTTCGATTTCGCAAAAGTCGGCCGGCCAGAATCCCCGTTCGACCGTCGGCACGATCACCGAGATTTATGACTACCTGCGCGTGCTTTACGCCCGCACGGGCCAGGGACATTGCCCCAAATGCGCGCGGCCCATCACGGCCCAGACGCGCGAGCAGATCATCCAACGCATCGGCCTACTGCCCGAGGGAACGCGGTTCGTGGTGCTGGCCCCGCTGATCCGGGCGCAAAAAGGCGAGTATCGCGATCTGTTCGTCGACCTGATGAAGCAGGGCTTCGCCCGGGCGCGCGTCGATGGTCGGATCGTGCAGCTCAACGACGAACTGCACCTTGACCGGCAGATGCGGCACAACATCGAAGTGGTCATCGACCGCCTCGTGGCCGGCGACGCGCGGGTCCGCCTGTCCGAGGCCGTCGAGCTGGCGCTCAAGATGGGGCAGGGCAGCCTGATCGTTTCGACGGAAGAAGCCGATGGCAAAACCGCGAAAAATGGCGACGCACCCGCGCCGCGCGGCCGCAAGCGCAAGAAGCCGGCCGCCGAGTCAGCGGATGTGCCGCCGGACGAGCAGATCGTCCAGCAATCGGGCGACATGCAACTATCGGCCCACTATGCCTGCACGCACTGCGGCCTGAGCTTCGAGCCGCCGAGCCCACAACTGTTCAGCTTCAACAGTCCGCAAGGCATGTGCGCGGCCTGCGATGGCTTGGGCGAGCTTTATTCGTTCGAGCCCGCGCTGCTAGTGCCCAACGGCGAGCTGTCGTTCAAGCAGGGGTGCTTCGAATTGCTCGGCCCCTGGCGCGACCTGGGACGCTGGAAGCGGCACGTCTATCAGGGCGTGGCTGAAACCGTCGAGCGGCTGCACAAACTGCCCAAGGGCACGATGCTCGACACGCCCTGGAATCAGCTCGACAAGGAATTGGCAGAGCTGTGGCTCTACGGCACCGGCGACGAGCACATCACGTTCACCTGGCGCGGCGGCACTTCGGGCCATAAGTATGGCGGCAAGTTCGAGGGCATCATCCCCAAGTTGCTCGACAAATACCGCAACTCGGGCAGCAAGATGCAATTGCGGCAGTTGGAAAAATACATGCAGGTCATGCTCTGCGCCGAGTGCGCGGGGCAGCGACTGAATCCGCAAGCCCGCGCGGTGACGATCGCCACGCGGGATGCGAAGTTTGCCGATCGCCCGGCACGCTCGCTGCCCGAGGTCTGCCATCTGCCCGTCAACGACGCCATCGATTTCTTCAGCGCGCTCGATCTCGATCCGACCCGGGCGTTGATCGCCACCGAAGTGCTCAAGGAGATCAGCGGCCGACTGGGTTTCTTGAGCAACGTGGGGCTCGACTACCTGACGCTCGATCGCACCGCGCCCACGCTCTCGGGCGGCGAATCGCAGCGCATTCGCCTGGCCGGACAAATCGGCTGCGGCCTGGTCGGCGTGCTCTATATTCTCGACGAGCCTTCGATCGGGCTGCACCCGCGCGACAACGACCGGCTGCTCGACACGCTGACGCAACTGCGCGACCTGGGCAACACGGTGGTCGTGGTCGAGCACGACGAAGACACGATGCGGGCGGCCGATCACATCGTCGACTTCGGCCCCGGCCCCGGCGTTCGCGGCGGCGAGGTCGTGGCCTCGGGCACCGCCGACACCATTGCCGAAGCGTCGCGGAGCCTGACCGGGCAGTACCTGTCGGGAAAGCTGAAAATCGAAGTCCCGGAAAAGCCGCGTCCGATCGGCGACCAGAAGCTGCGGATCGTCGGCGCCAACCACAATAACCTCAAGGGCATCGACGTCGAAATCCCCTTGGGCGCGCTGGTGTGCATCACGGGCGTATCGGGCTCGGGCAAAAGCTCGCTGATCGGCGACATCCTGGTCGAAGCTTTGCGGCGCGATCTCAACGGCGGCGAAGGCTCGCCCGGCAAGCACGAGCGGATCGAAGGGCTCGAGCACCTCGACAAGCTGATCGCCATCGATCAGTCGCCGATCGGGCGCACGCCGCGCTCGAACCCTGGCACCTACATCAAGCTGTTCGACGAGATTCGCACGCTCTACACGCAACTGCCCGAATCGAAAGCCCGCGGTTACAAGGCCGGGCGGTTCAGCTTCAACGTTTCGGGCGGGCGCTGCGAGGCCTGCGAGGGCAACGGCTCGAACAAGCTGGAGATGGACTTCCTGGCCGACGTCTGGGTGACCTGCCCGGTGTGCGAAGGGCACCGGTTCAATCGCGAGACATTGCAAGTGCGCTTCAAGGGCAAGAGCATCGCCGAAGTGCTCGAAATGGACGTGCAGCAGGCCCTGGCGCATTTCGAAAACATTCCCAAGGTGCGTCACAAGTTGCAAACCCTGCACGACGTGGGACTCGACTATCTGAAGTTGGGGCAGCCCTCGCCCACTCTGTCGGGTGGCGAAGCCCAGCGCATCAAGCTGGCCCGCGAGCTGGTCAAGAAGAGCACTGGCAAGACCTTGTATCTGCTCGACGAGCCGACGACCGGTTTGCACTTTGCCGATATCCACCTGCTGCTCAAGGTGCTGCACGACTTTGTCGACGCCGGCAACACGGTGTTGATCGTCGAACACAACCTGGACGTGGTGAAAACGGCCGACTGGGTGATCGACCTGGGACCCGAGGGAGGCCGTGGCGGCGGCGAGTTGGTGGCCGTGGGCACGCCCAGCGAAATCGCCAAGGTCGCCGCATCGCACACGGGACGCGCCCTGAAGGCCCATTTGGCTCAGATGAATTCCTCGTCGCGCGGCAAGAGCGCCCCGAACGGTCGGCCCAAGCGCGTCGCCGTGGAGGCCAAATCGATCAAAGTTCGCGGCGCGCGGCAACACAATCTCAAGGGAATCGACGTCGAGATTCCCCGCGACCGCATGACGGTCTGTTGCGGCATGAGCGGAAGTGGCAAGAGCTCGCTGGCCATGGACACGGTCTACGCCGAAGGGCAGCGCCGCTATGTCGAAAGCCTGAGCGCCTACGCGCGGCAGTTCGTGGGCCAGATGCAAAAGCCGGCGGTCGATCACATCGATGGCCTTTCGCCGGCCATCGCCATCGAACAAAAGCACATGGGTCACACGCCCCGCTCGACCGTGGGCACGGTGACCGAAATCTACGACTACCTGCGCATCTTGATGGCGCGCATGGGCACGCCTTATTGCCCGGCCTGCGACATTCCGGTGGGCACGCAGACCGCCGACGAGATCGTCGACAAGATTCTGGCCGAGCCGGTCGACACGAAGCTGTATCTGATGGCTCCGTTGCAGGTCGAGGTCGGCGACAAGTACGAAAACCTGTGGGGCGAGATTCGCGCCATGGGCTATGTGCGGATGCGCGTCGACGGCCAGTCGTTCTCGGTCGACGAGCCGCCGCAAATCGACCGCCGACGCAAGCATCTGGTCGAGGTGGTGATCGACCGCGTGAGCGTCAAGCCCGAGGGCCGCAGCCGCATCGCCGACACGGTCGAAAACGCCCTGGCCATGGGCAAAGGCCTGCTGCACGTGGCCTATCCCGAGCCGGACGTGCCCGAGGCCAAATGGCGCACCGAAATTCACAGCCAGCATTTCGCCTGCGACCGCTGCGGCCGCAGCTTCGAACGGCTGACTCCGCACAGTTTTTCGTTCAACAGCTCGCTCGGTTGGTGCAAAGCCTGCGAGGGCCTGGGCACGCAAACCGGCGCCAATCCGTTGGCGCTGCTGCGCGATCCGAAGTTGACGCTGGCCGGCGGGGCCGTCGGGTTGTGGCCCACGGCCAGCTCGACGATTTTCAATTGGATGCTCACGGCGCTGTCGGCGCACTCTCAGGTGCCGATCGACGTGCCCTTCGATCAATTGAATGCCAAGCAGCGACGCGTCGTGTTCCATGGCACTGGCGACGACTGGATCGACGTGCACGCCGACGGTAAGCGCAAGAAGAACGAGCGCCCGCTGTTCCGCTTTCAATTCAAGGGACTCTATCCGGCGCTCGAAGAAGCCGCGCGGCTTTCGCCGGCCCTGCGGGCCAAATGGGAACACATGGTCGGCGAAGTCGAGTGCTCCACCTGTGGCGGCAGCCGACTGCGCGACGACGCCGCGGCCATGCGATTGCACGAGCGCACGATCGACGACCTTTGCCGCCAGCCCTTGGGCGGCTTGCTCGAACGATTCAACGATTGGAAGCTCGACCCGCGCGAGCGCAAGATCGCCGGCGAGCTGGTGCGCGAGGTGCGCAATCGTTTGCAGTTTCTGGTCGACGTGGGCTTGGAATATCTCACGCTCTCGCGACCCGCGCCCACGCTCTCGGGCGGCGAAGCTCAGCGGATTCGCCTGGCCAGCCAGGTGGGCAGCGGCCTGTGCGGTGTGTTGTATGTGCTCGACGAACCGACGATCGGCTTGCACCCGCGCGATAATCGCCGCTTGCTGGGCGCGCTCGAAAAGTTGCGCGACCTGGGCAACACGCTGCTGGTGGTCGAACACGATCGTGACGTCGTGGCGGCGGCCGATCAACTGCTCGACTTCGGTCCCGCGGCGGGCGATGGCGGCGGACAGATCGTGGCCCGCGGCACGCCGGCCGAGGTTGGCAAGCAAAACGGCTCGGTCACCGGACCTTATCTTTCAGGCACGAAGGCCATTCCGATTCCGACGAATCGCCGCATGCCCAGTCTGATTGACTGGAAGGCAGGCCCCGCCGAGCCGCCCAAGCCGACGAAAAAGCGCGCGGCGAAAAAGTCGTCGCCGACCGCCGACGTTGCCAACGTCGCGCGCGAGCCGTTTCCTCCCGCGCCGGGTGGCTGGTTGGAAATCCTCGGCGCGCGGCACAACAACTTGCGCAACGTCACGGCCCGCATTCCGCTGGGCTGCTTCTCGGTGATCACGGGCGTCAGCGGCAGCGGCAAGAGCTCGCTGATCGAAGACGTGCTCTACAACTCGCTGGCTCGCACGCTGCACCGTGCCAGCACCACTCCGGGTCAGCACGACGCGATTCGTGGCGTCGATCAGATCAACAAAGTGATCCGCGTCGATCAACAGCCGCTGGGTCAGACGCCGACGTCGAACCCGGCCACGTATACCGGCGTATTCGATCTGATTCGCGCGCTCTATTCCCAACTGCCCGAGGCCCGCGTGCGAGGTTACACGCCGCGGCGTTTCAGTTTCAACGTGCCGGGCGGGCGTTGCGAGGCCTGCGAGGGCAATGGGCAAATCTGCATCGAGATGCACTTCCTGCCCGACGTGTGGGTCGAGTGCGACACGTGCCGCGGGCGGCGCTACAACCCCGAGACGCTGGCCGTGACCTATCACGGCCAATCGATCGCCGACGTGCTCGACATGCCGTGTGCAAAGGCGGTCAAGCTGTTCGAGAACATTCCCAAGATCAGCCGCATCTTGCAAACGCTGTGTGACGTGGGGCTCGATTACCTGACCCTGGGCCAGGCGGCGCCGACGCTCTCAGGCGGCGAAGCGCAGCGCGTCAAGCTGGCCGCCGAACTGTCGCGCCCCGATACCGGACGCACGCTCTATCTGCTCGACGAACCCACTACGGGCTTGCACTTCGACGACATCGCCAAACTGCTGGAAGTGCTCAACCGGCTGGTTGACTTGGGCAACTCGGTGGTGGTGATCGAACACAATCTGGACGTCATCAAGACGGCCGACTGGGTGCTCGACATGGGCCCCGAGGCCGGCGAGGGGGGCGGATATCTGATTGCCGAGGGCACGCCCGAGGATATCGTGCGCCACGCGGCCCCGGCCGGCGCGCCCAAGCGCGCGGCGAAACGCTCGACAAGCAAGACACCCGCTGCGACTGGCGACGCACACCGCTCGCACACGGGCGAGGCGCTCGCGGTCACGCTGGCCGAAAGCCCGCGTGAGAAGCGGGCCTTGTATGACTTCGCCGCGGAACAGGCCAAAATCGAAGAGGGCCTGGACATTGCCGAGGTCGGCAAGGACTCGCGCATGCCTTGGGAAGCCGACGGCCGGCGGTGGCACACGGAGAATCGCGTGGGCCGTGCGGGGCAGCCGTGCCGTTGGGACGGTCGAATCTTGGAGAAAGTGGTCGATCGCATTGCCGACTCGGGCCAGTTCGGCGAAACGAATTGGAACGCCCGCACGGTCGTCGAGATCGCCTCGCCGACGCGCAGCGAGGGCTGGTTTTTCCATGCCATCACCGGCGAAGAATGGCTGTTGAAGCTGAAGTTTCGCGTGGCCAAGAACACCTTTCAGCGTGAGCGGCTCGTCGAGCAATTGAATCTCAAGCCGCTCAATGATCTGCCCGACTTGCCGGTCTATGGCCACGAGCCGCGCGTGAAGTGCAAGAACCTGCGCGGTCCGTTTCAGGAAGTGCAACTGCAGGTTCACGCGCTGGACGAAATCGACACGCCGGCATTTTGGAAATTCATCGATGCCACGATCGCGGGCTTCGGCAAGTTCGCCGACAGGGCACGGCAGAACCCCGAGGACTTGATGCCCTGGAAAGTGCTCGGCCAGAAGTGGCACTTTGCCCGCAAGGGATTTCCGCCCGGCAAGCCGCCGCAGTGGGATCTCGACGTGCTGGAGGAGCTTTGCGAACGGCTGGTCGAGGCCGCGCCCCAGGGGCAGTTCTTGTGGAACAATCAACAGGTCGTACACATCTTCGTGGCCAACCAGCACGAGCCGTGGGCCACGGTCTACACCAAGCGAACGGCTGCGGTCGACCTGGTCCTGACCGGCCCCAAGGGGCGTTTTGGCCTAGGACGCGTGACCGAGTTGGGCGCGGAGCGCGAATTTCAGACCGGCCCGCAGCGCGACGTGCTGCGGCTGCGCTTCACCAGCACGTTGGACTTGGACCGGGGAGATCTGCGCGAGTTTCTGACCGAGCATCTGGCCGGATTGGACGCGAAGAACGCGGGCATCGCGCGGGTCGGATCGTCATGACGCCATATCGAGTCGTGGTGAGAGGGAGAATGCAAGATGGCTGAGCAGTTGTTGCCAACCCGGTTTTTGTTTCGCTTTGCCGCGGCCTGCCGCTACGCTGCCACGCTGGGCGCGGCGCCGCCCAGTGAATTCAGCGCGGAGTATCGACTGCCATCGCTGGGCGAACTGGAAGGCCAGCGGGCGTTTGCCGACGTGCGCGCGGCCTGGAGCGAAGCGGGGCTGGGCTTCAGCGTGCGCATCGAGGGTAAACGGCATCCCAGTTGGTGCCGCGAGACGAAGCTCGAAGACAGCGACTCACTGCAAGTCTGGATCGATACGCGCGACACGCACAACATCCACCGCGCCAGCCGCTTCTGCCACCGCTTCATCTTCCTTCCGTCGGGCGGAGGGCGAACCTATGAGCAACCGATCGCCGATCAACTGCTGGTCGACCGCTCGCGCGAAAACGCCAACCCGGTGCGGCCCGGTCATTTGAAAGTCACCAGCGAGAAACGCGTGGGGGGCTATGTGATGTCGGCCTTCATCCCGGCCGCCGCTCTGACCGGCTTCAACCCGGTCGACCATCCGAAGCTGGGGTTTACCTATTTCATCTTCGACCGCGAGCTTGGCCAGCAATTCTTCAGCGTCGGCAGCGAGTTTCCGTTCCCCTCCGACCCCAGCCTGTGGGGCACGTTGGAGCTGGGCCGCTAAATCTCGCCAGGCTCCTCATCCTCCGGCGCCAGCACGACTGCCAACACCTGGCCGACTGTCAGTTCGTCATCTTCCTGCACCAGGATCTCAATCAACGTGCCGCTGGCCGGCGCGGGCAAATCGACCGTGACGCTGCCGGCCACGACTTCCAAAAGACGGTCGCCCGCGGTGACTTCCTCACCTTGCTCGACGTGCCAGGCGCTGGCCACGACGGAGACGTCGGCCAGGCCGAGATCAGGAAGCACGAGCTCGTGATGAGTTGCCGGCACGATTTGGCTCGACTGCGTGGCGTGGGTTCCCGGCAACAACTTCACCGCCAACAACGCCGGGCCGAAACACTCAGGCGAGCGGTTGCCGGGTCAAACCGCCTCGGCCATTTCGCGGGCGTGATAGCTCGAACGCACGAACGGTCCGCTGGCAACCTGCGAAAAACCCATCTGGCGGGCGGCGCGGCCCAGGGCCTCGAACTCTTCGGGCGGCAGATAGCGCACCACCGGCAAATGCTCGGGCGTGGGCCGCAAATACTGTCCAAGGGTGAGAAAATCGCAGCCCACGGAAATCAGATCGGCCAGCGTGTCGAGCAGTTCCTCGTGCGTCTCGCCCAGGCCGAGCATCAGCCCGCTCTTGGTCTTGATGGCCGGATTCAATTGCTTGACGCGGGCCAGCAACTCGAGCGTCCAGCGATAGACGCTCTTGCGACCACGCACCTGCCGGTATAGCCGGGGAACAGTCTCGGTGTTGTGGTTGAACACCTCAGGCGCGGCCTCGACGACGCGCTCCACGGCGCCCGGCTTGCCGATGAAATCGGGAGTCAGCACTTCAACCGCTGCGCCGATTCTTCGACGCACGGCCAGCACTGATTGATAGAAGTGCTCTGCGCCACCGTCGGGTAAGTCATCGCGCGTGACGGAGGTGATCACGACGTGCTTCAGGCCCAAGCGGGCGGCGGCTTCGGCCATGCGATCGGGCTCGTCGATCTCCAGCGCCTCGGTCTTGCCCTTGTGTACCGAGCAAAAGCCGCACGGCCGCGTGCAGGTGTTGCCCATGATCATGAAGGTGGCCGTGCGTTGGCTCCAGCACTCCATGCGGTTAGGGCACTTGGCGCTTTCGCAAACGGTTTCGAGCCCCAGCTCTTCGATCAACCGGGCCGTAAAGTGGTTTTCATTCCCCTTGGGAATGTTCTTTTTCAACCACCGCGGCAGGCGTTCGTCGGCCGGAGTGAGCGAAATGATCGGCAGTTCAAGGGGCACGCCCGACGGATTCATGCGACGATCTCGAAAGCTGGGCCAACAGTGGGTGGCCCGTATACAAATGATAGCGCTGGCAGCCCAAAGCGTCGACCAGGTGGTTGATTATTGTAGCACGCACCGTGGTCATCTTGACAGGCTTCTGCCGCTCGGCCGCCAGCGAGCTAGCCGGCGAATGGCCGATCGGATCGGACTCGATCGAGCGAAACGATCGCATCGCCGGATCGACATTGATATAGGCCCCGAAGTAGGTCGTCCAACTTCTGACCGCGACACCCACGGTCGCCAGCTGCCCGGTACGACCCCAAATGCCGTGCGTTCCGGTGCGGGTCTGGCCCGCGATGCCCAAACTGTCCAACGTAGCCAGCAGGCCGCGCTGGAACCTATTGAGATACTCGCCGACTGAAAAACCATGCCACTCGAGCGGCACGATCGGATAGACGGCCAACTGGCCCGGCGCGTGCAGCAGGCAGCCGCCGCCGCGATTGACCCAGCGCACTTCCAACTGCCGGCTTTCCAATTCGCGCGGCGACATCCGCACGTGCGAGCGCGAGCCCAACCGCCCCATCGTGATTACCGGCGGATGCTCGGCCAGCAGCAATGCGATCTGGCCGTCTGCCCGCCCGCCCGCTTCGAACACCAGTCGCCGCTGCAACGCCAGGCAAACGTCGAAATCGATCGGACCCAGGAAGTAGGTCTCGACCGCGGGATCGGCGCTAGGACGTTGGTTGGCCATGGGGGGAGCTGCTGACGAGACCAGGGAGCCGTTATGGGATAAGGCGACGGGGCCAAAGTTGTACGCTTCGTCCTCGGCCTGCCGTGCGCCTGCCTTGAGCCGGCAGGATCGAGAGGTTAAAAGGACAGCAGACGATTTGTCCACACGGCCTGCCACTGTAACAATTGCCCTCGGCACGGAACAGAGCGGTCTGGTGCCTGCGGTGCCAGCGACGCGTGCGACGAAACCTCTTGCCTGGAGAAAACGTTACGGCCAAGTCCAAACCCAAATCAGCGAAGAAGTCGGCCCCCGATCGGGAGCACGACAACGAGCGGCTGATCGCCCAGAATCGCAAAGCGCGGCACGAATACGAAGTGCTCGACACGCTCGAGTGCGGTATCGTGCTGGTCGGCAGCGAGGTGAAGAGCCTGCGCAAGGGCACCTTGTCGCTCGACGACGCCTATGGGCGCGTCAAAGACGGCGAGGTGTGGCTGTTGGGCTGCGACATTGCCGAATATGTGCAGGCCAACCAATTCAATCACGACCCAAAGCGGCCTCGCAAACTGCTGATGCACCGCCGCGAAATGAAAAAATTCGCCAGCCGGGCCTTCGAGCACGGCCTGACGCTGGTGCCGCTGAAAATGTACTTCACCGAAGGCAGGGCCAAAGTCCTGATGGGCATCTGCAAGGGCCGCAAACTCTACGACAAACGCGAAGTGCTCAAGAAAAAGACCATGCAGCGCGACATCACCCGGGCACTGCGGCGCGGTTAAGTGAATAGGTCGTCGGGCAACGGTCGTTGCACATTTCAAGCCACCGCATGAGCGACCGACAGCGCGTTACTTCGGGCGTCCCCTGGGAAGCGGTCGTGGGCTATTGCCGCGCCGTGCGGGTTGGCAATCGGGTCTGCGTCTCGGGCACGACCGCCACGGGTGACGATGGCTAGGTCGTTGGTCCTGGCGATGCCTATCGGCAATCCGTGCAAGCGATCCGAAATATCGAGCAGGCGCTGGCCCAACTCGGCGCCAAATTGTCGGACGTGGTTCGCACGCGGATGTTCGTCACCGACATCAGCCGCTGGCAGGAATATGGCCGGGCTCATGGGGAGTTCTTTCGCGAGCATCCACCGACCACGTCGATGGTCGAGGTCGCGCGGCTGATCGATCCGGCCATGCTGATCGAGATCGAAGCCGACGCCGAGATTTCTTCGTAGGCGACCACGCTCCGAACCAATCGCCGGGCGGCAGCGTACTAAGTGCCAGCCACGGCTCGCGGGCGATGCTCCGCGCTGACGGCGATTTTGGCCTTGTAGATCGGCGATAACCTAATACGATGTAAGGCATTGGGAATATTCTCGCCGGGTGCTTTGGACGGCCGTTTCTTCTGGAAGCAAACTTTTCCCCGGGCTCGATTGGCATGTTGCTGCTCAAGGGTGTCAGCAAGACGTTTCGCGAGCCCGATGGCTCGGCACTGCCGATTCTGGACGTCAAGCAGTTCGGCCTGGCGGCCGGCGAGCAGGTGGTGTTGATGGGACGCAGCGGCAGCGGCAAAACCACGCTGCTGCACGTGATCGCCGGCATCAGCCGCCCCGACGCCGGGGTGGTGCGAATCGACGGCTGCGACATCACACGACTGAGCGAGGCCGGCCGCGACCGGTTTCGCGCCGAGAAGATCGGCTACGTCTTTCAGACCTTCAACCTGCTGTCCGGCTTTTCGGCGTTGGAAAACGTGCTGCTGGGCATGTCATTCGCCAGCGGCCGGCCCGATGCCGCGCGGGCCCGCCGTCTGCTCGACCGCGTGGGACTCTCGCGGCGTTTGACGCATCGACCGGCCATGCTCTCGGTGGGCGAACAGCAGCGCGTGGCCGTGGCCCGGGCTTTGGCGAATCGTCCCAAGCTGCTGCTGGCCGATGAGCCCACGGCCAACGTCGACGCCGGGCATCAACAGCAGATCATCGACTTGGTGCGCGAAACGTGCCGCGAGGAGGACGTGGCCTTGCTGCTCGTGACGCACACGCCCGAGGTGGCCGAACAATTCACACGCGTCGATCGGCTCGAAGACTTCAATCAACCCCTGAGCGTCGCATGAGCCGTTGGACGATTGCCTGGCGCAGCATTCAGCAGCGGGGACTTGCCTCGACCCTGACGGGTCTGTCGATGGCGCTGGGCGTGATGCTGGTCGTGGCCGTACTCGTGGTGCACGGCGTGATCGACCGTTCGTTCCTCAACAACTCAGGCCTGGGCTACAACATCGTGGTTGGCGCCAAAGGCGGCCGTCTCGACCTAGTGCTCAACACGGTCTACTACCTGAGCCGGCCCGTCGAGAACATTCCCTACACTTACTACCTCGAACTCACGCAGGGCAAGTACAAGGATTACGTGGAGAAGGCTATTCCCGTCTGCCTGGGGGACATCTACCAGGATTTTCGGGTCATCGGCACCACGTCGGACTTTTTTGACGAGTTGGACTACGGCGGCCGGGCCTATGAATTCGCGGTCGGCCGAAATTTCAAGGACGACGAATATTATTGCGCCGTGATCGGCGCCACCGTCGCGCGCGAGACCGGGCTGGAAGTGGGCGATGAATTTCAGCCGGCTCACGGCGCCTCCGACGGCCACGTACACGACCCCTTCAAGATCGTGGGCGTTCTCAAACCCACCGGCACGCCCAACGATCGTGGGTTGTTCATCAACATGGAGGGTTTCTTCCTCATTCCCGAGCACGCCAAGCCGGTGGATGACGAACCCGGCGATAAGGCGGCCGCCGAACACAAGCACGAGCACGGCGAAGACGACCACGGGCATGCCGAGGATTCGGACCACAAGCACGACGCGCACGGCGATGACGATCATGCTCATGAGAAAGAACAGCCGGCCGGCAAGAAGGCTGCCGGGCCCGCCGACCGTCACGAGGAGACCGACGGCGACGTGCGCGAGAAAGATCGCGATCCCGACGCCATGCCCGTCGAGGAGCATGACGCCGACGACAAAGATCACGATCACGGCGACCACGATCACGACAAGCACGAGCACACGGATCACGACCACGCCGACATGCCGGCCGCCGAGGGCGAGCACGAGCACGAAGAGCATGACCACGCGGGACACGAACACGACGCGCACGAGCATGGCCATGGCGAACACGAACACGCGGGCCACGATCATCACGAAGATCACCACCATGGCCACACGCACGGACCTCTGCCGATCGAACAGCGCGAAGTGACGGCGGTGCTGGTGCTAACCTCGAGCGTGCCGACAGGCTTCATGGACGATCAGGGGCGCCCGCTGCGCACGCCACCCGAGGCGATGGCGCCGGCCCTGATCAAGATGATCAACAAGGATTCGGTCGCTCAGGCCGTGCAGCCGATTCGCGAGATGAACGTCCTGTTCAGCACCTTCGTTAATCCCATGCAGGGAGTGCTGCTGTGCCTGACGGTGATGATCGTGATCGTCTCGGGCATTGGCATTCTGGTCAGCATTTACAACTCGATGAACGAGCGGCAGCACGAGATTGCCGTGATGCGGGCCTTGGGTGCCGGCCGGCGCACGGTGATGCTGCTGGTTCTGCTGGAATCGATTTTGCTGAGTCTCGCCGGCGGTTTGGCGGGCTGGCTTGTGGGCCATGTGTTGATCGCCGCCCTAAGTCCTTGGATCGCCATGCAAACCGGCGTTTCGATTGGCTTCCTGCAGTTTGTTGGCTATGAGTTGGTTATAATACCAGGGTTGATCGCTTTGGCCTCGCTCGTGGGTTATCTGCCCGCCATGGCCGCGTATCGCACGGATGTGGCCAAAGCGCTCAGCGCTACGCCCTAGGGCACACCCGCCCCCACGGGCGGGCCCCGCCACGCGAACCTCTTGTTTGTAAGGAACATCGTATGACCACCGTGCGTCGCACCGGATCGTCGCGAGCCCTGGCCGGCCTGATCGCTTTGGCCAGCTTGGCCGTGCTAGCGCCGAGCGCCTTGGCCTGTCCTTTCTGCAGCGCCGTGTCGCTCACGTTCAGCGAAGAGATCAACAACTCGGCCGTGGCCGTGATCGCCAAGCTGGTGCAAGCCCCACCCAAGGCCGACGACCAGAACTCTTCGCTCGAAGCGGCCAAGGCCAAATTCGAAATCATTCGTGTGCTCAAGGGCGAAGAAGCCCTGGGCAAGGGTCGCGCGATCGAGACGGTCTATTTCGGCGACAGCCCCGTCGGCGCGACGTTCTTGATCATGGGTATCGACCCGCCGACGATCAACTGGGGCACGCCCATCGCGATCAGCGAGCGCGGGATGGAGTATGTCGCCAAGGCCATGGAACTGCCCAAAGAAGGACCCGACCGGCTCGACTTCTTTCAGAACTACCTGGAAGACTCCGACGAGATGCTGGCCCGCGATGCGTATGACGAATTTGCCAAAGCTCCCTACTCGGTCGTGCTGGGTCTCAAGGACCGGATGCACCACGATAAGATCATCGAATGGGTCCGAAGCACGCAGATTCCGGTCAGCCGCCGGCGGCTCTATATGACGATGCTGGGCGTGTGCGGCAAGCCCGACGATCTGCCGATGATCGAGGAGATGATCAAGTCGAAGGATCGCCAGACCAAAGGCGCGCTCGACGCCCTGGTGGCGGCCTATCTGACGCTCAAGGGTCCCGACGGGATGCCGCTCGTTGAAGAACTGTTCCTGAAGAACAAGGACGCCGAGTATACCGACACCTATGCCACGATCATGGCGCTGCGGTTTCACGGCACCGAGGAAAAAATCATTCCCAAGCCGCGACTGCTCGAGGGCTTTCGCGCCATGCTCGATCGTCCGCAATTGGCCGACCTGGTGATTCCGGATCTGGCTCGCTGGGAAGACTGGTCGGTGCGCGATCGGCTGGTCGACTTGTTCAAAAAGGCCGATGACGATTCGAATTGGGTGCGCGTGCCGGTGATCAATTATCTGCGGGCCTGCCCGTTGCCGGCCGCCAAGGAGCAGCTCGACGAGCTGGCCAAGCTCGATCCGGAAACGTTCAAGCGGGCCAATGCTTTCTTTCCGTTGGCCGCTTCGAGCGCCGCGCCACCGGCTGCTGGTGACAAGGCCGCGGAAAAAAATGAAGCCTCCAAGACGCCGGTCGCTGGTGCCCCCGAGGCGACCACGCCGCCGGGCAAAGCTTCCGCCGCGTTGGCTTTGCCGGCGACGAACGATCCCGACGCTCCGGCAGCAGCGGCCAGCAACCTGCCCGTGATGGGCGGATTGGCTTTGGCCGCCGTGCTATTGGCCTGTGCATTTTGGGCTATTCTGAAAGGTGGCCAGCAGGCCGCCAGCTAAGACTTGCGAACGTTCTCGGCAATCCATGAGCATTGACCTCGAAACTGCCGCGACCGACAACGAGCGCTACGAGCGATACCGCGCCTTGAGCACGGCGGCCGTGGCCAGCTTGATGATTGGCCTGCTGTCGTGCCTGGCCATTCTGGATTGGTCGCTGGTCACGATTCCACTCATCGGCATACCGCTGTCGCTGTTTGCGCTGCGAAAGGTGCGCCGCCACAACGACGAGCTGACCGGCGAAAAGCTGGCCCTGGGTGGCCTGGCGCTCTCGGTCTTGTTCCTCTTCGTCGGGCCCGCGCTGTTGACGTACGAATTCGTTACCGAGGTGCCCGACGGGTATGAGCGGATTTCGTACACCGACTTGCAGCCCGACCCGGCCGTGGCCGCTCAGCAGTTGCCGCCCAGCGCGACGGATCTCGAGGGCAGGAAGATCTTCATCAAGGGCTTCGTCTATCCGGGCCGCGAGAAGGACGGCATTCGCCAGTTTCTGCTGGTGCGCGATCAGGGCGATTGCTGCTTTGGCGGCAATCCAAAAATCACCGATCGAATTCAAGTGACATTGAACTCGAAGCTCCGGGGTCTGAGGTTTCAGTCGCGGCTGCACAAGGTGGCGGGCACGTTTCACGTGGCCCCGATGAACAAGGCCGTGGGAGATGCGAAAGGCGGCGTGCTGTACCATCTCGAGGCCGACTACGTGGAATGATGCGCAGCCTGCTCTATCTCCTGCCCTTGTTGTCGGCGCTCGTGCTGGGGGGCTGCACCGGACAATCGGCCGCTGAAACCCGAGGGGCCGCCGGCAAATCGGCGAGCCAGTCGCCACTTGAAGCCCGCCCCGCGAATCCGCCCGCGAGCGAGACACCCACGGCGCCGGTCACCGCGCGAGAATCGGTCGCCGACACGAAGGCCAAGAGCGTCACGTTCGACGACATCAAGCTCGAGTTGAAAAAGGGCGATCCGTTCACTTCCGAGGCGCTGACGCCCAAGGTCAAGCAGCTCGACGGCAAGTTGATCAACATCCGCGGCTATATTCTGCCGAGTTTTCAGCAGGACGGCATCAAGCAATTCGTGCTGGTGCGCGACAATCAGGAGTGCTGCTTCGGGCCGGGCGCGCTATTGCACGATTGCGTGTTGGTCGAGATGACGCCGCCGGCCACGGCCACGTTCACGGTGCGGCCGGTCAGCGTCGAAGGCGTCTTCACGATCCATGAACTGCGGGGGCCCGATGGCAAACACCTGGCCATCTATCATCTCGACGGCAAAGAGGTCAAATAGCCGGGCGGGCAACCTGCGGCGTTGGACCGTCGCCGCCGTAGTGGCCACGGCACTGTTCGCGCCTGCCGCCAGTCCGCTGGCCGCGTGTCCCTTTTGCACCGCGGTCGCGCCCACGCTGTGTCAGTTGCGACAGCAGGCGGTCATCACGGCGCTGGCCGAGGTCGAAGCGCCGGCGGCCAGCAACCAGACCACGGTCCGACTCCACAAAGTGCTGGATGGCGCCGAGCGGCTGGGCGGAAAGAAGTCGCTGCACCTCAACCTGGACCTTACGGCCCCAGCCGGCAGTTTGCTGATCCTGTTCGGCAGCGGGGCGGGGCAGGCTGCGGTCAGTGAACTCAGTTGGCACGCGGTGAGCGTCAATGAAACGAGCTCTGCCTATTTCGCGCGCGCGCCGTCGCTGAAGATTCCGCTGGTCGAACGGCTGCGATATTTCGGCCCCTTCCTGGAGAACCGCGACCCGCTGGTGGCCCAGGATGCGTACCTGGAATTCGGCCACGCGCCGTTCGAGGACGTCGCTCGCACGGCTGGCATTTTGTCGCCGGCCAAAATGCGTGAGTGGCTCACGAATCCAAACGTGCCACAGGATCGGAAGGGTTTTTATGGCTTGGCGCTCGGTCTGACCGGCAATGCCGGCGAGCGGCGCGCGAGCGCCGATTTCTTGAAGAAGCTCATCCTTGCGCCCGAGGACGATTTTCGCGCCGGCTTCGACGGCATCCTGGGGGGCTATCTGATGCTGAGCGGCACGGACGGACTCGATTTGATCGAGAGCCGCTATCTGGCCAATCCCCGCGCCGCCGACGGCGACGTCCGGCATGCCCTGACAGCCGTGCGATTCTATCACGAGTACGGCCACGACATTCCCGCCACCCGCCTGAACTCGGCCGTCGCCAAGCTGCTCAAGCGCCACGAGTTCGCCGAAACGGCCATCACCGACCTGGCCCGCTGGAAAGACTGGACGATCTTAAACGCGGTTGCCAGCCTCTATTCCGACCCCGCCTACTCCCAGCCCGCCACGCGACGCGCCATCGTCGGCTACCTCCTGGCCTGTCCTCTTCCCCAGTCCGCCAAGCTGTTAGACAACCTTCGCCAAATCGATCCCCAAGGCATCTCCTCCGCCGAACAGGTTCTCCTTCGCACCACCACCACTCTGCCCGCCGATTAACTGCCCGCGTCGTCCTTCTCCTCAACCTCCTTCAACCCCAGCCGTGCCAGCCAGCGGCTGCGGGGCGGCTTGCCGCCTTCGGTCGGCGGCTCGTTGGGGAGCCGGGCTTGCTGCTCCCGTTGAAAGATGCGCAACTTTTCTTCGAGCTCGGCCCGTTCGCGGGCGATCTTGGCGCGCTCGACCGAGATCGAGATCTCGGCCTTGCCGATCTTTTCTCGCCACTCGGCCTGCGACTGTTTGAGCCGTTCGCGTTCCTGGCCAATCAGCTCGTCCTGATTGAAGACCTCGGCCAGGTCCGCTTCGTTGACGGCCGGCCCGGCCGAAGCGGCCTCGGCCAATTGCTTCTTCAGCTCGGCGATCTCGCGGTCCTTTTGCGCCACGATCTGGTCGGTAATGCGAATCGTGCCTTCGATCGTCTGGCGCTCGGCGACCGCCTCGCGATCGTCTCGATCGTCGGCCTCGAGCGAAGCCAGCAGCCGCTGCTTTTGCGTTTCCCAATCGAGCCCGATGCCTGCCGTGGCCTTGGCCGGGGGCGCGTCGGAACGCCGAGTCGAACGGGCTTCGAGCTCGGCGTTGGCTCTCTTCAGTTCGCGGACTTCCTCGACGGCCATCTCGAAACGTCGCTGCAAGTCCTCGTTTTTCCGCGCCGAGCCGTCGTCTTTGGCACTCTCGCTCTTGGCGCTTTCTTTCAACCGCGCTTCGGCCTCGGCGAGCTTGCCGCTCAGGCTGTCGCATTGCGATTGCAGTTTCTTGAGCTCTTCCTGGTGCTGTGTCTTCAACTCGCCGGCTCGGGACAGCTCGCCCTTTTGGTCCGAACGGTCCGACTGCAACTTCTTCACGGCGTCGCGCAGCTTGGCGGCCTGATCCTTGAGCGACTCGCCCTTGCGCCGTTCCTCGGCCAACTCCTCGGAGCGCTGCTCGAGCGTGCGGTTCAAGTCGCTCAAGCGCGAGCGGGCCTGGGCCACTTCAAGACGCGCGGCAGTCAATTGCGAGGCCAGTTGCGCGTCGCCAGTGGCCGTGACCGCCTGAACGTCGGTCTCTCGCTTCTTGGTCTCGGCCAGTCGCCGGTCGCGCTGCTCTTTCAGTTCGCGGGCCAGCCGCCGACGTTCGGCCTTGGCTTCGGTCTCCTGCACGGCAAGCCGCTCTTGCGCGGCGGCCAGGTCGCGACGCAGTTGTTCCTGGCGCTGGCGCGAAGCGGCCAACTGGGCTTCAGCGTCGGCCAATTGTTCGTGCAGGGCCGCGAATTCGACGCGCCGCTGATCGGCTTGCGCCTGCGTGGATTGCAGCACCGATTGGCTCGCGTGCAATTCCTGCTCGAGACGGGCCGCCTCGACGCGCGCGTGCTCGTACTCGGCCAGCACATGCTCCATCTCGCCTTGTCGCGCGGCCAGTTGTTGGCGAAGGTGCTCGACTTGCAGCTCGACTTCGACCGAGTTCGCCGCGCCGGCGCCACCCTGTTGCCTGACGAACTCCTCGAATTGGCTTTTGGCCAGGTCGTGGGCCATCTGCTCGGCCAGTCGCTGCAATTCGTCGTGCAGCTCGTTCTCCAGATGATCGATCTGTTGGCGCTGGGCCGCCAGCACGTCCTGCGCGTGCCGCCGCCGCTGGAGCGAAGCGCCCGGCGAGACGATTGGACCGTCATCGGGAGGCGTGGCGGCGATGTTGTCGTCCAGAGTTGCCATGTCGATCGATTACGATGCACCCCGGGCGCCAGGGCGCGCGCGGCCCAGCCGCGCGCGGTGTACCCCATAGGCAATTGCCTGATTTCTCGGGAACCTGCTGGAAGTTCCTACGTAGCTATACGCCACGGGCTGGAGAGGGTCAAAGTATCGGCCGAGAGGTCCCATTCGGGCGGTGAGGGTTGCGCCGGCGGGAGCGATCCTGGTGATTCAGCCCGGCGATGACTAGCCCGCCAGGACTGCCGGATTGACCACGTTTTCGGGTCGTGAGCCCGTCAGCCATTGGGCCACCTGCCGTGCGGTGCGCGAGCGCAGATTGGCAAGCGACTCTTCGGACACAAAGGCCGCGTGGGGCGTCACGATCACGCGTGGATCGTTCCAGGGGGCCTGGCTCAAGTCGGGCGGCTCGGGGTCCTGCACGTCCAAAGCAGCGCCCGCCAACTTGCCGGCGGCCAGTGCCGCGGCCAGGGCCCCATTGTCGATCAGGCCGCCCCGGGCCGTATTGATCAGATAGGCCGTCGGCTTCATCCGCGACAATTGCGCGGCACCGATCGTGTGACGCGTCTCGCTCACCAGCGGCAAGTGCAGCGAAACATAGTCGCTCTCCGACAGCAACCGTTCGAGGCTCGAAAAGGTCACTCCTGGCGGAGCCGAGCGTTGGCTGCGGCTGGTTGCCAGAACCTTCAGGCCCAGGGCGGAAGCCTTGTTGGCCAGCGTGCGGCCGATGTTTCCCAGGCCGACAATGCCCAGCGTCTGCCCTTCGATCCGTCGCAACACGGGACCGGCCTTCAGGTCGTATGTGCCACTCTTGGTCTGGTGATGATAGAAAGCCACCTTGCGACTCAGGGCCAGCAGCAAGGCCAGCGCGTGCTCGGCCACCTCGATCAAGCAGTAGTCGGGCACGTTCGTGACCACGATCCGCCGTGCGGTCGCCGTTGCCACGTCGATGTTGTCCAGCCCGATGCCCAGCCGGGCCACGATGCGGCACTTGGGAGCCGCTTGAATCACGGACGCGGGCACTTTGGCCCAATTGGTCATGATCGCATCGGCATCCGCGGCCAATCGGGCCAGCGAATCGGCGTCTTGTGCGGTCGCCACGATCAACTCAGCGTCGATTTCGGCCAGTGTGCGGCGCTCGATATCGAGGTTGGGCCAGGCGTAATCGGTCAGCAAGACTTTGTACTTGGACATCGGCAAGCGCGGAGTGCGAAGGATACGGGGGCGGAAGTTCCCGCTATCGTATCAAGGGTCGGCGCGAAAGCTAAGGGGCCGAATGTCCAGGCAGGGGCAATTCCAGCGCTCGCGCCTGCGACCGGACCGCCAGCGCATTGAAAAACTCGACTCCTGGCGAGGGTGACTAGGACTGCCCGAGGCGTGTGCGAGCAGCACGCTGCTCCCGTTGCTCACGCGGGTTGGACTCGCCGTGTGCGATTTGCACCGTGGCGGCCATGCCGAGTGCCGTGACCAGCAGATCGAGTTCGCTGGTCTGCGACGCTTCGGCTGATGGAGCATTCGGGAAGGGCAGATCGATCGGCAGGGCCCAGGCGTCGTCGGCAAAACAGGCGTCCAGCGCGATCCAGGGCTCGGCGTCGACCATCGCCGGAAACCCAGCGCTCTCGGCATTCCGCGAACTGGCCGGTTGGCCCGGGTTCGTCTCGATGCTTTTCGCGCTCGTCGGCACGTTGAGCGACGTGGGACCGGCTGGGGGCGCCTGGATCGGCGCGCTTTCGCTGTCGCGATCCGAAGTGTGTACTTCGGGCGGAGTCGGAGGCATGACGATGCCTCCGGTGCCGCCATAGACCTTGGGTGACACGAGCAGGGGACCATGCGCCGAAATGACCGGCGGACCAGGAGGAGGAGGCGGCAACGCCGACGATTCGCTGGCGGACATGAACTGCGTTGCCGAGGTCGTCGCCGAAGACACGGCGACGTGCGGCGCTGCATAAGTCGTGGTGGGAATTCCCGACGCGTTGCCGATCGCATAGGCCGACTGGAGCTGCTGGGTGGCGCGATGATTAATGTCATCGGGCTGATCCAACGCATTGCCGCTCAACAACGTCCGCGACTCGAGCGATTCGATAGCAGGCCATTTACGCATGACGCACCCCCGGGAACATTGGTGACAAAGGCTCCGTCGAAAACCTGGCTCGCAATCGCGGTCGCTTGCGGACCGTCAATCGAGCCCCGCGATGAAGTTCAAAAAATGCTTCTCCAACATCCGCAGATCGTCGCCGAAAATCGCCGTGAAATCCGACAGTCGTCGTGCCGAGGGATAGTCCTCGAAGTTCGGCCGCGAGGCGACCCGTTGCACGTACTCGGCGAATTTCTGCGGATGTGTCTCGGTGAGAAAGAACACCCAGGCCCAGGCCTCGGCATAGGCCGCGGCCGGATTGCTCTGGAATTGCCGGTCGGACGACAGCAGGTTGACGAACGAGCCTCCCTGTCGACCCTTGGCCAGCCATTGGCGAAATGAGTTCAAGCGTCCGTGGTTGATGCGATCGCGCTGGTCCGGATAGTGCAGCCAATCCCATACGCCGCGGGCCTCGAACATCGTGCCCAGGCCCTCGGCCAGCCAACTGGGCGTAAGCCCGAAACGATTGTGTACCCCGGTGTTGAAGGCCACCTGGTGTGTCGCTTCATGGATGATCGTGGCTTCGTTTTGCTGCCACGCGCGGTTGCTGCTCCCGCCGCCCTGATCGTAGAGGGTGACACGATTGCTCGTGGGCGAATAGTATCCCAGCACGTCGGGACGAGCCGGCGAACCTTGGCTCGCGGCATAGCGATCGAAATCCGGGCGTGAGCCCCAGACGATCGCCACCAGCGGAAACTCGGGTTCGTGAATCCGCAGCCCGCGCAGCGTGAAATAGTGGACGCAAGAGCGGTACAAATCCTCGAAGCGCTGTGCCCAGGCTTCCTTGCCCTTGGGATGCGCGACCAGGTAGTGGCCCGTGCCGGTGATCTCGAGCTTTCGATCCAGCTCGCGCTCCAGGCCCGCGCGAATCTCGGTGGCCGAGTAGCTGCTGAAATAGGAGCTGGTCTTGCGAAAGCGTTCGGCCTTGTTGGGCGCGAAGTCCCACAGCCGGCCGTCACGGGCCAGCAAGAACACGTGTTGCCGCGACCAGCCCAGGGGCATGCCCTCGACCTCGCGACCGCCAATGTCGACGAGCATCGTCCAGCGCGATTGATCCGTGGCCCCCGCGACGGCGCACAGGGCCGCCAGCGCGGCGCCAGCCGCGAGTGAGGTGCGTATCACGAGTCGTCGGTCCTGAATCTTGGATGTAAATCGAGAGTGGGCGTTTTCCGCCCCGACGCCAACTGAACTCTAGGCCAGAAAACCGGGCACTCGCGTGGCGCCCGAACCGCCGAAAAACCGCGGCAGTTCGCCTTCCGAGAGCGCGAAATCCCGGCAATTTT
Source organism: Planctomycetaceae bacterium (assembly GCA_003153375.1). Taxonomy (GTDB): domain Bacteria; phylum Planctomycetota; class Planctomycetia; order Pirellulales; family PALSA-1355; genus PALSA-1355. The sequence continues at coordinate 51,570 of PLYM01000216.1, forward strand.
TTGCAAGGCTGAAAAATGGCTACCAGCGCTGCGCGGCGGCGAAAAAATGCCGGCGGCGTGCTCGATTTGATACGTTGGGTGCGAACAACTGGTAAAATCAGAGGGACCGGACCAAGGACTGCAACAGGGCAGGAAATCGGTGTGCGTGCCAGACTGGTGAGCGGGAGCCAGCGGCCCTAAAATCAACTGGGCGCGGATCTTTGGTCATCGCGCTCGACCCCCTGAGAATGAGGCGAATTCGTGGTCAATCTCCTGCTGTGGACCGCACTACTGTTGACCGGCGCGGACGCCGCGACGGCCAAGCCCGAATTGGCCGACGAGGCCGCGCGGCTGGTGCGTCAACTCGACGCCTCGCAGCTCGTGGCTCGCGACGAAGCCGAGCAGAAACTGCTCGAGCTGGGTCCCGACGTGTTGGCGCTGTTGCCCACCATTGGCGGGCGGACCTCGGCCGAGGTGGCGCTGCGCGTCACGCGGTTGCAGCAGAAGCTGCTGCGCTCCCAGGCCCTGGCCGCGGCCGAGCCCTCGTTGGTCACGCTCAAAGGCGACGCTCTGCCGCTGGCCGACGTCTTCAAGGAGATCACCAAGCAGACCGGCAATGTGATTCACGACAATCGGCCCGGACAAGGCGAGGATGCGGACGATACGCGCGTGAAGGTCGACTTCGACAAGACGCCGTTTTGGCGCGCCTTGGACAATGTGCTCGACCAGGCAGGATTGACGCTGTACGGTTTTTCAGGCCAGCGCGGAGTGACGGTGATCGCCCGGCCGCCGGGAGCGGCGGATCGAGTGGCGCACGGCTGCTACGCCGGTCTGTTTCGGCTAGAGGGAGTGCGCTTCGAGGCGGTCCGCGACCTGCGCAACGAGAACATGGAGTCGCTGAAGTTGTTTCTCGACGCGACCTGGGAACCTCGCTTGCAGCCCATCGCGATCATGCAGCCGCTCGGCGAAGTGAGCGCCACGGGCAGTGACGCCAAGCCGATTGCCGTGGCCAGCGCTGACGCCGAGCCCGAGGCCATGATTCGCGAGGGTATCTCGACGGCCGAGTTGGAAATTCCACTGGTCCTGCCGCCGCGCGGCACCGAAAAGATTTCGGTGCTCAAGGGCAAGCTCGTGGCCCTGGTGCCGGGGCCATTGCACGATTTCCGCTTTCGCGATCTGAAGGTGGCCCGCAAGAATGCGCCCGCCGCTCGCAATGAACAACGCAAAGCCGGCACCACCGTGGCGATCGACCAGGTGCGCAAGAACAACGCCGCCTGGGAAGTCAGCGTGCGAGTGAAATTCGAGGGGCCATCGAGCGCGCTCGAGTCGCATCGCAGTTGGATTCTGGAAAATGAGGCCTACTTCGAGGACGACAAGGGACAGCGCGTCGAGCCGGGGGGCATCGAACAGACGCTGCAATCGAAGGACGAAGTGGGCATCAACTATTACTTCGACACCAAGGACAATCCCGAAACGCTCGTGTTTGTCTATCGCACTCCGATCACGATCCTGGAACTGCCGGTCACCTACGAGTTTCATGATCTACGCTTGCCCTGATGACTTCCAACGGTTTCCTCTGCACGGATTGATCGCGACCATGATTGGATTCACGCGGCGCACCGGCCTGAGCCTTCTCCTGCTGCTCGGCCTGCTGGCCTCCACGGTCAGTTTCGCGCAGGAAGCACCCGAAGAAGAACCGGAGGGCCCGGCCGTGGCCGCGGTCGTCAACGGCGATCCGGTGTATGTCGGAGAAGTCGACGCCGGCGTGACTGACACGCTGAAGTTGCGGCAATTGAATCGCGAAGGGCTGGAGCACGCCCGGGCGGGCATGTTGCGCGACATCATCAACAAGCGGCTGATCGAGCAGGCCCTGGAAAAGCAGGGGGGCTATGTCGACAGCGCCGCCATCGACAAGGCGATGAAGAAGCTGGAATCGAATCTCAAGAACAAGCGAATGACGCTGGAGAACTTTGCCGCTCAGCGGAACGTCCGTCCCGAGACGGCCCGCCATGAGTTGGGCTGGCCCATGATCTGGAACAAGTATCTCGAACGCAATCTGGCCGACGAACTCGAGCTCTACTTCAACGAACACCACAAGGATCTGGACGGCACGACGGTCCGCGCCAGCCACATTCTGCTGCGGCCCGAAACGGCCAAGGAAACCAAGGCCCAGGTGCTCGAGCGCGCCGAGAAGATTCGCGAGCAAATCGAATCCAAAAAGCTCACCTTTGCCGAAGCCGCCGAGAAATATTCGATCGGACCCAGCCGCCATCAAGGGGGCGACCTGGGCTTTGTGCCGCGCTATGGCGTGATGGCCGAGGATTTTTCGAAGGCCGCCTTCGCGCTCGACAAGGGCGAGATCAGCCAGCCGGTGACCACGAATTTTGGCACGCACCTGATCACGGTCACGGACATCAAGCCCGGCAGCCGGCAATGGACCGAAATCATTCCCCAAATACAAAGCCTGGCGTCGAAGCAAATGTTCGACAAGCTGGCCGCCGAACAACGCGCGACGGCCAAGATTGAATACACCGGCAAGTCGGCTTACTTCAAAGCCGGCACCGAGGATCTGGTGATGCCCAAGGGCGCCAAACCCTAGGATTGGGCACGCTCGACTCAATCGCTTGCGGCCGGCGGCTCTTCGGTGGCCCAGGCCTTCACGCCCAGTGGATCGCTCGGATCGCAGGCCAGCAGCACGGCCACCACCTCGCGCGACATTTGGGCCTTTCCCAATTGTCGCAGGCACCAGGCGAGCCCCTTGGCCGCTTCGAGAAACGAACCGTTGGCCGGCAGACGATAGGGCAGCGGCCCCTTGCAGCCGGCCTGATCGAGCGCTTTTTCGCCCAGCCGAAAGGCATAGCCAAAGTGGCCGCGGGCTAGCGGCAGGTCGTTTTCACCGAGCGCAATCTCACCCAGGATGCGATGCGCTTCCAGGCAGTCGCTGCAACCGTTCAGCAGCCAGCGGCATTCATCGACGGCGATATCCAGCTCGCCCGCGTCGACCATCTTGCGGACTTCTTCGAGATCCTCTTGCCGGTCTCGCGCGCAGCGCGGATGCACGAGCTCCCACACGCCCTGGTCCGGCAACTTTCTGGCACGCACGGTCGAGGCGCTGCCCGCCCCGCCGGGCGGCTTGGCGCGCGACGGTTTCTTTCCGGCGCGCGGTTCGCCCGGCTTTCGTTTTCGGTCGGATGGTTTGCGTGCCAAGAGGTCGTTCCGCACTGCCTGGGGGTGCTCTGCTGGTCTGTCCAGCCGTGCCGAGATATCGCAAGGCATCACGCCGTGCGGGTCGTAGCAGCCTAATCGACCCGCGCCCGAGCGTCCACCCGCGAACAATTCGAACCGCGAGATCGCCGGTCATTCACCACGGGAGACCTGTTGAAAGTGCGGCTGAATCCCTAGAATTCGATCCACACATTGCCGAACCGCGGGCGAGTTTGATCGAATGACCCGAAACCGAGCGTCGCTGGCTCTCTTGCCGACCCTGTCGTGGAAGCGGTCGCTGGCCAAGGACTTGCTGGCCTGGTATCGCCGGCATGCGCGCGATCTTCCCTGGCGCCGCACGCGCGATCCCTACGCGATCTGGGTCAGCGAGATCATGCTGCAGCAGACCCAAGTGGCCACGGTCATTCCCTACTTCGCGCGGTTCATGGCCCGTTTCCCCACGGTCGAAGCCTTGGCCTCGGCCGCCGAGAATGACGTGCTGCGGTACTGGGAAGGGCTGGGCTATTATCGCCGCGCCCGACAGTTGCACCGCGCGGCAGCCGTGATCGTCGACGAACACGGCGGCCAGTTTCCTCGCGAGCTCACCGCGGTCAGCACCTTGCCAGGCGTGGGGCGCTATACGGCGGGCGCCATCACGTCGATCGCGTTCGACGTCCGCACGCCCATTCTCGAAGCCAACACCGTGCGGTTGCTGAGCCGGCTGGCGGCGTTCGCAGGCGACCCCGCCAGTGGAGCAGGCCGCCAGTTCTTGTGGCAACTGGCCGAAGCGATTCTGCCGCCCAAGAATTGTCGCAGCTTCAACCAGGCGCTGATGGAATTGGGCAGTCTGGTCTGCACGCCACGCAACCCGAAGTGCGAGACCTGTCCGGTGGCAGGCCAATGTGCGAGCTTGATTGGCGGCCGGCAGCACGAGATTCCTCGTCTGCGGCCCAAAACGCCCAGCGAGGCCGTGCGTGAAGCGGCCGTGGTCGTGTGGCGCAAGGATCGTGTCTTGCTGCGCCGCCGAACGCCAGGCGAACGTTGGGCTGGACTGTGGGACTTCATGCGGTTTGAGCTCTCGGCGCGCCGCGGAACGGCGCTCGTCGATGAGCTGCTCGAAAAGGTGCGCGCCCAGTCGGGCCTGGCCATCGAACCGCCCGAGCCGATCACCACGCTCAAGCACGGCGTCACCCGCTTTCGGATCACGCTCCAATGTTACGCGGCCCGCAGCCTAGGGCGCGGCAAACTTTCGGCGGGCGAATGGAAGTGGGTCGACCCGGCGGAATTGGAAGACTTTCCGCTCAGTGTGACCGGGCGCAAGTTGGGCCGATTGATCGCCGCGAGCGAGCCGCCAGCGTAGCGGGCGGACACCATCCATTGGCATGTCGCGTTACGAAATATCGCGTCACGAAGCCGGCTTTGTGGGCACCTCTTCGGGTACGATCGACAATCCGGCCGAGGCCCGCAGCTCGATGCGGTAGCGTTTGCCGGCTTGCAGCCGCATGGAGGGAGCTTCTCCGTGCGCCGCGCGAACGCCCGCCTTCTTGGCTTTGGCCGGGTCGTTGGCATACTCCCAGAAATTGGCCCACATGTCGCGCTCCAAGGGCGACAGCTCCGCGCCCTGACTGTAGACCGAGGGGCGCGAGCCGGCCGCGTCGAGCACGAAGCCGCCACTGGGCTCTTGATATTCGCCAAAGATGCGGCGAAACAAGCAAACGGACGTCGATCGCAGCGGATCGCCTTTTTCCACCAGGTCGTCTGCGTACTTGATCACCCAGGCATCGACGTAGATCGTGTCCCCTTCGACCGTAAATTCCTTCTTCTCACCGATGGGGCTGCCGTCTTGGGTGAGCTCGACGAATTGAAAGCGGGTTTTCGGCCGCGCGTCTTCGCGCTGTTGTTCGAGGACGACAATCTCGGCGACGCGATGATCGATCTTGAGCAACCGCAGCGCCAAATTGAGTTTTTGATTCTCCGTCGTCAGCCGATCGACTTCGGCCGCCACGGCCGCCAGCTGCTCAGTCTTCTCCTTGAGCTCGCGGTCCACGAGCGCCCGATCGTTGACGACGTGATAGCCGATCCAGCCGCCGGCCCCCAGCAGCGAAAGTGCCACGAGCCACACGAGGCCGCGCACGATATTGGCAATAGCCGAAACAGTCGTCGACATGGCAGATCACACGAAGCCAGGGAATTGCACAGCGGGGTGGCGGTCATTATACGCCGACCACCATCAAGCGCACCAGACCGCCGCCGAGGGGCTGGACCGGCACCCGCACGACTAGCGGCCCAGCAGGGCGTCGACCGCGGCGCCAATGTCGGGGTTGCTCATCAGGCTTTCGCCGACCAGAATCGCGTCCACGCCCGCAGCCGCCAGCCGCTCGACGTCGGCCCGGGTGCGAATGCCACTCTCGCTGACCAGCACGCATTCATCGGGCACGCGCTCGCGTAGCCGCAAGGTGTGCTCCAGATCGGTGTGAAAGGTGTGCAGGTCGCGGTTGTTGATGCCAATCAGCGTCGCGCCGGCATCGAACACCCGCTGCAAGTTGTCGGGCTCGTAAAGCTCAACCAAGGGGCTAAGACCCAGGGCGACCGCCTCGTTGTGCAGTTTTCTCAGGTTGCAGTCGTCCAAACACTCGGCGATGAGCAGCACCGCGTCGGCGCCGGCCGCGCGGGCTTCGAAGAGTTGATAGCTGTCGAGAATGAAATCCTTGCGCAGCACCGGCAGCCCGACCGCGGCCCGCACACGGCGCAGATCATCAAGGCAGCCCTGAAAGTATTGTTCGTCGGTCAACACGCTCAAGCAGCTTGCCCCGTGCCGCTCGTAGGTCTGTGCGACTTCCAGCGGGCGAAAATCGGCGCGGATCAAGCCCCGTGAGGGGCTGGCCTTCTTCACCTCGGCGATCAGGCGAATCGGTCCCGGCGAGCTCAAGGCGCCGAAGAAATCACGGGGAGGTGGGGCGGCGGCGGCCGCGGCGCGCAACGGGCCCTCGGGCCGCGCGGCCTTGGCGGCGGCGATCTCGGTGCGCTTGGTGGCGACGATTTTATCGAGCACGCTGGTCATGCAATTCTCGCAAACTCTCACGCGGTCCACGGGCCGATCGTTCCGTGGCTCGATCATTCCAAGCGCAATGGCCTAGTGCTTGAAGTGCCGGTGGCCCGTGAAGATCATCGGTATCTTGTGTTCGTTACAGGCCGCGATCACCTCGTCGTCGCGCTTCGAGCCGCCAGGCTGGATGATAGCCGTGATGCCCGCGGCAGCCGCCTGGTGAATCGAATCGGGAAAGGGAAAGAACGCGTCCGAAGCCAGCACGCTGCCCGCGACACGATCGCCGGCTTTCTTGATGGCGATTTCGGTCGAATCGACGCGGCTCATCTGCCCGGCGCCCACGCCCAGCACCGCCCGGCCGCGAGCCAGCAGAATGGCGTTCGATTTCACGTGCCGCACGATGGCCCAGGCGAATCGCAGATCGGCCCATTGCTCGGCGCCCAGTGTGGTGGTGGTGACGACTTTCCACTGGCTGGTCGTATCCTCCGCGGCGTCGGCTTGCTGCACGAGCATGCCCCCTTCGATCTGCCGCAACTGCCACTCGGCCGGCGCGTCAGACAGCGAGCCGACTTTCATCAGTCGCACGTTGGCCTTCCATTTGGGCCGCGTTGTCAGAATCTCGAGCGCCAGCGGCTCATAGTCCGGCGCCACGATGGCTTCAACAAACCGGCCGGGCTCGGCCAGCACCTCGGCCGTGCGCGCATCGACGGTGCGATTGAAACCCAGCACCGAGCCAAATGCGCTCACCGGGTCGCCGTCCAAGGCCGCGCGCGTGGCCACGGACAAGTCGTCGGCTGTCGCGGCGCCGCAAGGATTATTGTGCTTGATCACCACCGCACCGGGCTCGAGCAACGAACGGGCGATTGCCAGGGCGCTGTCCAGGTCGAGCAGGTTGTTATACGAAAGCTCCTTGCCGGCCAGTTGCTCGGCCGCGACCAGGTTCGCGCCTTGGGCGGGCGGCGTTTGCGCATAGAGGGCAGCCTGTTGATGCGGATTCTCGCCATACCGCAAGACCTCCTTGCGGCGCAGTTCGACGTGCCAGTGGCGCGGAAATTGCGCCGGCTCGATCTGGGCGGCCAGATACTGGCTGATGGCCTGATCGTAGCGCGCGGTGCGTTCGAACGCGGCCAAGGCCAACTGCCGCCGCAGCTCGGGAGTCGTGCCACCGTGGACGCGCACCTGTTCGAGGATGCTGGCGTACTGCGAGGTGTCGGTCGCCACGGTCGTAAAGGCGTGATTCTTGGCTGCCGCGCGAATCAGGCTGGGCCCGCCGATGTCGATTTGCTCGACCGCCTCGGCAAAGGTCACGTCCGCTCGAGCGACGGTCGCCTCGAACGGGTAAAGGTTGACGACCACCAGCTCGAATAACACGATTTGATGCGCGGCGATGGCCGCCAGATCATCGGGCCGATCGTGCCGGGCCAGGATGCCGCCGAAGATCTTGGGATGCAACGTTTTGACGCGACCGTCGAGCATTTCGGGAAACTGGGTGTACTCGCCGACGTCTCGAACCTTGAGGCCCGTGCCCTCCAGGAATTTCCGCGTGCCGCCGGTGCTGTAGAGTTCGACGCCGGCTGTCGCGAGCCCGCTGGCGAACTCGGCGAGCCCCAGCTTGTCGCTGACGCTGATCAATGCCCGCTTGATGGGGGACGATTGCATGGGAAACCGCTTCTGCCAGGAGCCCGAGAACCAAGAGACCACCCGCGCTCGACCCGGCTGGCCAGGCGGTACACGCTCAGAGAGTGACGCTCTCTTGGTTTAAGAAGTTCGTGCCCGGCAGTCAACTCCCCGCGGATTGCCGGGGATACTGTCCGGCAAATTCGAGTCTCGGCACCAGCGCGGATGGGCTCAAGGCCGACGCCAGACGATGCGCGTGGCAATCGCCGGAGTATTTCAAGCGCCGGGCTCTTTGAAGGGGTCGTCGTCCGCAGGCGCTTCGGCGTTGTCCGGCTCGGCGGGCATGGCTTCGTTGCCAGCCTCCTCGGCGGCGGCGTCGACCGGTTCGACCGGGGCCTTCGGCGGCTTCGAAACGGGCCGCTTCGGCTTGTCCGATTCATCTTCTTCGACCGGGGGGGGCGGCGGCACGTAAGTGACGGGCGATTTCAGGCCCGTTTCGTGCAAACACTGCACAACGCAGGTGTCGCTGACCAGGTAGATGCGATCGGTTTGATAGTTGGCGTACTTCACCGAGATCCCCTCCAGCGTCAGCGAGCTCAATCGCGCGCCGTGACGCGAGTCCAGGACGGCCAACCGGCCCAATTGATCCACGGCATAGACCCGCGATGGGCTGATCGAGACGAACGTTCTGATGCCGGGCGCGTTCCAAATCACCTGGCCGGCCTTGGCATCGAGACAATACATGCCGCTGACTTCCGAGACCACGAACACCCGGTCTTCGATCGCGATGGGCGAGGCATAGATCGCATCGCCGACGCTGTGGCGCCAGACGATCTTGCCCGTCGCCTCATTGACAGCATACAGCGAGCCGTCGGTGGAGCCGGCGTAGAGATTGGGAGTCCAATAGGCGGGGCGCGCGTCGATCGCGCCGCGCGTCTCGAGTCGAAAGCGGATGCCCTTGGCGTTGGGAGAGGCGACGTAGAAGTAGCCCTTGTCGGTCGTCCAACTCACGCTCTGGCCGGTTGTCATGGGCGGAATCAGCACCCGGCCGGCTGACTTATAGACCCAGGGGGCCGCTTTGGCGGCCTTCTCGGGATCGAGTGTATAGCCCTCGACCACGCCGGAGACCATCGGCACGAACGCGTGAGTTTCCGACACGCCGGGACCCGCGCCAGGGGCGGCCCGCAGCTTGCGCTCAAAAAGTATCTTACCTGTCTTGTGGTCGAGCACGTACAGCACCGAACCGTTGAGCACGACGACATTCTCTTCGTTGGCCGCCGGCTCGCTGCTCAAGCGATTGGGCGGACCGACTTGCGTCGCCCAGAGCGTGCGGCCGGTTTCGGGATGCAGCGCCGTGAGCAGGCCGCTGGTGGATTGCACCAGCAGCGTGCCGCCGTCGAGGTTGATGTGCGCGATCGGTCCCGTGGCGCGGAGGGCCCCGATCTGGGCATACCAAGCCCGTGTGAGTCCGACACGGCCAGCGGCCGAAGGAGAGATCAACTGCCCGGCCCAACCGACTTGTGCGTCGGCACACAGCGCCAAGGCGCACCAGAAGAAGCAATGCCAGGTCCGACCCATTTGGATTCCGCCCCCTGCGACGCTCATGCCCCGACTCGAATTCGCCCGCGACAGCACCTTCCATCATAGTCAGTCGCTGCCAGGGTTCCCAATAAATCCAGGTCGCTCGCCCGGCCCAAACCGCTCGCCGATTTTGCGCCCCGTGCGGGTTTTAGCGGTCGTTCTCGTGCAAATCGTGGGGTCGCCGGTCAGGATCTGCTGCTGTCTCCCGGAGGTTTTCGGAGGCTCGTGGCACCCTTCGACCGCTAGACCAACGGCGGGACGATCTTCTACGATGATGACGTTCGATCCTGGGAGCAGAGGCATCGATGGCGGATTATCTGAGCGTCGCAAAGCCCGCCGACTGGCAAGAGTTGCTGGGCTACCTGAACTTTTCGTCGGGAACCCCCGATCCGCAATTCTTGCGCAATCTCAACGATCTGTTTGGATCGCTCGAATCTGCCGGAAAGACCTCGACCGGGTCGCTGCGTGCCGTGGGCGACTTGTTACGAGCCCTGCTCGATGAGCTGGCGGGCCGTTCACCGGCTTTTCAGGACGTGGAACAGGCCCAGGCCGTACTGCGGCTGGCATTCGAGGACTTTCCGCCGCGCTATCGGGCGTTTCACCGCGACCTGTTGTTTCACCAGAGCGACGCCGCGCTGTGGCGGCCGTTTTTTCTGGGGCGCGTCTGCGAAGCCTTACTCGAGCAGGGGGCCCCCTGGGATGAGACCGAGCGGATCATCGAAGGCGCGATCGGACGTTTGAACGACATGATCGGCCATCGCCCCGTGGCTGTGTTGCGCACCGCCCAGCGGATCGAGCCCTATCCGCACGAGTGGATTCGTCCGATTCCGCTCTACGTGCGTGGAGCCGGGGTGGGCGTGGGCCGCTATCGGGAGCTTGTCGAGCGGTCACTGGAGATTGTCCGCTCGACCGATCCCAAGCTCTTGCAGGCGGCCCACTTCGATCCGGAAGTGCTCGATGAGCTGGCGGTCGATCCGCGGGCTTACGATTTCGACCATCCGGTAAACAAACGGCCCAACTATCACTTTGGCCAGTGGGATCCGCATCGCATCGACAATCAGGGGCGCTATCGACGGTTCGTCGTGCAGCAGGTCACGCTCGACGTGTTGCTCGAACGGGTCGAACAGCCGGGCGAGCTACCCCGCGACGAACTGTTGCTGGAAGCGGCCGCCGTGCTCTGCGGTACCATGCTGATGGCCTCGGGCACCAGCGGCGGCGGCCCCGAGGTACACGACTCGACAACGACCCTCTCGACCTTACTGCCGCGCATCGCTGCCTATCGCGACGCCTTTTACGATCAGTTCGTCAAGAAACTCGGCGGCGCTCACGGCGCGCGGTTGCAAGCCGAGGCAATCGCCGGCAAACAATCGCTAGCCGCGGCACGCCAGCATCTCAACCAGCAACTCGCCCGGCGGCGCGCGGCGCAGTTGGAGCATGTGCATCTGGCGCTGTTGTTTGCGCGGATGGGTTATCCCGAAGCCGCGCTGCGACAGGCGCAGATCGTGCCGGTCGCGGCGGCCCGCATGGCCTGCGAAATTCAATGCCGGCTGACGACGGGTCACCTGGCCATTGACGCCGGCCAGTTGGCCAAGGCATCCGAGATGCTGTTCGAGATCGAAAGCTTCTTGCACCGAGCGATCGAGTGTGGCGCGATGGTCGACCCCTGGAACATTCTGGGCTTTCAGGGCCAGTTCAGTCTGTTTCCGGCGCCGGAAAACAGCGTGCCCGACCACCGGCTGGATCAGTTAATTGGCGTGCTCGAGCAGGTCGTCGGGCTCTATGCGCGGCTGTGGAGCGAAGCGGCAATGCGCGACGAAGCGACGCTGCAATCCTCGCTGGCCGAGCGGATGGGCGAGTTGACGCGGTGGTGGGATCAATACGCGGCCACGACGGTCGAGAGTATCGAGGCGTTCTCGGGCCAGGATGCCTATGATTCGGCCCACGAAGTCGCGCTGGCCCTGTCCGCTTTTCACCAGGCGGGGGCGGCGGCCGGCAATATCGCATTTTGGCGAAAGCGCGTGGCCCAGTTCAATTCTCCCAAAGCCTATGCCTTGGTCGTGGGCGCTTTGTGGCAAAAGCCGGACCTGGTGGCCGCGATGGCCCTGCTCATGCAATGGCTCAGCCAGGCCGGGCTGATCCAGCTCAAGCAGGGCGAGTACTCGTTTCACACCCTGGCCCAGCGGTGGCTCAGCGAAGTCTGCCTGGGCGGACCCCATGGCGCGGCGCCAGACGTCGCTCCGCACGAGCGGCGATCGCTGGTGTGCAAGTTCTTCGATTTGCTGGAAGCCAATGCCGAAGACTATTGGCAAGTTCCCAGTCTCGAATTATGGGGCTCGACCCACGAACACAATCCGCACGATCGGACTGGCCACGATCGGGCTGAGGCCAACGATGACGCGCCTGGGGACGAGGAAGACGACGACCCGAATTTGTTTCGCGCCGCCTATGACGACGTGGTCTATATCGACAGCACCGGCGATGGGGTCGAGGCCGACATGCTCGAGGCGGGTGGTCAGCCGGCCACCGATTTCGAACTGGAGCGGGAAGCTCGGCAGGTGGGGGAACGGCTGGCATTCCTGCGCACCGTGGCTTCGCTGTGGAAGAAGGCCGTGTTGGCTTGTGGTCCCAAGAGCACCTCGGTGATTCCCGCCGAGCCGCTGGAGCGCTGGCTGGAACAGGCCAACGTGAACCAGGCGGGGCTGCTCAAGCTACTGCACTCGGTCGACCAGCGGCGAATTCCACCGCCTTCGGCAAGTCGCGACTCGCTGCTCGAGTTCGATCGCCGCCGAGGGGTTAAGGAAGCGCTGGTCGACAAGATCGTGGCTACGACGATCGAAACGGCCGACGCCGCCCGCGCCATGCGCGCCGCGTTGCCCGCCGCCACGGCCCCTGCCGAAGGGTCGGCCGTGATCGACGGCGTCCTGCGAGCCGTGATGCAGCAAGATCGCCACCGCATCCGAGAGCTCTGGCCGGCATTTCTCGTGGAGTTGAGTACGCAGCCGCTGCTGTATGTGCCGTTGAGCAAAGGGGGCGAGCCGGCACGGCTGGCCCAAGCGCGGGTGCTGCAACAGGCTTTGCGCGATTTGCTGCAGTGGCTGCCGCGGCTCGGCCTGCTGCGTGAGACGTGCCAGTTGATTGAAGCCGCGCGGCTGATGGAGGCGGCCAATCCGGTGGGCGCCGGGGCGATCAGCGAGTTCGATCGGCTGTTCGCGGCCGCGTATGAGGCGATCGTCGACGCGCTGGTGGCCGTGTCACAAGGCTGGCCCGTCGGCAGAGAAGGGGGCGAAGCCTCGGATAACGACCTGGTCGAGTGCCTGGAGCAAGTCACCGAGTCATTGCTCAAGCAATGGCTGGCCCACAGTCGCACGCTGCGACTTTCGGTGCTGGAAAAAATCTCAGACGACAAGTCCTGGCAGGGGCTGGTGGCTTTCGTACAGGAATATGGCGGCGACCTGTTCACGCAACGTTTTCTGAACATGGGCAACCTGCGGGCGATCACGCACCAGGGAGTTGCCGGCTGGTTGGCGCAGCTCGAGCAGGACCCCGAAGCCGTCGAGGAGTCGAAGCTGCTGGGCGATTTGGAAAAAAAAGTTCCCCGTGGGCAGGCCGTGAAGTATCTGAGCCTGATCATCGAGGCGATCGTCGAGAACTACACCGAGTATCGCGACTATAACAGCACGACCACGCAGTCGGACCGCGGCGATCTGTTGTATACGCTGTTGGATTTCCTCCGCTTGCGGGTACACTACGACCGCGTGGCCTGGCATCTCAAGCCGGTGTTGATCGCGCATTCGATCCTGGTGCGGCGCGGACGTGGTGGCGCGGCCGAAATGTGGCGCCGGGCTCTCGCCGAACGCACCGGCGAACTGGCCGACACCTTGCAAAACCGCGGTGCCGAGCTGCGCAAGAAATATGCCATGCGGTTGCCGACCGTAACCGATCGGCTGGCCGAGCGATTCATCCGCCCGTTGGCCATCGACCGCGTGCGGGCCTTGATCAAGCCAGCCATGGACGAAGTTCGTAAAGGACCCGAAGGCGCCGAGCCCGGCGGCGGCCCGTTCGAGCTGCTGGAACAAGAGACCGAGGAATTGACTCAGGAGCCGACGGGCGTTGGGCTCGATGTGCCGGTCTGGCTACTCTCGCTCGAACAGGAAGTCGAGCAACAACGGCGTGCCGCGGTACACCTGGATCGGGCCGACGATTTCCGTTTGCCGCTGGAGCAGACCCCGCTGTCGCTGGAAGACGTGCAACGGCAACTGACCGGCTGGGAGCAACATCCGCAGTAGCGATGGCGCCTCGATCACGATTTCGCGGACGTGATCGTCGCCGGCCGCCGATATTCGGCTCGAAACCGACGCACCGGAGGACACTCCTGGTCGAGGAAGTCCTCAAAGCTGACCTCACGCAGCCCGCAGGTCTCGATGAATTTCAATTCGTCGTGCAAGAGCGGCCAGGGCATGTTGCACGGCTCGTCGGTGGCATCGCGGCCCCGGGCGATCACCAACAGCGTGCCGTCGGCGGCCACGGCTTGCGCCATTCGCTCGAACGCCTGCCGCCGCAGTTCCACGGGCAAGACCTGGACCGTGTAAATTTCCAGCACGAGCTCGAAGCGGCCGATCCAGTCTTCAGGCAGTTTCAACAGATCGGCCACGGCATACTGCACGGTCGAAGCCGGGAACCGATCACGGCACCAGGCGACCGCCGTCGGCGAAACGTCGAAGGCGACCACCTGGAACCCCACTGCGGCTAGCGCCTCGGCGTCGTCGCCCAAACCGCAGCCGATGACCAGCGCCCGTTTGGCTGCCTCCGGGCGCGGATGCGCGGCGAGCCACGCGGCAAAGTGTGGATTGATCTGCATGTCGGCCCAAGGCACGACCTGCTCCTTGCCATCGGCCTCGGCATAGAGCGCCTCAAACCAGCCAGTCGCATCGCCGCGGGCCAGATGCTCGTGCGCCAGTTTGCGAGGCAACTCTCGGCGGTCGTCCATGCGCGGATTCCTCAGGTTGACGCTTCTTCGCGGGCCAACGAGATCAGCATCACGTCGGGCAACTTTTCGGCGCCCGCCAGGCGCAACATATTGACGACCTGGGCGGTCGTGTACTGAGCGTGCGTGCAGACGTGCAACAGAATGTCACTGCGGCGGGTGCCGATGCGCCGCTGGGGATCGAAGCTCATCCGCTTGAAGACCACGTCGTCGAGCGCCGCGGGCGTGAGTGTTTGCAGGTACTGCTCCCAGCGCTGGGTGAGTTGGTTCCAATCGCGCCGCAACTGCTCGAATGAGGCGATGCCGCCGACGCCCAATTGGTTGCCAGGGATGCGTCCTGGCAAGTCGGCGGGGAGCAGGGGACTTTCGTCTCCCAGCAGCGTTTCGAGCCAAACGTACTCGGCGGCCAGCAGATGAATGAACGATTGCCAGATCGAGCCCTGGCCAATCGAGAACTTTTGCCGCAGTTGCTCGTCGCTCAGCTCGGCCGCGGCCGAGAGCAGCTTTTGATTGACCCAAGCGCGATGCTGGTGCAACCGCTGAATCACTCGCTGGGGCGTCATGCACGATTTCTCCGCGGATGATCGACGGCCGCGATGTCACTCGGCCAGGTAGACGCTGGAGACCTGGCCCTCGGCGTCGAACTCAACGACCAGGGTCTGGTCGGAGACGGCCCGCTCAGCGACGCGAGTCACGACGATCGGATCCATATAGTGCCAGGTCTTGTCGTTGTTCTCGCGCAACGAGGGCTGGCCGAGCACGGCTTCGACGGCTCGTGGGCTTTCGCCCAGCAGACGTTCACGAATGGCGCTCGCCGCGTCGGGCCGCGTCGACCGTTCCAGCACCACCAATCCCCCGATCAGCGCCGCGGCCAGAATTGCCACCAGAATAAATCTACCTCGAATCGACAATCTCATGACAGTTCCGGGGGCAAACAGATGCTCGAGCGCCGCAATGGGGCAAGTATATCAAGCCTTCGCCACGCCGGAAAAACGCCAACTTGCAATGCCCTCAGGGACGCCGTAGACTGGCTGAGTGCCAAGCGGGAGTAACTCAGCGGTAGAGTGCTAGCTTCCCAAGCTGGAGGTCGAGGGTTCGAATCCCTTCTCCCGCTCTCAGCTTAAACCTAGCCGAAATCAAGTCTTAGATTACCTGCCGGTGGTCGGCAGTGCGGCCTTTTTCCGAGAGCCAAGGGCGTATGTACGCCCTTGGGTTGTTCGACGAAAGGATCGCATCATGCCCAAGCTCACGCAACTGCTGCCGCGCTACGCGAAACACAAGGCCAGTGGCCAGGCCGTCGTCAAATTCGGCGGCAAACTCCACTACCTCGGCCCCTACGGCTCCAAGAAATCCAAAGCCAAGTATCAGCGACTTCTCGGCGAATGGCTGACCGCTGATCGCCACCCGCCCGCCAACACCCACGCCTCAGGCAACCTGACCGTGGTGGAATTACTGGCTCGCTTCATGCCCTTCGCCAAGCGGCACTATCGCAAACATGGGGAGCCGACCAACGAGATCGAAAACATTAAATATGCCATCCGGCCGCTGAATGCCCTTTATGGGCGCACTCCCATCAAGGATTTCGGTCCCCTGGCCCTTAAGGCCCTGCAAGCCCACATGATCGACCAGGGCCTGGCACGCACCACGATCAACGCGCGGATTGGCATCATTCGACGTGTTTTCCGCTGGGGCGTCGGCGAAGAGCTTTGTCCCCCTTCGGTCATTCATGGCTTGAACGCCGTCGCAGGGCTGCAGGCCGGCCGGAGTGCCGCGCGGGAGTCGCAGGCCGTCAGGCCGGTGGCGGACGACGTCGTCGACGAGACTGTTGCTCACTTGCCGCCAGTAGTCGCCGATATGGTTCGGCTGCAACGACTCCTGGGCTGTCGGCCGGGAGAAATCTGCGATCTCCGGCCTTGCGAAATCGAGCGGACCGACGAGATTTGGGTCTACCGGCCGGCAGCGCATAAGACGGAGCATCATGGCCGTGAGCGACTTGTCTTCATTGGCCCCAAGGCGCAGGAGATTCTATTGCCGTATCTGCTGCGCGATGGCGAGAGCTGTTGTTTTTCGCCACGGGATTCGGAGCGGAAGCGAAAGGCTTCATTGCGGGCGGCTCGCCAAACACGTGTGCAGCCCAGCCAGATTGACCGCTCAAAACCCCGCCCCCTCCAGGGGCCCGGCGACGCATACACCGTCGACAGTTATCGACGGGCAATTCACCGAGCGTGTGCTCTCGCGTTCCCCGTGCCTGACGACCTGGCTGCGAGTGACCATGCTGCTTGGCAGAAGGCCCATCAATGGCACCCGAACCGGCTGCGGCACACTGCCGCCACCGCGATCCGAAAGCGATTCGGATTGGAAGCGGCGCAAGTTTGCCTGGGCCATAGCCAAGCCAATGTTAGCCAGATTTATGCCGAGCGAGACCAATCCCTTGGGCTGGCGGTGATGCGGGAAATCGGATGAACTACCCAGGTCTGACTCGCTCGGTTAAGCCTGCACACGCCTACCGTGCTGGAATGGCATTAGCCGTTGATGAAAGAACGACTAGAGCTCCAGCGCGAGAAGTGGTGGCTCGTTCGATGCTTTGGTGCGCGGCCCTTCCGGTTCCGCCAGCCGGATCGGCCGCGCCTTCGGAAACATCTTCGCCAGGTTCGTTTGCAAGATGTGATTGTCAACTGAGGTGCATAACACCGAAGTGATCGCCGTGACAAGGCCGTCAAGAAACTGATTGCCCGTCTCGGCAATCAATGCCGGCGTGCCCGTAGCCCCGCGAAACCCAGCTTCGATAACTGGGGCTGTCTTTTTGAGCTCGTCGAGTACGCCACTCGGCAGTTGTCCGAAAATGTAATTCGTAACGAGCTGTCCGAGGTACGGCATCGGCTGGACGAAGCCCGGCCGAAGGTCCCAACTTTCGAGGCGAAAGATTTGCCGGAAGAACTGGTCCGGGAAGCGCCGTGTCCAACCTCTAAAATCGGTTGGGATGAATGGGTCTATCATTCGCATCAGTTCATCCCGAGCTTGAACTTCGTCGAAGGAGGTTCGCGCGTCAACTAGGCTGTCGATCCCTTTCGACTCTGCAATCACCTCAAGCAATGCGCCCGCATCGCGAGCAATTCCCTGGTGCCTAAACTCGCGTAGATCGCCGGCATCCAGCGCACGGACCCAGACACGGCAGAGTTCAGGGATGATGGAGACAGGACGCCCTTGAAGCGGACTGCCGTCCACAGTGCGAAAGACACTGATCTGGGCCAAAGAAGCTTCGAATTCGGGCGTTATGTACGGTTTGAGACGGCGAACGCTCAAAAACCGCGGCAGACGCTTCCCAGTCGTGGAACGGGACAGGTGAATCTGATCACGTCGGGAAAATGCCGCGCCAAGCTGCCGTTCTGCGACGACACGCGTTCCGTCTTCAAGAACCGCGACGTCGAGATAGGTGCGACCAAGCGGGATTTGTCCTTCACAGATCGCCCGCGGAACGGATGGCACCTGCTTACGCCATCTGGCGAGGGCTGCGTTGCGGGCCAGTTCCCGACGATCGGCTTTTGAGACGCCTTTAAAGCGCGCCTTGCCCCCTTTGGCCGCCCCTAGCGCCGCCATCGCTTGCGCATGTTTCTTGGCATCGCCGGACTTGCTTGTCATGAGACCCCCGTCTGCTGCGATCTTAGCAAGGCGGCACGACTGACGCAAGCATGTGGAAAAATGACATTTGCCAATAACGAAACGCCATAAGTGCCCACAACGAAACGCCACAAGTTATTATTATAACATGAGTTATGTCATATTCTTCATAATATTGCATACTAACGCGACTTCGTATATCCTGACGCAAGTCAAAACATGGACAACGGAGGCTCGCAAAATGAAGGTCTTTCGATTCGAAAAATTGATCACGTTCGCGGAAGCCGCCCGCCTGCTTCCCAAGCGCCGAAATGGCAGGCCGACACACAAGTCGACGGTTTTCCGGTGGGCCCAGCACGGGTGCAAGGGAATTCGCCTCCGCTGGGTTCAGGTCGGATCAACGAAATGCACGACGCGCGCTTTTTTGTCTGAATTCCTGGACCGACTTACCGCCGTCCGCACGGGCGAGGCAACTTCGCCGCGTACGCGCGCGGAGTGTGATCGGAACATTGCTCGATCGGAAGAGGAGTTGAAAAGTGAAGGTGTATGACCAGCTAAGGACCACCCAACGAATAGCCGACCACGGAGGGTGACCATGTATAGATCAAATCGTCGGCATCACGTTTTTGAAAACGGAGGAAACAATGAATCAAAAAAGCCATGAGACAAGACACGGGACGGCACTCGAGGCTGGCAGCGTAACGGCTTCACCGCGAGGCAAATCCCAGCAGATCGAAATCTGTCACGATTACGAGCACCAGCGCATTTGGCTCGAGCCAGAATGCCCGGAGATCGACAAGCTCTTGGAGTTGCGCACGATTCAAGTGACGGATGAGGAGCGGCACGGCTACCGTGTCACGCGTCACAACGAGCCACTGCTCGGCCATGGTGTGCGCGTCGCCAACGGTGGTTTGGCGCTTGTTGTCCAGTATTTTTTAGAGGTGAAAGGCCATAAGACTTGGCGAATGCCTCTTTTTGCCAAACCTATTCCCGAAGCGATTGCGGCGCCCATGGCCGTGGGACCGGCCAATCCACATGTTTGCGACTTCATTCGGGGCAACACCCACGGCGTGATCGAGCACGGGCTCGGCTTCAATGGTCTGGCCGCGCTCTGTATCGAGTTGGCGCTGGCCTATCCGACGGTCAAATTCGCCTTCATTGCACGGCAAGAAGAGGAAGGCGAAGCGTTCGCGAAGAAAATCGGCAAAGTTCTGGGGCCGGTAACCCTCGCCTTCGCCAATCGCCGCGAGAATCTTGGAGCTCGGATCGCCGTCTGCACGAGCTACGGCCTGGGTGACGTGGAGCTGTTCGCAGTTAAGTTCAACGCGCTGATGTTTCTCGATGCGGCCGCAGCGGTCGGACTCAACAGTCAGGACGCAATCATTGCCTATGGCCAGTCGCGGTTGTTCGCCTTTCAAAAACAGGACCAACAGGTCGCGCCAAGAACCAGTGACTTGATCATGGCCGCCTTTGGGCCGCGGCTAGTGACGGTGCCACAACTTGGTTTTCGAAATCGACACGTTGAAATCGCGGATTTGCGTATCACTGGGGCGCAGCTGTCCAACAGGCTCACGGGCTTTGCGCTCTATCGCGCTGGCATCATTGGTCATCGGGTTCGCAATCGTCGGATTGCGAGTCTGGCGACGGCTTTGGTGGCCAATGACACCGCGAAGGTCCAACGATTGTGTCCGGACGCTTCAGGTTTCGCTAACGGCCGGCCTTGTGCCACGCTGGTGCTCGTGGCGAACATCGAACACGGGCTCGCCCTCAAACGGCTACTGCCCGGCTGGCCGCTCGTGATCGGCAATGACGCCAACGTGGATGGTTTGTCCCAAGCACAGATCAAAATGCTCGATGAGCGGCCTATCGTCTTTGATCGGGCGATCGCTACCGTGGCTGGCATGTCCACGATCCGATCCTCAGGTTTCAAGGCCATGATCTGGGCGGCCGGTGGCATGGGACTGGAGGTGCCGCAATTGATAACCGGGGCGGACGACGAACGGATCATGTTGTGGATTGATGTCGACGATCGGCACCATCCACAGCTGCGACGGGCTAGCAGGCTTCGGCGCCGCGATTACATCGCAACCGACTGGTTCCCCGTCGGAATACCGACATTTGCCGGCCGCATCGCAAAGTTCATTGCCGAACGGTCGGAGGACTATCGATGAGCGCTAGTTATCTTTTCAATCGCCGATCTATCAGGTCGCAGGCAACCGGCTCGAACGGGTATTACCTGCGACGTCACCGCCCGCGTGCGGCCCGCACACCTTTGCTCGAGGGCAGCCTTAGCCTTGAAACGATCGCGGACCCAGAGAACCTGCTGCGCGTCTACCGATGGCTGAAGGCCACCGGCGGACTCGCTCCCGGCATCGACGGTTTTCGTTTTCAAAAACTGAGCATCACCGAGGCTGCCGAAGCGCTTCGGCAGGTCAGCAGAGCCATTTGCAACCCCGACCGTCGATACCGTCCTTACCCCGCCCGGCCCGTGCTCATTGGAAAGCCGAACGGTGGGCACCGTGAACTGCGCATCGGCAACATCTTCGACCGGGTTGTCACTGCAGCCGTTCAGGAAGCACTGGCAAGCCGGGTCGACCAGACACTGCTCCCCTGTTGTTACGGCTATCGCCCACGCCGATCGGTGTGGGACCTTCTAGCCGATTTGGAACGCATCATCACCCTGGAGGGCCGCTATGTAATCACCACTGAAGACGTACGTAACGCATTCCCGAGCGTACCAATTGCGGACGCGATTGGTGACTTTCGGGAGATCGTCGAAGACGAGGGCGTCCGTTGGCTTGTCGAAACCCTGCTTCGCGGTGCTGCTGGCCTACATAGGACCATCGGCATCGATCAGGGCTCGGCAATCAGTCCGGCCGCCTTGAACCTTCGACTGAACTCGTGTTTGGATCGGCCTTACAGTGCCGGTCCAAACAATCCGCCGATGCTCAGGTGGGCTGACGACCTCATCCTTCCGTGCATTGGCGTGCCCGAAGCCCAAGCAGCTACCCAGATCATGGCCCGATTGCTCACAGCCGCTGGCTTTGAGCTGAAAGGGCATAACAACCTGCCGATAGACCTACGCGATGAAGGGGCTAGCCGGAACGTTCTCGGCTTTGACCTTAGCATACGAGGTGATCGGCTAATGCTGGCAGTTCATGAGGAGGCTTGGAGGAGCCTCGCCTTGAAGCTTGACCAAGCGTACGAAACTGGGAACCCCCAGAGGACAGCCATGGATGTTGTGGGGGGCTGGCTGCAAGTTTATGGAGCGGGCTTCGGAGGCGTAGGAGCTGAGGATAACGTTGGCAGGGTCATCAGCGAAATGGTCAAGACCGGCTTCGGGGAGTTTGTTCCCCGCCTAAAGCTTGGGGATGTCATCAGCATGTCCCAGGAACGGTGGGAGCGAACCCGCAGGCTCGTTGGAGGCTTGGTCGTTTAGATGATGCCTAACTATGCCAATTGCCCGGCGCTCCGCGCAGGCATCACCGCGGCCGATTTCGGTCGCGAGGCCGGCCCCCCGGTTAATCCCGGGGGCCGGCTCCTTTTTCGTTCGTAATTGGTGACGCCGCCACGGTGGCAAGCGTCGATTGGTCACATCACAAAAGGAGCCCGAAGCATGTCAACTGCGTCCCCTCGGTATTATCCAATTAGCGACCCAGCGACGGCGATCATGTACATCGTCGGACTGTTAAACGATGGTCGCTGCCCGTTCTGCACGCAGCCAATCCTGCCGATCCAATGGATCAGCAAAAACGCGTTCGTGTTGTCGTGTTCCGCGTGCACGTTTTCTTTCAAAAGTCCAGCAGGCCGATGCGATGAACGCCATGATGGCGCTTCCTGTGTTCGACAGGAAGATCTTCTTGCTCTGGCGGTGTTGCGGGGCTTAAACAGTTCCGAAACGGGCCTCCGACGGACAATCCTCGAACTTGTTGAATCAGGGGCCACTGTCGAACCCGGAAATCTTGACGTCGAGATTCGCGAGACACAGGGAACGGTCATTACTCAAGTGCTCGTAAGCGAAGTCCTGGGACAGCGCGCGCTGGAATTACTCAAAAGCGCGGCAGAGGCAAAGCCGATCAAGATGGTCTATCTCCGTCGTCCCGATAGCGCGTAACGGAAGGAATCGTCTGAAACCGATCAACACGACGGCCTCTGAATGAGCCACTTTAGACCACAAGTTTCATGACTGATCGCCAACTCAGTTTTAACTGCAATCAAGATTTTGGTAAAATTTACGAACGCAGGCCATGACGGCCGCCAGCGGCAGGGAGGCCGCGATCTTTTAAAAGGAAGGATCCCAAAATGAAATCCGTTTCTGAAAACGTCGAACCGCCCGTCGTCGAAAAACCGGCGGCATCTCCGCCACCAGAGGCTACCGCCTCGCAGGCGAAGGCCGCGGCATCGGGGGCTCCTGATCAGCAGCCAGAAGCCGCGGACAAGAAGCCTGGTACCAGTACCGCTCCGGCACCCGCGGCAGCGCCCACTCCCGAGCAGATACAAGCAGCGTTCGAGCATGAACGTCGCATCGTCGATGAGTATTTACCTGGCGTGATGTTGCATCTCATCGCAAAACGCAGCACGGGTAAAATGGTCGGCGAGGGCGGCTTCAAGAAATCTCTCGATCGGTTCGTCAGCACGATTGGCAACTCGCACCCTGTAGCCAAGATGTTGGCCGAGCAGCTTGCCTGGTCTCACTATGGGTTCGCCAACTTGCTGGCAGGAGCGGCCTGCACTGAGTCGCCGGCGTTGCTCGCGAGCCTGTCCGCGGTTGCTTGTCGAATGATGACCGAGAACCGCCAAACGGGACTGGCCCTCATCGGGCTCGGCTCGCAGGGCGTCGAAGCTGCTCGTACCGTTGATAGTCAAGCAAGTCATCCAAACAGCCAACTGGGAAGTAACCTTCAAGGAGGAAACGATGGCGGAAACACCCCAGCTGACCGCTCGCCAAATCGCGGGCAAGGCAAACAGAGCAAAGCGGGGGCAACTAACTCCGGAAGGCCGACAGCGGCTGCGTGACGCAGCCCTGGCCAACCAGCCTTGGCAACATGCCACGGGACCCCGAAGCATAGAGGGCAAGCGTCAGGCCGCGGCCAACGGGCGCAGCCGGCAGAAGGCGGAACTGTCGGTGCGAGAGGTCCTTCGTCTGAGCGGTGATATCAGTGCGATGATCAGATCCATGACGGAGCTGCGTGGTGCGATCACTGGCGGAGACTAACCCAGCCGCTGCTGGGCAGCAGGATGCTGTCAGCCCCGGAGTGGCGGTCGTGGCGAGCGGCGATCCAGCCGAACCAGGCTCGGCATCACTCAGGTCGCGCTCACCCTTGCTGCTGGA
>PLYM01000171.1 GCA_003153375.1 Planctomycetaceae bacterium
TGCTGGTAGTCATCGCCATCATCGGCGTACTCGTGGCCTTGCTGCTGCCGGCCATTCAGGCGGCTCGCGAGAGCGCCCGCCGGACCTCTTGCTCCAACAACTTGAAACAACAGGGCTTGGCGTTGCAAGAGTACGTCTCGGCCAAACGAACCTTTCCGCCCGGCGAGCAACAGTTCTGTTACAAATGTGATTCTTGGGCTTGGTCGGCTTTTATTCTGCCCTACCTGGAAGAATCGCCGCTCTATGATCTCTTCCTGCTGCCGAATCAGCCAACGCACGTTCCGAACGCAGGTCCGCCCGACCCGGTGACGGGTGCCTTCAAGGGACCGACACAGACAATTCTGCCTGTATTCCTGTGCCCGAGCACCGCACATTTAGACGTGTCGCGCGGCGAAGATTTTCGGATCAACGATTACAACCACAATAACAAGTGGGATCCCGGCGAAGGGATGGGGGTGACCGATTACGGCGGCATTTCTGGTCCCGACGACACCGTGAACAATCCATTGACAAACAAGCTCTACGGCAAGGACCGAGGAGTTCTCCTGAATTTTGCGCCGCTAAAGAACACGCCGGGCGTTCACTGTGCGGCTATCGTCAGTCCACGCCAGATCACCGACGGATTGTCGAAAACGATGGCGGTTGCCGAGCTGTCGGGACGTGGTTTCCATGTGGCCAAGGGTTGGTTGCGAGGCACCTGGGCAGATGGTGACAACGTGTTTTCGCTGGTATCACCGATCAATACACCTGACCCTTGGACCAATGACCAGACGATTTTCTCCGATCATCCCGGGGGGGCCCACGTGCTCATGTGCGACGGCTCCGTGCAGTTTATGTTTGAGTCGCTGGATCGCAATTTGATGTACGCACTCGCCACAAAGGCAGATGGCGAGACGATTCCCGCGAGCCTGACGGGAAACTGAGCTTCTCCTCGGGACTGCGGTGTGGCGGCAGTCCGTTTCTAGTTCATACTGCGATGCAGGTCGCGCCACTCGACCAGCGCTTGCAGGTCTTTATTCATTTCCACCTCTTGAGTTGTTTGGATCCGTGGCGATCATGCAGGATGGCATCACCATGCCGCGCTCGACAACGTCGAAAGGATCTCAGTGCTCATAAAAAAGAGACGGCAAACTCGCGCGGCGCTAATCAGCCGCTCATAGGCACGGGTTAAGTTCATCCGGCATTCAGGCATGGATTGGCCCAATCACCACGGCGTAGTGAGCGCATTTCTTCAGATCACGACTTTTGTGAGGGTAGAGCTAATGAAATGGAACCGAAACTCGACTCGTGTGGCGGTCGTTGCCGCCACATGCGTGTGGGCACTGCAATCTGCCGCACAAGCTGTAACAATTACTGGGTGGGACTTCCAGAATTACGGTCCTACTCCGCCGACGGTGCCGCCCTATATCAATAGCCCTACCCCTGACCTTGGAGTGGTGGGCATTGGGACCGCTACCGCGCTTGGCATGACCAATTCATACACGTATTCGACCACACCGACTCCCACCGTCGGCTCGGTAACTGCCGCCGATATCCTCAATACGCCGGGCAGTTCGACCGACACCACACCGACCGGAACGTCGACTACGGACCTGTCTTGGCGGGTGCGTGGACCGGGAAACAAGGTTACTGGCGTTCCGGGGACGGGAAATGGCTGGAATCTGGCCGCCCCGCAATTTACGCAGGGAGCCGAATTCGCGGTGCCGACTAGCGGCTTTACCGGAATTATTGTGAGCTATGACTGGTTCACAACCAATCAGGGAGTGGCAGACCAAGTAGCCCAATATACGACCAATGGAACCACTTGGACGAGCGTGCCGACCTCAGCGAGCGTCAATCCAGCCGGACCAAACTATTATATGGTCGCAACGCCCAACGCGTTTAACAACCTGATCACCATCGATTTTGGTGCCTTGGGAATCACGAGCGTTGAAAACAATCCGAACTTCGCCGTTCGGATGGTTTCGGTTTACGATCCGAACTATACCGGAGCTGGAGCGCCCACGTACACCGGTGCCTCGGGGGGCGTTTACAACAACAACTCCGGCAACTGGAGATGGGACAACGTCATTGTCTCGGGCACCGCAATTCCGACGCCTGAGCCTTCGACGATCGCGTTGGCCGTCTTCGGACTCATCGGCTTAGGTTGTCATGCGGCGCGGCGCCGGTATTTCGCCTAGAACGCTCCAGCTTCATTATCGGTTGTTTGGTTTCAAAGAGCCGACGGCGCTCCCGTCGGCTCTTTTGTTTTTCTTGACCTTCAGCGATGCACCGACTCTGAGAAATCATGGTCGATGATCTGCAGCGCGCGAAGACTGTCGCCGAGTGGGCGCCTCAGAAAAACAAAAGCGTGACGGATTCTAACTTGACTCTCATCGGCTCGTAATGATAGCAGGTTACTCTGCTGCACATCATTGTCTTGCTAGGCATAGAGCGCGTCGTGTCATGACTGCACAGTCCGTAGGTGACACCTTTCGCGTCATGCAGGATGCGTATCTTTAAACTCAACCTCCGCGAATCAACATCACAAGGATAGTCACATGCCAATCAGTAAAATTGCGAAGGCACGCAAACCGGCGAAGCGCACGAAGAGTCGAAACGCGATCGGTCGCTCCGGCGGCACGAGGCTCGGTTTTGCTTCGGCGTTCGAGCCTCTCGAAGACCGCATGTTGTTGACTGTCCAGCCATTTGTCGGCGGCGATATCCTCGTTGCACGGATTGGAGATGGATCGGCGGCGTTGACGAATTTGGGCAATCCATACTTTCTTGACGAATATTCTCCCACCGGAACGCTGGTCCAAACGATTGCCCTCCCGACCACCGGATCGGCGCCCAATAATCCAATCGTCAACACCGGCTCGGGCCAAATCAACGGTGACTTATCATTGTCCGCCGACGGCCGGTATGTGCAGTTCACGGGCTTCAATTTCAGTTTCCCTAATCTCGATAATACAACCCTTAAGGGAAGCAGCGCGCCTCGCGACGTGGGGCGCGTCGACATCAATGGGAATCTCGACACGTCAACCTCGCTGACCGACTATGCTCAGGGCGCGACTCCCGGCGCCGCGATCAGCGCCGATGGGACGAACTTTTACTTAACCACGCAGAACAGTGGAATTCGGTATGCCGCGCTGGGCGGTTCGACGTCGACGCTGATCATCGACCCTTCCGATCCAAACTATGGATCGGGCCAGTTTGGCGAGATGCAGATCTACAACAATCAGTTGTACGTCACCGACCGGCAATCCATCTACCTGGTCGGCACTGGCGGTGGCTTGCCGACTTCGACGCAGCCCTTGACAAAGCTTAACGGCGTGTCGATCGCTTTCACAGGTGACGGTTCCCCCAACTACTTTTTTGCGACTTTGGATCCGGCTGATCACGGCTCGCAGCCTGACACGCTGTATGTTGCCAATCCGGAGTTGAACGAAATCATCAAATACACGGCGACGTTTGGCGGCGGCGTGCCGACGAGTTGGACGGCACAGGGTTTTGTGTCAGCTACCAATCTCAGTGGCTTGACCGGCTATGTGAACGGTACGACCGTCACCATGTACGGTACGGCTGGCAGCGTGAATGCCGCCGGCGGCGGCACGAGCTCGGGCGGTGGAGCGATCTACAGCTACGTCGACACGTCCGGCTACAACGTAGCAATCCCAGCCGGCGCCACGGCGACTACCCTGGTTTCGTCGCTTCCCGCACAAGAAGGATTCCGCGGCATCACCTTGGTTCCCAACGTCGCTCCGGTGCTCAACTACACGGGCACGTCCAGCCTGCCGAACATCGTTGAAAATGTACCCAGCGCCAGCAATCCGGGCGAGTTGGTCTCAGCCGTCCTGGCTGGACTCGGCGGCAATCCCATCACCGATACCAGCGCAAGCCAACGTCAAGGCATTGCGATTACACAGGCCGACCAAACCAATGGTGTTTGGCAATTCAGCCTCAACGGCGGCACCACCTGGTCAAATTTTCCGGCCGTGTCGAGTTCGGTGGCATTGACGTTGGCCTCAGATGGCGCAACGTCGGTGCGCTTTTTGCCAAATGCGAATTACAGCGGCCCTGCAAACGTCACGTTCCGTGCCTGGGATCAATCGAAAGGCAGTAACGGCGGAACATTCGCGGTCACCTCGACTGGCGGCCAGTCGCCATTCAGTACAGCCACGGCCACGGCCAGCCAGACGGTTTTGTACGTGAATCAAACGCCATCGTTTGTGCGCGGGCTTGACCAAGCGGTGCTGGCAAACGCAGGCGCCCTCTCGGTGCCGGGTTGGGCATCAGCAATCAGTCCAGGCGCGTCCAACGAAGCAAGCCAACTTTTGAATTTCATCGTCTCGAACGACAACAACAGTTTGTTCACGGTGCAGCCGAGCATCACCGCAAACGGAACGCTGAGCTACACACTGAATCCGAGCCAATCTGGAGCCGCCAACGTTTCCGTGCAGATTCACGACAACGGAGGCACGCTCAACGGCGCCGTGGACACCAGCGCCATTCAAACCTTCAAGATCACGGTGACTCCAGTAGGAGGCAACCAGCCGCCGGTGAACTCCATTCCGTTTGCCGCGCAAACAACCCTTGAAAATCAGTCGCTCGTGTTTTCGTCTGGGAATAGCAATTTGATCTCGGTGAGCGATGCGGACGCCGCCAGCAGTCCAGTCCAAGTCACGCTCGCAGTGACTGGTGGGACTGTCACGTTAAGTGGCCTGACAAATCTGAGCGGCTCGGGCAATGGCACGGCCTCGCTCGTCTATACCGGTGCCATCAGTGATTTGAATACTGCCCTGGCTGGTTTGACGTTTACCCCTACGACCAATATTAACGGCAATGGGGCCGGACAAATCAGCATCACAACAAACGATCAGGGCAATACTGGAACCGGCGGAGCAAAATCGGCGACCAACTCGATTGCAATCAATATTACGCCGGTGAATCAGGCGCCTTCATTCACGCCAGGCGCCAACATTACGGTTCCGGCTAACGGTACGCCATACAGCAATCCGTGGGCAACGAGCATTTCGCCCGGGCCGAGCAATGAGTCGACTCAGTCTGTCAATTTCGTGATGGTGAGCAACGACAATCCTGGATTGTTCACCGTGCAGCCCGCCATTTCCGCGACAGGAGTTTTGACATTCACGCCTATTCTCGGTTCTGCCGGCACTGCCCATATTTCCGTCAAGTTGCAAGACAATGGTGGAACGGCCAACGGTGGAAATGACACGTCGACCACCGTGTCGTTCCTGATTCAGCTCACGGCCGTTGACCTGCCCCCCGTCAATACCTATCCGACGGGGACGCAGCGTGTCATCAAGAATACACCGCTCACGTTTACGCCATCCGGGTTCAACGCGATCTCGGTGAGCGACCCTGACGCGAACCCGGGATTCACTACGGAACAAGTGACGATTTCGGCAACGCAAGGCACGTTCACTATTGCCAGCACCGCAAATCTCACCAGAGTGGCCTTCACGGGCACGGCACCAAACTATACCTCGGTGACCTATAAGGGTAACTTGACGAACCTCAACAAGATGTTCTTCAACCCAACAACCACCAATGGATTGACTTTTACGCCCACCACTGGCTATGTGGGCGCCGCCACACTCACGATCGCCACCGATGACTTGAGTTCGGTGAGCCCGGGCCCGCTGACAACGACCAATACGGTAAACATCAACGTCGTGGCACCGCCGCAGCTGGTGATCAGCGAAGTCATGGCGGATCCGCCGGGAACTGATGAGCCGCAAGACTATATCGAGATTCGATCGATCGATCCCACGACGGGGTTGACCATACCAAACTACACGATCCCCACGGGGACTTATTTCGTTACCCTCTCGGGCGGCAGCCAAACGCTTGCCGTTGGCAACACGCTGACCACATATCCTGCGGGGACCGTCTTCGACACGTTTGACCTGAGTAATAAACCTGGCGGCGGTCACTGGCAGACAGGTGCTGACGGCTACCTCGTGATTCTGCAGAATGGGAACAGCTACAACGACTATCCCGCTTACGGCGGAGAGAACCTCGTCGATCCTCAAGCCACGGTGCTCGACAACGGCATCAATCCAGATGGCTCAATCGCGATCGGCACTGGCGCTGGGTTTGGGAACAATCTGGCGGCTCCCGGGAGCAGCATCGTCGGTCATAGCGCGCTGTTCCGTGGATTTGACACCAATATGTTGAAGGGCTCCGCGACCTACATGGTCATCAACACGCCCAATCCCGTCACACCGGGGGACTTGTTGGATGCCCCGACTATTCCGGGTGGCGCGCCGACTGGCACGCTCCACGGGACGGAATACAACGGTTGGACCGTCGATGATTCGGTAGGAACGACGCTTGCCACTACGGCGGGCGGCGGGTTCGGCGACGTCTCTTACGGTCTCATCAATTTCGTCAACACTGGAACGGGGACGACCAACTACGCAACACCAAATTCGACGATCGTCAAGACAACGTTTACTCCGGGTTATTTTGCCCGCACGAATAACGATATCGGCTCCGTGGCCGGCGATTGGGTAGCCAGCAACGGGATGGCTGGCAGCACACCACTTTTTGGCCTCGGGGGTACTGCCAGTCATGTGACGCCCCTTTCGTTTGCTTCGCGGCCGGTCAATTCTCTCGGTGCGCCGAACTTTGACGGTAGTCAACCCGCTGCGATCACGACTTCGGGTTCGGCCTTGGGGTATCACGTCAGCTCGGGCCACCAAGTGATCGATCCCAACATGGTGGTCACCGATCCTGATAGTTACTTCCTTGGGTCGGCCCAGGTCGCAATCACGGGTACCTACGACCCAGCGTCCGATAGCCTAGCGTTTTCCTCTACGGGCAACATTTCTGGCTCTTTCAACGCCACCACAGGAGTCTTGACCCTGACGGGCTACGATACCTTTGCCGATTGGGATGCCGCATTGCAATCTGTAACCTATAGCAACAGTTCAAGCGTGGTGGATTCGCAGAATCCTACACGAACGATCGTCTTTGAAGCGAACGACGGGGCGGTGTTAAGCAATCAGGCCACACGCACGATTAACTTGCTCGGTTCGGTCGTGAATCCGCCGGTCGTAAGTGGCACGTCGGGCACGCCAGTAACGTGGACGGAGTCGCTCTTGCCGCCGCCGGCCACCGTCAAGATTGCCCCCGGCTTGACCCTTACTGACAGCGCGGCAACCAACCTGGTCAGCGCCACAGTTCAGATCTCGGGCGGCTTTTCGGCGAGCGAAGACGTCTTGGGATGGAATGCAGTAACGGCAGCGGCCAATAACATCACGGTCAGTTACACCAGCGGGACCAATCAGCTCACGTTGACGCCGGCGGGAGGCGATACTTCCGAGCCCTTGATCAACTTCCAGAACGTGTTGGCGACGGTAACGTATTCAGACTCGAGCGCGAATCCAAGCGTGACGTTAAATCGGACCGTAACATTTAGCGTGGTCGATACCAACAGTATCACGTCCAGCGTGACTGCCAATTCGCAACAGGCCATCCACCTGGTGGCCGTCAACAACCCGCCGACGGTGACGACCTCGGCAGGTGCGACCGCCTACACCGCCGGAAATTCGGCCGTGCTCATTGACGGCGTGCCGCCGAATATGGTGACCGTCACGGATCCAGATAGTCCCCTGCTCGTCGGGGGGACGGTCAGTATTACGAACGGCTTTACCGCTGGGGATACACTGGCCCTTGTCAGTCAGGCTGGCGTCAGTGGCGCGTACAATTCCAGTACTGGCGTCTTGACTCTAACAGGTAGTGCGTCGCCGCTCGATTACCAGATTGCACTGCGGGCGGTGACGTTTTCCAGCTTAGGGAATATTCCCAGTGGTTCGCGCACCATTTCGTTTCAGCTCGATGATGGCGCGACACCTGGCACTCCAGACGGCAACGTAGCGCAGAAACAAGTGACTGTCACTGGTGTCGCGAATACCGCCCCGACCGTCGATCTCAACGGTGCCGCGGCGGGCACCAGCTACACGGCCTCGTGGAGCGGCAGCGCTGCGGTGGCGATCACCGATGCGGCCAACGCCACGGTGACGGACAACGGGACCACGCTGGCTTCGATGACGGTCACGCTCACCGGCCCACACACGGGCGATGTGTTGGCTGCCAACACGACCGGCACCAGCATTACGCAGAGCTTCGCCGGTGGCGTGCTCACGTTGAGCGGTGTCGATACCTTGGCGGATTACCAGACGGTGTTGCGAACGGTCACGTACAACAACACTTCGGGCGGTCCGGGCGTGGCGGTGGAAACGGCCACGGTGGTTGCCAATGACGGCTCGCTCAACAGCACGGCCGTCACCTCGACGATCAACATGCCGGCTCCCTCGCTGTCGTTGACGGCGGGTGCCGGTTCGGGGGCCCCGAACTACACCACGACCTGGTACAACCAGGGCTCGATCCCGATCGAGAACAACGTGCTGGCCACGGTTACGGCCCTGTCGGGTGTGACCACGCTCAGTTCGATCAAGGTCACGCTGGCCACGTTCCACACCGGCGACGTGCTCGCTCTGGCGCCGCTAGGCGGCGTCACGTTGGCTCTGACCAGCAGCTACTCGGCCGGTACGCTCACCCTGAGCGGCACCGACACCGTGGGCCACTACCAGCAAGCCCTGCGGTTCATCAACTACAATAACACGGTGGGCGGCCCGGGCGCCACGCCGATCGTCGCCACGTTCGTGGCCAACGACGGCACGCACGCCAGCAACCCGGTCACGTCCACGATCAATATCAACGTGGGCAGCGGCCAGGTGTTGGGCAACCGGTTGTTCTACAACAACTCGAAGTACGACGGTAACAACGGTGGCATCGCCGCTACGGACGATGCCGCCATCGCTTCGGACAAGACCGGCTACAACGGCACCGGCACGGCCACGTTCGCCAACGTGAGCGCCTTCAACAAGGGCAT
>PLYM01000269.1 GCA_003153375.1 Planctomycetaceae bacterium
GGATCCGGTGTCCTCTAACGCTTGAGAGATTGCAGCGGATGCCGTGCTGAAGCCCGCGGGTGACTAACGCAGGAGAAATGACCATGAAGAACAACGCGACCGTGTTGGCGGCAGTTTGCGGGGCGATGTGGGTGTCGATCGCGACCTCGGCGGCAGCTCAAAACCTGGGCGGCTACTTCCCACAGCCGCAAAATCAAGGTTACAACGCCCAAAACTACAACGGCCTGAATTCTCCGACCTACACGGCTCCGGCGGTGAGTCCCTATCTGAATTTGGGCGTCAACCAAAACGGCTTGTCAAACTATCAGACGCTGGTCAAGCCGATGATGGACGAGCAAGATAGCTTGCAGCGTCAGTCCGCCAACCTGCAAAGATTGCAAAGACAAGTCCGCGATTCACAAGGCCGCCGCGACTCGAGCGGTAGCAATGACGGTCGGCAACCGCAGGCGCGCTTCATGAACTACTCGCACTACTACGGCGGAATCCGTTAGGCCGATGCCATCACGCCGTCATCGCTATGCGGTCGGGGCACGTGCCGTACCGAGCCAGCGCGAGTGCAATCCGGCCGCGCAAGCGCCGAGAAACACAACCAAGCCCACGATACTGGGCGTCAAGAACAGCCACCACGCTAGCCCCGCCGCGCCAATCACCCACACGGCCGGCAGAACCGGAAAGCTGCGGCGCTGAACCACGACGACCCCGACGGCTCCGCCGAGCACGATCGCCAGCGCAGTCAACCACCGCAAAGCCCGGCCGTCGGGCGGGGCTGCATAGGACAACGGAATCGACGGCGATTCGCTCGGCGTTGTGTAATAGGCCGGCGACAGGCTGCCGCGACCCGCGATGACTAATTCGGTGGAGGCATCGATCAAGTCGCCGCGGCGCGTCTCGGCCGCAGGCAGTCCCAGTCGGGAATACGCGGTCGCGATCTGCTGGTCGAGCTTGCGCGCTTCGCTCATGGGATCCGATGACAGACGGGCGGCCGCCACGGTCGTTAGCTGCCAGTCCAACGTGGCGCGCGAGGCTTCATACCGTTGTTTCCAAGGCTGATACCAGCGGACCATTTCCTCGGGCAGATGCTCGCCGACAATCTCGGCCGGCAATTGCACGAGCGAGGACAGGTTTTCGAGTTGCGCCAGGGTGTATTCCGGTGCGGTCAGCGACACGAACTCGGGCCGATTGGACCGGGGAACACCCAATTGCGATGGACTGTGAATCGCCCACAAGGTTTGCCCCACTTTCAGATCCACGAGCCGCGGCGCCTGAAAAACGCGTTGCGTGGCTGACCCGACGAGGGTGCCGGTATAGATGACTTGCACGCGCTGGGGCAACTGTTGCGGACCAAGGTTCAATCGCCAGTGCGTGGCATCGATTGGCAACAACAGCGCCGGCAGCGATTCGACCGCGGCATGCACCAATTGATAACCGGTTGGAAGCTCGAGCACGCAACTGCCAGCCGTTCCCTGCTCGAGGTCGAACGTGGCGACGCCCTGGCATTTGCCGTCACCCTGCCAGGTCACGTGAATGTCGGCTAGCACCACGCGACTGGCCAGACCGGCCCGTTTGACCGCGTTGAGCGTGGCTTGAAAATGATCTCCGGCGACTTGATAGACGGTTTGCGATTGAGCGTTCCGCCCGCGCGCCAGGAAATCCGCTGGCAGCGTGGCGCGCGAGAGTCCCATCGTGTCCCACACGACTTGCTGCAAATCCAGGTGCGACGGAAGCACGACGAAACGGTCGGCTTGTTGCACGTGCAGGGGAAGAATGTCCGGCACACGCAGCCGGTCGCCGGCCGAAAGCGCGACCCGGCCGCGAACCTTGAATTGGAATGGGCCTTGGATCGGTTCAGGCGGGGTCACGACCATGCGGCGGCGAATCTCGCCGGGGATGGGCACGACCTTCAACGGCAGGGCGGGCTCGATTTGGTATGGCTCGGACCATTGCGCGGGAACCTCGAACTCCAGCGTGTCGGCCAACCCTTCGGTCACGTTGACGTGATATTCGAGTTCCGCGACCCAACGCTGGCCATCGCGTTGCAACGAGGTGACGGCGACGGCTCGGGCGCGTTCGGCATTGGGCGATAGCCTGACGGTTGCTCCCGCGGATGGAGTGTCGAGAGAATAGCAGCCCAGCAGCGCGCCGAATCCTTCGGGCGACACCAGCTCACCCGGTTCGACCTGGCTCGTTCCGGGCGCCAACTCAACGTTGGCGAGCACGGCACTCTGCCGATAGAGCTGTAGGAAGTTCTTCTTGGTCTCGGCGCCGAGCAGGCGGATTATTGGCACCACGAACGAGTCGGCGACCGTCGGTTCCCAGCGACCACGGACGGTCATACGCTGGCGGCCATTGACCGGCGCGGTGAAGAAGACGGTGGTCTGGCCGTCGGCATCGGTTGACCAGCGAGCGACCCGTTGAACGTCGTCTTCGAGCATCGCTACCTGATCGATCACCAGTCCGCGCGGAATTTGCAGTCCAAGTTGAAACAGATAACCGCCGGTGATGGCCACCACGGCGTCGAATTGCGCGCGCGTGGAACTTCGACCTAAGCTGAGAACGAGCGTCTGTTCGACGCTCGCGTGCGGTTCATTGGGCTGCGTCGAGAGGCCCCACATCGGCTCGCCACGCGGAACGCCAAAGGCCGCCAGGGGCTTGCCCTCGGAGGGGCCCCAAGCGGCGGCAAACTCAGGCACGTCGAGTTGTTTTGAGTCTTCGCCGGCCTGGACGCGCGACTGCAACGCAGGATCGACGGAAACGCCCAGCCAGCGGCGCACCGCCCGCGCGCCGCTCGATTCCAACCGTGGCAGTCGCAAGTTGCCGACGCCCGAAGTGCCAGTCACCAGGAACGAAAGGTCGACTTCGAGGTGGTCGGATACGGGATGCGAGAGTTCGAGGTCGATTTTCTGCGGATCGCCGGGGATTGTGTGTACGGCCGCGATGACCGATTGTGGCGTTGTTTCCGGAAGGAGGCGGAGACGAGGATCGGTGAGCAACCGAAGCTGGCTGACGCGACCTTCGAGCACGCGATATTTGAACCTGGCGTCGACCACGGTGGTGCCGGGACGAACTTTGACCCACATCAACTCCTCGACTTCCAGGGTGGGTGCGACCGATTCAACCCCTCCGCCGCCGATGGGCCAGCGGACATCCAGGCGATTGGCGTTTCCGAGTTGCGCTCGAAGTTTGCCGCGTTCTTTTTGCAGATGGACTTCGCCGCGAGCCGTGGCCACTTCGATGGCGGGCGCATCAGGCGGAATCGTCAATTCCAACACCGCGCTGGTCAAAGCCGGAATCGCCACGTCAAAACCCGCGGTCGTGGCGTCGGCCCGCTGAGTCGGCCGCAGGTCGAGTTCGAGCCGGTAACGTTCGGCATCCAAGGGGCCGACAACCAACTCGTCGCCCGCGGCGTTCCACACCAAGGGAATCGCACGCCCCTCAAGCCGTGCGGCGGCCAACGTTTCGCGATCTAGAGGAATCCCGACGCGTACGTTGGCTTGAAACACTCGCAAGTCGAAACTCGCCTTTAGTTGCGACAGACCCGGACGTCGATGAACCGGATCGCGTGATACGGTTCC
The DNA here is from genome assembly GCA_003153375.1 of Planctomycetaceae bacterium. Taxonomy (GTDB): domain Bacteria; phylum Planctomycetota; class Planctomycetia; order Pirellulales; family PALSA-1355; genus PALSA-1355. Next base: position 3,573 of record PLYM01000269.1, read on the forward strand.
TTCGTAGACGGCGCGTGTGAGCAACCACCCCTTCGGTTGGCCGCTGGCCTGTGATGCCTGGCGCGCGAGCTGGGCATAAAGTTGCTCGGGCACAAAATACTTGCCGCCCGTGGGCGTTTGACTTGCATCCAGCGGCACGTAGACCTGGTAGACCCCAGGGCGATCCGGACGGGCCGCTGCGATCGGAGCTGTTTCATCAGCGGGCGCCACGGGCAAGGCCCCGGCAGGCAAAGGAGCCGCCGGCAACTTCTCGCCGGCCGCCGCCGGGCGCGTGGGACTGGGAGTTGGGGCTGCACTGTTTTCGTCGGCGGGGGCTGCGCGCAGCCCCTGCGCCAGATTTGCCAGGGCGGCCGCGAACAGCAGCGTGGCCACCGGGTGTGAGGCCGCGCTGCGCCGGAATGAGCTGTGCGAACGATCGACCGGCGCGACGTTCGGCCGTGCGACGCCGATCAAAAGGATTGCCAGGCAGAACGTGCTTGCCATCAGCGCCGCGCTGGCCAGCGGCCCGTACGCTGTCGGGAGCACCAGCGCCATCGCGGCCGCGATGGCCAGCAAGCCCAGGATGGCAGCCGGGCGTCGCCGGCTAGGCCAAAGGGCCACGGCCAGGATCGTCAGGAAAACGGCCCAGGCGAGCGAACTCATCGCCGCGGTGCGCACAATATGAACGGTCGGCTCGGAAGTGTCCGATAGAAGTATGCTATACGTGCTCCAGCCGCGCCCGGGGATCTCGCCGCTCACCGCGCCTTCGAATCCAAGCCAGGGAGACTGTTCTCGGTTGGGCGTGGCGCGCCAGGTTTCGATTGTTTCGAAACGCGATCCTTGTTGGTGCTCCTTGGCGGCAAGGAGCGCCTCGGTTAGCGCTCCCGGTGAAATCGCATGGATCAGTTCGGCGGCAGGGTCAATCAATTGAGTGGCATAGGCAGCGGCGCTGGCGTCGGTCGTCAGCAGCAACACGCCCTGGCCGGCCAACAACTCCAGATGGTTTTGTCTCAGCAATTCGAGCCCTTTGGCCAGGTCGGTACTGGCGAGCGGAACTCGCACGTGTGTCTGAGGAGTCAGGCCCGATCCTTCGAGAGCCGGAGCATCGACGAGCAGCGTGCGTCGCGAGCGCGACTCGGCTTCGCCCGCCAGCGAGAGCAAATGCCCCCAAGTCGGCTCTTCGCCGCTGAAGTGATCGGAAGCCGAGGCCGCGAGCGTGCTGGCAAACTGTTCGGCGATCGTGTGCGCCGCCAGACTTTCGGAACGAGTAAACGTGGCGCTCCAATCGCTTTCCCGCAAGGGGTTGAAAAAGCCTCGGCCAGCGCCTCGCCCCAGCGCACCGAACAGACGCTGACTCCAGGTGCCCGGCGCGGCTGGCCGGACAGCCAGCGGATCGCTGGTGTCGGCAATCTCATAGCCCGGGGGCAGCCATACCGTCCATTGCCGATTCATGACCGGCACGTCGTCGAGCGTCGGAAATGGCGGCTGCTCGCCTGAGACTAAACCCGGCAAGCTCGCGCTGGTGGCATAGTAGAGTGACACCGTGGCGAAGCTGCGACCGCTGGGCAAGTCGATGGTCAAGGCCTCGCCCGGCGCGCCGTCGAATTGTTTCGTGATGCGTTGGTGATCGACCGATGCGCTTTGCAAGGTTGCCGTGGCAGGCAGCAACACGCGGACCTGCTGGCGACCGGCGGTCTGGATTCTGAACGTGGCGAAGTGCACGCAGGTGCCGTCGACGGCATAGCGAGAAACCAGGCGGCTGCTCCATGCCCAGGCTCCCGACTCAGACTGCGTGGGCCGCGCGGGTGCGATGCTGACCGCCGCGTCGGCGCCCAAATCGTCGCGGGCCGGTTGGTAATGATAGGTGGCCCGCGCGGTCTGATAGCGGTCGGCTTCGAGCAACTCGGCGGGCACCGAGGTCAACCGGCGATTCGTGATCGACAAGCCCGAGGCGCCCAGCGAGCGAATCGCCAGCGTGCCCCGTTGCGAGGTCGCGTCGGCCACGGAAGCCAGTACCAGGGGCGTTTCACCCTCGAGCGTCACGGTTCGCACGGCCCGCAACTCGAACGGCCCGGGACGCGCCAGTCGCAAATTGACTTCCCACGCTTCCCCTCCGGCGCTGAGGCCTGCCTGGGCCTGTTCTCCCGCCGACAACTTGCGCGCCGAAAACTGGCCCGAGTTGCCGCCGGCCAGGTTCCACTCCAAGGGCAATTCGCGAGCATGCGAGAATCGCACCAGCAGACGCTCGACCCGGGCGGCCTCGGGGGTGCACTGAATCGTAAACGTTTCGGTCAATGTTTGCTTTTGCACCGCGGCGTCGATGCGAATGACAGTCGTGTAGCTCGGCCGTCGCCGCTCCAGCCCCGCGATTGCCCGCGAGAACTTCTGGTCCTCGACAAACAGGGGGCCGTTGGGCTGACTGGGAAATAGCTGCGACTCGACGGCGCTCAGTTCCAGGGCGTCGCGCGCTTTCAGATCCAGGGCGTCAGCCCAACGCAGCTCGGATCCCTCTGCGGCCCGGACCCCGATCAAACGGATGCCGCTTTGAAAGGAATCGAAGTCGAGCATTTCCAATTGGCCCGCCTCGAAGGCCGCTTCGGTCGGCACCCGGCGATGCCCCCGAAAGAGCAAGCGTGCCGGATGGCTGGCCGTGATCGGGCTATCGAGCCGCACTTCGACGCCGGTCGATTCGGTGGGCTGATCGTCCGGTTCCCAATCGACCGACCGATTGGTCTCCAGGTTCTCGATCGCGTCGATGGTCCAGCCTGGATTCGCCTGGATCTCGATGACATGCCGCTCGCCGCCCGTGGATGAAATCTGTGCCGAGCAACGGCTGCTGATCTCCGTGGCGGTCAATTCGACCTGTGTGCCACTGTCGACCTTCAAGGGCTCGCGGCGTTGCGTTAGCAGCACCTCGATCGACGCGCCGGGCCGATAATACTGCACTTGGATCGACTCACCCAACAGCGGCGTGGGCAGTTCCGTGATCCGCGATTGGCGGCAGCCGTCCGTCACCAGGCGCTGGAGCACGAAGGCATGGGGGATCAGCAGCGTGGCCGTCCCTTCCTGCCACGACATGCCTTCGGCCTGCAAGCCCGGCAGTCGCCAGGCTTTGTCAGTAACCAGGGGAGCCATGGCCGAAAGTTGCAGCACGCGATCGGTGCCCACAATCGCTTCGGGCAATTGCAGCAACACGTGCGAGACGTGCGTCTCGACATCGAGCACGGCCGACCAGGGCACGTCCTGATCGCCGTAACGTGCCGTCACCAAACGCAGGGAAGGATCGAGGTCCAGGGCAATCTTTCGTAGCGGCTCGCCGTGTACGTCAACCTTCAACTGGGCAACCACGTTGACGCCGCGCGCGGAGAACTCATACTCGACGGCTTGCCGCAAGAGGGTCAACGGCCGTCGCTCGCGCAGGGCCTGCTCACTGACCACGCGCACGTCCACGCGGTTGTGGCCGCCGAGGTCGATCGTCCAGCGGTTTGCTTTGTCCGGTCCGGCGGTCTTGGAAACGATGCCCTGGTCCGCGGTTACTTCGATGCCCGCGGGAGCGTCGAGCGAGAGCCGGGCGATCGGCGTGCCGGGCAATTCGAGTCGAAAGTTGACGGCGCCCGAGGCGGTCCGTTCTCCGCGCAGCGAGCAAGCCACGACAAGTTGCGAGCCCTCGACCGCGACGCGCGCGCGTCCATCGGCGCCGGAACCAATGACGGCCGGCCGCGACTTCAAGTCGGCCCACGCGCCGGAGTGCAGCGCCAGCGTGCAAGGGTCGAGTTCCAGCAGACTGGGTGCCTGGCCGCGGCGAACCAGCTGCCACTGGGCATTGCCGACCAACTGGTCGTCGCCTTCGAGCCGCAAGGTATACTCGGCTTTCTCGAGCTGCGCCGCGCGCGCGCCCGGTGCATCGGCGGCCGCGGCGGCGATGGTTTGCAAGAGTTGCTCAAACTGGGCAGCCTCGATCGGCAGATAGCCGCCTCGCCAGGTTCGGCTTTCGATCTCGGCGGCTGGCAGAAAAACGCGGCCAAAGGGCGGCACCGTGAGCGCCGCGGTCGGCGCGGCCGCTGGCGGCGCAATCGGTTCGGCGGCCCAGACCAGATGCCCGACCAGCAAGTAGGCAACCAACGCCACCGCGATCCGCACGCCGCTCATGGTTCGCCTTCAGGAGAAAGGGAGGGCACGAGTGGCTCGGTCGAAGTCGATGCCGGCGATGGCGATGAAGGACCGCGCAGATACAACTCGGTCGCGCTGCGTTCTCCCAGCGACATCGAACTGCCGCGCACCGCGACCGTGCTGGGCGTCGGCGAGCGGACGCCCGAATGCGAAAGCAATGCGGCGAGCGCGGTCAACACCAGTCCCAGCGCCGACGCTTGCGCCACCAACAGCGCCAGTTCCGGATCGAATAGCGTGCCGGCGGCCAGCAACACGGCCACCGCGAACAGCAAGCCTGGGTGACGCGCGGTTGGAAAGTAAATCAACAACAAGCCCGCGATCAGCAACGGCAGCGAAGCCCACAGCACGAGCCGCGCCCGCGAAAGCGTGTAGATCTCGAGCGGTTCGACCGTGCCCACGGTGCTGAACAGATAGCGATTGGACGCATTGCTGGCGGTCGTTTGGCGCTGTTCCACGACATCGGGCGTTTCGCGCATGGCCGCGGCATCTCCTCGCTCCGGCTGGCCAATCCAGGCTTCGAGCTCCCTGGTTTCGAGCGAACTCCGGCGCCGCCAAAGATAGTCGGACCAAACCCAACTGAACTCGCGCGTGAAATGGTCGGGGGCGGAAATCAAATGCTCGGTCCCGGGCAGGTCGACCTGCCAATACAGCTGTCGAACCCAGGCCGCACTCTTGATGTGCGGGCTTTCGAGCGCCAAGGCGCCGGCTGGCGGCCGGGCCGCGAAATGGTAGTCGAGCTCGACCAGATACTCGCCGCGCGCCGGGCTCGGCATGACAATCGTCGCATCCTGCTGACGAACGACCTCGGGCGTGACGTGGCGGCCATCCACGCTGACCTCGAGCGAAGCCATCTCGGCCTCGGCCGGCAGCGTTACCTGCAAGCGAGACTCACTGGTGCTGCACAAATACAACACGCGGTCCTGTCGCTGGCCGTCGGTCAGGCGGGTTTGAATCCAGGCCCGCTGGATCGTGGTCGCGCCGGCCGTAGGCCGCTCGGTCGAGCGCAGCAACAGCGCGACTTCAGCGATCGCGCGGCGGGCGGAGAGTGTGAGGTCCGGCGTGTCGGTCGCCGGGCGGCTTCGTGCATCCTCCGTCCACTCGCCCTTCGCGCTCTTGGCATAGCTGGCTACGACGCTGTTCTTGCGGGGCACCACCAACTCATTGGCTGTCAGTTGACCTTCTCCAGGAATCACCAGAGGAATCTTCACGGTGGCGTTCGCCGTGCTCAGCGGCTTCTCGTGCGGCGCAAGATAGCTGATCTCCAATTCGCAACGGCCGATTCGCGGCGCCGGCAGGGCCACGCGCAGCGGAATCAGTTCCGCGTCACTCTCGGTGCGCTCGCGCAACACGGTGGGCACCAGACGCTGGCCGTCAAGCGTGATGTTCAGCCGGTCGGGCCGCACGCCGCGCGGAACCGCGAGCGTCAATTGATCGGCCGGTTGATAGGCAATTTGAAACGCCATCCGCTGGCTGACTCGCGTCTGGCGTTCGTCGACGTCCAGTTGCGTGGTCAAGGCCGCCGAGATGGACTGCTCGTGCACCTTCAGCGTCGCGACCAACCGCGACTCGCTACCCTCGGTGCGAAAGTACAGCGGATCTTGTTGGCCGTCGGGAAGCTTGATTTGCGGCTTGGCGGCCTGCGGCGCCAAGGCGCGGGTTTCTTCAGGTTGCAAAACCAGTTCGACGTTGTCGGCCGGCACGACGGCCACATTGGCCGCCGCCGTGGCCTCGCTTTGCGGACGCGGCAAGTCCAGCGCCACCCGACCTGCATCGGGTGCCATCCGCTGATGGGCCTCGAGCGTCAACTCCAACTCACCGGATGAGGCTTGTAGCAACGGGATGGTGAAGGGGTGGTTCTGACTGGGAGCCAGGGCGTCGACGTCAACCAGCGTCGCGGGGCCGACGTTGTCGACTTCCCAACCGCTCAAGTCAACTTCGAGTGAGCGTACCTTGGCGCCGCGAATCGTATATTTCAGCCGGGCGCGCAACTGGCATTCGCCGCTGCCAATCAGCAGCACATATTCGGGCTCGACGCGAATGCGGGTTTTTTGCGGCACGACCCGAGCGGTGAGCGAATAGGGCTGGACAAAGTACTCGAACGCGGCGGTTCGGTCATCCGGCCGAAGCGGGCCGCTCAGTTCGTCGACGCGACTCTGATTCGAGTGCCCCCACTGGATTTGCCAGTTGCCTTCGATTTGTACCGTCAACGTGCCCCATTGACGCACCGCCCCCAGCACCTCGAACCCGGCCAGCTCAATCGCGTCGCCGGCCTGGGGCGAAGTGTGCGCGCGGTCGGTCACCAGGCGCACGTTGACCGGTCCGGGAGTCTTCTTTTCAAGTTTGACTTCGTACAACTTGCCCTTGGGCGACGTCGCCTCAAGCGGCACCAGGGTCACGCCGCTCTGCGCGGCGTCTGCCAACTCGGCCCCGGGCGGCAATCGGACTTGGAAACGATCGAATTCGCCGCCCAGACTGCGCACGTTGAGCTTGGCATCGCTGCTGACGTTACGGCCGTTGATGCGCACCTGCACCGCGGCGCTGACTTCCAGCGCCGTCGGCAAGCCGGCCACTTGGGCTTCCGCGGCGTGCCAGGCGACGTCCAGGGCGCCGCCCAGGCCGACCACGTTCAGTTCCGTCTTTTCGCCCTCGGGCAGGGAGCTTTCGAGCGTGCCGCCATCGCTGACTTTGGCCACGGCGCGCGGCAGCGGCACCGCGAGCTTTAATTGAGAACGCGTGACGTCGCGCGGCACGTTCAACTGCAAATGCGACTCGGGTCCCGCGGTGACGAGGCCGGTGAGAAGTTTGAGCAGCACCCGGTGTGTCTTCTCGGCATCACTGCGAATCCAGGCGACATAACCCCGACCTTGCGGCTCGTAGTGGACGAAATGATCGCCGGGTCCCTCGTAGCCCTCGATGGCGGTTAGCACCGCGTCGTTCAAACGCAACGGCACGCCCACCCAGCCACTTTCGTGCACCGTGATTTGATATTGGGCCTCGATCTCGGCACGCTGGCGGTCGGCCGTGCCGGTGAGCGACAGGCTTTGAATCGTAAAGGCCGGCGGTCGAGTTTGTTGGGCGAGCTGATTCTTCAGCTCGAACAATTGACGGAAGTCGTCGAAACTAAAGCCCGGCACCAATTGCAACTTGCCGTCTTTGTCGGGCAGATGGTAAAGCGGCGGCTCGACCTCGCCTGGCAGCGGCTGGAAGGGAGCCGTCTTGGCGGCCGGCTCTTTCGCCGCGGGCGCCGCCTCGTCGGCCATGGCGACACCGGAGGCCGTCAGCCACGCCGATACAAGCGCCGTGGCAAGCAATACCGGTCCGGATTGCCAGAGTCGTGGTCCCATGGCAAGACTTTGCTGAACGGCCGCTCGCGCTGCGTGGGCAAACGGCTGAGAAATTGAGAAATGCGGAGTTGACCTCGCTTTTCAGTGTAATCCGCCCAGTAGGATCCTTCAAAACAAATGCCGCGAAAAGCGGCCATTACGCTGACCTTCAGCCCGCCCATTGGGTCCTTCGGCCAGCAAAGCACTCAAAATCTGCTAGCAATCCGCGTTAATGCCGTGGCGCTGCCACCAGCAATCTGCGGAATTGTCCGTGCAATTCGGTGGTGGCAGCGACCACCGGATGGGGCGCGCGTTGCAAATCCAACGCGCGGCCCTCGAGGTCTGACACCACGCCGCCCGCCTCTTCCACAATCAGCACGCCGGCAGCCACGTCCCAGGCCTTGGTGCTCAAGGCCCAAAAGGCGTCAAAGCGGCCGCAGGCGACATAACATAGATTGAGGGCCGCCGATCCGGTTCGTCGCACGGCCTGGCAATTCAACACGGCTGCCACGAAATGGTCGATCTCTCGTGAGGGGGTGGTCACTTTGGCCGCAAAACTGGCAGCCACCAGAGCTTGCGACACGTCTCGTACACTACTCGTGCGGATCGCCACGCCGTTCAACCGGGCACCCTGACCGCGGGCGGCCGAAAAACAATCGCCATGCACCGGGTCGAAGACCACGCCCACCGTCGGCCGTCCGCGCTCGACCAGGGCAATCGACACCGCATAATGCGGCACCTGGTGGACGTAATTGGTCGTGCCGTCCAGGGGATCGACCACCCAACAATGCTCGGATGCCAGGTCCAGCTCCCCGTCGGATTCCTCGCCAACAAAGGCGTGGTCGGGAAATGCTCCCAACAAGACGCCGCGGACAACCTCCTGGGCCGCGGCATCCGCCTGCGTCACCAGGTCAGCGGGCCCTTTTTCGCGTACCCCAAAACGACCGATCCAGCTCAACAGCTCCTGACCGCCGGCGCGGGCCGCCTGTTCGCAAATGGATAGGAAATCGGCCACTTAGGACGCCCGTCGAGGAGCCAGTGGAAGTAAGCGTCGGGCCTTGTCACGCCGCGATCCGTGTGCCTACACGGATGGGCAGAGCCGCAGTCTGTCGGCCCGTCGAGCGAGGCGCCTGCGGGCGATTATAGGTTTCGTCGACGGGCACGCAATGGACGCCCCGGTTCGACTTCGAGTTGGCCGGCTGAGGCAGGCGCCGCAACCAGGGGATGAAAAAAAATTCGAATTCGAACCCAGACTATGGACACGGCCCTTGGTTGTGGTAAGATCCAAAAAGTAACAGTGATGAGTCCAGCAGGCCTTATAAAGTCATTCTGGATCGCATAACGACCCGGCCTCTTCTCTGTTCCGGCCCCGCCGTTTCGCCTCGCGCGAGCGGCGGGGTTTTTTTGTTTCGTTTTTTCCGTCCGGGCCTTCTGACATCGACGCGAACATGCCGCAACCGTGGCACGCCGCAAACAATTCCGTGCGTCTCGAACTGGCACGGTTCTCGGCCAGCGTCCAGCCGCTCGCACCGAGCGAAGGCCTGAGCGATGTGCGCATTGATGGCGAGCCGCGGCCGGACTTGCGGTTGCTCGGCGTCGAGTTGCCATCCGCGCGTTCACCATCGGCCGCGCCACAGGTCGAACACTACACGCGCGGCGGCGACTTGATCGCGACCTATCACGACTGGCCCGCGCCGGCAATGCGGTCGCAGGTCTATTGGCGCGCCGCGTCGCACGATCTTGCCGGTGCGATTGCCGCGATCGAATGGGTCGTATCCGTGCAGACGAGTTTGCTCGATAGTTGCCCCCAACTTTCGGCACGCAGCGCCGTCAGCGCCAGCGAAGTTCTCCGTCTCGTCGACGTCGAGCGCGGCACATTTACTAGGGCGACTACTATGGCGACTGCGGGCCAACCGGATGTCGACGCGCCGTCGCAGCCGCACTGCTATCTGTTTCGTTTGACGGACGGCCGGACCAGTTATGCCGAGATGGTCATGCCGACCGATTCGCAAACCTCGCAATGTCAGTGCGGTTCGCCAGGCAATCCCAGCGATGTCCAGTTGACCCATCACCTGTTTGCCGACCGACTGGAAAAGGGGGTGATTCTCCGCGCTCGCGTGCTCGGCGTGTTCGTCGATCGCGCGGGGGATCAGGCCGCCATCGCGCGGCACTACGCGGACTTTCTTGCCGAAAAGCTGCCGCTGACGACGTAATTGTTCGCCAGACTTCGGTTGATCTCGGCGTCTCACGTTGGCCGATCATCGTCCGGGACGCGTTTTTCCCTGCGAGCCGCATGGGCACTCCGCGCCGCAGGCTTGCAACGCGGGCGGATTGCGAGAAGATGAGGACTTTCCCAGTCTTTTGAGCCGAAGCCCGACCGATGTCCGACGCCTTGCGTTCCCGCCTGTTCGACGCGCTCAACGCGCTCGAACTGATCGATCCTCACACCCACATCAACGCCCACGCGCCGGCTTCGACCACGTTGGCCGACATCCTGGGCTATCACTATTACACCGAGCTGGCCCACTCGGCCGGCATGCCTCGCCAGCGGATCGCAGAGCCAGGGCTGCCCCCCAAGGAAAAGGTGGCGCGGCTCGTCGAGTATCTCGGCGCGCTGGAAAACACGATCCAGTCGAGTTGGCTGATCGAGATGGCGCGAGAGTTCTTTGGTTTTCGCGACGAGGCGATTACGAGCGGGAACTGGGAGTCGCTTTACGATCGGGCAGCCGCGGCCATGAGCCGGCCCGATTGGACCGCGCAGGTGCTCAAGCAAAGCAAGTTGTCGGCCGTTTTTCTGACCAACGACTTTGACGATCCGCTATCGGGATTCGACACGTCCGTTTACATTCCCTGCCTGCGAACCGACGACTTGGTGTTTCACCTGGCGCAAGATGCGGTTCGCGCGCGGTTGGAAAGGGCGACCGGTTCGACCGTGCGCAACGCCGATACGCTGCGGGCGGCAATTGGCAAGCTGTTCGAGCATTTCGCAAATCGGGGCGCTCGGGCGTGCGCCATCTCGCTGCCTCCCGATTTCTCGCCCCGCCAACTGGATGACGCGGCGGCGACGGCCGCGGTGGACGACGTCTGGCGGCACGGCACGGCGGCCGATGCGTCGCGACAGCGCGACTTGGGCCATTTGGTCTTTTGGACACTGGCCGAGTATTGCGCCGATTTCAAGTTGCCCTTCGATCTCATGATCGGCGTCAATCGCGGCGTCTATGCCGGGGGAGTCTTTCAGGGCCGCGATCTCTACGATAGCCGCGTCTCGCTGATTCAATACCGCGAGTTGTTCAACGCGTTTCCCAATGTGAAGTTTCCGATCTCGGTTTTGGCCAGCGTCACCAACCAGGAACTGGTCAGCTACAGCTGGATTTTTCCCAACGTGTTCACCAACGCCCACTGGTGGTACTCGAACACGCCGACCTACATCGAGCACGACGCGGCCGCCCGGCTCGAGGCCGTGCCGCGAACCAAGCAGATCGGCTATTACTCCGACATGTACAAGCTCGAGTTCGCTCTACCCAAGTTCGCCATGTACAAGCGCATCCTGGCCAAGATCCTGGCCGAGCGGTTCGTCGTCGACCGCGGCTGGCGCGAGGAACGGGCCGTGGCGCTGGGCACCCAGGTGCTGCGGGGCAATGTCGACGCGATTTTCGGGCCGTTCGCTCGCGCGTAGTGGCCGGGTTGGCAGGCGAAGGCGAAATTCCCGCTCGATTTTCCTTGAAGCGGTCTGGAGTGGCAACTACCATCAAGGATGTGTGGGACCGCCGTCGCTCGGCAGATCCCGTCTGGCAACCGCAGCCTCGGAAAACGCTCGTGTAATCAGCCGCTTCGTGCCGCATCGACACCAGCTTTTTTCTTCTTCCTCGGGCTCACACTTCTCATGACTCCTCGCGCTGGCGCGCTTTCGTTGTTCTGCCTCATCGCCGGGCTCTTGCTCGCGCTCGATCCGACCTCGGCCCACGCGCAAAGCGGCACGATCGGCTTGAATTTCACCGGCGTAACGCTTGCCGATGGGAGATCGTTCAACGGCAATGTGCCGTATTACCCGCCCGACTCTGATGGCGCCGTCGGGCCGAACAACATCGTCGAACTGATCAACGGCGCCTATGCCGTTTATGACAAGACCACCGGTCAGCAGCAACAGTTGACTTCGGCCAGCACCTTCTGGTCAAGCGCTGGAGTTACGATTGACCCCACCGATATCTACGGCCTCGGCGTCTTCAACAACCGGGTCCTTTACGATCCCGTGTCACAGCACTGGTTCGCGGCGGCGGTGACCACCGACAACGTCAACAACAGTCTGCTCGTGGCCCGCAGCAACACGTCCAATCCGGCCGACGGCTGGAAGGCGGTGAGTTTCGTCGCGGGCACCCCCGAGACCGGAGCGTTTGCCGACTTCACACGGTTGGGCATCAATGCAGACGGCATTTATATCGGCGTCACGAACTTCACAACTGGCGACTCCACCGGCGTGGATGGAGATTCGTTGTTTTCCATCCCCAAGGCCGACCTGCTATTGGCCCATCCCTCTTTAGCCAGGATGAGCAGTTTTATTGGCGTTGATACCGAAGTATTGGGTTCCGTTCCACAGCCAATCATTAACTTCACCGGCTCGGGCCATGCGCCAGTTTTGGGCACCTTGACCTCGAACAACGGTGCTCCAGTGATCTATCGCGCCGACATCGTCGGCGGATCTGCGGCGAACGCTCAGATTGCCAACGGAGCTTTTATCAACACCCAAAGCTACTTGCCGCCGCCAAATGCGGCCCAGCCGGCCGGCATGCGAAACATCGGGACACTTGATACTCGCTTCGGAGCCAACGCCTATCAAGTTGGCAACATTATCTACGCGGCCCACTCTGTTGGATTTGGCGTGAACTCGGCCGTCGAATGGTTCACGATCAACGAAGCGACCAACGTCGTCATTCAGCAAGGCCTCCTCAGTAATGCGAATTACGATTATTTTCAACCGGCGATTGCCGTGAACGCCAAAGGGGATGTCGTCATGACGTTCACCCGTTCGGGTTTCGGGGCCGATGGAAATCTGAGCGAATATGCCGTAATTGGCAAATCGATCGATGGAACGATCACCTTCGGCGATCCCTTCCTGCTCGTCGCCAGCTTGACTGGCGACTTTAACCCACCGACGGCAGTCTATCCACTACTCCGCTGGGGCGACTACATGACCCTGCAAGTTGATCCCAACAATCCCAACGTCTTCTGGGCATTTGGCCAGTACGCCACCGACTACCAGACCTGGGCCACGCAGATCACGCAAATCACAGTTCCCGAGCCGAGTTCCGTCATCCTCTCCGCATTCGCCCTGGCCGCTTTGCTGCTGGCGGCCTGGCGCCGTCGGTCGCGCCATTCGGCAACATAACGATCATATATTGATCGTGCTGACGGCCGGATCTCTCACCACAACGCCCGGGCCTGGTACGAACTGGAATCGTCATGGCACGCGAAGAGCACGATCGTGAGGACTTGCTGGCCGAGGCCAGGGCGCTGGTCGAGCGGGTGAGTTTGCGCATTGTAGGCGCGGCCGACGAAGTGATCGTCGGCTTTCGTCGCGATGGCTGCGCGAGCGTCTACCTGAACCCCGATCGGGCGTATCATTTCAACACGGCTGGGCAATTGCGACGCGCGTATATTGACGGGTTGCTCGTTAAGGCTGAACATGCACGCCTGGCGTCGCTGCGGCGAGAGCGCACCGCGGGGGCCGTTGAGCTCGTGCGACACGATTTGAGCCAGCAGGAGACGCAGGTGTTTCTCGAGGCAATGCGGTGCGAGCTGGTGGCGCTGGGCGGCTCGCTGGCGGCGGGTTCGTTCGAGGTGATCGGCCAGATGCCCGACGGGGTTGATGTCGTCGGACGGGTGCGGACCTGGCTGGCGGCTCTGCCGGGCGAACCACAGATCGCGGATTCGCTAAGGGCAAAGTGACGAATCCTCGGTCGGGGCCGCCGGCGAACGGGCATTTCAGCGAACGGGCAACGCCACGACTTCGGCCTCGCCCATCGCGGACGTCAGCGCCGCGCCGGGCTGATTGCTGCCGCGGCGGACGTAGCCCAAGGCCAAAGCGCTATTCAGGCAGGGCGAGAAGCTGGACGACGTGACCTGGCCGAAGACTTGTCCGCCCGCCGAAAGCGATGTGCCGACGGGCGGCACGGCAGCGCCGCGAAATCGCACGCCCACCAGGGTTTTGTTGACGTGTCCCAGGGCGTCGATGCGCGCGACCGTTTCCTGGCCCAGGTAACAGCCCTTGGTGAAGCTGATCGCCAGCGGATCGCGCGCAATTTCCTGCGGCAGATTGGCTTCGGTGATGTCGCTGCCAAACAGTGGCAAGCCCCATTCGATGCGCGCGGCCGTGAAAGCCGCCTCGCCGCACGGCGCCGCGCCGGACTCCGCGAGCGTGGTCCGAACCGCCGCCATTGCATCGTTCTTCCCGCTGATCAAGAGTCCCTCGGGTCCGGTCCATTCCACACGTCGCACCGATACCGACTGCCCCGCCAGCGACGCCGTTCGATGCGCGAGCCGGGCCTGGGGCAGTGGCCCCTCGCACACGCTCGCCAACAAGCTCGATGTGGCCGGCCCCGCCAGCAGCAGCTCGCACCACTCCTGGCTGCGATCGAACAACTCAACCTGCTCGCAGACGAGGTAATGATCGAGATGCTTGAGGATCGCCGCCGATTGGCCGCCGACCGTTTCGAACACGAGCGACGTCTCGCCGGCAAACACAAAGCCGTGGGCCAGGGTCTTGCCTTGCACATTGGTCAAGAACGCCTCGACACCCGAGCCGACGGCCAACTTGCGAATCTCGTTGGTTGACAGGTTGTGCAGGAACGAAGCCCGATCGGCACCCGCCAGTTCGATCTGCGTTCTGTGGCCGAGGTCGACGAGCCCGGCAGTGGCCACCAGCGCACGGTATTCGTCCAGCCAGGCGACGGCGTCTTCGGTGGGATTCATGATCGCGACTTTTGCGATGAGGTTGCCGTCCGCGCCGGCGCGTCGCCCCGCACGTGAACCGTGGCCCGATGGGCGTTAGTCAACACGATGCACGAATCGTAGCGGGCGGCGACGGCCGACAGCCGGCTAACGGCCAGCGGCGACATGCCGAGTTCCTCGACCAGCTCGTCGTCGAGTCGACTGATTAAATACACCCGTCCGCGCTGCAGGGCGTGAACTACTTGGGCCGCGACCAACGCGTCGGCGGCCGGATGCTGGGCCAGGTCGTCGAGCACTTCGTCAAGGTTGTCGGCGCCGATCACCTGCTGCAAGCCCGCGCCTGGCCGCTCGGCCAACTCGGTACACAAGGCGACGGCGCCCTCGGCACTGACGGTCCAGGCGGCCGCGGCCAAGGCTCGGCCCACGCTGTCCCAAGTCTGATCGGCCGGTCCCTCGATCGTGGCCACTACCAGGCTGGCCCGCTGCGGCACTTCGAAGTTCCAGGCCTCGTCGCACAGTCGAGTTCCCCGTTGGAGCACGGAGCGCGGGTCGCCGGCCAGCACGTGCAGGATCTCAGAGTCGACGCCGGGCACGATCTGGATCGTGAAGCTGAGGCCCAGCAGCCAGGCGACTTCCTCCGCCTGCCTGGCAAGCCGGCTGTGTTGGCTCGCGCGGGGTGACTGATAGCGACCTTGGCTGGCCTCGTCGGAGAAGGTGGGGAAAATGCACGAGTTGACGCCGTGATAGCCGGGCGAGTCGGTTGGCCGCAGCTCGCCGATCGAAATCACGAAATCCGCGTCGTGGATCGCCCGATTGACGTAGATCGGCTTGGCGTCGGTTGCCGCGGCCAAATAGCTCAGGGTGTCGCGATTCAGCGGGTCGTGGGTGACAAGATGGACTGCCTTGCGCACGTCGGGTGGCAACCCGGCCAGCAACTCGCGGGCGGCGGTCTCCGAGGCGAGCGTGTGTACCAGAGTAATATCGTGGGCCGCGACGCCGTTGCCGGTCAGCACGCAAATCGCGCATTCGATGATCGTGGCGGCCTGCGGCACGCCGGGCGACAGTGCCAGCACAACCTTGTCGAGCGGCATCGCCGCTTGGGCCAAGGATGGAAAATCCAAGGGTTCGGCCAAGGCCCGATCAACGGCCGCCCCCAGGTCGCGCACCGGCTCCCCGCGGGGTGCATCGCACTGTGCCCGGAGCAAGCCAGGGGCCAGCTCGAGTTTCAAGGATTGCTGGTTTCCATACCTTAAAAGGGCCATGGAGCGTAACTTGGGTTGTCAAAACGGCGGATTAAGCAAGAATGCGGCGGGACGAGGACGCCGCTGGCATCATAGGGCGGCCGTGCGAAGGCGGTCAAGAAGTCGAGCTTTACGCGATGGGACAACTTGCCAATAATCTGCAACCCTCCGGGCTTGGCGGCGGCCGCCTGCTGCCGCGCCAACAATCCGCGGACTGAAATTGCACTCCTCGCGAGGACCGATTCATGCCTTCCCGTTTCACCACACGACGCCCGACGCATTCGAACCTATTTACGCTGATCGTCTTGCTGGCGGCCTGTGCCTGGTTGCCCTATCAACTGGGCTGCCAGCAAAGCACGCCGACTCCGACCGCTGCCATCTCGGCAGGCGATCAAGGCCCCTCGGCGGCGAAGCTGCTTGAGAATCTGACGACGAAATATCAGGATCTGGCCAGCTATGAAGATGCGGGCGAATTGCACCTCAAGCTCGAGGATCGCAATGGTCAGCAACAAGAGTCGCAACCGATCCCGCTCTCAGTCGCCTTCGAGCGACCGAACAAGATCCGCGTCCACTCGTTGCAAGCCAGCATCGTGGCCGACGGCCAGCAATTGCGAGCCAGCGTCGAATCGCTCGAGAACCAGGTGCTGGTCCGGCCTTGCCCCGAACGCCTGACGGACAAGTCGCTGTTTCCCGATCCGATGTTGGCTGACGCAGCGCGCGGACAAATCGATGCCACATTGCCCCAACTCGTGATGTTGCTCGAAGAAAACCCGATTCAAAAGCTCGCGGGCAGCGGCACTCCGAAAAAACTGGAAGACGCCGAACTGCACGGCGACAAATGCTATCGCGTGGCCGTCGAAGGCCCCGAGGGAACGGGCGTGTTTTGGATCGATGCCAACGACGGTCTGATGCGCAAGTTTGAGTTCCCTTCTGACGCACTGCGGAAAAAGTTCGACGTTGCCAAGTGCTCAATCTGGGCCGAATTCAGCGGGGCACGCGCCGGCAAGTCGATCGCCCCCGCCGCTTTTCAGTTCGCCGTGCCCGAGGGAGCCAAACTGCTGAAGCGATTGTTTCCTCCGGGCCCCGCGCCGCCGTCGCCGCTGCTGGGTCGATCGCCCGAAGATTTCACTTTCGTTGGTCTCGACGGAGCGCCGGTCAAACGCGAGGACTTGAAGGATAAGGTCGCGGTGCTCGACATGTGGGCCACCTGGTGTGGCTGGTGCTTCAAGGGCTTTCCGAACCTGGAAAAGGTCTATCAGCAATTCAAGGACAACGACAAAGTCGTGATCCTGGCCGTGAGCCGTGACGAAGCGACCATCACGGACGCCACCTTGCGCGACGCTTTCAACGCGGCGCACGTCACGGTTCCCATCGTGCGCGACGCCCAGCAAACGAGCGAGAAGGTGCTGCAAGTGCAGGTCTTGCCGACCATGGTGGTGTTGGGCATCGACGGCACCGTGCAGGTTTTTCAAATGGGCTACGAGCCGGAGCTGGCCGAGACGTTGCCTAAGAAAATTGATGAGCTACTGGGCGGCGCAAACCTGGCCCAGCAAGAGTTGGATCGCTATCAGGAAGCATTGAAGGCCTACGACGCGGAACTGGACAAGGAACTGGCTCACGCCGATAGCGGTGAGGGCCCGGCGGAAATCGCGCGGAAGAGTGCCGCCGAACAGTAAGGCTCGGCCGTTGTTGGCGCGACTGGGATACGAAGGGGGAATCGATGCAAGTGACGGTTGATTCGATGCGGGCCTTTCTGGATACGGAGCTGGACGTTGACGGCCGGCGGCCGCAGCGTTCGCTGGCCGAATACCTGGCGGCCATTCCGCGTTTGACTTCGTTGGGCTCGCTGCCGCGCGGCACGAGCGTGCTGATTCGCGGCGACGTCGATGCCAAGCCAGGCGCCAAGATCGGCGAAGGCGACATTCGCCTGCGCTCGATGATGGAAACGCTCGAGTTCGGCCGTCAGCACGGTTGGAAGCAGATTATCTTCGGCCACATTGGCCGCAAGCCCGAGGAGACTTTGCAAAAGGTCGCCAAGCGCCTGGGCGAACTGATGCAATGCGACGTGCCGCTGGTCGTCGATTGGCTGGACGAATCGACCGTGACGATTCGCGACTGCGTCGCCGAACAAATTCGCCACGCCGCGCCCGGCAGCATCCTGGTGCTCGAGAACACGCGGCGCTATGCCATCGAGCGCGTGCTGTGGAAAGCCAAGCCGGCCGAGTTGCCCAAACTGGCCGAGTCGCTGGCCCGGCTCACCAACGAATTCGTCCAGAAGGTAGCCGTCAACTACGTCAACGAGGCCCTGTCGGCCGGCAGTCTCGATGCCTCGACGCTCGTCGTTCCCGCCGCGATGGATCGCGTGGCGCTGGGAGCCTATGTGGCCAAGGAATTCGACGGGCCGATGTTGCGCTGCTTGAAAACGCAACTGGTCGTGTTCAGCGGACTGAAGATTGACAAGCTCGACGATCTGGACGCCATGATCGGGCGCGGAACGATCCAGATGGTGTTCACCGCCGGTTCGCTGGCCATGGCGCTCAAACGCGCGGCGGCCGAACTCGACGGGGGCCAATTCTCGCTCGGCGTCGCCGAAGATCCGGCCCATGCCGACAAGCCTTACTTCATTCCACGCGAGCGCATCGAGCAGGCCCGGCGGATGATCGCGGCTGGCCGGGCCAAGGGCATCGAGTTCGTGCTGCCGGTCGATTTTATCTTGCAAGACGGCCGTGCCAGCGAGACCATCGGGCCGCACGACCAGCAGTTTGACGTCGGACCCAAAACCAGCGCCCTGTTCGAGCAGAAGGTCGGCGAATTCATTTCCCGACACCACGGCCAGGCGGCCGTCGCTTTCTACAACGGCGTCTTCGGCATGTTCGAAGACCCGCGCTTTGCCGAGGGCACGCGGCGGTTCATTGGCCAGTTAAAACGATTGAAGGACGCCGGTGTCGAGGTTTACGTCGGCGGCGGCGAAGGCGGAGCGGCCTTGGACCTTTATGGCCAGCCGAATGACGTGACTCACTGTTTTACGGCCGGCGGAACGGTGCTCAACGCCCTGGGCAGCGAGCCGGTGCCCTATCTGGTGGCGCTCAGCCAGGCGGCCCAGCGACTGTCGTCGGGCAAGTAGCCCTCCAGAAGCACCCGCTTCGAACGATTCTCGCGGGACCATCACGTCAGGCCCCGGCCGCGGCGCGAACTCCCCCAGCGATCTCCGCTTCGGCGACCATCCCGTGCCGAATTCTCGTGGCCCGCCCTCAGCCCGTCCTGAGCGGCGCGATCGTTTCGCTCGGCATTCTCCGAGCAAAGCTCACTAAGCACTCGCGCGTCGCCATCCGATTCTGCGGGGCAGCGCGACGGTGCCGTGCGCGCCGCGCGAGACTGTCCATGCGGGCTGTGAGGCCTGGTTTCCCTGCCGCCAAGTCGCGTGAGGCAGCCAGATTACGTCAAAACCGTCAGATCCCATTTCTTGGCGCGGCCCGACCCTGAAGGTTGGAGAAAATGCGGTGTCCGACTAAGACGCTCCGGTTGGGTCGACGATAACCAACAGCGAGGCTTCTCTACGGAGGGCATCAAGGATCGCTGAGTAAGCCTGCCTGATTACAACGCGAATACGTATCGCCAGAGGCAATCGGCTGCAGCGAAGTTCGAAGAGGAATATCCCAAGTTTTTCTGTTTGAGGAGTTACCGTCCATGAAATCCCGCATTGTGCTGCCGGCTCTGCTCGTCGCCGGCCTGTTTGTGTTTGCCATCGCGTCGGATGCGAAAGCATTCGGCCACCATGGCTGTTGCCAACCGTCGTGTGCGGCTCCCAGCTGCGCTGCTGCACCCTCGTGTGCCGCTGAGCCCAGCTGCTGCGCCCCGGCGCCCAGCTGCTGCAAGCAAAAGTGCCACCGTCACCACAAGTGCTGCCACCAGCGCCGTGCGCGTTGCTGCCAGCCGACTTGCTGTGCGGTCGTCGAGACGAGCTGCTGCGGCGGCTAGTTCCCGCTGGAGCACCGGCGAGTGAACAAGCGGTCTCCTTGACAGTTACAGACGGCCCCCTGAGTTGAACAGGTGGGCCGTCTGTTTTTTTTGCGCTGCGGGGAAAAGACGTCTCCCGGGATTGCCTGTTGTCGTCAACCGCACCCGAGGTTTGTCCGCTTTCGGTGGCCTTTTCGCGACTTTTTTGAGTGCCGCCCGACCTGGCGATTACCTTGACTTTGCCCACCCGGCATGCGAGCCTAGATTGGTGCCGAGCCCTTCGCTCGCGCCTCGCCGGTACAGGGGAATATGGCCATGCTCGCGCTCTTCGCCACGCGGCTTTCGTCGCTTCGTGAACGCTTCAACGTCTTGACTCTGGTGGCCGTGGCGATTGCCTTGGCCGGCGCGTGGCGGATTGTGCCGGCCGGCGAAAGTGGCGCGCCCGATCTGCTCCAGCAACAGCTCGACGCCGGCGAGTTTGGCCCCGCCTTGCAAACTGCCCGACAATCGGGCGACGCGGCCGAGCGCGATGCGCGGTTGGTGCGCGTGGCCGCTGCCCAGGCCAAAGGTGGCGAACGGCGCGCGGCGATCTCGACCTTGGCCACCGTGAGTGACGATCGAACCCGCAACTCGGCACTGCAAGCCACGACCGAGCCCGCTCCCCAGCCGGGAGCCCGCGGCGGCGTGCAAGCCGACTTTACCAGCTTGATCAATTTGATCACCGAGACGGTTTCCAAAAACTCGTGGGACGAAAACGGCGGGCCGGGAAAAATCGAGCCCTTCCGAAACGGTGTCTACGTCGACGCATCGGGAGTGCTCAAACGCACCCTCTCGACCGAGAAATCCCCCGAGCTGGTCGCCACGCGTCTGGCGGCCCTCAAGGGCGCCGACAACACGAACGCGCGACGCGCGAGCCCGCTCAGAAAGGTGTCGTTAGCCCGGTTGGAGAAGTACGTCCAGTTGGCGTTGGCCGCGGGCCAACAACCCTCCGCGGACATGCTCAACATGGCGGGGCTGGAAAAGATCAAGTACGTGATGGTCTATCCGGAAACCGGTGACCTGGTTTTGGCCGGGCCGGCTGGTGATTGGCGAACCGACGAAGAGGGGCGCCGCGTGAGTCGCAAGACAGGCCGACCGGTTCTGCAACTTGACGACCTGGTGACCGTGTTGCGTTATTTGAACGCCTCGCCCAACGGCACGTTCGGTTGCTCGATCGATCCCACGGCCGAGGGCTTGGCCCGCACCAAGCAATTTGCCGAGGCATCGAGCGCCACACCGCTCAAGCCGGGTCAACGACCGGTCTGGCTCAAGAAGCTGCGCGATCAGATGGGACTGCAATCGATCTCGATCGACGGCATCGACGCCCGCACCCGCGTGGCACAAGTGCTCATCGAAGCGGACTACCGTATGAAGCTCGTCGGCATGGGACTGGAAGCCGGCGCCGTGGGCGTGCCGAGCTACCTGGAGCTGATTGACGTGCCGCGCGGTTCGTCGCCTCCTCCGCTCGACGTGCTGCGCTGGTGGTTTACGCTCAAATACGACGCGGTCCGCGCGACGCCGGACCATAACATCTTCGAGATTCGCGGATCGGGCGTGCAGGTTCTGAGCGAGAACGAGTTGCTGACTCAATTGGGCCAACAAGTACACACGGGCAAATCGAGTGCGGCGAATCAGGAATTCGCTCAGCGGTTCACCGAACACTTCGGTGCGATGGCCGAGAAGTATCCGGTCTACGCCGACTTGCAGAACATCTTTGACCTGGCCCTGGTCTCGGCCCTGATTACGACCGAGCACCTGGGCGATCGCATCGGTTGGCACATGACCTGCTTCCGCGATGGCAGCCAATATCAGGTGGCCTTGGGCGACGCGCCGCAAAGTGTCGAGACCATCATCAACCACCGCGTGGTCAATCAGAAGCAGATCATCGTCGGCGTCAGCGGCGGGGTGCAAGTTGCGCCGTGGTCGCTCGTCAAGGGCGAGCACATCCAGACCGACAGCTACGGCAAGCTCGATGCCCAGCGGAAGAACGCGGCGGCCACTGACAAAGTGCCGGCCGAAGCCTGGTGGTGGGACTAGTGCCTCTTCAAACCCGAAT
>PLYM01000080.1 GCA_003153375.1 Planctomycetaceae bacterium
AAGCTCCGCTTGGGAACGCCCCGTTTCGAAGCTCCGCTTCTCGAATCGGCAGATATGCTGTATTCGGCCGCCGGCGAGACAAATCGTTTAACCCCGAGCCTACGACGAGGCCGGGCACAGTTGGGACAAATCTTTGCTGACGGCACCCGATAGCGGCGACTCGGTCACAGCCGTGCGAGGTATGAAGTTGGCGCAACCTGACCTGTGAATCCTTCAACTGCAAAGAGGTCCCCACGGATGGCGTGGCAATACCACGATTGACGGACGGAAATCACGGACATCATTGGCGCGGTAGTTTATCCGTGGTATTGCCCGTGTCGAATTAACGGGGCATCCGTGGGGATCATCCTTTTACGGGATAACGACAGGGAACGTGCCAATTGCGCGAAGTAGAGCTTCGACCAGGTGCGTTCCCAAGCAGAGCTTGGGAACGAGAGGGGGCGAGGGAATTCTCACGAATTCCGCCACTTGTTCTGAAGAACGCGGTCAGTCGCCTGCCGAATCGCTCGTCGCCAGCCGCATCACGGGGCGGTTCTTGCGAGTCTTGTTGTTGGCGGCCAGGCTCAACTTCAGCAGGTTCGTGTGCTCGCCCGGACGCAAAGTTTCGACCTTCGCCGGTCGGCCCGATGACGGAGGGATGCACGCCACGACGTCCGAATCGCCGACGACGTTCAGCCGGGTGCCGCGGACCACCAGGGCGGCCCGTTCGTCGATCCCCAGCCCGATCAGCCCGGGATGAGCGGCCAGTGCCCCCAGCAGGCGCTCCTGCCGATTGCGGGCCAGAAAGTGCTGGTCAATCACCGTTCCTGGCAGCAAGCCGAAACCACGGCCGATCTCAGGAGAGGTCGCCCCGTCACGAATCATGACCGACGACATGACGGCAGCACCTGCCGAGATGCCTCCGACGACTCCGCCGCGCTGCATGACGCCGTGGATCATCTGTTCAGAAATCGTGCCCAGGTAGGTATCTGCCAGCCAGGCCTGATTTCCGCCGACAAACCAGATTCCGGTCGCGTCGGCGAGCGGGCTGGCGAATTCCGGATCATTGGCGGTTTCGCGCGAGCGAGTATGCAGCACGGTCAGGCGGGCCAGTTTCTGCGCACGCCAGTATTCCATTTCTTCTTCGATTTCATCCGAATCGGGCTCGTCGGTGGCCGTCGTGATCACCACAATGTGGGCCGTTTCGCCACCGGCGGCATCGACGAATTCGTCCAGAACTTCGTCCGAGATTTCTCCGCCGCCACAGATTACGAGCGTGCCGCGCGACAACGAAATCAACAGGCGAACCGTCGGCGCGTCGACGTCATCCTCGATCCCATCCGGGACGAGCATGACGAGCCCGAAAAATACGGCGGCAATACAAAACCACCTGGACAAATGTATGGTCCTTTGCATGGGTTTTTGTCAATCCTTTGACAACTGAACTCCCGTCAACTGTACGCTTTGCGGCAAGCGCGGGCAATACCTGCATTCGCTTTGGGCAGGCTTGCTGCCGACCTCCCTAAACATCAGGCGGACGATAGCCTGTTTTGTCAATTTCGTCAATTTGATCCGCTGTCTGTAAGTTACTATGAGAAAACCGTGCCGAATGGGAGGATTTTTTGGGATTTTTTCGTTTCCTATCCACCGCCTTTCCAAAAAGTAACGATTGGCTGGACACTTGAGCGGATGAGAATGGTACGATATGAACCGCTCGTCATGGCACACCAAAACTGCCGGACAAGCAACGGTTGTTTGGCAGGAGGGCAACACATGCCAGGTTGGAGAATTCTTGGGCTTGGACTGACGGTTTTCGCCGTGCTGGGCCTGAATGGTCTGGTCCACGGGCCAATCGCAACGGCGAAAGACGGCAGCCGCGCTACCGCCACGAAGTCCGGATCCGACAAGGCGTTCAAAGCGGCCAAAAAGGAATACCAGCAGCGGATCCACAATAAGAAGCCCACAGACCGCATCGCCGCGCTGAAACTGCTGGCCGATTTCCCTACGGGAGACGCCGCCGACCTGGTCTATGTCTCGCTGCTCGACGACCGGGTCGTCGAGGTCCGCGACGCGGCCATCAAATTTCTGGCTGCTCTGCGCGACCGCAGCGACGTGACCGAGAAGCTCTTGCAGCGGATGACGACCGCCACTCGCAAAGACGGCATGGATATCCGGGCGCTCGGCGCGCTGCGGGCCCTGGGCGGAACCGAAGACGACGCCTTGCAGTTCCGTCTGATCAATTATCTGAACGAATTCCTGGGGACTCCCCAGGTGGATCAGCAGATTTTGCATACCATGCTTGACGAACAGGCCCCCAAGGGGGAAGCCGACGTCATGCGAATGCTGATGCTGTTCACACGGACCGACTTCTTCGACCGCAACTTTGGCCTCAGGCGCTGCGTCGTGCAGGGATTGACGCAGGTCAAAGACCGCGACGCCATTACGCACCTGATCAATCTCTTGCCCCGCTTCAAGGGGCTGATTCAGTTCGACGTCGTCTCGCATCTGATCGTGTCGACCGGAGAGAACTTCGGAGACGATGCCGGAAAATGGAAGGTGTGGTGGACCGAACGGCAAAACCCGAATTTTAAGGTCGATAAATCCAAGGTCCCGCCGATCGGTTCGTACGTCAAATTCGGCGAGTACTACGGCATTCCCATCTGCGCCAAACGGGTCGTCTTCGTGCTCGACACGTCGGGGAGCATGCGCGGCGGAAAAATTGAAGCGGCACAGACCGAGCTGATCCGCGTCATTCGCGAATTGCCCAAAGAGGTCCATTTCAGCATCGTGGCCTTCGACAGCGGCGTACGGGTCTGGCAGCGCGAGCTGGTGCAGGCCACAGAGCAGATGAAACAAATCGCCATCAACGTCGTGCTCGAGCAGCAGGCCCGCGCCGATACCGCCTCGTTCGACGCGCTCGAGGCCGCCTTCGATCTCGACCCCGAAGCCATTTACTTTCTATCGGACGGCGCCCCGCGCGGCGGCAAGATCGACGACCCCGTCCAGATCGTCTCGACGATCGCCGGGGTCAATCGCGTGCGGCGGATTTCGATTAACTCGATCGGCATCGACACGGCCACCCCCGTCGCAGCCGGCTTCGCCCGCTTCATGCAAACGTTGGCCGAAGGCAACTGGGGCGTGTACAAGGCCGTGAATTAAGCTGCTCAACCATTATTCGAACACTTGTTTAGCCGCGAGGCGCAGCCGAGTGCAATAACGGTTGGCGCTCACCTTGAATTGCACTCGGCTGCGCCTCGCGGCTAAACGACGGGCATTCGCTTCACGATGCCCGGGCCATTTGCCGCAGCACGTAATGCAAAATGCCGCCGTGGCGGTAGTAGTCGACTTCCACCGGCGTGTCGATGCGGCACGTTGTCTTGAACGTCACGACCTTGCCGTCGGCAGCCGTTGCCTTCACGGTCACGTCGGCGAAGGGCTTGATGTCGGTTGGCAGTTCGATGTCGAACGTCTCGGTTCCATCGAGCCCCAACGATTCGCGGCTCTCTCCCTTCTTGAATTCGAGCGGCAAGACTCCCATGCCGACCAGGTTCGAACGATGAATGCGCTCATAGCTTTCCGCGATTACCGCGCGCACTCCGAGCAACAGCGGCCCTTTTGCAGCCCAATCGCGCGACGAACCAGATCCGTATTCTTTGCCCGCGAGAATTACTAGCGGAACGCGTTCCGCAATATATTTCTCCGAAGCTTCGAAGATGCTCATCTCCGCGCCGTCGGGCAAGTGGCGGGTGAATCCGCCTTCGAGGTTAGGAACCATCTTGTTGCGCAGGCGAACATTGGCGAACGTGCCACGCACCATAACCTCATGATTGCCGCGGCGTGACCCATAGGAATTGAAGTCAGCAGGCTTCACGCCGTGTTCGATCAGATATTTTCCCGCCGGGCTATCCTTCTTTATGGAACCAGCCGGCGAAATATGATCGGTGGTAACGCTGTCGCCGAGTACAGCCAGCACGCGCGCATTCCTGATGTCTTGTATGGCCGATGGTTTGAGCGTCATGCCATCGAAGTATGGCGCGCGGCGAATGTAAGTCGAATCTTTATCCCACGCGTAGGTCTCGCCTTTGGGAACAGGCAAACCGCGCCAGCGATCGTCTCCGCGATAAACCTCGCCATAGCTCCGCCGGAACATGTCTGCCGAAATAGATTTCTTAACCGCCTCATCTACCTCGCTGCGCGAAGGCCAGAGGTCGGCCAAATACACCGGCTTGCCTTCTTTGTCGTTAGCGATGGCGTCTTTACGCAAGTCGAGGTCGATGCGTCCTGCGAGCGCGAACGCGACAACCAGCGGCGGCGACATCAGATAATTGGCGCGCACATCAGGATTGATACGGCCCTCGAAGTTACGATTGCCAGAAAGTACGGATGCAACAACTAAATTCTGCTCGTCGATCGCCTTAGAGATTTCTTCCGCCAGCGGACCAGAGTTCCCAATGCAGGTGGTGCATCCGTAGCCAACAATGTGGAACTTCAATTTCTCAAGATATGGAGTCAAGCCGGCGCGTTCCAGATAATCGCGAACCACTTTCGATCCGGGAGCCAGAGAAGTCTTTACCCAGGACGGAACCTGCAAGCCGCGCTCGACCGCCTTTTTCGCTAACAGCCCCGCCGCCACCATCACAGAAGGATTGGAAGTGTTGGTGCAACTCGTGATGGCGGCGATTACGACGCTGCCGTGGTGAAGATGTCCATTGCCACTTCCACTCGGCTGCGCGCCGCTCTTGCCCGGCTTTATCAAAGACGGCAGTGCTTGCTCAAACGATTCACGTGCCATGGGCAAAGGCACGCGGTCCTGCGGACGCTTGGGACCGGCCAGCGAAGGCGTCACTTCGCCGAGTTCGAGCTCCAGCGTGTCGGTGAAGACGGGATCGGGCTGGCCCGGCTCGCGGAACATGCCCTGGGCTTTCAGGTAGGCCTCGACCAGGGCGATGCGGTGGGTGTCGCGCCCGGTCAGGCGCAGGTAGTCCAGCGTGACCTTGTCCACCGGGAAGAAGCCGCAGGTGGCGCCGTACTC
>PLYM01000274.1 GCA_003153375.1 Planctomycetaceae bacterium
GTGCCGGCCGAGTAGCTGCTGGTCAACGACAGGACGACGCCGCCCAACGGTGCCAGAGCCAGCATGTCGCCGGTGTGGAACGTGGCCAGCGTGACCTTCAACGAGCTGAGCGTGGTCATACCCGAGAGGGCCGTGACCGTGGCCAGCACGTTGTTCTCCGTCGGGATCGTGCCCTGGTTGTACCAGGTCGTAGTGTAGTTCGGCGCACCCGAACCGGCACCGGCCGTCAACGACAGCGAGGGAGCCGGCATGTTGATCGTCGAGGTGACGGCCGTGCTATTGAGGAAGCCGTCGTTGGCGACCACCGTGGCCGTTTCCACCGCCACACCCGGACCGCCCGACGTGTTGTTGTACGTGACCGTCCGCAACACCTGCTGGTAATCGGCCAGCGTGTCGCTGCCGGTCAAACTGAGCGTGCCGTTGGCGTAGCTGGCGGTGATGCTCGTGCCGGTAGTGTTGGCAGCCAACACATCGCCCGTGTGCGGGCCGGTCAACGTGACGGTCATCGAAGCCAGGCTCGTGCCGTCATCCGTCACCGTGGCATTGGCCGGATCGGAAATCGCGATCGGTCCACTGCCGCTCCACTGTGAAGTGATGCCCGTACCAGCTGCAGCCCCGTTAAGATCGACGGTCGGCTTGGCATTGATGTTGATCGTCGCGGTGACGGTGGTGCTGTTGAGCGAACCGTCGTTAGCGACCACCGTGGCCGTTTCCACCGCCACGCCCGGACCGCCGGCGGTGTTGTTGTACGTGACCGTACGTAACACCTGCTGGTAATCGGCCACGGTGTCGGTACCACTGAGGGTCAGGACGCCCGCGCTGAAGCTCTGGGTAATGCTGGTGCCGGTCGTGTTGGCCGCCAGTACGTCGCCCGTGTGCGGACTGGTCAAGGTCACGGTCAACGAAGCCAGCGTGGTGCCATTGTCAGTCACCGTCGCGTTGGCCGGGTCGGTGATCACGACCGACGCGATGCCCGTCCACGAGGACGTGAAGCCCGTGCCCGCCGCGGCACCATTGAGATCGACGACCGGCGGCGAACTCGTGATCGTATACGTCTGACCCGTAAAGCTTCCGTTGCCGTTGCCCAGCAGCACACCCACATTATCGTCGACCGAGTTGGCCACGACCAGGTCGGGCTTGCCGTCACCGTTCACATCCGCCACCGCCACGAAAGCCGGACCGCTACCGGTGGCATATGTGGTTTGAGATTGGAAGATGCCGTCGCCGTTGCCCAACAGCACGCTCTGGCTATTGGCATTGGCATTATCGACGACCAGGTCGGGCTTGCCGTCGCCGTTCACATCCGCCACCGCCACGGAGAACGGACCGTTGCCGGTGGCGTACGTGGCCTGGGCTTGGAAGGTGCCGTTGCCGTTGCCCCGCAGCACGCCCAACGTGTTGCTGCCCTCATTAGCGACGATCAGATCGGGATTGCCGTCGCCGTTCACATCGGCCACCGTCACGAAACGCGGAACAACGCCGGTGGCAAAGGTGGTTTGGGGTTGGAAGGTGCCATTGCCGTTGCCCCGCAGCACGCTCACGGTGTTGCTGCCGTTGTTGGCCACGACTATATCGGGCTTGCCGTCGCCGTTCACGTCCGCCACCGCCACGGAACGCGGATAGCCACTCGCGGCATAGGTGGTTTGGGATTGGAAGGTGCCGTCGCCGTTGCCCAGCAGCACGCCCACGGTATTGTCGGCGCTATTGGCGACAACCAGGTCGGGCTTGCCGTCGCCATTCACATCGGCCACCGCCAGGGAATACGGTTCGGACCCTGTGGCATAGGTCCTTTCGGATTGGAAGGTGCCGTTGCCGTTGCCCCGCAGCACGCCCAACGTGTTGCTCGCTAGATTATCGACGATCAGGTCGGGCTTGCCATCGCCGTCCACGTCCGCCACCGTCACAGCAACCGGATCGTTCCCCGTGAAACCCCCCCACCCGGTTGAAAAGCTGCCGTTGCCGTCGCCCATCAACACGCTCACGGTGCCGCTGTTGCTGTTGGCCACGACCAGGTCGGGCTTGCCGTCACCATTGACATCGGCCACGGCCACGAAATGCGGAGACAAACCGGTTGCGTACGTGGCTTGGTTCGCGAACGAGGGGGTCGCGTTGGCCGAGATCAGGCGGTTGCCAGAGCCATCGCGGATCGTGCCGTCGTCAACCAGGTTCAGGCCCAGCGTGCCGCTGCCGCTGATCCCGCTGACGGTCATTGTATAAACCGCACCGCTGCCTGTGACCGCGATGGGTGTCGAGGTGGTCACTGTTCCGGTCAAAGCCAGCGCGAAGTCAGTTGGATCGACGCCGGTCACCGGCTCGTTGAAGGTTACGGTATACGACACACTCGGACCGTTGGCGGCAACCGTGGCCGGAATTGCGCGATTGATCGACTCGACAAACGGATGCATCTGGTCAATCGTGTAAGTTTGCCCCGTAAAGCTTCCGTTGCCGTTGGCCAATAGCACGCTGACCGTGTTGCTCTGGTAGTTGGCCAGGACTAGGTCCGGTCTGCCGTCGCGATTGACATCCGCAACCGTGGTAAAGATCGGCGTAGCGTTCGTGGGTATGGTCGATTCTGCCGCGAAGCTGCCGTCCCCATGGCCAATCATCACTTTCAGGCCGCCATCATTGACAATCAGATCGGCGGTTCCGTCGCCGTTGAGATCGGCTGCCGCGACAAAGAAGCAAGCGTCGCCGACAACGGCCGCGGTGAAGGTGCCATCGCCATTGTTTAAAAATTCAGTCAGTTGGCTGGCCGTTGCGGCCATCAGATCAGGCCAGCCGTCTCCGTTCAAATCCGCGACGGCAATCGCATTGGGGTTAATTCCTACGGCATATTCAACGTCTGCCGCAAAAGTGCCATTACCATTGCCGTTGAGTATGCTCAGCGTGTCGCTGTTGTAATTGGCCACAATCAGATCGAGGATGCCGTCGCGATTCACGTCCGCCACCTGGACGGCTGCCGGATTGAAGCCCGTCGTGTACGGGACCTGCGGCGCGAAGGTGCCGTCGCCGACATTGAGTAGCACACTCACATAGTTCACCGCATTGCCACTATTGGCAACCACCAGGTCCGGCTTGCCGTCCGCATCGAAATCGGCCAGCGCCACCGAGACGGGAGCTGGTCCCGTGGCATAGGTGACTTGAGCAGCGAAACTCCCGTGGCCGTCGCCGATCAGCACGCTCACCGTATTGTCGCCATTGTTGGCAACTACCAAATCCAACTTGCCGTCGCCATTGACGTCGCCCACCGCCAGAGAAGTGGGCCCAGAGCCGGTGGCGAACGTCACCGCGGTTCCAAAAGTCCCGTCGCCAATGCCCAACTGCACGCTGAGATCGTTGTCCCCCTGATTGAGAGTCACCAGATCCGGTATGCCATCGCCATTCAGGTCGCCGGTGGCAACATTGTAGGGATGAGTGCCGGCGGCAATCGGCGGCGGGCTGCCAAAAGAAGGCGCCGGATTGGCATTCACCAGCCAATTGCCGTTCAGATCCTGGATCGAACGATCGTCGAGCAAGTTCAAGCCCAAGCTGCCGGCTCCTTGGATTCCGCTGACCGTCACGACGTAGACCGCGCCACTGCCAGAGACCGCGAGGGGTGTCGACGTCGTTACACCGCCGCTCAGGGTGAGCGCAAAATCTGTAGGATCGACGCCGATAACAGATTCGTTAAAGGTCACCGTATAGGAGACGCTCGGGCCGTTGGCGGTCACCGTGGCCGGGTTGGCGCGATTGATCGACACAACAAATGGGTGCACCTGATCGATCGTGTACGTTTGCCCCTGGAAACTGCCATTGCCTGCGTTGAGGCCAACCAGCGGAATGCCAGTGCCGTCGATGATCGAAGCGTCGTCGATCAGGTCCAGCCGCAGATCGCCGCTGCCATGAATCCCAGTGACTGTTACCGTGTAAACCGCTCCAGTACCGGAAACGGTGACCGGTGTCGCGGCCACTAAGCTGCCACTCGTGGTCACCCGGAAATCGGCGGCATCGACGCCGGTTACTGGCTTGTCAAAGGTGACGGTATACGAGACGCTCGAGGCGGCTGTGGTCGGGCCGGCCGGTGCTGAACGGTTGATCGACTCCGTCACCGGGGGCGGATTGAGACTCACCGTGGCCACTGCCGTCGCGCTTGTCAGTCCGCCATCGTCAAACGAGACCACATTGATAGTTCTCGAACCGGGGGCCACGCTCGTCGTGTTGAAGGTGATCGACTCCAGTACTTGCTGGTAGTTCGCGACGGTGTCGCCGCCGGTGAGAGTCAGCGTGCCGCTAACGTAGCTTTGGGTGATGCTCGTGCCGATGGTATTGGCAGCCAATACATCGCCAGCGGCCGGACTTGTGATGGCGGCCGTTATTTGAGACAAGTTAGCACTATCAGGGTCCGTGACTGTGGCGTTAGCGGTGGTGATATTCACCACGCCGTTTTTGGTCCAGGTGCTGGTGTAGCCGGCACCGGCCGTGGGGCCGTTCAGGTCGACGACCGGGGCCTGCAGGTCAAGGTTGACTGTGGCCACTGCCGTTGTGCTTGCCAACCCGCCGTCATCGAAGACGACCACATTGATGGTCCGCGAACCGGCGACCAGAGTCGAAGTGTTGAATGCCAGCGACTCCAGCACCTGCTGGTAATGGGCCACCGTGTCGCTGCCGGTCAGGGTCAGTGAACCACCAGAGAATGAGGTGGTGATGGCGGTGCCCGTCGTATTGGCGGACAACACGTCGCCCGCGACGGGGCTGGTGATCGTGGCCGTCAGCTTCGATAGGTTGGTGCTATCTGCATCGATGAGCGTAGCATTGCCGGTGGCGATATTCACCGCGCCGGCGTTCGTCCAGAAGGTGGTGTTGCCGGTGCCGGCCGCAGGACCGTTGAGGTCGACGACCGGGGCCTGCAGGTCGAGGTTGACTGTGGCCACTGCCGTTGTGCTTGGCAATCTGCCATCATCGAAGACGACCACATTGATGGTCCGCGAACCGGCGGCCAGAGTCGAAGTGTTGAATGCCAGCGACTCCAGCACCTGCTGGTAATGGGCCACCGTGTCGCTGCCGGTCAGGATCAGGGCACCACCAGAGAATGAGGTCGTGATGCTGGTGCCCGTCGTATTGGCGGACAACACGTCGCCCGCAGCGGGGCCCGTGATCGTGGCTGTCAGTTTCGACAGGTTGGTGCTGTCTGCATCGGTGAGCGTAGCATTGCCGGTGGCGATATTCACCGCGCCGGCGTTCGTCCAGAAACTCGAGTTGCCAGTGCCGGCCGTGGGGCCGTTGAGATCGACAGCTGGGGCCTGCAGGTCGAGGTTGACCGTAGCCACGGCCGTATTGCTGGTAATTCCGGCACCGTCGACTGCGACGACGTTGATGGTCCGAGACCCGGAGTGCACGGCCGACGTATCAAAGGTGAGCGAGGCCAACCCCTCAGCCCAACCGGCCACGGTTATGCTGGTGGAGATCACGGTCAGCGTATAACCTGAGTAGGTGATGTTCGCGAAATTGCTGAAAAAGGAGCCGACTGCAACTGCCAGTACATCCCCCGGGGACGGGTTCACGATCGTGGCCGTCATCTTGCTCAGAATGTTACTATTGGAGTCCGTGATACTCGAATTCATCGCGATATCCACCGGGCCTGAATTGGTCCAGGTGCTGGCACTGCTTGTGCCCGCTGAGGATATGTCGAGATCGACGAATGGAAGCTGCGGTACGTTGATCGTGGCTGCCGCCGTCGCGCTTGCCAGTCCGCCGTCGTCAAAGGCGACCACATTGATGGTCCTCGAACCAGCCACACCGGACGAGGTGTCAAAGGCGAGCGACTCCAACACTTGCTGGTAATGGGCCACGGTATCGCTGCCGGCAAGCGTCAGGATGCCCCCGGCGAACGAAGCCGTGATGCCGGTGCCGGTGGTGGTGGCCGACAAGACGTCGCCCGCGGCCGGGTTGGTGATCGTGGCCGTCAACCTCGTAAACGTCGCGCTATCGAAATCAGAGGCCGTTGCATTGACCGTAGTCAAGTTGACCGGGCCGCTGTTCCTCCAAGTGACCGAGTTCGAGTTGCCGCCGATAGTTGGTCCATTGAGGTCGACGGACGGAGCCTGGTAGTCGAGATTCACCGTGGCCACGACCACTGCACTGGCCAGTCCGCCGTCATCGTGGGCGACCAGGTTGATGGTCCTCGGAATCGAACCCGCGTTCGGCGTATTGAAGGTGATCGATTCGAGAACCTGCTGATAGTGGGCCACGGTATCGACGCCCGAGAGGGTCAGTGTGTCCGTGCCAGTGGCCGTGATGTTGGTGCCGGTCGTCGTGGCCGTCAACGTGTCGCCCAAGGCCGGGTTGGTGATCGTGGCCGTAATCCTGGTCAGGTTGGCACTGTCGGAATCAGTGATCGTCGCGTTGAGGGCTGTGATACTCGCTGGCCCGGCGGAGCTCCAGACGCTCGTGAAGCCGGTGCCTGCGACTGGGCCATTCAAGTCGACGATGGGCGCCTGAATGTCGAAGTTTACCGTCGCCACGGTCGTCGCGCTGGCCAGGCCGCCGTCGTCGAAGGCAATCACGTTGATGGTCCGCGAACCGGGGGCCACGGTCGTCGTGTCGAACGTGAGCGACTGGAGCACTTGCTGATAGTGGGCGACGGTATCGCTACCGGTCAGGGTCAGCACGCCCCCCGAGTATGTGGCCGTAATGCTGGTGGCCACGGTATTGGCTGCCAACACGTCGCCCGCGACGGGACTGGTGATCGTGGCCGTGATCTTGGACAGGGTGGCGCTGTCGGCATCCGTGACCGTGGCGGTGGCTGTCGTGAACTTCGCCGGGCCAGAGTTGGACCATAGGCCAGTGCTGCCGGTGCCAGTCACCAGACCATTGAGATCGACAACCGGTGGCTGCAGGTCAAGGTTCACCGTCACAACGGCCGTGTTGCTGGTCACTCCGGCAGCGTCAGTGGCGACTACATTGATGGCGACTACATTGATGGCTCTCGAACCTGCTGCCACGGCCGTCGTATTGAACTCGAGCGATTCGAGCACCTGCTGGTAATGTGCGACGGTGTCCACACCAGTGAGGGTGAGCACTCCGCCGGCGAATGTGGGCACAATGCTAGTGCCCGCCGTGTTTGCGATCAACACATCACCAGCGACCGGGCTAACGATTGTGGCCGTCATCTGGATCATATTGGTGCTGATGGAGTCCGCGACCGTCGCATTGGTAGCTGTGATCCGCGCGAAGCCAGCGCTCGTCCAAGTGCTGGTGTTGTCAGTGGCTGCGGCAGGGCCATTGAGATCGATCAGGGGCCGATTTACCGCCACGATCGTACCAGTAATGCTGCCGACCACAGGGCCAAAACTGGTTGGAAAAGTGACTGGATCAATCGAGATCGGCAGCGTTAGCTGACGAAGCGCGCCACCGAGACTCGTGATGGTTGCGGCGCTGGGGGACGCGTTCGTAGTAGGAAGGAGGCCGGAGGCCAAGCTCCGCAGGCTGCCGTTGTAGAATTGCGTCATCCCGTTGCTGTCGACGTAGGTCATGTCCGCCAGGTCGCTGAGATTTGGGTTAACGACATAGAGCGCGAGAGTTCCGCCGTCGATTCGACCCGAGGTGCCGGTCGCGGCGAAAGTTCCCATGTTGATCGCCAACGGAACAGGCGGACCAATAGTGACGATGTCACCGACTTTTCCTATCAAATCGCTCGTGACGTCCAGCGTCAGGTTGGACATCGAGAAGGGGCCAATGATGCCGAATAGACTGCTTATGAAAGCTCCGCCGAAATCCTGGGCTGCCGCCGGGCCTCCGTTGGTACCGCCAAAGTCACCGCCAAAGCCGTCGGGAGTTCGCGGTGTAAAGCTTGCCGGGTTAGGGAAAACTGAATTCGTGGGGGCAACCACGATGCTCCCCGGTGTCTCGATGAATTTGATGGATGAGCCGTCAACGAAATCCGTGGCAAGGGTTCCACTTAGGGGTGCAGTATTGTTGGTTGACCACGAAGACGCGCCAAGACTGCCCGTGATAGTCTGGTCGCGTGTTTGAAGGGTGCTCCTCCCGTATCCGGGAATGGTCAATGTCTGAGTCGGCAAACTGAACGTGAGGCTGCTGGCCGCCTGGTCAATCGTCCAAGTGACGGCCGAAAGCATTCGCCGCTCTTCAAGCGGCTCGATCGCGGGTCGGAAGCACGTCCGCGGGTCGGCGATTCGATTTCCCGTATGGGGCTTGACGCGAGGATTCAGGGGGGTGCGACGGGTCATTTCAGAGTTGTTCCAGCAGGATTACGAAGAGGGGATTTGGCCACTAGGCGAGGCGGTGCCTGGGGACTTGAAAGCACTTCCACTCAGGCCCTGTGTTCAACGACTATCATTCACTTCACCACCGTTGGGCGTCATGATGGCCACGATGATCCGTGGTTCGGTGCTCTCTTCGAGGAAGGCGACGTGACCGTCGGCGAAGAGAAAATTCACGCCCTCAGGGTGAAAGCTGTAAATCGCATGGTCGTTGTCTTGCTGCAGAATTGGCAGGCCCTCGCCCCGCAGCGTAAAACCCATGCCCATGGGACTGGCCCAGGCACAGTCCAATGGCTCGTTCGTTCCGGTATGTATTCCCACTTGCCAGCGCTGTGGGCGTCCCGCGTCCTCAGCCAGGATGAAGGTATGGGAAAGACCATCGGTAACCTGCCGGGCGCGAGTCTGTTCTTTCATCTCAAAAGGGATAGGACCGAGCATGGCTTGCACTATTCCAGCAAGCGCCTTTTCCGCAGGGGGAAGTGGAAACATGCTCGGCAGCTCGGCAAAAGAGTCCGTGACCTCGTAACCGAGCGAGTTCGCCAAGCCTCTGCTCGCCTTGAGAGGCGCTCCGTAATCGGTAATCGCGCCGCGAAATGAGCCAGACCATTTCGCATCAAGCTTTTGAAATACCTTACTGTACTGACCGGTTACCGCGGGACCCGCGATTTGAGACGGTTTGAAGAACCCGGTGACCGTTGGGTCGCGGTCCGGCGCGGAGGGACATAAGGCAATGCTCAGGGGAATCGCGATGGCGGTGGCGTTGGCTGCCTCAAAGAACCAAGCGTCCTCATTGTATTGGGCCTTAACCGCGCCTTCTTCTAAATAGGGAAGCAGGTCGATAAACAATCCATGGCCGGCTCCCTTCGACACGGAAAGAAGGGGGCCCTGCAGTCGCAGCGTGATGCCCGGCGGAAAGACGTGATTCGCAGATTCGAAATTGTGAAAAGCGATTCCGAATTGTTTGAGGTTGTTCGTGCACTGCAGACGCCGCGCGGCTTCTCGGGATGCGGAAACGGCTGGAACCAGCAAACCAAGCAGGAGGCCTGCAATTGCGATGACGACCAACACTTCGATTAGCGTGAAACCAGCTGAGGACCTAGACTGTGACTTCACCATGACAACCCCTCCCGAAAATCACTTGGCCCGGAGAATTCGTGCGCACGTTTCTCGAGTCCGCCAGCACCGCGGAATTCTTCCAGCGCCAGTCGGGATGGTGGGCAGGGCCGAAAATGTTGACTCCGAAGCGCGGAATTTGCTCCGATAGGCGCGGCTTATCCCTACACCACACCAAGAGCGCTCTTTTTTGACCAATCGGACGCAATCTTTAGAATTTTTTTTTGCGGACCCAATGATTGACAGGCCCAGGGGAATCGACCAAGCTCATAGCCGGAGCTCAAATCTTGGTCGCTCTGCTGTTTTTCTTTACGGCGACCGTCCGTTTCGCGCCTTTTCTCCCCTCTGGTGTTATGGGAAGCAGCCAGGATTTGACGTCCGACTATCAGCCGGATCGTCCCGCAATTGATTCGGTTGACGAGTGCATTCGGCTGGCTCAAGGCGGGTGTGCGGAATCGCTCGGCCAACTTTATGAGCGCTGCCGGCGCTACTTGTTACTGATTGCGAATCAAGAATTAGACTCAGAGTTGCGCGCCAAACTGGGGCCGTCCGACTTAGTTCAGGAGACTCTCCTGGCGGCCCAGCGCGGCTTCGGACGTTTTGAAGGGCGCACCGACGCGGAATTACGTGCCTGGCTGCGGCGGATCCTGCTGAACCAAGTATCTGGCTCGATCCACCATTATGGCGTTGCCAAGCGCGATGTTCGGCGTGAGCGCGAACTGGAGGAGATCCTTCACGATCAGCGATACGCGGCGTATCTGGCCGACGACTGTGAAACCCCGAGTAAGGGCGTAATCGAGTCAGAACGTCGGGAAGCCTTGGCCATTGCGCTTCGCCAACTGCCGAAGCATTATCGCCAAGCCCTGATATCGAGAAACTTCGACGGCCAGTCCTTTGTTGAGATTGGCCTCGACATGGATCTCACAGAGGCAGCGGCGCGAAAACTGTGGTTGCGGGCCATTAGCGCACTACGTAAAGCTCTGGAAACGGGACATGACAGCATCTGATCACGAACCTGAAAATGTCGTTCAGGAGCATTTCGAGTCGCTGGTCGTAGCCTATCATGAGGCCCTTTTAAAGGGTACCGCCCCCCCACCGATCGATGATGCGACGTTGCCCCTTGATTTGGTGAACGATTTACATGGAATCCAAGCCTGCCTTGAGCTCCTTGACACGGTCCGCCAAGAGACGACCTCGGCGAAGCTGAGTGCGCCAGTAAAGAATTCCCCTCCAGCTTCGTACGTGGGGCGATTTCGGATCATCCGAGAACTGGGTCGGGGAGGTTATGGGATCGTATTCCTGGCATTCGATCCGCGCTTGGAGCGGAAAATTGCCCTCAAGATCCCGCGTCCGGAAGTGTTGGTGGGAGTTGCCACGCGTACACGGTTTTTGCGTGAAGCGCAGGCTGCCGGAGCGCTTGAGCAC
Organism: Planctomycetaceae bacterium; assembly: GCA_003153375.1. GTDB lineage: Bacteria > Planctomycetota > Planctomycetia > Pirellulales > PALSA-1355 > PALSA-1355. The sequence goes on from PLYM01000274.1 coordinate 10,797, forward strand.
CCAAATTTAATTCCGATTTTTGAGGTGGGCGAAGATGGCCCGGTGTGTTACATCGCATCCGCCTTTTGTGATGGACCGAATCTTGCGCAATGGCTCACAGCACGCGGCAACGCTGTGCCAATTCGCCAGGCTGTCAAGCTAGTTTATCTATTGGCCGGCGGCATCGACCACGCGCATCGCCGAGGCGTCCTTCACCGGGATATTAAACCCAGCAACATCTTGCTGGAATCTTCGACCGAAGGGGTGACCATATCGGACTTATCCGACTACATTCCGCGCTTAACCGACTTCGGCCTGGCCAAACTCTTAGAAATGCCCACCGACGAAACGCGCACCGGCGCGTTGTTGGGGACACCCGCGTATATGGCCCCGGAACAGGCCGAAGGACGCATCAGGGATATCGGCCCAGCGACAGATGTATATGCGTTGGGAGTCTTGCTCTACGAGCTGGTGGCGGGGCGTCCCCCCTTCCGCGCCGATTCCGATGTGCAATTACTGCAGCTGGTAGCCCAAAACGAAGTGCCCCACCCGCGATTATTTTGCGATCAGCTGTCACGAGACCTGGAAGCGATTATTCTCAAATGTCTCGAAGGGGCACCGGCTCGAAGGTACGGCAGTGCCGGTCAGTTGGCAGGCGACTTGGATCGTTTCTTGACGGGCAATCCGACCTTGGCTCGGCCTGCTGGTTCCGTCGTGAAGCTAACAAAGTGGGTGCGTAGACGCCCGGCGATAGCCAGTTTGTTGTCAGTTTTGTTGTTATCGGCGATGTCATTGGCCTCTGGAGGCTGGTGGTATTCGAGACAGTTGCAAGTTGCGCTGGCCGAATCCCGCCAACACGAACTCGAATCTGAACAGCACGCGCTAGAAGCCCGGCAACGTGAGTTAGAGACGAAGCATTTTTTGAACGCCGCAAGTGTGAACCTGGCCGCACGCTCCCTGACGAGCGACAACATTCAGCAAGCGCGCGATCAGCTAGCTCGCAGTATTCCGACGAAGGACGAGCCAGACCTGCGAAGATTCGCCTGGCATCATCTTTGGCAGCAGCTGCATGAAGAAGAACGGACGTTGATTGGGCACACTGACGAAATCTACTGTGTGCGGTTTTCCCCCGACGGAAATTTACTTGCGACCGCCAGTAAAGACCAGACGGCGCGCGTGTGGGACCTAAAAACGGGAAAATGCTCGGCCATCCTTTCCGGACATCAGGCTGAAGTAAACTCGGTCGCCTTCTCGGCGGATGGCAAGCGTCTGGCGTCCGCGAGCGACGATGGCACCGTAATTATTTGGGACTTAGCCACCTTCAAAGTTGACCGACGATTGTCGACACATCCATCAGGAACCAATGGTGTAGGCTTTTCGCGCGACGGCACACGAATGGCAACCTGCGGCCGTGATCGCGACGCGCGATTGTGGGATACGGCAACCTGGCAACCTGTCGCAGTATTGAGTGGCCATCAAGAAAATATTGGCACCCTTGCCTTTTCTCCTGATGGCGAGGTTTTGGCTACAGCGAGTGACGATGGGCAGGTGCGGTTGTGGAATGCGGACTCCGGTGAGGCACAAGAGGCATGGAATGCCCATCAGGGTTCCGTGAGTGCACTCTCATTTAGCCAGGACGGAACGCGTCTGGTGACGGCCGGTCGCGCGGAACGCCAAGTGCGGATCTGGGAAACATCAACGGGAAATCCATTAATGGAACTACCCGGTCAGTACAGCTGGGTGCATGCAATTCAGTTTTGCCAGCATGATACACAAGTCGCGATTGCCACCAAGGACGGTGGACTCAAACTGTTCGACGCAAGCACCGGTCAAGTGATGCGCCAGTTACTTGGTCACGCGGGACGCATCTGGAGCATCGCTATCTCGCCCGACGGGCAATATCTTGCCGACGCGAGCGCTGACCGTACGGTGAAGATCTGGAACTTAGCGCGCGGCGCCAGTCACGAACTCGTGCAGACTGAACAGGCGGCATCGCGCGCGTCCCAGCTTTCGCACGATGGCCAGCTTTGCGTCACCGGAAACGAAACGGATGGGGTGGCGGTTTGGGACTTGGCGGCTAAGACACTTCAGTGGGATGCTGGCCGCGATTTTGAAATTGTCGGCGACTTTAATGGCGATGGGATTCAAGACGACGGTTATTTCCGGGATGGTTTTTGGAACTTGCGAGTGTCACGAAGTCAAGGGAATGGAGCCTCGGTGCGTTTTGTGGAACAGGTGCTGAAATGCGGTATTCGCGGTGACATCCCCCTCGTGGGCGACTGGAACGGAGACGGTCAGGACCAAGTCGCGGTATATCGTGCCGCCGATCGCCTTTGGTACTTTGGGGAGCCCAGCCATGGTCCCAATAGCGCGCGCTTGTTTGGAAGCGATGACCACGATCCCAATAAAATTCCGCTGGCAGGACACTGGGACAGCCTGATGCAAGATCGTGTGGGTTTTGCTTCCTTTCGCGATAATCAATGGTATTTTAAATTGTTACTTGCTTCGGGTGAGATTGAATTCAATGTCAAACAAGGCGACGCCCGATCCACTCCAATCTGCTGGACCGCTAGCGACAATCGCCTAATTCTTGGTTGCTTAGATAAGGGCCGTCTGAAAGGTCATGTTGTCAATAGGGGCCCGCAAACTGATCCAGCGGATGGATCGCGAGAACTCCATCATCAACCGCCGAATAGGGGCGACAATCAGCCGGCGCTTGGAGAATTCGTCGATCTGGATGAACGGCAGCTTTCGTTAGAAGGCCTCGAAGCCGCGAAGGATCGCGCTTTGGCTGTCAAAAGATCTGACGTCGCCCACATCTCCATCTCTCCGCGGGGTGACCTAATCGCGGTTGTTCATGAGTTGGATTCACGCGTTAAGATCTGGGAGCTTCAATCCGGCCGTCGGCTTGGCGTACTGCGTGCGCCGAAAGGCAATGTGCTCGCCGTAGCTTTTGCACCGCAGGATCATACCTTGGTGGTTGGCACAGATCAGGGCGAGATCACATTTTGGGACGCGAGCAAGCAGCAACAGAAAGGAAGCATCGTTGCCCACTCACCTGGCCGGCTACACTTGGCCTACTCGCATCATGGTCGTTGGCTGGCAACTTCTGGTGATGAAGGCGTTTTGAAGTTATGGGATGCAGAAACTCATTCCCAAATTAGACTTATCCGCGAAGGCCCGGAGCATGAAATCCATTGCTTGGCGTTTTCTGCGGATGATCAGCAAATCGCGGTCGGAGGTACTGACCGTCTCGTGACCATTTGGAAAACGACGACCGGGGAACTCATCGCTCGACTCGCCAGCCACACTAATAGCATCGAATCGGTAGCCTTTTCGCCTGACGGCGGAACTCTGGCAAGTGCAAGTACCGATCACACCCTGCGCCTTTGGGACCTCTTTACTCGACAGGAGCTCTACTGCCTGGAAGATGGCCTGCATAATGTGATGGCGCTGACTTTCAGCCCTGCGGGACGGAGCTTGATCGCAACCGCGAATTCGTCGGACGGTAAGCTGCAGGTTCATCGTTGGTGGGCACAACCGCCGACCTTATTTCGCCAGCTCGCGACTAAACGAATTGTGAACGCTTGCCCACCCTATCTGCCACTGTGCACCGATGTCGAAGATGCTCTGGGAAGTCTTCGAGTTCGCCAAGCGGCACCTGGCGAAGGCGGTCTGAATTGGTCCCTTGAGCCGGTAGGCGACGGGTATTTCCGTCTTGTTTCGGCTGTGTCCGGCCTTTGTTTGACGGAGGCGCCCTCCTCCATCGATAATGCCGAAGATCGAGTGAGGCTGGCGGTGAGCATGGCGTCGTCGCCGAATAGCTTTCAGCAGCAATGGCGCATTGAACCTGCCGGGCTCCATTATGTATGCCTGGTGAATCGCGCGAGCAATCATGCGCTCGAAATGGACCTGCCCGCTGTCACAGATCAGGTTTTCCGGCTTCGGATGCGAGAAAAGGGTGAGTTCAAGGTCAGCCAGCTGTGGACGCTGGAGTGACAAGATTGGTTGTTTCAGCAATCAGCAACATAAGTGCCACACCGGGTTGCCGCTTTGCGGGGCAGCTCTGGAGCACTGCCGACAACAGGCCAAGGACAACGCCAGGCGAATCGCACGGCGAGCATGTGCTTCGTCCAATGAAAAAGCGCCTAGCCCGTATTTCTCGCCACGCGGAGGGATTCTGACGGGCGATTTCGCGGCGGGGGAGTGAAAAAGGCCGTCCTCCTTGGCATAAGTTTTTTGTCGAGAACAAACCTGTGCTCAGGGAGGAGACGGCCCGATGCCGACACAGTGTATCCAAAAGTCGTTTGCGTTTCACGCCCTTGGCAATCGCGATGTGGGGCTAGGTTCGACGGCGGGCGGATCACGTCCGACGCGGGCGGCCTGCTGCTGCGTGAGGTCGACGGGAAGCTTGGCATCTTGCGGCGGTTCGCCAGATGCTCCGACGATCACCGCGACCCCGGGCTGATCGAGCACACCGTGTTGGAGCTGGTATTTGAATACCGAGATGAGAATATCGGACTGGAGTTGCCGAGCGTCGTTCATCGCGTAGAGCGAGTGATTCTCGCTCCGAGAAAAGGAAGGTTTTCGGCACCGCATTGAATGGCACGAAGTTAAGCCATTAGTCTTTTGCGGGTCAGTGCTTCACGCAGGGTGGCGCGGGGCTTGTTCATCAGGCCGTACTCCTTCGGCCGGCGCTTTCGGACACGCGGCTCATGACGGCCGGGACGGTTCGGAACGAGTTCCAGGTCCCGCAGGGTTTGGCCAGGCCAGGCGTGCCGCAGCC
>PLYM01000112.1:0-425 GCA_003153375.1 Planctomycetaceae bacterium
CGAGTCGCAGGGTCGGCTCATGGCCGCGGCGTGTTGGATGCACGCGCGACGGCGCTTTGACGAAGCCCGCTACACGACGAGCCACGTGATCGTGGAGGAAACGCTGGCGCGCATCGGCTTGCTCTACGACGTGGAAGAGCGCACGAAGGGCCTCTCGTTTGAGGAGCGTGGTATCCTGCGCGCGGCAGAAGCACGGCCCCTGGTGGAACGGCTCTTTGCCCGTTGGCAAGAAGTGCGGCCGGAACTGCGGCCGACGTCCAAGTTGGCCGAGGCGATTGGCTATGCGCTCAATCGTCAAGTTGAGTTGTCGCGATTTCTCGACGATGGCCGGATCGAACTCGACACGGGCCATCTGGAGCGCTCGCTACGTGGGCCCGCGGTTGGACGCCGCAACTGGTTGTTTTTTGGCAGTTTGTCTGGTGGAA
>PLYM01000112.1:438-10415 GCA_003153375.1 Planctomycetaceae bacterium
CCGGCGGCGGGCCGCTCGCCGCTTGCTGTCCCAAGCATGACGGGCATTTCTTCGAGCCGTTGTCAGCGCGGGGCGCTGTGCTAAACTGACGTTGCGCACAACCCCGATTGGCTGCAGGAGGCACGCATGGCACGCGCCAAAACCCACGCAAAGTTCTCGAACAGGAAAATCTCCGAGACATTCCTCGATTTCGCCGCGCCGCTCTTGGAACCGCTCGGCCCCGAGGCCACCGAGCAGGAGATGGAGCAGGCGCTGAAGATCGCCTTCACCGTGTGGAACGCCGTGGTGTACGACACGGTCGATCGTAGCAGCCGCTGGATCGATCGGTTGCGAGACACCATGGGCGACGACCCGCAGGTCAGGGCCGTTGTCGAGCACTTCGTCGCCCGCAAGCAAAGATTGTTCGGCCACGACCACCGGCTGATCGGCCAGTATCAACTCTTCCACCAGGGCGGGGAACTTCGGCTCCGCGCAGAGGCTCGCGCGCCCAGGCCGGGCAGAAAAAGCGGCCCCGTTAAACCCGCCCGGCCCCGGCAAACGCAGCCGAAGCCCCACGGCCTCAATCCTCACCCCACGTGGCACCAGGGCCTGATGGGGATCCGTTAACGGTTACGGAAGCCGAGACCGCTGAAGATGGCGCCGATAGTATTGGGCGTGCCGCTGGGCGTGTCCCCCGACGCATGATGATCGCCGCACCCAGAGGCTCGGCAGTGCTGATCGCCGTGCCGCCGCTGCCTTGTGTAACAGAATCGAAAACCGCCGATTTGACGGCGATGCGGGACTTTGAATACCGAGATGAGTACTTCGGACTGGAGTTGCCGAGCGTCGTTGATTGTCATCAGCGAGGGATTATTGCTCCGACAAAAGGAACGAATTACGGGACGAATCGGCGGCACAATGTGGAGGTCCCAGAAAACTGCTAAAATTCGCAGTGCATGGACGGCATGGCTGGCATTGATTACTGCGGAAGGTGCTGCCGATGGCACGCGCTGAATCTGACGGGAAAGCAACGACCACTAAGGATCCACACCGGGCTTTGCTCGCCGTGTCGGAAGCGATCGTCGCACACCGCGATCTGCGGGTTCTTTTCCACGAATTGGCTGTCCGGCTTAAGCAGGTAGTCTACTTCGATTTCGTCTCTCTCGTCCTGCACGAGCCGGCAGACAATACCATGCGCCTGCATGTCCTAGAGACCAGCGAACCAGTCCCACCTGGCACGGAAATCGTCCTTTCGGTGGAGGAAGACCCGGCTGGGTTCGTGTGGCAGACGCAACAACCCCTGATCACGTCGAGCGAGGACGATCTGAGTCGCTGGCCGCGGCTGCTAGAGCAAGTGAAGCCGTATGGAGCGCAGAGCCTCTGCTGGCTACCGCTGACAACAGCCCGGCGACGGTTGGGCGCACTGGTTTTGTCGTCAAAGCGGCCGTCGTGTTATGCGGAGATGGACGTGAGCTTCCTCCAGCTCGTCGCCAACCAAGTGGCCGTCGCGTTCGAGAACGCCCAAGCCTTTGAGGAGATTCAATCGCTTAAGGACAAGCTTTCCAAGGAGAATGCCTACCTGGAGGACGAGATCCGCACCGAGCGCAATTTTGGCGACATTGTCGGCGACAGCGCTACACTCCGCCAAGTGCTGAAGGAGGTCGAGACCGTCGCCCCCACCGGCTCCACGGTCCTCATTCGGGGCGAGACGGGCACGGGCAAGGAACTTATTGCCCGTGCCCTGCATGAGCGAAGCCCGCGCAACAGCCGCAGTTTCATCAAGCTCAACTGCGCGGCCATCCCTACCGGATTATTGGAAAGCGAGCTATTCGGCCACGAGAAGGGCGCATTCACCGGTGCCATCAGCCAGAAGATTGGTCGCTTCGAATTAGCCCACCAAGGGACGCTGTTCCTGGATGAGGTGGGTGATATCCCACCAGAGTTGCAGCCCAAACTTCTTCGCGTTTTGCAGGAGCAGGAGTTCGAACGTCTCGGCGGCACGAAGACGATCAAGGTAGATGTCCGTCTGCTGGCGGCAACGCACCGCGACTTAGGGAAGATGGTCGCCGACGGCGGCTTCCGCCAAGACCTATATTATCGACTCAATGTCTTTCCGTTGATGCTGCCGCCCCTGCGCGAGCGCCGAGACGATATCCCGCGGCTGGTGCGCCATTTCACTCAGCAGTTCGCCCGCCGAATGGGCCGCCGGATCGAAACCATTACGTCCGAAGTGATGGAGGCGCTCGTTCGCTACTCCTGGCCGGGAAACGTTCGGGAGCTACAGAACGTCATCGAGCGCGCCGTTATCCTTTCCCCGGGCTCGGTACTACAAGTCCCCCTAAGCGATTTGAAAACCGTACCGGAGCAGGCGCCGCCGCACGGGTTGCAGGAAACCCTTCCGGTAACGCTGATCGATGCCGAGCGCGAGCATATTCTCGCGGCGCTCCAGGAAGCCGACTGGGTGCTCGGGGGACCGAAAGGCGCAGCCGCCCGCCTGGGGATGAAGCGGTCCACGCTGCACTGGAAGATGCAGAAGCTCGGCATCACAAGGCCCGAGTAGCGCCAACCCGCTGGCGCGGGCGCCAATCCGCTGGCGCGCCATTGTTGGCGATTTCTTCTCAGTCGCATCCGTCGTCTTGGCACTTTTGCACGCCAAGTCTCGGCTCCTGCCGTTCTTACGACGCGAAGCGATAACTCTTTACCGCGCTGGCATGGCCTGTGCTTTAGGCCATGGCAACGGTCACGATCAAAACACAGCTCTCGACATAAGTGAGGCGTGTGTCATGGTTACCAGCACAAAACATCCTCTGATTCAACTTCGCGAAATTAATGGTCAACTGCGCGAGGTTCGTGAGACGCAAACGGCCCGCATCTACTCGCGGCCCAGACTGATCGCCGAACTCGATCGCTTGTTGATGGACCCGCCGGAACACGACAGTCCGGACGACTTGCGCGACCTGAGCGAAAGACTTGGCCACTAAGGGTTCGTGTCTGGCAATCGTGAGACGTACATAACGGGCGTCCGTGCAGGAGAGTAAGCAATGCTCAGGATTACGGTCCGCGAAGAACTGCGTTCCGTCACTTTTCAACTGGAAGGGAGGTTGGCGGGCCGCTGGGTGCAGGAACTCAAGGAATGCTGGCAGCGAACTGCGACGAAACAGCAAAAGCCAACCGTCCGTGTAGACCTAGCGGGAGTGACCTTCGTCGACGCCGAAGGCCAGGCTTGCCTGGTGGCGCTGCATCACCAAGGGGCCGAGCTTGTCGCCGTCGACTGCCTGACCAAAGCGATTGTCGCTGAAATCGCTGAGACTGGTCGAGTGCTTACAGAACACATTGAAGCTGAAGCACAAAGCGATTGTGACGTGGGACGTGAGTCTCAGCAGCCACGCGAGAGTACCTAGTCAATCAAATCTCAAGGGAGAAAGCGATGAACGCCACGGTCTCGCCAAACAGTCGGTCCATGGGCGCACGTATGAAAGCGGGTGACGTGTTCGAGAACCCGGTGACGGGCGAGCGCGCGGTGGTCCGGATCGGCACGGAGCAAACCGACGGTGAGCTGCTCGTCGCGGACCTGTACATCCGGCCGGGCGGTGCTGTGATGGGTGAACACGTCCACCCGGTGCTCGAAGAGCGGTTCACCGTCCTCCGCGGTCGGGTCGGGTTTCGGCTGTCGGGGCGGACGAGCACGGCGGAGCCTGGGGTGACGCTGGTCGCTCCGCCCGGAATGTCCCACGACTGGTGGAACGCTGGCGCAGAGGAGGCACTCGTGCGAGTCGAGGTTCGACCCGGCGCCCGGTTCGCGGCGTTCATCATCAATGCGTTCGGGCTTGCCCAGGACGGCAGGGTCGATCGGCGGGGGATGCCGAAGCCTTTGCAACTGGCCCTCTTCGCCCGCGAATTCGACGACGTGATCCAATTCACCCGGCCGCCACGGGCGGTGCAGCAGGTTGTGTTCGGCTTATTGGCCCCGGTCGCCAGGCTGCTGGGCTACCGCGGGAGCTACCCGGAGTATTCGACCCGCGGCCCCTCAGAGGTCGTTGCTGTCGAACCGCTGAATGTCGCCGCGGTGGCAGTTCCTGGCAGCGCTGTCGCAAGTCTGGCAAACGCTCGGTGAATGTCAGCATCAAGGAAACGCATTCTGATCCAAGTGAACAGGCTTGTGCCTGTTCGTAATCCAGCTTGAAAGGAAAATCCAATGACAACGTTCCAACATTACAGAAGCGCGATCCTCGCAATGATCGCCTTCAACCTGATTTTTGCGACAGCCGCTCTCGCTCAGATGCCGCCATCTCCCTGGAAGAAGGCGGCGCCCTTCCCGGAACCGGATGAAGAACTGTACGGTGTTGGCGTGGGCGGCAAACTGTACGTGATTGGCGGTTGGGGCGAAGGCAAGCCCCGGGGGGCCAACTACGAGTATGACCCGGCCACCGACAAATGGTCGAAGAAAAAGTCGATGCCGCGACCGGCGCATCACGCGGCCCTGGCCGCGTACAACGGCAAGATTTACGTGTGCGGCGGCTTCGTCCCTCCGGAGCAAACCCAGATCCCAACCGGCGGCGCATGGCAACCCATTGACGACATGTGGGAGTACGACCCGGCCGCCGACTCCTGGAAGACGCTCGCACCGCTGCCCGGCAATCGTGGGGCCGCGGTGGCCGTCGAAGCCGGCGGCAAGATCTATGTAATCGGCGGCGCCACGACGGTCGAAGGGTCCAAGGATCCGTTCTTCACGTTCTTCGGACCTTGTCGGGTTCTGCACACCAACGATGTTTACGACCCGGCCACGAATAAGTGGGAGAGCCGCAAGCCGATGGCGGTGCCACGCAATCACGCGTTCGCTGGCGCTGTCAATGGCAAGATCTACGTCATCGGCGGTCGCACCGGTCATGGGTTCATCCTCTCCGCGACCAACACGGATGTTGTCGAGGAGTATAATCCCGTGGCCGACATGTGGAGCGCTCCCAAAGAGCGGATGCCCACGGCCCGCAGCGGCGGCGGCTACGGCACCGATGGCCGCAGAATTTACGTGGCCGGCGGCGAAGTGACCACCAATCAGCTCGTCGGCGCGTTTCGAGGCATCGAGGCGTACGAGCCAGCGACCAATTCTTGGATGACGTTGCCCCCCATGCCGATGCCGCGTCACGGCGTCGCCGGTGCAGTGATCGGCAACCGTTTTCACTTGGTGAGCGGGATGATCACGTCTGCCGGCGCTATGGCGATGTTCGACCCCAAGCTCGAAGTCCACACGGCATCGCATGACGTGTTGGAGCTGCAGTTCAATCCGACTCCTCCAACGGCTGCGGCGAGCGAGGCGGCGGCGCCCTCTGCGGGCCAGAGGAAGCTCGACACGCGGACGGCTGCGACGAGCGAGGAGGGGGCGCCTTCCGCGGGCCAGAAGAAGCTCTACACGCGCTACAATGTCAACAGCCCCCAAGGCCAAGCGATGCTCGCGAAATACGCGCGGGCGATCGAGATCATGCAGCAGTTGCCGGACTACGATACCCATTCGTGGACCTGGTGGTGGAATACGCACTGGATCAAGGGCCCCCCGGCGTTTCTGTGGGAATTCTCCAGGAAAAAGAAAACGGAAGTCATCGCATCACTCCCGCCAGATAAGCGCGACTTCGCCGAGGCGGTGTGGAACGGCTGCCAGGCGCATCCATGCGATCCCTCCGACCCTGAGCATTATCAGCAGTGGTATTTCCTGCCGTGGCATCGACTCATGCTTTCCGAGTTTGAGGGGGTCATTCGCGAGGTGCTGCACGATGAGGATTTTACCCTGCCCTACTGGAACCCGGTCACTGGAGACCCCGCCGATCTGGTCGTCCCTGCCGTATTCCGGCAGCCCGGCAGCACCCTGTATGACGGCACGCGCTGGCCTTGGGTAAATGGGGGCGAACCGCTCGATACACTGTGGAAGGGCTGGCTGAGTCTGGATTGCCTCAATGAAAAGTTTTATATCGACTCGCCGACGGGCAGCCTTGGGTTCAACCCGAGGATGGACCAGAACCCGCATTTCTTCACCCACATCGCACTCGGGGGCGATATGGCCGACTTCGCCACGGTCGGCGGTGATCCGATCTTCTATCTACATCACTGCAACTTGGACCGGATTTGGGAAAGCTGGAACCGCCTGGGCAACAGGAATCCAACCGATTCTCGATACCTCGACCGCAAGTTCGCGTTCGGGGACAGGAGCGGCAAGCGCGTGGATCTGGCAGTCAGCGCAGGTGACCGCGTCGCGCAGCTCGGTTACGAATATGACGCTTATGAAAAGGCCCCGCAACCACGGCCCGAATCCTCGCGAGAGGCTGCTGTCAGAGACGCCACGATTAGGTCTCTCTACGAACGTCAGATGGGTGCCCAGGATGCGGTGAGCATCCCGGCGTCAAGAAAGCCTGTCGATGTGATCGATGTCACGGCAGCTGATCGGAGCAGTGACGCCAAAGCCGCTAGGCCCGCACTGGCTCCGAATTGGATCCTGCCCAACGGATTCGGAAAAACGATTTCGCTCAGTGAATACAAAGGCCGGAGCGTTGTGGTGATGTTCTACGAGGGCGCGGGCTGTATCCGATGCCAGGAGCAGCTCAACAACTTCGCGGCAAAAGTCAAGGAGTTTGCCGGACTCGGAATTGAGCTGGTTGCCATCGGTATCGATTCGCCGGAAGACCTCAAAAACTCGCAGGCCTCCTACGCAAGCGAGGGCGGCTTTGCATTCCCTCTGCTATCGGATGCGAAGCTAGATGTCTTCAGGGCCTATGGATGTATGACTCCTGACAACGAGCCGTTGCACGGCACCTTTTTGATTGACGCGCAAGGTCGGGTCCGCTGGCGCGATATCAGTAACAAGCCGTTCAACGACCCCGCTTATCTATTGGGCGAGGGGAAACAGTTGTCGAGGGTTGCGGCGGCTCGGCGACAGTAGATCCTTGGCGACCGCCCCCAATCGGCGCGGCGTTGGGGGCCACATGACTCCACACAAGGTGGACATGTGGCCCCGAACTGGACGGACAACAGTGAACGCCGGGGTCGCGCAAGTTAGAAACCAATGAGACGACTGAGCGTGATTCTTTAGGCGTCCTTTCGCGAATCAAGAGGAGCAGTCATGAGCACGAATGAAGTGGGAGATTTGCTGTACACGGTGACCTTGAACATCACCGGCATGAAGGAATACGGCGTCAGCTTTGCGGCATTGATGGCGGGAGAAGTGGCGCCACCCGTTGAAGGCGCGAGATTCGATGTCGCTTTCGAGGGCACGGCGACCGGGCCGAAGCTGAGTGGCGCTGCCGAGGGAATTGATTACGTCCGAGTCCGCGCAGATGGCCCCTTTGAACTCCACATTCATGAAACGATCAGGACGGGTGACGGGCAGAATATTTCTGTTCACGGCGACGGAGTGGCCACTCTTCGGCCAGAAGGCGGCATCGCTGATGTCCGCGTAGACATGACGCTGTTTGCTTCGTCAAAGGAGTACACATCGCTAAACCAAGTTCCGGTGACGGGCATCGGCACAATTGATCTCGCTAAGCAAGTCATTCAGGTTTCGGCGTACGCCGCCTGAGGAGTCCCAGAGCAGTAACGAACCGGGAAGCTGGGAGGGTCTGATATGAGCATGAACAGAATCAATCGGATACTGACACTGCTGATGCTGCTGGCGATGCCGTTCGCCGCGCAGGCTTTCGAGCGTGGCAAAGTCGAGCGCTTCGCGGCGCTGCCACCAGGGGAGGCGCACCCGGAGGGCATTTGCGTGGACCGCGAGGGCAACGTCTACGTCGTCACCGTGGCAGCGGACAAACCGGAGACGAGTGGCGGAACACTGATTGTGTTCGATCCCAACGGGAAACACCTGCGGACCGTCACGATCGCCGGTTCAACCCCATGGCTGCTTGACCTTCGGTTCCATCCCCACACGGGCCAGTTGCTGGTCGTCGACTACAAGGCTGCGAAGGTCCTCAGCGTTGACCCCCTGACGGGCGCCTCGTCCGTATTCATGATGGTCTCGGGCACGGATCCGGGTCTCGATGGTTTGACGATTGACACCGCCGGCAACGTGTACGTGACGGACGCACACGCCGGGATTATCTGGAAAGTGGGCAAAGAAGGCGGTGCGGGAACCGCCTGGGTCATGAGCCCGCTCCTCAAGCCAAACAGGCCTCCCCCTCCCATCGGCGCGAACGGTCTAGCGTTCAACAAGAAGGAGACGGCGGTATTCGTCGCCAACACCGCGAACGACACGATCGTGAAAATCCCGGTGAGCGGCTCACCGCTCGCACCCGGCACACCCGAGGTCTTCGTCAACCGCGCGGGCGGCGGTCCGGATGGCCTCATCATTGACGAGGAAGACAACCTTTGGGTCGCCTGCAATCAGTCCAACGAGGTCATGGTGCTTGAACCAAAGCAAGGTCGGGTGATCGCCAAGCTCGGCGACTTCGGCGGGATCGACAAGGACGGCGCACCCATTGGTTTTCTCTGGTCGAACAGCCTGGTCTTCCATGGCGACGATGTTCTTGTCACCAACCTCTCGCTCGATATTGGCGCGCTCAGGCCGACCCTGCGGACCGTCGATGGGCCGTGGGCCGCTCAGGTGAAGCTCCACACGGTCTCGAAAATCAAGAAGCATGTTCCGAACTTTCCAAGATGAGCGGAATTGCATGAAGCTGTTTTGTGTGTTGTGTTTTGTTCTTACATAGGAGATCGTGAGATGACCCAAACGACTAGCTCAATTCATCCCTTCGTCTTGTGGTCGAAGATTCGACTCGACGAAATGGACGCCGCAATTCGCGAAGCTGAGAAGGAGGTCAGCAAGGCCGAGGAAAACATCAAGGCGGGCGTCGCCGCAAACTTGGCGCAGGCTAAGCAAAGCCGTGACGCATTCAAGGCGCGAATCCAGTCCAATGTTCAATACGGGAAAGCGAAAGCCGAGGCATCGATTCAGTCGGCCAAGCGAGAGCTGCAGCAACGTTGGCAGGAATTTGAAAAGGCCATGAATGTGGCTGGTGCACGATTGAATAATAGTCGAAAAGAGTTTGAGGCGCGCGCTGCGGCCCAATTGAAAAGTTGCCAAGATATGGTTCACGAGTACAACGAGCTGGCAGTTGAAATGGCTGTCGAGCAGAAGGAATCTACCCATGCCGCAATCATTCGAATGCAGGAGGGGGTGGAAAACGCCAAGCAAGTCTTAGCTGACGTCCGTCAGGCGTCGTCGGAATCCGCGGAGGCGTACCGCGGCGCGCTGCAGAAGTCCCGCGAAGCAATCGAGGAAGCGTACGATTCTTCTAAAACCGCTTTCGCGAAGGTGTAGTCTCTGCATGGCCGAATTGCAGCGGCGGCGTAAGCGCCGCCGCTGCAAGTGAGGCTCGTTGAGCCAGCTTCATTTTGGCAGTTTGAACGACAAGACCGAAAAACGCGCATACCCCCAAGTGTTAGACCTCCGGCCACCGTCCCAAGAACCTGTGCGAACAGCCTTTGATTCTTGAGAATCCGATTTAACGACCCTTTGATGACTCGCGCTGCCGTCGTCAAAAACTCAACCATTTGCAGCCCGACCTTGGCGCCTGACGGAGTTGCTGCGGGACGCCTGGTTCCGACCCAATCCGCAGTCGTCCAGAATTCGGGCCGTGTAGCTGGACATGGCAATCTCACGGGACCAAAATATCGGTCTGTCGCGGTGTGGTCGTATGAGTAATCGTTGGAGAGCAAGAAATGAACCTGCCCTCGTTGACTACGGTTGCAATTGCTCTTCTCATCCCCGTGCTCACGGGTTGTGGACGATCAGGACAATCCACGAGATTTGGCTCGACGGTTGGAGTGATTTCTTGGAACGAGACTTCTCCTAGTCCGGTTGGCGGACTCGACCATGCCTGGGTCGTGTACGCAAGACTTGGCGAAGGGCTCCGTATACTGCTTTGGACCGACTTGCAGAACGGCGTTGCCAATTGGACCAGCGATTCTACCTCCGACAGTGCTTCCTTCAAGGGCAGTATTCAGTCCTCGGACCT
>PLYM01000212.1 GCA_003153375.1 Planctomycetaceae bacterium
CGTGGGCGACAGCATGAATCCTTGTCCGAAAGCCGGATGCGGGAAATCTGCACGTCCGGTTTGATGAGCGGGAGGTGGAAACGGAGCATGGTACAGCTAGTGAGGCACCCGCAAACGAAAGAGCGGGACACAGATAGGCTACACCTAAACCACCGCGCCACCTCTCGACTCTACCCCTTGAAATCCTGCCGGCTGCCGTACATGTCGACGTCCAGATCGACGGCCTGCCCGATACGCAGTTCGGAAAGCTGGGTCTCCTTGAAGTTCGCGTCGACCCAGATTTCGGTTAGGGAACGGACCGCCATCAGAATCTGCCCGTCGTTCACGTGGTTGCCGGGATTCACGTTGCGGCGTGTGACGACGCCGTCGATCTCGGACAGGATGTCGCAGTAGCGCAGATTGAGCTGGGCCCGTTCCAGGTTTCGCCGCGCTTGCAGCACCTTGGCCTGGGACTGCTTGAGGGCCGGAGCATTCTTGAGCAGCTCGTCATAGATGCGATCGATCTGGCCCTTGGGGTCGCGCTTGTAAAAGTCGGCCACCAATTGTCGCGGCGACTTGGTGAACGATTCGTTGACGCCCAACTGCGCCGCCGATTCCATCAGGCTGGCCTGCGCCTGCCTGACCGAAGAGAAGGTCTGGTCCAAATCAGGCGGCACGTGAGCCAAATCGTGTCCTTCAGCCGGTTCGAGCGGCAGCCCCAGCGACACACGCACCTGGTGCACGCCTTCCATAGCCTCGTGTACGCGCGCCTGGGCCACGAGCATCGACTCGCGGCGAAGGTCGAACTCTTCCTTCGAGATCGTCTTGGTTGCGAAGGTTTTTTCGCCGCGTTCGAAGTCGGCTTGGGCCTTGGCCAGGCTGGCTTTTTGCGACTGCAAGAACGCAACTTTCGAGCGCAGGATCGCGATCTGGTTGTTGACGTCCTCGATCGAACGCTCAAGATTGAATCGCAAGCTGCGAGTACGGCCCTCGATGCCGCGAGTTTGGGCTTCGGCCACCACCAAATCAGCTTCAGACGCGGCGACGGCGGCTTGGGCGACGTCGACTTCGACTTGGAACGGCTCCTTGTCGAGCTCGACCAGCAGGTCCCCTTTGCGCACGCGGTTGTTGTCGTCGACCAGCACCCGGGCAACCTGGCCGCTGACACGTGGAGCCACGAGCGTCACGTGACTGTTGATGTAGGCGTCGTCGGTCGAGACCGTGTCGAGCGCCCGACGCACCCAAGGGGCTGCCAATACCGCCCCGCCCGCGACCAGCACGGCGACGATGCCCCACACCAGCCAGCGCTTGACGCCGCCGTGGGAGGAAGCCGCGGGAACCGGCGCGGACGCGGTGGCGACATGCGGATGATCGGGCGTCTTGCCGCCCGTCGGGCCGGCGACAGGCTTCGGGGCGGGCGTCTGGGGAGTGGGTTTCTCTGGCGACGACATGGTGTCAGTTCCCGTAAAGAGTCATTCGTTTTCGGACGCAACTCTCGGGCCGCCGAAATCATACCCGGCCCGGCAACGGACGCCAGTCGTCGCCAAGGCCTGAATTGATGCTTGGGACTGTTTTGAACATGGGGATTAATTTGAATCCGGCGCCGTCGGAGGCTGGCTGAACAGGGCCACGAGTCCCTCGGCGGTTGTGGGATGCGTGAAGATCGCATTGCGCAGGGCGGTGTACGGCATCCGAGCGAGCATCGCGGTTTGGACCACGGCCATCGCCTCGCTGGCTTCCGCTCCGAAGGCGGTGAAACCGAGGATCTGGTCGTCGGCGCCGATCAGGGCCTTCATGAAGCCCCGGGTTTGCGACAACGTGCGCGTGCGCAACACCAGCGCCATCGGCAGCCGGACGATGCGATAGGGAATTTGCTTTACCCTGGCGTCCGTTTCGCCGAGGCCGACATGGGCCAGCTCGGGGTCGGTGAACAGGCAGTATGGAATCAGCCGGCCGGTCGTGGTGCGGCTGCCACCGTTCAGATTGTCGAGGACGACGCGAAAATCGTCGAAGCCGACGTGCGTGAACATCGGGCTGCCTGCGCCGTCGCCGGTTGCCCAAACGTCGGGGGCGCTGGTTTGCAGCCGCTCGTTGACCTGAATGAAGCCGCGGGCGTCGAGCTGCACGCCTCCTTGGGCGGCATCGAGTCGATCGGTGTTGGGAGTTCGCCCCGCGGCCACGAGGATGTCGGTGGCCTCGACGGTGCGGCTGCGGCTTCCCGCGCGAATCGCGAGCGCAACCTGCGCGCCCGAGTGGCCCGAAACGTGATCGACGGTGGCCTGTAGCAGAACCTCGATGCCTTCGTCGCGCATTAAATCCAAGACGGCGTCGGCCACGTCCGGGTCTTCGCGGTCGAGCAGTCGCCGGCCGCGTTGCACGATGGTCACGCGACTGCCGAATCGCCGCATTGCTTGGGCGAACTCCAGGCCGACGTAACCTCCACCCAGGATGACCAGGTGTTCGGGCAATTGCTCGAGATTGAGTGCTTCGACGTGTGTCATCGGATGGGCCGCGGCCAGGCCCGGCACGTCGGGAATCGTGGCTCGCGTGCCGACGTTCAGAAAAACGCGTTCGCCGCGCAGCCGCCGCGTGCCGCCGGCGTTCAACGCGACTTCGAAAGTCTTGGGTTCCGTGAACCGCGCTTCGGCCATCACGAGTTCGGCGCCGCTGGCTTTGAAATAGCCGAGGTGCAGTTCGATCAGTCCGTCGATCATCTGCCGTTTGCGCCGCGCAACGCCGGCCATGTCGACGCGCGGCGAACCGCTGACGACTCCCAGGCCCCGCTGGGGATCGACGAGCGACACGGCCTTGGCGCTATAGATGACGTTTTTGCTCGGCAGGCAGGCGACGTTGGGGCACGAGCCGCCAATCATCGAGCGCTCGACCACGGCCGTCGTCTGGCCAAGTTTCGCCAGGTTCCAGGCCAGTATCTTGCCGGCCTCGCCGCTACCGATCACCAGGTTTTGATAGGTTTCGACCGCCATGGCTGACGTCTTCCCGGCTTGAAATCATTTGTATATGCGGATATTTCAAATCTGGCAAGCAATATGCGCCCTCGCGACTCAGTCGCGGAAGTGACGACAAGGATCCGCCTAAGCCCTCGCGGATTCGGAATCGTGGAGAGAGTTCAATGGAGTGCCCTCGAAATGGAGTGTCGTCGTCGATGACAGATATCGCTCCGGCCCATTCGGAGATGGCTGGCACGTAGACCCTTCGTTGCGGAGGAGCGGCCGACGGGATACTTTTTTATCAGCCGGGGAGTGGTTCGACGTTTGGCCGATCGAGCCGTCCATCATGCGCAACTTTGCCAAACAAATCTCAGCGCGAGGATACTTCATGATTCGTACTGGACTGAAATGGTGCGTCGCGATGGTATTGGCGGGCGGTTATTTCTTGCCGGCGGTTGGCCGCGCGGCAGAGGTCGATACCAAGGTGCTGTCGCTCGCGGTCGAGAACGCGCTGCCTGAGATCGAGTGGACCGGCTGGGATTTCGGCGAGGACAGTGGCAAGGAACAGGCGATTCGGCCGATTCTGTTGACGCACGCGGGCGACAACTCGGGCCGGCTGTTCGTGCCGACGCAACAGGGTGTGATTCATCTGTTGGGTCAGGGAACCAAGACGAAGAAGACGGATGTCTTTCTCGACATCAGCTCGCTGGTCGCCTACGACGATAAATCGAATGAGGAGGGGTTTCTGGGGCTCGCGTTTCATCCAAAGTTTGCCGACAACGGGCAGTTCTTCGTCTATTACACGAACAAGGCCAAGAAGCACCAGAACGTGATCGCCCGCTATCGCGTCAGCAAGACCGATCCCAAGCGGGCCGATCCCGACTCACAAGAGATTCTGCTGACGTTCGACAAGCCGTTCTGGAACCACGACGGCGGCACGATCGTCTTCGGTCCCGATGGCTATCTTTACGTCGCGGTCGGCGATGGCGGACTGGCCAACGATCCGTACAAGAACGGCCAGAAGATGACCACGCTGCTGGGCAAGATGCTGAGGATCGACGTGGATCATCGGGGCGAGAAGACATCCTACGCGGTGCCGGCCGACAATCCATTCGCCGGACGCGCCGACGCACGCGGCGAGATTTGGGCTTATGGGCTGCGAAACGTGTGGCGAATGGCGTTCGATCGTTCGACAGGCCTGCTGTGGGCCGCCGACGTGGGGCAGGACGCTTGGGAGGAGATCGACTTGATCGAGAAAGGCGGCAATTACGGCTGGAACATCCGCGAGGGCCTGCACCCGTTCGTTCGCAAGGGAGGATCGCCGCCGGCCAAGGACGTTAAGCGGCCGGACATGATCGATCCGATTTGGGAATACAGCCACGATGTCGGCAAATCGATTACCGGCGGCTCGGTGTACCGCGGCCAGCAGGTGCCCGAACTCGTCGGCTCGTATCTCTACGCCGACTATGTGGCAGGAAAGATGTGGGCCCTGCGCTACGACGAGGCCGAGCGAAAGGTCGTCGCCAATCGTGAGATACCGTTGCCGAAGCCAATTCTGACGATGTCGTTTGGCGAGGACGAGCAAGGCGAGGTGTACTTCATGACCTATTCGCCCACGCCGCAGTGCGTCTATCGTTTTGCCCGGCCGTAGTTACCGTGGCTACTTGGCAGCTTCGGTGGCGGGCGCTCGCACGCTGATGCGCTGGACCATGCGTACCCAGCGGACGGGACGCTTGTCGTCGGGAATGACGAGCCTCCAGGGAGCTTCTTTTTCTGGCAGTGCCACGCCGTTTTTCTTGTCGGCCAGCAGCACGACTTTGTCGGTGGTCGCAGGATCCACTTCGGCGATGGCCAGCGAGACCCGATAGCCGTCGGTGGCTTCGATGAGCAGATAGTTCGCCACTCGCGGCCCGCGCAGTTCCTTACCCAGCACCACGCCACAGTGTTCGAGCAAAGTAGCCAGTGGAATGCCTTCGTACTCCGAGGTCTGATTGTCGGAACCGGTGACTTTGATCGTTTTGCGGGCCAACTTGGCCAACTCGGCGCTCGATAGCGAGCGGCTCAAACCCTGTTCGTCGGCGAAGATGAGGGCAGCCGGCTCGGCCGCGAGGCATGGCCCGCCTGGTGCCGACGCCAGTTGCGCGGCGGTGCCGAGGGCCATGAGGAACCGAATGAGAAGATCTCGCATGTGTGCATCTCCGAGGGCCAGGCCACAGCGCGTCATCTGTGTCGCGTAAAGCCTATCGAAATACCTGCTCGTTTCGCTAGGCATTTTTTCGATTCGGCCGCTAGCCGTGCCTGTCCAGCATCGAGTGGACAACCTGGGTCAGCACCACGAGGGCGGCGAAGAACAGGAGGGCAGCCAGCAGGCAAGCCCACCAGCGTCCGCGTGGTTCGAGCGGCCCCGGGTCGTTCGGCATGGCATCAGGCACGTCGGTTGCGTCGCTTGACCAGGATGCCGGTGAATCCCGCCGGCACGGCTGCCAGCCAGCCGTCGAAATCCCAGTGACCATGCACGAACACGAAAGCGGTTGCGCCGGCCAGCGCGCTCAATAACGCGGCGGCGACAACGGGCCGCATGACGCTCCTCGAGGTATCCTGCATGGTGGGTCGCTATGCCGCGGTCAACGATCGCTGAGGGTGAGACGTTCGCGGACGCAGTGACCAGGTGAAGCCGGCCAGCACCGCGCTGATCACGAAGCCCATGGCCACGACCGAAGCTGACGCGTCGCGCGAGGCGTCACCGTGGGCCCATTGTTGTTCGGTCAACAGCTCTCGCTGCTCTTCCTCGAGCTGGTTGACCAGTGATTGAAGTTCCTCCATCAGCTCTCGACCTTGCCCGGATCGAACTTGATCCAAAGCGGCATCCGTGTTGCCCTCACGATAAAGCTTCACGGTCTCGGCCAACTCGAAGAACTTGGCGGCCGTCAGTTTTTCGAGTTGCGCGGTTGTCGCTTCTTGGCGCGGGTTGCCGGCAAAGAGCCTGGTCATGTGGGCAACCTCCTCGACTTGCCGGTTCCGGGCGACCCGATAAGGTCCCAGATAGGCTTCGTCACCGGTCAACAAAAAGCCGCGCTGGCCGCTCTCGGCGTCCTTTAGAGTGACCAAGAGCCGCTCAAGCGAGTCCAGCACCTCGTGCGTTTGCTTGACCACGAGTGCGCTCTCTTGCAACTGCCCAATCGTGCGATAGGACATCACGCCCACGATGATCAATAGCACGAACAGAGTTACCGAGATGGCGACGAGCCATGTTCGCGTAATGGGTCGCATGAGACGCCTCGCTTGCCTGCGAATCGTTGAAAGTCCCCGCTGATCCTCAGCAGCCCCTGCTAGCCAGGCAAATCACGATCCGACGAGGGAGCACGCCGTAGGCCACTGGGAGTCCGAGACCTCGAACCCAATTGGCGGACGACGCGCGCTGGCCCGATGGGGTCGCAAACGACCGACCCAGCGGGGGCTGCCCCACCCCGCGAGCGTGGCTAAGCGTCTGCAACGAATTGGCCGATTTGCCTATTTCAAACTATCGTAATCTCGGGACGGAACTCAAGAACTGCCGATTGGAGTACACCGATCTATGCCATTCGGCATATCTCGTTTCCCTCAACCCCATCTCCGCGCTTAGCCTCCTCTTGGAGTCACACAGACAACCCCAAACCGCCACTCGCTGCCGGAGCCGTCGCGGGCCATCCTGTTTCAGGCGGCTGCGCTATATATTGGGAGTCAGCGACCCGTGGCGCAATTCGCAAACTTCCGCGCGTCCTGCTTTACCGTCGATGGCACCCGCAATGCATCAGCGTCTACTTGCCATTTCTCACTCGCCCAACCGCAGTGGGGCGTCGGGTGCCCGCGCCCTGGGACGGCTGACGCTTGTCGCAACGACCATCTTGTTCTCCAGCGGGTTTCTCTCGCGCGATGCTCACGCGCTCGACCCGAATCGAACCTTGACGCAGGCCGGCCACCGCATCTGGCAGGCGCAACAGGGACTGACGCAGGCCACGATCACCTGCGTTCGGCAGCGGCAGGACGGCTATGTGTGGCTGGGAACGCGCAACGGCGTGGTGCGGTTCGACGGCATACGGTTCACCACCATTCATGCGCGCGACGATCAGGGATTCGAGCGAGCCTGGATTCACGACATGCAGGAGGATGGCGAGCATAACCTGTGGATTGCCACGGACGAGGCCGGCATCATCCGTCTCGACGGTGAACGGGCCACGCGGTTTGGCACTCACGATGGACTGCCATCGGACAACGTTCGGGCCGTGCTCGTCGATCGTCAAGGCCGCATTTGGGCGGGCACCGACCGGGGACTGGCGCGATTCGACGAAGGCCGCTTTGTGCCGATCGCGGAGCAGCAGGGGTTGAGCGTTTTTGCCGTGCACGCGATTTGCCAGGGCGCGGGCAATGAAATCTGGGTCGGCGGCGACCACGGGCAATTGGCCGTCTGGAACGGCCAACGATTCGAGCCCCGCACGCTCGCATCGATTTCCAGCGGCGACGTGGTGAATGCCTTGCTCCGCGACACCGACGGCGCGATCTGGATCGGGACGTCGAACGGCCTGGTCAAGCTCGATGGCCAACAAGAGCGGCGCTACACCAGCGCCGACGATCTCGCCGGCGACGCCGTGCTCTGCCTGGCCGAGGGGCGGCACCACACGATTTATGTCGGCACCAAAGAAGGCTTCAGCCGGCTGCACGACGGCGACATCGAAAACTTTGGCATCGCCCAAGGGCTTTCGCAAAGCATGGTGTACACCATCTGCGAGGATCATGAGGGCACACTCTGGGTGGGCACGAAACATGGGCTGAATCAGTTTATCGATCGGCGCACCCTGCCCTTCACCGTCCACGAGGGGCTGCCGAGCAACCACATGGGCGCCATTCTTCAGGACCGCGGCGGCACGATTTGGGCCGGCACCCTCGACGCGGGTTTGGCGCGCTTGGAAGGCCGGCGGTTCGTGCCGCTGGGAGAATTGCCAGGGTTGAGCAACAAGATCGTGGCCTTGGCGGAAGGTCCCGCGGGCGAACTGTGGATTGGCACCGATAAAGGGCTAGGGCGGCTGCACGAAGGAAAAGTCATCCAGACATTTCGCGCCGAACAAGGCTTGCCGGCCGACAACGTGCACTGCCTGTGGCACGATCAGCAAGAGTCGCTGTGGGTGGGAACCTCGGCCGGCCTCGCGGTCTTGCGCGGCGAACGGTTCACGGCCATTCATTTGCCTGACAATTCCACTGGGGGCGCGGTGCTGGCGCTGGCCGATTGCAGCGGACAACTGTTGGTATCGATCGCGGGGCGGGGCGCGTTTCGCTGCGTGAACGACAAGCTGGAAGCCGTGTTGGCCGTGACCGACGCCGACGATGACGTCAACGCGTTCTGCCGCGACGACGACGGCCTGTTGTGGCTGGGCACGCGTGGCCATGGACTGTGTCTGGTTGACGGCGACCATCACGATCATTTCACGTCCAAGGATGGGCTGTATGACGACGAGATCTTTGGCATCGTCTCCGATGATCACGATCGGCTGTGGCTGGCGTGCAGCAAGGGCTGCTTTCTGGTCTCGCGGTCCAATCTGTTGAAGTTCGCGGCCGGCGCGTTGCCACAAGCCAAAACGACCTGGTTCAGTCCGCTCGATGCACAGCACGCGCTGGAATGCCAGGAAGGTGTGCAGCCGGTGGTCTTGTCGGCGCGCGATGGCCGGATCTGGTTCGCGACGATTGGCGGTTTATTCGCGATCGATCCCAGCCAACTACGGCGGCAGTTGCCTCCCACGGCCGTCGTGATCGAGGACATTGTTGTCAATGGCCGCAGCGAGAGGGGACCACGCATTCCGACCATCGGCCCGGGCGAGGCCAACATCACGTTCCACTACACCGCGCTCAGCTATGCATCGCCGCCGCTGATCACGTTTCGATACCGCCTCGAGGGTTTTGACAAGGACTGGAACTACGCCGGTAGCCGCCGTGAGGCGTTCTACACGAACTTGCCGCCGGGCGACTATCAATTCCGCGTCGCGGCCTACAACACGGACGAGAAGGAATATGAGAATGCCACGCCGGTCGTGTTCACGGTCAGACCCTACGTTTATCAAACGGCCTGGTTCTGGCCCTTGTGTCTGAGCATCGCGGCCGCGGGAGCCTGGTCGGTTTACCGGTTGAGGGTGCGGCGCATCCGCGAAAAACTCAATACGATCGTCTCTGAGCGCGGTCGCATTGCGCGCGAGTTGCACGACACATTGATGCAGGGCTTCTCGGGCGTGACGATGGAGATGCAGGCGCTGGCGTCACGATTGCCACCTTCGGCGCATCGAGCCACGTTGAACGACATCATTCAGGACGCTGGCAATTGCCTGACCGAGGCTCGCCGCTCGGTAGCCGGCCTGCGCGGAGATCACTCGAGCTTTGCGGCTTCGCTCGCGCAATCGGCTCAGCAGATTACCGTCACGAGCGAGATTCGCCTGGAGATGAAGCTCGACGAGCTTCCTCGGCGGTTGCCACCCGACGTGGAATACAACTTGTTGCGGATTGCGCAAGAAGCCATCTCGAACGCGGTCAAGCACTCGGGAGCCAACACGGTCGAGGTGGTGTTGAATTCCACGCTGCGGGATCTGCGACTGTCGATCCGTGATGACGGCGTTGGTTTTCAGACAGGCGCCGACGCGCTGCGGCACTATGGCCTGATCGGCATGCGCGAGCGCGCGGCGCACATCGGCGCGGAACTACATTTGCAGAGCGAACCGGCACGCGGCACCTCGATCCTCGTGGTCCTGCCCACGTCGCCCGCTGGAGTTGTCGAACGCATCACCATTGGAACGCCGGCCCGGCCGGTGGAGTAAACCGTGGCAACCGCGACCATGACCACCACCACACCGATCACGATCATGTGCGTCGACGACCACCCGCTGGTGCGCAAGGGAATTGCGCTGATCGTAGGCAACGAGCCGGACATGCGGCTCGTGGCCGAAGCCAGCAATGGGCGACAGGCCGTCGAGTTGTTTCGACAGTTTCGTCCGGACGTGACGCTGATGGATCTACGCATGCCGGGGCTGGACGGCATCGGCGCCGTGAAGTTGATCCTTGATGAATTTCCTGACGCCCGGGTGATCGCACTGACGAGTTTCGATGGCGACCAGGAGATCTATCGCGCCCTGGAGGCGGGCGTGAAAGGCTACCTGCTCAAGGAAATGGTGCACACGGACGTGCTCACCGCCATTCGCCAGGTGCACGCAGGCATGCGGCTGATGCCGCAAGAAGTCGCGCAGCGCCTTCAGCAATACTTTGTCCACGGCGTGCTCACACCACGCGAAGTCGAGGTGTTGGAACTGGTGGCCAAGGGGTATGCCAACAAGGAAATCGCGGCACAACTGAATAAAGCGGCCGGCACGGTCAAAATTCACGTGCAGAACATCCTGACCAAGCTCAACGCGACCGACCGCACGCACGCCGTGTCGATCGCCGTGCAGCGCGGCATCATTCGCTTGTAAGGGCCGGAATTCGAGTCGCCGAGCCAGGGGCCGCCGCTAATCGGCGCGCGCCAGACGAGCCCCCTTGACGCTTGTTTCACCAGGTTTTAGACTGTCGCAAGTCTTTCAACTGTGGTAAGTTAACGGGCTTGCACCACCCCTTGGCATGGGATTGTACTGGGGTCGAGGTCGAGGGCACGACCAGATCGCGGTGTTTCGGTTGCCCGTAAGCCCTCGTTTGGCACGAACTTGCGTCCCAGCGGCCCGGCTTGTCAGGATTGGCTTGAACGATATATTTTTCTTGGGCCCGGCATGATATTTCCGCGGGGTTCGCATTGCGCGCTCGAGGCTGGGCGGTGGCCGGCCGTGGCGGCCGAACCCGTGGACCTTTTGAATCGCATCGCACATTTGGACCGTATTGGGCGGCCTTGGGCCGCGGCATCGGGAGAGAATTGATGGCGTCGCAAGTGGAATCGGATTTGAAGCTGTTTGTTTTGGGCGGCGGGCCCTTTGGCCCCCAGGAAATCAAGAAGGTCGTCAACACGATCGCCGAGGATTTCTCGCAGTATCGCGAGCTGCGCGACGCGGTTGGCGAATTCGAGCTGCGCGAGGATCGCAGCCCGGCCGCCTCGGTGCGGTTGGGCGTCTGCTATTACCTGTTGGGACGCTATTCGGCGGCGATCAACACGTTGAAGGCCGGCGATGGCGGTGCTCTGGCTCATTACTATCTCGGCAAGACGCACTTCGCGCTCGGCCAATATGACGAGGCGATGGCTTCCTACGCGTCGGCAGCCAAGGGCGGCTATAACGCCGACGATTGTGCTCTCGGAAAAGCCGAGGCGCAGCGTTCCAAGGGTGACGCGACCGGGGCCTTGCAGACGCTCGATGCCCTCAGCGGTGCCGTCGAGCAGACCGGCGAGTACCTGTATCAACGGGGCGCCACGGTGTCGGCCCTGGGCGGCAGCCCGACCGAGGTCGTTGCCCTGTTCGAACGGGCCGTCGAATCCGACCCCAATCACTCGGGGGCCTTGTTTGGCCTGGCCAAGGAGAACGATCGCCGCGGCAACGACGACGTCGCGCTCGACCTCTACGAGCGGTCCGTCGCTCAGTTCCCGACCTTCGTCGGCACGCTGCTCAATCTGGGCGTACTGTACGAGGATCGTCAGCAATACGATCGGGCCCAGCAATGTTATCAACGCATTCTGGATACCTATCCGAATCACGCCCGCGCGCGGTTGTTCCTGAAAGACGCGCAGGCCTCGGGCGACATGTTCTACGACGAGGACGCCCAGCGGAAGCGCGACCGGGCCAGCCAGGTGCTGAATGTGCCGGTGAGCGACTTCGAGTTGTCGGTCCGCAGCCGCAACTGCCTGCAAAAGATGGGCATTCACACGCTGGGCGACCTGGCCCGCTGCACCGAGGCCGATCTGCTGGCCAGCAAGAATTTTGGCGAGACATCACTGGTCGAAATTCGCGAGATGTTGGCTTCCAAGGGACTCTCGTTGGGCCAGCTTGCCACGTCGAAGGCCGAGCCCGAGCCGGTGTTCGAGCCCGAGTTCATGTCGCCCGACGAGCAAGCCATGCTCGATCGCCCGATCGCGGACTTGAACCTGTCGGTGCGTGCCCGCAAGTGCATGATCCGCCTGGGCCTGAACACGATCGGCGAACTGGTGCGGCGCACGGGCGACGACCTGCTGGAGTGCAAGAACTTCGGCGTCACGAGCCTCAATGAAGTGCGCGAGAAACTGCAATTGCAGAGCCTGAAACTCCGCGGCGACTGATTCACGTCGGTTCGCGACCGGCGGCGTCAGATGCTAGGTCCGATAGGCCGGATCGTAGGGCACGGCTTGCAGAAAGTCGTTGATCTGGGCGATCAGCCAGAGTTTTTCAGACTCGTTGTCGCACGGTAACTTGAACGAGCCTTTGGTGAAAATCACTTCCACCCAATGCGGGCTATAGCCCGGGCCGGATTGCGTGTTGCTGTTCGTCGCGACGGGCGTGCCCGCTCGCGCGCACTGCACTTCGTCTCGCTGACGCGAACGGATGCGGTGCCAGGCGAGACAGCGCAATTCCGTGACCATTTGCGCCGGATCGATGTAAAGGCTGCGGGTGCCGCGCGACAGCCACAGCACCACAGCCAGCATTCCGATTCCCACCAGCCAAAACGGCGTGGAGAAGGCGGCAAACAGCACATTCTCCCATTTGAATGGCCCACCGTTGAAAAACACACCCAGCGCGCCGGCGGTCCAAAACGCGATGAATGCCAACCAGAACGTCGCGAACCCCAGTATTCCCCACACGGCGGCGCGCATGCCATAAGCGGGAATCAAGATCACCAGCGACTTGTCTTGGCGTTGAAGTGTCGACCAGGCGTCGAACGGCCGCTCCGGCAACTGGGGACTCGCGGTTTCGCCGGCATCGAAGCCCGGCAGAATTCCGGCCAACGGAAACACTTCGTCACAACGGACACACTTCGCCCAGCCCTTGTCGAGCGCGATGTCGCTGGCTGGGATCGGTTGGTTGCACTTTGGACAATCGAGCTTCATGAGTTCGCGCCAGTCAGTCTCCGACTACGGTCCCCGCATCGTCCCCGAGCGACGATCAACTTTACAATCTGGCAAAGGACGCCGCAACGCGGCCGCCATGCGCGCCGGACCGTTGACTCGCACGCCATTGCCAAACTCCGCGTCCGCTAAATGGCCCCGTGCGGAACTCTCGCTTGGCGCCTAAGATTGACATCGGTCGCTCAGCGACCCCCAATGGTTCAGACATCAAATCGATCGGCGCCGGCCAGCCGGCGGACACGGCATGAGCGGCGATTCCTTTTCCTTCGAGTTGCACGCGACCGACGCGCATTCGGCGGCGCGGCTCAGCACATTTCACACGCCGCACGGGCCGGTTGACATGCCGGCCTTCATGCCCGTCGGCACCCAGGGGACGGTCAAGGGCCTGACCGTCGACGCGATTCGCGCCACCGGGGCGCAGATGATCCTGGCCAATACTTATCATCTCGCGCTCCGTCCCGGCGAAGCCGTGGTCGAGGCGCTCGGGGGTTTGCACGTCTTCAGCGGCTTTGACGGTCCGATTCTGACCGACAGCGGCGGATTTCAGATCTTCAGCCTGGCGCGGAATACGAAGATCACCGAGGAGAAGGCCAGCTTTCGTTCGCACCTGGACGGCAACCTGTTCGAGTTGTCGCCCGAACGGGCCGTGGCCATTCAAGAGGCCCTGGGCAGCGACGTGGCGATGGTATTGGATCACGTCGTGGCGCTGCCGAACGAGCCGCACGTGGTGCGCGAGGCCGCCGAGCGCAGCATCCGCTGGGCAATCCGCTGCCAGGCTGCCCAGAAGCGCCCGGACCAGGCGCTATTCGCGATCGTGCAGGGCGGGCTCGATCCCGAATTGCGCGTCAAATCAGCACGGCGGTTGGCCGAGCTGGATTTTCCCGGATACGCCGTGGGGGGGCTGAGCGTGGGCGAGTCGCCCGAAGAGATGTACCAGGTGCTCGATGCGACAGTGCCGGCTCTGCCGGCCGACCGGCCGCGCTACCTGATGGGGGTTGGCCGGCCACAGGATTTGCTCGAAGCGATTCGCCGCGGCATCGACTTGTTCGACTGCGTGCTGCCGACGCGCAACGGACGCAATGCCCTGGCCTATACCCACGAGGGACCGGTGCGGCTCCGCAACTTGCAATACGAGCGCGATCTGCGCCCCTTGGACGCCGGGTGTCCGTGTCCAGCGTGCCGACACAGCCGGGGCTATCTGCGGCATCTGTTCATGGCCGGCGAGATGCTGGGGCCAGTGCTCGTCTCGGCCCACAATTTGACGTTCTATCAGCGGTTGTTGGCTCTGGCCCGGCGTGCGATTGCACTCGGGCAGTTCAACGAATTTGCCGACGAACGGCTGCGTCGATGGTAGGCCGCGGGCGGCTAGGGCGACGCGCCGGGGGGCCGCGGCAGTGCCCTTGTCCCTTCAGCCGTATAACTTTAAGATAGCGACTTGCATTGAGGCGACCGCTCAAGTCACCACCAGAGGGTGGATGCCAGGCCAGGGTGTCGAACCGGCGCGGGGATGGTTTGCCGGATCGACAGGCGGCGATTTTCTTTCGGCCGTCCTCGAGACCGTTGAATCGCGCTCGCGGACATTGGCGGGCTGCTTTTCGATGGAAATGTCAACCGTGATCGCTTTTGACGCACACACTTTTGGACGGGACGGACTTTGACTCCAATTAATTTGTCGCCGCTGTTGGCCCAAGCGGCCGAAGCGCCAGCCGATCCGGCCCAAGGCGTGCAAGGGCTGTTGGGTTTCATGCCCGCCATCCTCGGCGCCATCATCCTGTATTTCTTTCTGATCGTGCGGCCCGAGAGGCGGAAGCAAAGCGAACAGAAAGCGAAGCTCGACGCGCTGAAAAAGAACGACCGGGTAGTGACCATCGGCGGCATCTACGGCGTGGTGATGAACGTGCAGCGCGATTCGGACGAAGTCACGCTGAAGATCGACGAAGCCACGAATACAAAACTCCGCGTCACTTTCGGCGCAATCGCCAGAATCGTGGGCGACGAACCCGCGGGCGATAAAAAAGACTAACTTCTGACGCGAGGAATTTCCTCCCATGCTCCCTTTCAGCACTCTTCCCTGGCTCCTCGGACAAGCGGCGCCCGCCGCGGCCGCTCCGGAAGCCGGCTCGCACACGATGCTCATCAACCTGCTGTTGGCCGTCGGGGTCACCGCGGGCTCGTTCGCCCTGGGCACCTTTCTGGCCCAGCGACTGCGGATGCGCGACTATGGTTTCAAAATTGGCCTGGTGCTGTTCACGCTGTTTGCCAGCTTGGCGGTCAATTTCATGGGCTGGCCGCCCAAGCGCGGCATCGATCTGAGTGGTGGCGTGGTGCTGATCTATGAAGTCGATCGCGGCCTGTCGCAACCCGGCTACATGCAGACAGCCATCGGCCGCATCAACGAGCAACTCAACGCCGGCGGCGGCGAGAAGTTGGAGGCCACGCCGATCAGCTCGGAGCAAATCGAAATCACGGTGCCCGAGGGGGTTGAGCTGTCGCGTGTCGATAAGGCCGTTGAGGACCTTCGCACCGGCGCCGACCTGACGTTGCGCAGCGCGGGCAAGCGCAAGGAAACCAGCAAGACCGTGCTGGTCTATAACCTCGAGCAGCGCGCGTCGAAGACAGTCGACATGAACAAGCTGATCGCGGCCGTGGGCCGGCGCATCAATCCGAGCGGCGTCAAGGAATTGACGATCCGGCAATATGGCGCCGAGCAGATCGAAGTCATCATCCCGGAAATCGAAGAGCGCGAGGTCGATCAGATCAAGCAGAAGATCAGTACCAGCGGATTGCTCGAGTTCCGCATCGTCGCCAATCCAAACGACGACCGCGAGCTGATCAAGGTGGCCACGAAAACGCCCGGCCGCGACGTTTACATCGGTGGCAAACTGGAGGGCCGTTGGGTCAAGGCCGGTCCGGACCTGGAAGTGCCTGGCGCCACGATGCGCGAAGTGAAGGGACGCGGCCGGGAGATCCTGGTGCGCATCGATCCCTATGACGTCGACGGTCGCTACCTCGATCGCGCATCGCCTGACTTCGCCGAAGGGCGCATGGCCGTGGCGTTCAGCTTCGACAACATCGGCGCCGAGAAGTTCGGCGAGCTGACCCGGCACAACCTTCCCGACACGACCATCGAATTCTATCGTCACCTGGGCATCGTTCTCGACGACACGATGCTCTCGGCGCCGCGGATTAACGACACGATTCGCGGCCGCGGCGTGATCACGGGCCAGTTCACCGAGCAATACGTCGATTTTTTGGTCGGCGTGCTCAATGCCGGCAGCCTGCCGGCCAGCTTGCGTCCCGAGCCAATTAGCCAGCAGCGCATCAGCTCGCAGTTGGGTGACGATACGATTCAAAAAGGCACCACGTCGATCGTGATTTCGACGGTGGCCATCTTGATTTTCATGGCCGTCTACTACCGCTTTTGCGGTCTCGTGGCCGACATCGCCGTGATGCTCAACATGATCGTCACCGTGGCCTTGATGATTCTGATCAAGGCGGCCTTCACCCTGCCCGGACTGGCCGGTTTGGTGCTCACCGTGGGCATGGCGGTCGACGCGAACGTGTTGATTTATGAGCGCATGCGCGAGGAAACCGAGCGCGGGGCCTCGCTGCGGATGGCGATCCGCAACGGCTTCGGCCGCGCCATGGCCACGATCATCGACTCGCATGTCACGACGCTGGTTTCGGCGGCCGTCTTGTATGTCGTCGGCACCGACCAGATCAAAGGCTTTGCCGTGACGTTGATCATCGGTCTGTTGATGAGCTTGTTCACCGCGGTTTTCGTGGCCCGGGTCATCTTCGACATCGCCGAAAAGCAGCGTTGGCTGACCAAGCTGAACCTGATGCACGTCATTGGCCACACCAACATCGACTTCATCCGCTGGCGCGGACCGGCCATTGCCGCATCGGTGGCCGTGATCGTGATCGGATTTGTCGCTACCTGGGCTCGCGGCAAAGGCATTCTGGACATCGACTTTACCGGCGGCTCGTCGGTGCAAATCGTGTTCGTCGAGCCGCAAGACATTGCCAGCGTGCGCAAGACGGTGGAAGACAAGCTCGAGGACGTGGCCGTCAGCAGCGTGGGCGAGCAGAATCTGGAATTCAAAGTTGACACCTCGAATCGCGACATCAAGGAGGTGCAGCAGTTCTTGCAGGATTCGTTCGGCAAGTCGTTGCGGACCTACAGCATGACCTTTGGCCAGTTGGCGACCATCGAAAAGGGCGCGGCCAAGGAAGAGAAAGAAGAGAAGGGGCCCGACCTGAGCAAGCCCAATGCACCCGCCGATGAAAAGCCGGCTGCCGAGGGAGCCAAGCCCGAGGAGCCCAACAGCGAGGCCGCACCGGAGACCAAACCGGCTGAAGACGCCAAATCTGCTGACGACGCCAAACCGGCCGAGCCTGCCGAACCGAAGAAGCCCGAAGGGGCGCAGACCGGCGATCGCCATGCGAAGTTCCGTCTGGTTTCAACCGCTGCCGGCCAGGCGTTGACCGTGTTGGCGCTGACGCAGGCAGAACCCGCTGATAAACCAGCCGCCGACACGGCGGAATCGCAGCCTGCCGCCGAGGAAACGAAGCCGGCCGCGGAAGAAGCCAAGCCAACGGCCGAGGACTCGAAACCAGCGGCCGAAGCGGCGGAATCGAAACCGGCCGAAACGAAATCCGCCACGGACGAGCCCGGCGACGCCGCGGTCGAAGCAGCGCCGCCCGAGGACAACACGGCCATGCTCGGGGGAACCCGCGCCACGTTGAACTTTCCGCAGGAAATCAGCTACGGCCCGCTGCACGAAATGGTTGAGAAGGAATTGAAGGAGCTCAAGTTCGAGGATGCCCAATTCGAACTGCACAATCCGGGCTATCAGTTCGGCAGCGATGCCCGTTACAAGGAATGGACGCTCGAGACCACGCTCAAGCAGGACCAGGCCAAGCAACTGCTGACCAAGGTCGAGGAGCAATTGGCCAGCACCCCCGTGTTTCCCTCGTCGAATTTCATCGGCGGCAAAGTGGCCGGTGACACGCAATTGATGGCCTTGTATGCCATGTTGGCCAGCATGGCGATCATCGTCATCTACATCTGGATTCGTTTCCAGAACGTGGTGTTCGGCCTGGCGGCGGTCGTGGCCTTGGTACACGACGTGTTCGTGACCACCGGCTTTTTGGCGATGAGCTATTACCTGTCGCCCTACTTCGGCTGGCTGATGGTCGATCCGTTCAAGATCAGCCTGGCGGTGCTGGCAGCGCTGTTGACGATCGTCGGCTTTTCGATCAACGACACGATCGTCGTATTCGATCGCATCCGCGAAGTGCGCGGCAAGAGTCCGGATTTAACCGAGGGGATGATCAATCTGAGCGTCAACGCCACGCTTAGCCGCACGTTGCTCACATCCGGCACCGTGTTCATCGCCAGCGTGATCTTGTACTTTGTCGGCGGACCGGGCATTCACGGCTTTGCCTTCTCGATGGTCATTGGCGTCATCGCCGGCACGTTCAGCTCGGTGTATATCGCGGCCCCGATTCTGTTGTGGTTGAAGAAACCGACGGGCGGCAACAACGCCAGCGGCCCCGTGCGATCGCCGGCTGCGGCCGGCAAGAAGTAGTCGCACGCCGCGCTTCGCAGCGCGGCCGATCGGAGCACCGAACGATCCGCAAGACCGGCTCACCGCCAAGGCCGGTTCGCGGGATTGGCGCGACGCGCTGTTCGGTCCATTCGCGCGGTTTGTTACCAGCCGATCGCGACTTTCTCGAATCGCCCCGCTTCGCCTCAACGCGGCTGCAATCGGGCCACTCGACCGTCCGATGAATGAGACGGACAACTGCGCCTTGATGAGAAATTCCTGTGGGTGTGATTTCGGGGGTCTGAGGATGCGGATGGGACGAAAACTGTTGGTTGTGCTCTCCGTGTTGGTAACCGGCATTAGTTCGGCGCTGTTCTTTCGAAAGGATCAGGGGCAGTCCGATCCGCGGCAGGGAACGCTCGGCAACCCGTTTGGCCAGCGCGTGGAGCGCCGTATCCTGGCCGGTGCGGCCTGGGCCCGTAAAATCGGCGGCCCGCTGCCGGCCATGCCAGGGCGAGCGCCGGAGCCCTTGCGGGTGCCGGCCAGCGCCACGGCCGCGATCTTGGAACCGAATCGGCCCGGCATCGAAGTGCCGCCGATCTTTCAGAAGACTTCCGTGCCGGTGGGATCGCTGTTGGCGCCGATTGATGGAATTGCGCCGGCCGACGACGAGCCGAACATGGCTCCCAGTTATGAGGCCGCCGACGCGCCTGACGCGGGTCAAGGCGGCATCCACCGCATCATCGATGGCGACACGCTGACCAAATTGGCCAGCCGCTATTTGGGCCGCGCCGACCGTTATCTGGAGATTTTTGAGTACAACCGCGACTTGTTGACGAGCCCGGACCTGTTGCCGATCGGCGCGTTGATCAAAATCCCTCCCCGCGACGCCAAGCCGGTTCGGCCAGACCGATCGACCCAGCAAATCCTTCCGCGCGACAAGGGCGAGCGGCTACCGATGGTGCAGGTGCCGCCGGCCGCACGCTAGGCGCGGTGAGCCCGACGGGTCAATCACGCGGATTGCGACGTTCGACCCAGGCCAAGGGCTGCTTGGCCAGTCGCAGCTCGATGAACTTCAGAATCATCTGGTCGACGTGCATGGTCTTCTCGTGCAGCAGCCGGGTGCTCTGCAGGCTTGTGGCCGGAGTGCGCAGCAGCAGCGTTTGCTTGTCGGGCCCCTCTTCTCCGGCCGCCAGCGGGTGATAGCGCTCGAGCGTCGAGTACAGTCGCTTGGCTTCCTTCAGCAGCTTGGCATTGCCTTCGCCGGCGATGATCATCACCGACAGGTCGCTGCGGACGTTCGTGTTTTGCAGCGCCTCGTTGAGACGCAGGCCGCGATAGGTCCACTCAGGAGAAATCAATACGAGCGCCTTGACGTCCTGGCCCTGCTTGCCCGTGGCCAGCATCGGCCAACTCCAATCGTGGGCCGCCCAGTTAACTGCCACGACGGCGCCCATTTCGACGCCCACGACGCACAGCTTGTCGATGTTCAACTCGCCGGCGTTGTGCCTGATCATCAGGAACCGTTTGATGGCTTCCATGTCCTCGAAGACCATCGCCGGATAGTCCTCGGTTCTCAGGCCTTCGCTGCGATTGGCGCCGTGGCCGCGAAAGTCGGCGGCGATCACGGCGTGGTCGGCGCGTTGGAGCTTGAGAGCCAGCTCCTCGAAGTCGGCTCGGCTGCCCTTGGCAGCGTGCAACAGAATGACGGGCACGGCGTCTTTGCCCGCGCGGCTGGGATAGTAGGTGGCCAGCAGCTTGACGTCATCCGTCGTCGTGATCGTGACCTCGGCCGGCGGCGGAATTTTCTTCGGCTCTTCTGCCCCGGCCAGCGATCGGACCGTCAACAGGCACAAAGCGAATGCCAGCGGTGCGCCCGTGCGACAAGCCGAGCGGCGGAATGCAGGGGACTCTGGCGAGCGGACAGCGAGGTGATTCGTCACCATGACCCAGCCCCCAGCGAGCGGTGCGCGAGTGTGGGGAAATAAGGCGACTGGCGGTGGCCAGCGCCGCTATCCTTCAATCCTAGATCGGGACGCGAGTGAGCGTCAACGCAAGGATTGCGCGCCAAGGCGGCTGTCCGCCCCAGACGGGCGCTTTTTGCGAGATTCATCGCGAGACCACTGGACCGCTACGGCGTTGACAGCCGGAAAAACGCGGCACGGAGCCTGCCCGGCACGTCCGGGGCCCACGGACCAAGACCAGCGGCCAGGAACGCCGACCTGGCCGAATTTGCCGTGCGAAACGTCGCCGCGGCCGGCGGCTCGGCAGCCCGCCTGGCAATAATTCGCGGGGAAAAAGCCGAATTCACCAAGTGGCGGAAAGCGCGCGTCGCCCCCGGAGGTCAGGGCCGGCCGCCGGGGGCGGCGTCGCGATTGCGGGTTGGCGGATGGGAGTCGACAATAGAAGGAATCTGGCGGTGGGCCGGCGGCCTCCGTCGGTCTGGCAGGGAATGTTCGTGTGCAGCCACACACCTCGCACCATGGGTCGAGCGTGAACGTCTTTTCTCGCGAGCACAAGTTGCTTTCACCGGACGAGCCCAGCGGCCGATGGTGGTGGCAGGGCGAGGTGCCCTCGTGGTTCGCGAGCACAATCCTACACGCCACGATTCTGGTCACCATGGTGCTGGTGGGTTCCGCGGTCGAACCAGCCCGGCACTATTTCGAACTGGTGGCGGCCAACGACCCCGACGACGTGTTGCCGGCGAGCGACGAGCTGTCCTATTCCGACATTCCGCAGGACGCGGTCGGTGCGCCGGGCGTGGGAAATAATCCGGATGCGACGTTCTCGGCCGCGCCCACCTTGGCCATGACGGCTACCCTGCCCACGCAAATCGAGGCCGACCCTCTGCCCGAGATGCCGACCGGCGGCCTGCGCATTCAAGACGAGATTCGCATCGCGACGGGTCCGAAGTTCGCCGAAAATGTCACCATCAAAGGGGCCGCGGGCGTGGGCGCCACGGGCGCCACCGGGGCGGTCGATCGCATCACGCAGGAGATTCTGCTCTCGCTCGAAGAGCGGCGCACCCTGGTCGTTTGGCTGTTCGATCAATCGGGCAGCCTCGAGCGGCAACGGGCCGAGATCATCAAGCGCTTCGACCGCATCTACGAAGAGCTGGGAGTGATCGAAGCCAGCGGCAATCCGGCCTTCAAGAAACACGACAAGAAGCCGCTGCTGACCAGCGTCATGGCCTTCGGCGAGCGCATCTCGCTGCTCACCCCCAAGCCGACTGACGACGTCGAAGAGATCAAAAGCGCCGTGGCCGGTATGAAGACCGACGAAAGCGGCACCGAGCGGGTGTTTGGCGCTGTGCTCGAAGCGGCCGAGCGCTATCGGACCTTTCGCACTCAGGAGCCGCGGCGCAACGTGATGTTCGTTATCTTTACCGACGAGGTCGGAGATGATGAATCGGATTTGGACCGCGCGGTGGCGACCTGCCGGCGCAACGAGATTCCGGTCTATTGCGTGGGGGTTCCGGCGCCGTTCGGCCGCCGCGACGCGCTGATCAAGTATGTCGATCCCGACCCGAAGTACGATCAGTCGCCTCAGTGGATCAAGGTGCAGCAAGGGCCCGAGTCGTATTTGCCAGAGTTGGTGCAGATCGGGGCGCCGGAGTCCGAGGAGCCGATGGACTCGGGTTTTGGACCCTATAGCCTGACACGGCTGTGCTATGAGACGGGGGGCATCTTTTTTGCCGTGCACCCGAATCGCGATGACCGCCACGCGGTCAGCCGCCGCGAGACGGCCGTGCTGTCGGCACAGCTAACGTACTTCTTCGATCCCGAGGTGATGCGCAACTATCGGCCCGATTATCTGCCGATCAAGGAATATCAAAAGCTACTGACGGAGAACAAAGCCCGCGCGGCACTGGTACAGGCGGCGCAAATGTCGTGGCTGGCGCCGATGGAAAAGCCGCAGTTGAACTTTCTCAAGCCGAGCGAGGCCGAATTGGCCAATCGGTTGACCAAAGCCCAGCACGCGGCGGCGGTGCTGGAGCCGAAGGTCACGCATCTGTATGACGTCCTGAAGCAAGGCGAAAAGGACCGGGCCAAACTCACCAAGCCGCGCTGGCAAGCCGGGTTTGACCTGTCGATGGGGCGCGTGCTGGCGATCAAGGTGCGCACCGAGGGCTACAACGCGATGCTGGCCAAGGCGAAGCAAGGCATGCGCTTCGCCGACGCCAAGGACGACACCTGGCAATTGATTCCGGCCAACGAGATCAGCGTGGGCAGCACGCTGGAGAAACAGGCCGAGCAAGCGAAAACCTATCTGGAACGCGTGGTGCGCGAGCATCCCAAGACGCCCTGGGCGCTGCTGGCCGAAAGAGAATTAGCCGAGCCGTTCGGCTGGGCCTGGAAAGAAACCTACACCGGCGTCAACCAGCCACGCCAGGTGGCGGCCACGAATAATAATCGGCCCCGTCCGCCGCGCGACGATAAGGCCAAGATGCTCCCCCGGCCGGAAAAGCGGCCGCCGCCGAAGTTGTAATGCGGCTGCGCAAGTCCAAACGCGTTGGCTGCCCCCGGTGCTTATCGCATGCCCACGCGAGCGTGGCCATGGCACCCCCAACTAGTTGCTCATGGCCAGCTCTTTGATCCGCATGTTGCGGAATTCGATGCGGGCGCCGTGGCCGAGGAAGCCGATGTGGCCTTTCTCGTTGGTCAGGCCGGGGTGCGGCTTGTGGTCGATCGTGCCGCCGCGGGCGGCGACGTCGAGATCGGCGTTGACGATCATGGTGCCGTTGAGGATCACGATCATGCGGCGTCCCTTGGCGATGATCTCTTCATGATTCCACTCGCCCACTGGTTTTAGGAATCCGCGTTTGGCCGGCACAATGCCATAGATCGAGCCGTGGGCCTGCCAGGGGTGAATCGATTTATAGGCATCGGCCCCGTCGTCGAGAATCTGCACCTCGAGGCCCACATAGGCGGCGTCGCCCTTGGTGGGTGTGCGAATGCCGACGCCGTTGTTGCCACCGCTGCTGAGCTTGAAGTCGAAGCGGAAGGAAAAATCGCTGAACTCCCCTTCGGTATACAGATTTCCGCCGCCGTCTTGCGGACAAACCAACGAGCCGTCTTCGACCGCATAGCCCTTGGTGTCGCCAATCCAGCCGGCCAGATCATGACCATTGAACAAGGGCTTGTAATCGAGGTCCGTAAGCTCGATGTTGCGAAACTCGAACTGCCCGCCGCCATCGACTTCCGATTGCAGCGCGATGTAGCCGTCGACATTGTTCAGCCCCGTGGCGCTCCACGCCTTGGCGCCGTTGATTTCCAATTCGGCCGTGTCGCCTTTGGCCGTGATCTTGAAATGATTCCAGTCGCCCCGTTTGATCTTGCCGGCGCCTTGACCGCCGGCGACCCCGAGCAGGTGGCCCTCATCCCCTTCCTTGAGATTGATCTGGTTGCGGGCAGGCCAAGGCGACTTGCCCACAGGCAAGTCAGCGCGGATGTAGATACCCGAGTCGTAGTTCGAGTCGCGGCGCGCTTTCCAATCGAGTTCGAGCACGAAGTCGCCATGACGTTCGTTGGTGCGCACCAGGCCATCGCCCGCCTTGAGTAGCAGCACCCTGTTTTCGACGACCGCATCGCAACCGGTCACGACCCAGCCGTCGAGGTCTTTGCCGTTGAACAGCGCGGTGCGATATCCGGCATTTTCAGCGGCCCCGGCGGTACTGGCCAACAGGAGGAAACCAATCCACACGGTGGTGCGTACAAAGAGCATGATGTCCCCTATCGAGTGTTAAGTCCGGTGTTTTCGCCTGGCGTTGTTGGATTCTGCAGACTTCCGTCGCGCGCTGGCACGCAGCCCGCGACCGCCTGCCATCTCGCCGCACTGGCGGCCGATTGTCAAGAAAAATCACGGATTCTCGCCGTTTTGGGGCGGCGGTCAAGCGGCCAACTTTTTATAAAAACTTGCCGGGCCGAAGATTGCGAGCCGCGCCGCCAGAGATTATCGTCTAGCGCAGAGGGAACGTCAAAATCATGCCGCTTGAGACCTGCCGCACGCCGGGCCGAGGAATGCCCGTACACCGTGTGCCCGTCGGGTCGGAGCACCGCACCGCGTTTGTCGTTCGTGTGCTCGGAAGGCCCCCAGCACGCACCCACACCATCCATCCACTCGAGGAGCGTTGAACCATGTCGTACTTGACAGATCGTCGTCGGTTCTTGAAGAGCACCGCGCTGACGGGCGTCGGGGTGTTCGTGGCTGGCACGGCCGCGGCCGAAGACAGCAAATCACCCAATGAGCGCGTGCGTTTCGCCTGTATCGGCGTTGGCGGCAAGGGATCGAGCGACTCGCACGATGCCAAGACGCACGGCGACGTCGTCGGCATTTGCGACATCGACGATGACACGCTGGAAAAGGCCAGCAAGGGCTTCTCGCAGGCGCAAAAGTACAGCGACTTTCGCAAGATGCTCGACGAATTGGGCAAGAACATCGATGCCGTGACCGTGAGCACGCCCGATCACATGCACGCGCCGGCCTCGGCCATGGCGATGCGGATGGGCAAAGCCTGCTTCACGCAGAAGCCGCTGACGCGGACGATCTTCGAAGCCCGAAAGCTGGGCGATATCGCTCGCGAGATGAAAGTGGCCACGCAGATGGGCAACCAGGGCACGGCCAGCAACTCGCTGCGCAAGACGGCCGAAGTCATTCGGGCCGGCGCCGTGGGCAACGTCAAGGAAGTGCACGTCTGGACGAACCGTCCGATCTGGCCGCAAGGCGTCGGCCGTCCGGCTCCCTCCGAAGCCCCCAAGACGGTGCACTGGGATTTGTGGCTCGGCCCCGCTCCGGAGCGGCCCTACTCGGCTGAGTATCACCCGTTCAAGTGGCGCGGCTGGTGGGACTTTGGATCGGGCGCGCTGGGCGACATGGCCTGCCACACGGTCAACATGCCGTTCATGGCCTTGGATCTGCGCGATCCGACCGGCGTGCAGGCCACGACCTCGGGCCACAACGGCGACAGTTTCCCCAAGTGGTCGATCATCAACTACGACTTCGCCGCCAACGGCAATCGCCAGCCGCTGAAGATGGTCTGGTATGACGGCGGCAAGAAGCCTTCGCCTGAGTTGTTCGATGGCGAGCAGGTGAGCGAGACCGGCGTGTTGTTGATCGGCGACAAGGGCAAGTTGTTTGCCCCTGGCGATTACTGCGAGAAGGGCTATAAGCTGCTGGCCGGCGCGACCGACAAAGACGTCGAGTTCGAGAAAGCGGCCGGCGGCCACTTTGCTGAATTCATTCGCGCGGTCAAGGGCGGACCTCCGGCCCGTTCGAACTTCGCGAATTATGCCGGTCCGCTGACCGAGACGATTCTGTTGGGCAACCTGGCCGTGTGGGCCGCGCCCGAAGCCGATTCGCCCGGCAAGAAGATCGATTGGGACGCCAGGAACCTCAAGGCGACCAACGCTCCGGAAGTGGCCAGCGTGGTCACTCCGACCTATCGCGACGGCTACAAGTTGTAGACGTTTTTCGTTACCATGAAACAGCCGCGAGCAGCCTTGGCGCTCGCGGCTGTTGTTTTTTAACGTTGTCGATCCCCCCTGCCCCGCGGCTGCCGCGGACACGAGAGATGGTTGCCATGAGATTTCGCGTTACCCACGCTTGTTTGTCCTTGGTTGTTTGCGTCGCCAGTGCGCTGGTGCTGGGCTGTGGCAAGCCCGAGGGGCCGAAGCCTTTGACGCCCGCCGAAGAGAAAAAGGAAGAAGCCGTCCTGAAGCCCGCGATCGAAAAGCTGGAGACCGAAATCGCCGCGCTCGACGACGAGCTGGCGGTCGAAGTGATTGAAAAGGCCGGCGGCATCTTGGTGCGCGACAAGCAGGGCAAGGTGACCGCGGTCGATTTTCATCGGGCCAACGTCAAGGACTTTGATTTCGCACTGTTGAAGAAGCTGCCGTCGTTGCAGCGGCTCGAATTGTTTGGCGCCGAAGTGAACAACGCCACGCTGGCCAAGTTGCCGGGGCTCAACCTGCGCGAGTTGGTCGTGGAGAACAGCGAATTGACTGACGATGGCCTGGCCAGTTTGGAGGGGCTGCAGACGCTGAAGTCGGTCAATTTGCGGCGCTCGTCCTATCTGACCAACAAAGCCTTGGAGCATCTGACCAAGCTGCCGCAGGTCGATCAGTTGCACCTGCTCTACAACAACTTTGACGACGACGGCATGGAGTATCTGACCAAGATTCCCAAGTTGCGCGTGCTGGATCTGCGCGGCTGCGTGCGGATCGGTGACAAGGGCATGGAACATCTGGCCAAGATCAAGAATCTGGAGCGCCTCAAGATGCGCAATCCAGGCGTCACCAATGCCGGCCTGCACGCCATCCGCGGGCTGACGAAGCTCAAAGGGCTGGGACTGGAGGATTCACGGATCAACGACGACGGGTTGGCGGACGTCGCGGGCATGACGAAGCTCGATGAGCTCTACTTGATGCGCACCAACGTCACCGACAAAGGTTTGGAGCACCTCCAGGGCTTGAAGGACATGAAGCGGCTCGAGCTGCGCAACGCCGGTCTCGACGGCTCGGGCCTGGTACACTTGAAAGACATGTCCAAGCTGCAAACCCTGGATCTGGCCGAAACCGAGGTCAACGACGCGGGCCTGGCGCATCTGAAAGACTTGAAGAGCCTCACGGTACTCGACCTGTGGCACACGGCGGTGACCGATGCCGGATTGCCGGCGATCAAGGATCTCGTCGAACTGAGCGAGTTGAGCCTGGAAGAAACTCCCATCACCGACGCTGGGCTGGTGAATCTTGAGTCACTCAAGAAGCTGAAGAAGTTGAGCCTCAAAGGCGACGGCGAAGTCACGGATGAAGGTCTCAAGCACCTTGAGGGCCTCACGGATCTGGTCGAACTCGACCTGGCCTTCACACAGACCACGCCCGAAGGCCAGGAAAAGCTCCAGAAGGCCCTGCCGAAGCTGAAGATTGTCAACTAACGAGGCGGCTGAGTGCCCCATCGAGGAGCTCACTTTCTCGGTGCGTGCCCGTCGTTTTCATCCTTCATCCTTCATCCTTCCGCCTTCATCCTTCTTCCCTCGCCGTCATCCTCTTGCTAAACACGACCAGGCTATCGCCGTCGGCGTAGAAGTCGGCGATCACGGTTGCCTGTTCGTACTTGTGCTTGAGGTAAAACTTGCGAGTCAGGTCGTAGCTAGGCAATGACGAGGTTTCGATCAGCAGAATCCGCCCGCGTTTGGCGAGGATGTCGTCTTCGACGTATTTGAGCAGCTTTCCGCCGATGCCGCGGGCTTGGGTTTGCTTCGTGACGGCGATCCAGTAGAGATACCAGGTGCGATCGGTCATCGCGGCCGGTGCATAGTAGGCGAAGCCCAGCACTTCGCCCCCTTCCTCGAACGTGATCGAGCAGTGATCCTGGTTTTTGTTGCGCGCATGAAAATCGCTGAGCACTTCGTCCAGCGCCTGGATTTCGTGCGGCTTGAAAACGCCTGTGCGGCTTGCCAAAGCGAGCACGGGCTTCGTATCGTTGGGAACTGTTGGTCGAATCATGGCGCTGCCCTCTGTTCAGACCCATCGGCCCGCCGGCGCTCGCGGTGGCCGCGGCTTGTCAATCCTGCGCGGGCTTTGCTAAGCTGAGCCCGCCCCTGGCCTATTATTCATGATGCCGCGTTGAGCCTACCATGGCAAATCAAGGTTGGAAACAGCTTCTGGCGGATGGGGCGCGCGACGAGCGCGCAAGCTATGAAATCGCGGCCTATTCCGAGTTCATGCCGCCGCCACGAGTCGGCTGCAAGCCCTACGGCGCGATTGACACGCTGCTATTTCAGGAGGACGACCCCTGGGGCTGGCACGTCACGGAATACGAGCAAGCGTTCGAGCTCGACCCCGGCCTGCGCCTGTTGGCCAAGGAACTGCTTGGCGCGTTGCGTCACCTGGGCCGCCGCGAGCCAGCGCACGGCATCGCGCAAAACAAATTGCAGGATAATCCCTATTGGCCCGACGAATTGCGCAAAGCCGGCGCGCCGGACAGCGAACACTATGTCAGCCTGATGCCGTTGGCACTGGCACGCTCACAGGATGACATGGGCCGGGTACGCTGGACGCTGTTTGGCGGCAGCGAGCAAGGACCATCGCGAGGATTCTGGCGCAGCTTTT
Organism: Planctomycetaceae bacterium; assembly: GCA_003153375.1. Taxonomy (GTDB): domain Bacteria; phylum Planctomycetota; class Planctomycetia; order Pirellulales; family PALSA-1355; genus PALSA-1355. The sequence continues at coordinate 28,613 of PLYM01000212.1, forward strand.
TTTCGGATCCCAAGACCGAGCGGCCAGCCGAGGAAGGGCTGGGCTTTCTGCGGCACCTGCTGCACTCGGTCTACGGCGAGCATCGGCCGGCGCTCGATGATTTGTCGAAAGGCGGCCTCCGGATCTTGCCGTGTACCGATGGCGCGCCCCAGCCCCTCTGGCACGACGATCGATTGCCCTCATGGACCGAACCGCTGTTGCTGCGCAAGGGTCGGCCGCTCGCGGGCGTGAAGTACCTGCTCACGTTTTGTCCTTTTGGCACGCTTCCGGCGGCGGTGCGAAAGGCTTACCTGGCCGGTGCGCTGCACCTGCTGCCATTTCCCGGCAGTCTTGTGTTTTGGGGAGCGGACCCCTATTTGCGATTGGCCGAGGACTTGCCCCTGGCCGCGCAGATACCGCTGTTGCACTCGGCTGAGCGCCATGCGGCGCCCATCGGCATTCGCGTGCCGCAATCCGGCTGGCTGCACGAGCCGCGCCCCGGCGCGCCGGCGCAGAGCGGCTTGCAGGGTCCGCTGCGCAACACCTATCGCCGCACGCATCGTTGGGCCCGGGTGCATCGCGATGACGACGAGTTGGCCGTGTCGGCCGCCGAGGACAAGGTCGCGCACGTGCTGTTCAGCACGGCCGCCGACGACCTGGGGCTGTACGGCAAACCGATGGCCCGCAATTCGCAGCTATGGACGCGCGACTGCCAGCGGTTGCTCGACGGTCCGCGAGCCCAACGCAGCGAGTTGATGAAGGCAGCCCGCGCGCTGGCCGACGGCGGATTGTTCGGCTATCGGTTCCAATTTCCGCCGATGTTGGCCGGCGAACATGAGGTCTATTGGCACCGTCCGCTGGTGGCCTGGTGGGCGGCTGACGAGACCGATCCGACGGTGCTCGAAGGAGCGCCGCTGGGGTATTTGACCGCCTACAAAACCCAGCGGCTCAATTTGGCCAAACCGATTGAGCTTTGGCCACGGCTGCTCGAGCGCACGGCGCACAAGTTGGCCGTGCGGCTGTTCGAGGGCAATCACGAGCCGCTCTCGCATCGCCGCGTGATCAACATTCGCAAGCTGCTCGACACCCGTCAGCTTCTGCAAGGTCCGCTGCAAGCCAGTTTCGCCCGTAGTCTGCTGACCGTGGCCAAGGAGCAAACGCTCGACGGCTGGCTCGATTCGCTGTCGATGGATGGTCGCAAGACGCGGCCCGTGCGTGAGCTGGTCGACGAGTTGCGGACGTGCATTGATCCGGCGCCCGTCGCCACGGTCAAGCCACTGACGTTCGCCAAGACAGCGCAGCGGGCTTTCGAGAAGCGCTATTGGGAGACGATCGCCGGCCTGTCGACGGGCATTTACATCAACAAGGACAATGCCGATTGCGTGCGCGACGCGATCACACAGTCGCGGTTGGCACACAACCATCGCGATCTCGAGGCGCTCGGCGACCACCTGTTGAGCTACTATCACGACCTGATTGCCGAGCAAGGAATGCACGGCCAGGTGTTGGCCGGCGATTTGCCGTTTCGCTGGCGCACCGAGTTCGACTATGGCTGGCAAGGCGGCTGGGTCGAAAACCAGGCCGGCCAGATCGAGGAGCGCGATTTGATCGTCGTCATACCCGGCCGCGACCGCTCGCGCGCCGTGATCATGGCCGATCACTACGACACAGCTTACATGGAGGACGAGTATGGCTATGGCCACGGCGGTCACGGTCCGCGGCTTTCGGCGGCCGGGGCCGACGACAACCATTCGGCCACGGCGGCGTTGATGCTTGGCGCGCCGGTGTTCATGGAACTGAGCCGGCGCGGACAATTGGATTGCGACGTGTGGCTGGTGCACTTGACCGGCGAGGAGTTTCCGGCCGATTGCCTGGGCGCGCGCCATCTTTGCCAGGGCGTGGTCGAGCGATCGCTGCGGATGCGGCTGGCCGGCAGCAAGAAGACGAAGGACTTGAGCAAGGTGCGCATTCAGGGCGTCTATGTGCTCGACATGGTGGCGCACAATAACGACCGCGATCGCGACGTGTTTCAGATTTGCCCTGGGACGAGCCGACAGTCGATGTGGCTGGCCTATCAGGCTCACGTCGCCAGTCGCACCTGGAACGAACTGGCCCCGACCTGGAACCAGAAGGCGGCCCGCCGTGGACGAGGACGCGGCCGGCGCAGCGCCGACGCTATCACGCTGCCGGCGATTGCCGAACACCCACGCCTCGATGGCGAGGTGCGTCCGGCCTACGATCCGCGCAGCACGCTCTATAACACGGACGGCCAGATTTTTTCCGATGCGGGCGTGCCGGTGGTTTTGTTCATGGAGAATTACGACATCAATCGCCGGGGCTATCACGACACGCACGACACGATGGCCAATATCGACCTCGACTACGGGGCAGCCGTGGCGGCAATCGCCATCGAAAGCGTCGCCCGTGCAGCCAGCCAGCCGCCGCTGCCGTAGGCCGGCCGCCTGATCCGCGGGATGTAAAAATGCCCTTCTAAGACCCCTCAGCGGGGCCCCCAGGCAGTGTGGTGGGGCTGGGGGCTTCTCGCTAGAATGGTGGCGACCTGGCGAAGAACGTCCCTGCTGGAATGGTGTCCATGGCAGCGCCCCCGACAACGGAAAGAAAGCCACTCCCGACGACCGGGGCAGCAACGGGGGGCTCGACGTACCAGCCGTATGTGCCGGCCAACGTCGAGATGCCCGAGTTCACCTGGTCGGCCGTCACGGCCGGCGTCGTGCTGGGCATTCTGTTCGGCACCTCCTCGCTCTACCTGGTGCTCAAGGTGGGCATGACCGTCTCGGCCTCGATTCCCGTGGCCGTGCTCTCGATCACCCTGTTTCGGGTGATGTCCAAGGTATTTCGGCTGCGGCCGGCGACGATTCTGGAAAACAACATCGTGCAGACCACCGGTTCGGCCGGTGAGTCGATCGCCTTTGGCGTGGGTGTGACCATACCGGCCCTGCTGCTGCTGGGCCACGACATGAGCATCGTGCGAGTGATGACCGTCGGCTCGCTGGGCGGGCTGCTCGGCATCTTGATGATGATCCCCCTGCGGCGGGCGTTCATCGTGCAGCAGCACGATAAGCTGCGCTATCCCGAGGGCACGGCCTGCGCCGACGTGCTGATCGTGGGCGAGGAAGGGGGCGCGACGGCCCGCACGGTCTTCGCCGGGTTCGGGCTGGCTTTTGTCCACAAGTTCGCCATGGTCGCGATGGGCCTGTGGCCCGAGGTGGTCAGCATCCCGCTCTTCACGGCCAGCAAGGGGCTGCGGCCGACGATCGACAGCAAAGGATTGCGCGGCGGTGTCATGGCGGGCGAGTTGGCCCCCGAGCTGTTAGGGGTGGGTTACATCATTGGCCCTCGCGTGGCATCGATCATGATGTCCGGCGGCGTGCTGGCCTATCTGGTGCTGGTGCCGCTGGTCATGCTATTCGGCGGCGGACTGACGCGGCCTTTGGCGCCGGCCACCGACGCGTTGATTCGCGACATGGGCGTCAAGGATGTGCGCGATGCGTATATCGTCTATATCGGCGCGGGCGCCGTGGCGGCTGGTGGCATCATCAGTATGTTTCAGGCCCTGCCAATGATCATCAGTTCGCTGCGCGGGGCGCTGGGCGACCTGGCTGCCGGCAGCGGCGGCAAGAACAGCGGCGCAAAAGTTCCCCGCACCGAACGCGATCTGCCGCTGTGGCTGGTCCTAGGCGGCAGCATTGGCCTGGTCGTGGCGCTGGCAGCCACGCCGGCGCTGGGATTGGGGCTGAGCTTCAAGGGGCTGATGGGCGCCGTCTGCATCGTGTTTTTCGGATTCCTGTTCGTCACGGTTTCGTCGCGCTTGACCGGCGAGATCGGTTCATCGTCGAACCCCATCTCGGGCATGACCGTGGCCACGTTGCTGCTCACCTGCCTGGCCTTTCTGATGTTTGGCCACGTCGGCAAAGCAGCCACGTTGACCGCGCTGACAGTGGCGGCCGTGGTGTGCATCGCGGCCTCGAACGGCGGCACGACCTCGCAGGATCTGAAGACCGGCTTTTTAGTGGGCTCGACCCCCCGCAGCCAGCAGATTGCGATTCTGATTGGCGCCCTGACCTCGGCCCTGGTCATTGGCGTGACATTGCAGTTGCTCAACGATGCCGGCACGGTCTATTCGAAGCGGCGTGAGTATCTGCCGCGGGTCACGATTAACGACGTCGCCGAATTGACCGACCGCGAGCACGCCGGGGGCGAATACGCCGGCAAAGACGGCGTGCTCTATCACGTGTTGCACGCTGGCGAGGGGGAGATCAAGGGCGTGCCGGCCGGCAAGTATCTGGTCGATGATAATGGCCGTATCGCCTATTTCGTCGATCCGGCGATCAATGGCAAGCTCAAGCAGCGCGACGACGGCACCGAGGTGACCGGCAAGTTCGACGCCCCCAAGACCCGGCTGATGGCCGTGATTATCGACGGCATTCTGAATGGCAAATTGCCCTGGGAACTGGTGTTGATCGGCGCCCTGATCGCCATCGTGCTCGAACTGGCCGGCGTGCCCTCGTTGCCCTTTGCCGTGGGCGTGTATCTGCCGATTTCGACCTCGGCTCCGATTTTCGTGGGCGGGTTGGTGCGCTTTGTGGTCGATCGCGTCAAACGAAAGCATGAAGACGAGAGCAGTCCGGCCGTGCTATTGAGTTCGGGCTACATCGCTGGCGGTTCGATCGCGGGCGTGTTGATCGCGTTCTTGTCGTTTCCAGTATTCGACAAGATCGTGCCGTGGCTGAACGTTGGTGGCTACGAGTACTTCTCCAAGCCGCTGTCAAAATCCAATTGGCCCGGCTCGCTGGCGGCGTTCGGTTTGCTGGTCGTCGTGCTCGCGATGACCGGACTGTTGGCATCGACCAAGCCGCGTGCGCCGCAATCGCGTGGCGGGTCTAAATAGATCAAGTCGGCCGTGATTGGCCTCAGAAGAAAGAGTTCAAAGCCGATGATTGTTCTCGTAAATCGTGTGTGCTGTCTGTTTCTGATCGCTCTGCCGCTGCTGCTGTCGGCGGTCGTGCCGGCGCGGGCCGATGAGGGGATGTGGTTGTTCAATCAGCCACCACGCAAACAATTGCAGGAGAAATATGGCTTCGACGCGACCGACGCATGGCTGAAACACCTGCAAAAGTCGGCCGTGCGCTTCAACAGCGGTGGATCGGGCTCGTTCGTTTCGGCCGACGGCCTGGTGATGACGAACCATCACGTCGGCGCCGACTGCCTGCACAAGTTGAGCAGCGAGGATAAGGACCTGGTCAAAACTGGGTTTCACGCCCGCAAACGCGAGGAAGAGATCAAGTGCGTCGACTTGGAGCTCAACGTACTGATGGAGATCGAGGACGTCACGGAGCGCGTGAACGCCGCGGTCAAGCCGGGGATGGATGCGGCGGCCGCCCAGTTGGCCCGGCGTGCGATTCGCAACACGATCGAGAAGGAATCGCTCGACAAGACCGGCCTGCGCAGTGACGTCGTGACCCTGTTTCAGGGCGGTCGCTATCATCTCTATCGCTATAAGAAGTACACCGACGTGCGGCTGGTGTTCGCGCCCGAGAAGGACATCGCGTTCTTTGGCGGCGACCCCGACAACTTCGAGTATCCACGCTATGACCTCGACATTTGCTTCTTTCGCGTTTACGAGGACGGCAAACCAGTGAAGGTCGACAACTTTCTGCGCTGGAGCAAGGCCGGCGCAACCGACGAGGAGTTGATCTTCGTGGCCGGTCACCCGGGCCGTACCGATCGCTTGAACACGGTGGCGCATCTTGAGTTTCTGCGCGATCGGATTTTCCCCCGCTCGCTCAATGCGCTGCGGCGTCGCGAGGTGTTGCTGAAGACCTATAGCGATCGCGGCCTGGAAAACGCCCGCCGGGCGCAGGACGAACTGTTCAGTTATCAGAACAGCCGCAAGGCCCGCTTGGGCGGTCTGGCCGGTTTGCAAGATCCGGCGATCATGGAAGCCAAGCGGCACAGCGAGCGCGCGCTGCGCTTGGCGGTCAACAACGATCCAAAACTGCGCGACACCCGGCCGGCGTGGGACGAGGTCAACACTGCGTTGGCAACTTGGGGGCAGATCCTGAGCGACTATGACCTCTATGAACGCGGCACGGCGTTCAACAGCGAGTTGTTCGTCATCGCCCGCATGCTGGTGCGACTGTCGGAGGAGTCGACCAAGGCCAACAGCGAGCGGCTGCGCGAATATGCCGAGGCGGGTATCGATTCGCTGAAGTTGCAGCTATTCTCCGAGGCCCCTATTTTTCCGGACCTGGAGACCGTCAAGCTGACCGATTCGCTGAGCTATCTGATGGAACAGGCCGGCGCCGAAAACCCGTTCGTCAAGCAGGTGCTGGCCGACATGTCGCCCGCGGCCCGCGCCGCCCAATTGATTTCGGGCACGAAACTGGCCAGCGTCGAAGTGCGGCAGAAGCTGGCGTCCGGCGACCACAGCCTGGTCGAGCGATCGGAAGACCCGATGATCGTGCTGGCGCGGATCGTCGATGGCCCGGCCCGCAAGGTGCGCAAGACCTATGATGATAAAGTCGAAGAGCCGCTGCGGCAGGCCTATGCCAAAATTGCCAAAGCGCGCTTCCTGCTGGAAGGCGACACCACCTATCCCGATGCCACGTTCACGCTCCGTCTGGCCTATGGCCAGGTCAAGGGCTACGAAGAGCTAGGCATGAAGTTGCCTGCCTGGACCACGGTGGGCGGAGCCTATGTCCACGCCGAGAAGCACGGCAGCCAACCGCCCTTCGAATTGCCGGCGAGTTGGACGAAGGCCAAGAGCAAGTTGAATCTCGAGACCCCCTTCAACTTCGTGAGCACGGCCGACATCATCGGCGGCAATTCGGGAAGTCCCGTGGTCAACCGCGCGGGCGAGCTGGTTGGCATTATCTTCGACGGCAACCTCGAATCGCTGGTGCTCGACTTCGTCTACTCCGACAAGCAAGCCCGCGCGATCTCGGTCCATTCGAGCGTGATCATCGAAGCGCTGCGAAAGGTCTACGGCGCCGGCGGGTTGGCCGATGAGTTGACGAGCGCGAAGTGAGCAGGCGGCGCCCCGGCCGGCGCGGGGTTATTTGCTGGGCGACCCCAGGGCTTGCTTGAGGGCGGCGGTCATCAGGCTTTCGACTTCGGGGGCCACCCAGCACCAACCCTGGCTTTCGGCATAGCCCTCGCGCGAGGCCGAATCGGTCGGCACGTAGCCTGGGGAGCATTCGCCATAGCCGATCGCCATCACAAAGCGGTCGGGACGCAGTTGCTGGGCCAGCAGTTGATAACCCACCAGGCTTTCGCCAGGGAGCAGCACGATCTCGGCCCGGCCCAGGTCGATTGCGCACACGTCGATTTGGTGTCCCGAGGGATGCAGACGGCGTGAGCTGAGGCCCATGGCCGCCAGGGCCCGGTTGAACATCGGCCTGGCCGGATCGGCCAACTGCTTTTGCAGGGCGGCTTCTGTTTGTTCGCCATCGCGGTGCGGCAGGACCAGAGGCACGCTACGGAACTCGATTTGTTCGAGCGGATGCCGCTCGGTGGCGGACCAGGCCGCGGCCATGCCCTGGCGCATGCGTTCGGTCAGGCGTGCGCGGTTTTCGGGCGAGCCGTCGTTGTATTTGCCGGCCGTGATGTCGCCGCTGCAACCCGAGACGTAGATCTGGTGAACGCCCGGCAAGTCCCCTTGCCGCGCGGCGCGGGCCAAGCCAACGAAATCGCTCGATACCGCTCCGCCGCCATAATAGCTCATCGGGTGCGTCGCGTAGGCGTTGATGGCCACCAGCGGCTGGTCGCCGTCCCAAAAGCTGATGGTCTTGAGCCAGGGATCGATCAGGCCCTCGGGCAGGTCGCGGATCGCGGCGTCACGAGTGGCACTGTAGCGCGAGAACGAGGACTTTCCGCTTGAATCCACGACGCGACGGTTCGAGGCTACGCGTTCGACCTTCGCCTGGCCGATTCCATAATGGGTCACGCGGCGCGGGTGCTCGAGGCTCTGCTTCAAGGCAGCCGCCACGCGCTGGACCGTGCGCTCGTGAAAGTCGCGGTCGATGATCTGGCCGTCGACCTGGGCCTCTTTGAGCAATCGCTCGGCGGTCAGGTCCGCCAACGGCGCATCGTGTTGGTGAACACTGGTCACCAACACGCGATCGCTCGACGTGCCGGCGGCCGTAGCCAGCGCGTCGCGCCAACGGGCATAGGCATCGTTGCGAATTTCGCACCAGTCGACCGCCACCAACACCAGCGGCTTGTCGGCAGAGAGCAGCACCAGGCCATGGGCGAAGAGCGGATCGTCGATCGACCGCGCGGGCTCGAGATGGCTGCCCAGCAGCGGATGCCCCAATCGCGGCGTCACGTCGGCCTGGAATGTGGCCAAACGGAATTCGCCTGGCTGGTCGGCGGCCGACCGCGGGGCCCAGGCACCCGAAGCGAAAACTAAGAGGGCGATCGCCAAAACGCGACACGAGGTGGGCGAGTGCATGGAAGGGCTCCGCGTTTCAGGGCGGTTCTGGGGCTCAGGGGACGGCTTCAAAAGTCTTTTCGATAGATATACACGCAAGCCACGCCCAAAACCACGACCAGAAAAGCCATGTTGCTCCACACCGGTCCCCAAACGTCGAGATTCCGCCGGGTGTTTTCCGGATCGTTCAGCCGCACCGCGCCGGCCGGCGCATCCTTGGGCGTCAGCACATAGGTGACCGTGTCGTTCAACTGACCTGGCTTAGGAAAGATCGTGTACAACGGGTGCAGCACATAGCGATAGAATTTTTCGACGGCTGGCATGTCCGTCTGCCACTGGCGGAGCAGCTCGCCACGTTCGACGTCGTACTCGGTTACCCGCGTCAGACGATCGACGACCAACAGCTTCTGACCGTCGAAGGCCACGGCCGAAATATCCCCCTGCCCCGATGGCGACAAGGGTGCTTCCCGACGTTCGCGGACGTCGTACATCCACAGCGTCTGGTTATGAAAGACAATCGCCAGATAGCGACCATCGGGAGGCACGGCCAGCGACTCGCCCAGGCTGTCGGTCGGAAGAGCTACGGCGTCGAGGGGCTCGAGCCGGTCGTTGTAACGGTGCAATCGGCCATCGTCCAAAGCCAACAGCACCTCGCCGCCGGCAACAGCCGCCTGCCCGAATTGCTTGCTCGAAAATGTCTGCTCCCCGACCTGGCTGTACGTTCCCTTGTCGCCGCGTTGGTAAGTCACGAGCTTGAAACCGTCGAACAGCGCGATGGCGCCGGTCTGCGGATCGATCGCGGCGCTTAATAGCGGCCGGAGTTGCGTTTTGGGTCCGATATTGGCAAAACGGGCACCTTTGGATGGCAACGCCAGCCGAAAGCCGAGCAGGTTCAGGTCGGCTTGCTTGGCGGCCACGTCGCCTTCGAGGCGAAAGATGCCCTGCGACGCTGCCACGAGCACTTCGCTCTCGCGGCCTCCCAGCAACGCAGCAGCGCCGGAGGGCAGTGCCAGCCCTTCGTCGCGCCGCCAGCCGTCGGACTGTTTGCCGACCAGCAATCGGTTTGACGACGAAAGTGGGCCAAAGCCGGGTCGCATCGTCGAGAAGGCAAAGATCCGCTTGCCGGCCGCGTCGTACAGGGGTCCGGCCAGGCGCTGGGGAATTGGGAAAGGAAGCTGTGCGTCGCGACCTATGAAGATCTTCTTCCAATCGTGTTCTTCGTCGCTCCAGCGAAACACGTCGCCACGGCTGACGCCCAGCAGGGTGTCGCCGGCCGGCACGATCGTGGTCATGCGACGCGGAGTGAGCGCGAACTGATCGATCAGCGACACCGCGGTGCCCAGCGACCAGCAGACACCCCAGAACACGATGGCCAGCACGACCGAGACGATGGCGTTGCGCCAGATGATGCCGGCCAGTGCCGAGACACCGTAGTAAATCGCGAACAGAAACAGGTACAGTGGAATCGCCCACAGCAGCCGGCCATTCCAGAGCCCGAAACGTAGTCCCAGCACGAGCCAAATTCCGCAGATCAGATAAGCGGCGTTGATGGCGATGAAGGCGCAACCGCCGACGAACTTGGCCAGGAACAGCCAGCCGCGCGAAATCGGCTTGCTCAGTAGCAAGTCGACCGGCCCCGGCTCAAACGTGACGGGGATCATCGAGGCCGTCACCAGCACGGCCACGAACACGCCCGCAACGCCCAACAACGTGCCCAACGACCAGACGACCACTTGATTGATGGCCGGGAAAAGTTGCTCCGGCTCGACCGGCAGCGGCAGACCCAACTCCCAGCGGCCATAGCTCAGTTGCACCTGCTTGGCGGGGGCCGGAGCGATCTCAATGGGAAACGCCGCTTCGAGCGCCAGGCGATTGAAGCGGGCCACCTGATCGTTAGGCAGGTTCTCGAGTCCTTTGGCCAACAGCGCGCGGGCGGCGGCGGGCAATTTTATCTTGGCCCAGTTCTCCACTCGATAAAACTCGCGATTGGCGACCACGCCTTGCAGCGCGCGGGCCAGATTCAGTGGTCGCGCGGCTTCGGGGGCATCCGCGTCGGCTTTTGCCTCGAGCGATCGCCGCGTCGGATCGTCGAGCAGTGCCCAGATTCGTCCGCCCACGGTTGGTTCACTCAACTTGGACTGCGCGATAATTTTGGCCGTGAGCTGCCCGGGGTTGAGGATGTCGGCTTCGCGCAGATAGCCGCCGGCTTGTTCGATCACACCCAGCGGCAACAGGGCCAGCAGAAACACCGTCGTGGCGCCCAGCAGAATCCACAGCACGCGCGAGACCAGGGCCTCGTGAAACGAGTCGGCGATGACGGCCAGGTAGGGTCTCATCGTTGGTCGCGCGCCCGGGCCAGGATGTCCAAGAACGCCTCTTCGAGGGTCTGCCGGCCGCGCGACAGCGAAACCAGGCTCACGCCTTGCTGGCGCAGACGATCGATCGTGCCGTCGATCGTGGCCTGGTCGTTGGTCTTCAGCAGGACTTCGAATTGATCGCCCCCCAACGAGCGCGACTCGACCCCTGACGAATCATCGAGCGCGCGGCGCAGGGCGTCTTCGCGGGCGGCCACGGTGAAGCGCGCCTGGGCGTCGGCGCGGACGGTAAGCGCGGCAATGGGACCTTGGTGCAAGAGGGCGCCGTGATCCAAAATCGCCACGCGATCGCAGACCAACTCGACCTCTTGCAGCAAGTGGCTGTTGATGAAAATCGTTTTGCCCTGCGCTTTGAGCGATTGCAACAGTGTGCGCATTTCGCTGCGGCCGACCGGGTCGACGCCGTCGGTCGGCTCGTCCAAAATCAACAGTTGCGGATCGTGCAGCAGGGCCTGCGCCAGTCCCAGCCGTTGCAACATGCCCTTGGAGTATTTGCGGATGGGGGTCTGACCCCAGCGGGCGAGCCCCACGGTTTCCAGCAACGGGCCGCGGCGCTGGCGGATCTCGCGGCGTGACAGGCCGCTCAGACTGCCGAAGAACATCAGGGCGGAGTTGCCGGTGTGATGCCGCGGAATCCGGTGGTTCTCAGGCAGATAGCCGACTTGCTTTCGCGCCAACCGGCTGCCGGCTGGCAGACCCAACAGCGATGCCTCGCCAGCCGTGCGACGCACGATGCCCAACAACACCTTGATCAGCGTGGTCTTGCCGGCGCCGTTCGGCCCTAGCAGGCCAAAGATCTCGCCCCGCTCGACGGCCAGGCTCACGCCGCGCAGCGCCTCGACCGCGCGGCGGCTAAGCAGGCCATCGCGATAGGTTTTGCGGAGGTTCTGGACGTCGATGGCGGCGGTGGGCATGGGAGTATCATAATAGTGGCTCGTGGTGGGTGGTTAGTGGATAGTAGTCAAGGATGGGGAAATTGATCGGTTGCGACGTGGGGCTAGAATTGGCGTCGTCGGCACGTCGACCTGTGAGAAGACGGTGAGAACCCGGCGAGAATGACGATGCGACGGATCTGGCTGATCGTGGCGATATTTGGGTGGCTGGCGGCGGGCACGGCCACGGTGGCGCTCGCGGGATTCGATGAACTGACCCGTGAGCAGGCCGAGGCCGAGCGGCGGCAATTGTTGGGCGGGCGGCATGAGCAGGTTCCGGCGATGGCGGCGTTTCGAAAGTCGGCCGAGGACGTCGCTTACCCGAGCGGCGAGCTTCGCTTGCCTGGATATCTTTACCGGCCCGAAGGCCAGGGTCCGTTTCCGGCCATGATTTGGAATCATGGCAGCGAGAAGGATCCGAAAGCACAGCCGGAGTTGGCTCGATTCTATACGCAGCAAGGATACCTGTTCTTCGTGCCGATCCGGCGTGGGCACGCCGGCGCGCCGGGGGAGTACATCGTCGACCTGCAGGAAGCGGCGCGCAAGCAAGGGCCCGACCTGAAGGCGACACAAAAGAAAACCGTCGAACTGCACGAGCTCGCCAACCGTGACGTCGTGGCCGCCGTGGCGTGGCTCATGGAGCAGCCGCAAGTGGACCGCGAGCGGATCGTGATGTCCGGTGTTTCTTATGGCGGCATTCAGACATTGCTCACCGCCGAGAAGGGGCTCGGGCTGCGGGCGTTCATCCCCTTTGCGCCGGCGGCGATGTCGTTTGCCAACACGGCACTTCGCGAGCGGTTGGTGCTGGCGGCCCGCAACGCCCAGGCGCCGGTGTTTTTGCTCCAGGCGCAGAACGACTACAGCATCGGTCCCAGCGAACTGTTGGCGCCAATTCTCAAGGAGCGGGGGCGCCCGAACGGCTCCAAGGTCTATTCTGCCTTCGGCGTCACGCCGCAGCAGGGGCACGGCACGTTTGCTTGCTGGAGCCTGGGAATTCTCGAGTGGGGCGAGAATGTGGCCAAGTTCCTCGACGAGGCCCTCGGAAAGAAGCCCGAGCGCTAGCAGGGCAGCTGCTGGAACGCGTGGAAAGGGAGACGTGTGCCACTTTCTTTGTCAGCGACAAATAAGCACCTGGCTGGCAGAGCCAGTGGCACACGGCCGTTGCTTTTCCCGCGGAGGTGCGATTTAGCGCACTTCGAAATCAGCGGACCAAAATCCCGCCAACTCCGATTCCGCGAACACCGGCGGAACCCAGTTTGGACGCTTGAATCCGCTGCGTCGGGCCCTCTCGCGGGGGCTCCAAGTTTGGCGGATGGCCTCACTCCGTCGGCGAATTTCCTCTGGGGTCGGGTCCGTGGCCGACATGTCTGAATTGCGCGCTCTGCGTATCATGTCGATCGCCTCTCTCGAAGAAAAGATGTGAAACGAGCCAGACAAGGCTGCGCGAAGGCAGTTCGTGCAGTGCAATCAAAAAGTTCCCTGTTCCCACAAGGACACGTTTATTACGCAGCTGCGGAAGATTGGGTCAGAAAAACGGCCCGAAAATCTTTCGTCACCGCGCTACACCCGTGAATCGGTCACGCCGCGCTTGAAGATGTGATAGGTAAGCGCTTCGTGATCAGTAGTTTTATATCCCTCGATTCTCGCACAATCAAGGATTGCCTAATAAAAAGCTGATAGGTTGCGCGATCTAGCAAGAATGTGGGCAAATCGGAGGAAATGCTTGTTGCGACAACCGTGCGGACGCGAGTTGCCGAGGGGAGGCGCCAGCCGTCAATCGACGTGCAAAAAGCGGGTTTGCCTGGCGACGCTAGTGGGGGTCTTTTTTCACAAGCTGCCAGGCACCCCACAGGCCGAGCGCGGCCGCAGTGCCAATCGCCACGAGCACCATGTTCGCGACGTTGTCGGGAACATCGTACTTATGGATCTGGGGGTGACTGGCGATAAAGACCATGGCCGCGTGCCCCGAGATGGCGGCCGCCAGAATGAGAATTGCCCCCGCGATTTTGTTCACGGTATCCGCTCCTTGCCCGGCTGCGTCCGGTCGAGTTCCGCACTCTCGGCGGCGACTGCACAGCTAACCCCTGGACCAACTGGTCGCCGACGGAATAGGCTGCGAGCCTCGTTTCGCGACCGTCGGGCTTCGACTAAAATGGCCCGCGCACTGCGAGCAGCCAAAAATGACACCCTGTTGTTAGCCTAACCCACGGTGATAGCGATGCAAGATACCCATGTCACTTTTGCATTGCCCAAATTAATGTCCCGAAAGAGCCGAAATGGCCACGGCACCTGGGTCTCGCCAGCGGGCGAAGTCGAGCGGGCTGCTGCGGGATGACTAGAATAAGCCGCTGACGAGGCGTCCTACCGAAATCGCGTTCCGCCAACTCGGGCTTCAAGCCGCCCGTCTGAACTGACCATGCAAGTCATCGTTACCGCTGTCGGACCCGACAACCGGGGCCTGGCCGATCCGATCATTCACCATTTGACGGGTCGGGGCGCCAACATTTCGGAAATCCAGATGTACGACCATGACGAACAGAGCGTGTTCGCCATGTTGCTGCGGATTGAAATTCCGCTCGAGGTGTGGCCCTCGCTGCGCGGCGAGCTGGCCCAGATCGGTCAGCTCAAGGGGCTTTCGATTCGTGTCTGGTCGCCCGACGAGCGGAGGCAACGCCCGCGGCTGGCAATCTGCACCACGGTTCGTCCCGAGCCGGCGCTGGCGCTACTGCGCGCGATCCGCGACGGCCAGGTGAAAGCCGAACCGGCCGTGATGCTGGGGAATCGGCCCACGTGCCGGTCGCTGGCCGAGCAGTTTGGCGTCGATTGGCACACGATCGGCGACGACGAGGGCGTGGCCGACGACGACCGGTTGATCGAGCTTTGCGATCAGTACGAGATCGACTATCTGATCCTGGCACGCTATATGCGCGTCTTGCCGGCCAGCAGTTGTTGGAAGTATGCCGGTGGAAGAATCATCAATTTGCACCACGGTCTGTTGCCGAGCTTCCCGGGTATGCGTCCCTATCATGAGGCCTTTGCCAGTCGTATGTTGACCTTTGGCGCGACGTGCCATTTCATCGTGCCCGAATTGGACGCCGGCAATCAGATCATCTATCAATCGACCTTCGCGGCGAACCACGGCATGAAGCTCGACGAGATCATCCGCCGCGGTCAGGAGGACAACGAGCCGCATTGCCTGGTCGAAGGCGTGCGGCGGGTTGTCGACCGCGAAGTGCGACTGCACTTTCACCGCGTGGTGGGTCGCTAACGCGGGCTCAAAAACTGCGCGCCGCGCATGCCATCGATTGACAAGCCTGGCTCGTTGTCGAACTCCGACCTCGACGATGCCGCCAATTGAGTAACGATGGTATCCCGCGTTTGGAATGTGCCCAATCGAGAACTGGATGATTCAATTGAATTTAGTTTATTACGATGGCCGCAGCCGTCACCCGCTGGCCAAGTGGCCACGGCTCTTGTAGAACGGGTTGGTCACCGGCTGGTGCCATGTGTGACGCCCCTGCCCCGACGGTTTCAGCAGCATGACAGTAGCAAAGTATGACGACGCGGTTGTCGGCGCCGGAATCCTCGGCCTGGCTCACGCCTTTCATTTGGCTCGCGCGGGGCGCCAGGTGATCGTGTTCGAGCGCAGCGCCCGGGCGGTCGGGGCGTCCATCCGCAATTTCGGCATGCTTTGGCCCGTGGGGCAGCCGGCCGGAGCCTTGCACGAGTTGGCGCTGGCGAGTCGCGAGCATTGGTTGGGCGTATTGGCGGGGGCCGGATTGTGGCACGAACAGACCGGTTCGCTGCACCTGGCCTATCATGACGACGAAGCCCAGACCCTGGCCGAGTTCGTGAGCACCGCCGATGCGTCCTATCGGTGTGAGCTGCTCGAGCCGGCCGACGTGGCCGCGAAGTCGGCAGCCGTGGTGCAGCGTGGGCTCGTGGCTGGCATGTGGAGCCCGACCGAGATTTGCGTCGACCCGCGCGAAGTGATTGCCGCCCTGCCGGCATGGCTGGCGTGCAATTCGAGTTCGGCACGGCGGTCGCCGCCTATGAACGACCCCGCGTGGTGGCGGGTGGTCGAACCTGGGCGGCCGATCGTTTGCTCGTGTGCACGGGCGATGACCTGCAGACGCTTTATCCCGAGGCTTATGTCGGCGCGGGATTGTTTCGTTGCAAACTGCAGATGATGCGAACTGCCAGCTATGGTGGGCGGTTTCGACTGGGACCCATGCTCGCCGGCGGTCTGACATTGCGGCACTATAAGAATTTTCAAAGCTGTCCGACGCTGGCGGCGGTCAAGGAGCGCGTGGCACGCCAGAACCCGGAATTCGATCACTATGGCGTACACGTCATGGCATCGCAAAACGGCCAGGGCGAGCTCGTGCTGGGCGACTCGCACGAATATGACGCCGACATTGAACCGTTTGATAAGCCCGAGATCGACGCGCTGATTCTCGACTATCTGCGAACGTTCCTGAACGTGCCCGAGTTGCAAATCGCGGCTCGTTGGCATGGCATCTACGTCAAGCACCCGCGAGACGCTTACTTTGTCGCGCAGCCGGCGCCGGGCGTCACCGCCGTCACGGGCGTCGGCGGCGCCGGCATGACGCTTTCGTTCGGCCTGGCCGAGCATGTCCTGCGCTCGATTGAAGGGTGAACCCATGCCCATCGATTTGGTGATTTTCGATATGGCGGGCACGACCGTCAACGACGACGACGGTGTGAACCGGTGCGTCCGCGCGGCCCTGGCCGAGGTGGGCATCACGGTCACGCGCGAAGCGGTCAACGCGGTGATGGGCATTCCCAAGCCCATCGCCCTGCGGCGGCTGATCGAAGACTCGCCGCGGCGGGATCTGCTGGGACGGTTGGATGACATTCACAGCGACTTTGTGCGTCGGATGATCGCCTTCTATCAAACCGATCCGTCGGTACACGAAATCGACGGCGCCGCCGACACCTTTCGCCGGTTGCGGGCCGCGGGCATCAAAGTGGCGCTCGATACCGGTTTCACGCGCGACATCGTCGACGTGGTCCTGACACGGCTTGGTTGGAGCGACGATCGATTGATCGACGCCACCGTCACCAGCGACGAAGTGCACCGCGGCCGGCCGCATCCCGATATGGTTCACAAAGCGATGCGCGACTTGGGCGTGAAAGACGCGAGGTGCGTGGCGAAGGTCGGCGACACGCCGTCTGATCTGGAAGAGGGCAACAACGCCGGCTGCGGCCTGGTCGTCGGCGTCACCGGGGGCTCCCATACGGCCGAGCAATTAAGGCCTTTCCGACACACGCATCTGATTGGCAGCGTCCGCGAGTTGCCGGCGATTCTGGGACTTTAGTTTCAAGGGGACCGCATGACGAAATGGTTGGGGATGTTGCTGATCGCGATGGCGATCGTACTGAGCGGTCAAGCGGCGGCGATCGAGATCGGTGCGAACGTGGGGCCGGTTAATCTGACGGCCCTCTCGGGCGACCGGATCGTGATGAACAACTACGGCGAGCGGCCGGCCACCGTGGTGTTGTTCCTGTCGGGGCGGTGCGAGGCGAGCGAACGGGCGATCGCGGACATGAATCGGTCGTTCGAGAAGTTGCGACATCGCGGCGTGCTGTTCGTGGGCGTGTGCTCGAACCCCGAGGAGAGTGGCGAAGAGCTGCGCACGTTTTCACAACGCCGCGGCATGATCTTTCCCCTCTATCGCGATCCCGATGGCAAGGTCGCCCGGCAATTCGGCGCCCGCGTGAGTCCGGAGTTATTCCTGCTCGACCGCCAGGGCGTGCTCCAGTTCCACGGTGGGCTGCAGGATGCAGCGGCACGCAAGGCATTCGAAGCGGCCATGAGCAGCGTGCTGCGGAAGCAGCCCCCGGAGGTGACGACGGTGGCCGCCGAGGGCACGCCGTTGGAGCGGCCGGGACCGAAGCGCGAGGTTGACGATCTCTATGGCGAGGTTTCATTTTCGTCGGAGTTGGTTTTCAATCGCGTCGCCGGAGCGGCGGCCCATCATTGCTCAACGATCTGCGAAGCGGGCAACAAGGACTTGCTGTGCCTGTGGTATGGCGGCACCTATGAAAGCGCCGACGATCAGAAGCTGTTCTTGGCTCGCAGGAAGCCCGGCGAGTGCAACTGGGGAACGCCGCAACCGCTGATCCAAAACACGGCGCAGCCGCCCGGCAACGGCGTCATTTTTCGCGACGCCAGCGATCGGGTGTGGATCGTGTGGTGCCGCGTGGAAGGCACGCGGCCGATGGGCCGAGGCGAGGGTTGGGGACGCTGCCGGCTGTTCGATCGTACCTCGACCGACCACGGCGCCACCTGGAGCGAAGATCGGCCCATGCTCGGTGAAACCGTCTGGTGCGTGCCGCGCAATCCGCCGATCGCCCTCAAGGACGGCACCCTGCTGCTGCCGGTTGAAGGAAGTTGGCAAGGCGCCGAGGGCTCGCACTTTCTGACGCTGGCCCCGGGTGCGACCGACTGGCAGCGGGCTGGTTTCACCAGCGGCGGCAGCCAGCCGGCCGTCGTGCAACGAAACGATGGTTCGCTGCTGGCCCTGTTACGGCATTCGCGAAACATTCGCCAAATCGAATCGCGCGATGGCGGACTAACCTGGACCAAGGCCGAAGCGACGGCGCTCAAAAACCCCGATGCCGGCATCACGATGACCCGGCTGACCAATGGCCACCTGGTGCTGGTCTACAACGACTCGCAGACCAGCCGCACACCGCTGTCGATCACGCGATCGGTCGACGAGGGGAAAACCTGGGACAAGCCGTTGGATCTCGAATCGACGCCCGGCGAGTATTCCTATCCGTGCATCATTCAGGCCGCCGACGGCAATCTGCACATCACCTACACCTTCCGTCGCTACGCCATCAAGCACGTCGAGCTGAACGAAGACTGGCTCGTTCGCTGGGAGCGGTCGGACTGAACGACTTTGCGGCGAATCACCGGCGCGATTCGGTAACCGTCATCGCTCGGCGACCACGCGCTGCATCCGTCCCCGATAGTGTTCCAGCGGCGGCACGTCCATCCCCGGCACTTTGGCCAGGTCGTCCCAGCGGCGGAGGTCGACGGCCTGGCGATACCAGGGGTTGCGCTGGAACTCGGCAATTTCGGTCGCGTCGAACGGGCCGCCTTGCAGTTCGAGACTCTGCACCGAGGCGGGCGAGAGCTGGCCGAGGTATTCCTGATCGGTGGCACACAGATAACGCTTGGCAGAGACGTGCAGCCGCACTGGCTCGGTGACTTCTGGGCCGCAGTAACGGTTGAGCCAGGCCTGGCCGAGCTGTTCGTGACGGGTGTCAATGCCGTGGTCGGCGGCGTCTTCGTCGTGCTTGGTGATCAGGTGGCCGATGTCGTGCAACAAGGCCGCCACGACCAGCGCGTCGTCCGCGCCCGACTGCTCGGCGTGATAGGCGGCCTGCAAGGCGTGCTCGAGTTGCGAGACCGGCTCGCCGACATAAGCGGCGTGGCCTTTGACGGCGAACAGGTTGCAGATCTCGTCGACGACGGTCATGTTGCCCGTTTGCGTTGAAGCCAGAAATAAACCACGGCCGCGGCGCTGGGCAGCAGGGCGACGGCCGCCAGCGCTTGAAACGCCCCGTGCCAGCCGTACTTCACGCTCAGCCGGGCCACGCTATCGCCCGCGGCCATCGCTCCAAGATACCCGACGCCGTCGATAATTCCACAGGCGGTTGCGCCCCCCTGCTTTCCGCCCAAGTCGAGCGAAATCGCTCCGGCCAGGTAAGAGTATGGCCCCAGCATCAAGAAGCCGGTGAGGCCCACCAGCCACACCGGCGCCAGCGAATCGGCGGCGAAATCGGCCGTTCCGAGGATCGACAACACGCCGGCCGTTAGCAGGCACCCGGCCACGATCACCGCCGCCCGCCCCAACTTGCCAAGCCGATCGCCGAGCCAGCCGGCCACGAGCACCGAGGCCCCTCCGGACAGGGGAAACCAGGCGCTATGCCCGGCAGCTTGGGCGCTCGAGGCGTTGATCGTATCGGCGAAATAGGCCGGCGACCAGGTGCCGAACGTCTCGCGCAACAGCGTCAGTCCCAGCGACAGCAGGCACACGACGATGAACTGCGGACTGGTGAGCAGCGGCCGCAATAAGCTTGCCAGCGTCGCGGGCCGCGCATCACCGCCTTCCGAGCCATAGACGCTTAGCGGGCTGGCCGCGGGTTCGCTCAGGCCGATGGCCACGGGTGATTCGCGCAGCCAGAGCCAGTTGAGGGCAAAGAATGCGAACAGCACCCCCGCCGCGGTGAAGAACACTTCGCGCCAGCCGAACCCCCACCCGAGCAACAGGCCCATGAACCAGCGGGCCGCGGCGTCGCCAAACAGGTAGCTGAGGCTGATCACGCCCATGGCGGTGCCGTAGCTCGAAAAGGCAAACCACTTACCCGTGATTTTGACCATGCCCGTCCAGCAGAGCGATTGCACCACGCGGTTGCCCGCCCAGGCCAGGCTGAACAGCGGCAGCGTGCCTCTGCAGGCGAACCACAGGGTGAACAGCACCGAGCCCAGCATGCCACCGAGGATGTTGCGCCGGCCGCCCAGAAAGTCGGCCAGGCTGCCCGTGACGAACTTGCCCAGGGCATAAGCGAGGGTGCCGATCGTGGCGATCGTGCCCAGATGAATTCGAGCGGCCTCGGGCTGATAGCCTTGCTCGACCAAGGAGTCGGCAATCAGGTTGAGCGTGACCGAAAAATTCGAGCGGCACAGATAGCAGCCGGTGTAGCCGACCACCATCAAGGCGAGCGTCACGATCTGCCAATGCAAGAGCCTTGATCGCGAGAGAGGCGATGGGTCGGGTTGCGAGCGAGTGGGCACGGTCATTTCAACTCGCGCGATGGCGCGCACGTTCGGCTGGCGCGCGGTTAACCGGGATGCTCGAGCGTGGCCGCCGACAGATTGATCTGTTTCGTCACCTCGCCATTGCCGCCGTCAGCGCCCACGGCCGAGTAGGCATCCCACCAGCGCTGCGCGTCCTTCGGAGTCCAGGGGACGAGCGGCGCGCACTGGCCGAGTCCCGCGGCCAGCTCGGCGGCGCTGCGTGGGCGATCGGCTGGCGATTTGGCCAGACAGGACATGATCAGCTGTTCGAGTTGCGGGCTGACCGGCTGATTCGTGCGTTCGGCGAGTGCGGCGGGCTGGCTGCCCAGGTGGTGTCGGATGATGTCGAGCACGCTGACCGCCTCGAACACGGCCCGACCGGTGAGCAGGAAGTACGCGACGCCGCCCAGCGAATAGAGGTCGCTGCGGTAGTCGGCCCGATTCGGATCCTCGATACTCTCGGGCGACATGTACAAGGGCGTGCCGGTAATCGAGTCGGCGGCCGTCAGCACGCGCTGCTTCTGCGAGTCGATGGCCTTGACCAGTCCGAAGTCGAGCAGCTTGACATAGTCGCACACGCCGCCGAGCCGAGTGAGCATGATGTTGGCGGGCTTGATGTCGCGATGAATCAGATTGTGCGAATGCGCTTCGACCAGCGATCCGCAGACCTGCTGCATGATTTGAATCACGCGGCCGTCGGGTTGCGGTCCAAAGCAATCGACCAGGAGTTGCAACGACAGGCCGTCGAGATATTCCATGGCGTAGTAGAACACGCCTTCCTCGGTGCGGCCGTAGTCGTAGATCGTGATCGTGTTGGGGTGATTGAGCTGGCTGGTCATTTGCACTTCGCGTTCGAAGCGCTCGATGGCCACGTCCGTGGTTTTCGAGGGCTCGAGCAACTTGATGGCCGTGGGCCGGCGCAGCATGGCATGGCGGCCTCGATAGACCGAGCCCATGCCCCCCTCGCCGATCTTTTCTTCCAGGGCATATTGGCCGAGTTTGCCCGCGGCAATCACCGCGTCGCGCATCCGCCGTTCCAGCCGGCGGGCCAGGAGCGTCAAGGCCAGCAGCGCCAGAGCGGCCACCGAAAGCAGCGCAAAGAGCGACCAGAAGATCGTGCGCAGAATATTCAACAAGCCGAAGGCCTCGGCCTTGTCCATCTCGGTCACCACGCCAAAACCGTAATCGGGCAGCCAGGTCCAGGCTCCCACGGTCGGCACACCGCGATAGTCGCGATAGCCCTGGACATTGACGCCATCCTCGCCAGCCACGGCCAGCCTGGCCATGTCAGTCAGCGGCTGCTCGCTGCGCCGCAGTGGTGAGCCAACGCCCTTGGTCAAATCGATTTGCGGATCGCGAATCTCGACGGTCAACTCCGAGCGGGCTGTCGGCTTGTCGGGCAACAGGCCGATTTGCTTCAACTGGTCATCGAATCGGCTGCGCGTGAGCATCAGGCCCTTTTGATCGAAGGCATAGGTCTCGCCGGTTGCTCCGGGCCGGGCGACGTTCAGGATGCTGGTGAAATCTTGATCGGGACGAATGCGAAGTCCCAATACTGCGATGGCGGCGCCGTTGTCGTCGCGCACCGGGGCGGCGGCAAACATGGTGGGAACCCCGCTGGTCACGTTGCCCCATTCGTCATTCACAGCCGCGATCGAAGGAAATGGCTTGGACACCAACGCCCGGCCCGAAAGCACGGTCTCGACGAAGTCCATGTAGCCGGGGAGCGATTTCTGGCCCACCAGGGTATCGTTCTTCGAAGCCAGGATCCGTGTCTCGCGATCGATGACGACAAAGCCGGCGTAGTGATGCGCCTCGATCCACGGGCTGAGCGCGGTTTTCAACTCGCCAGTGGCCGGTGTGCTGAGCAGGTCGGCTGCGCTGGTCTTACCCTCCTGGGCGTCGCGCACCAGTTTGATCACGGTCTGGCGAACCTGTGATTCGTCGGCGGCGGTGGTGGCCGTGGCTGTCTGCGATGCGAGCCAGAGTCGCAGCGCCGTGACGTCGGCCTGCAACAGAGTTTGCAACTCGCTTTCGGTCTGGTTGCGAATGGCCTGTTCCATCCGCGCGCGGACCCAGGTGCCGGCGAAGATGAGCAGAATGAGGGCCACGACCGGTCCGACCCAGACATTGCGGCGGATGAACCCGCGCGACATCGACAGCCGGCCTTTGCGGCCGAGCACGGAGCGCAGCATCTGGACCGAAGTCAGCCGCGCACTCGATTTAGAGAGCCCTGGTTCGACCAAATTGTCCCCCACTTGCGGCCGGGCAGCCTTGCCCACCGTCGGCCCGCGACCGCGTGCACGATCCGATCTGCATCCATGGCTCAGCCTAGCGACGCACCGCCGCATTCACAAGACAAGTCGGCGATTGTGAGCCGCGTGTAAAGTGTGCTGGAATTAGGCGGGGAAATTCGACATACTGTTTGATTCCCCAGTCCTCGTTCCTTGCCATCATCCTGCCCCATGACGAACGTTCCCGCCGCAGGCCCCTTGGCCGGTACCGCGTTACCTTGCTACGTATTCGACTCGCATCAGGTTCTGGCCCGTTATGTGGCCCAGATGATTGCCGGCGTGATTCGCGAGCGGCAAGCGCAGGGACAAAAGGCCGTCTTGGGCCTGCCGACCGGCAGCACCCCGGTGGGCATCTATCGCGAGCTGATCCGATTGCACCAGGAGGAAGCGCTCGACTTCTCGAATGTGGTCACCTTCAATCTCGACGAATACCTAGGGCTGGGCCCCGACCGGTTGCAAAGCTATCGCCGCTGGATGCGCGAGCACCTGTTCAAGTTCTTGAACATTCGGCCGGAAAATGTGTATATCCCCGACGGCCTGACCCCGCCTGAGCGGCTCGAAGCTTATTGCCGCGAATATGAGGCCGCGATCGAGGACGCAGGTGGCATCGACATTCAATTGCTGGGCATTGGTCGCAATGGGCACATCGGCTTCAACGAACCGTTCAGCGCTCCGAATTGCCGCACGCGCGTGGCCACGCTCGACCCGCTGACGCGGCGCGACGCCGCCAGCGATTTCTTCAGCGAAGAGAATGTGCCGATGCAAGCGATCACGATGGGGCTGGGCACGATTTTCGACGCCCGCAAGATCGTGCTGATTGCCCTCGGCGAACACAAGGCCGGAATCATTCGCGAGACGGCCGAGGGCGAAGCCTCGCCGCGCGTGCCTGCTTGCTACCTGCGGCAACATCCCGATGCGGTGCTGTTGGTCGATTCGGCGGCCGCCGGCAAGTTGACGGCTGTGACCACGCCGTGGCTGCTGGGCAAAATCGAATGGACCGACGCCTTGGTGAAGCGGGCCCTGTTGTGGCTCAGTGAAAAGTCCGGCAAGGCGCTACTGAAACTCGATGACGATGACTTTCGTCAGCATGGCCTGCACCAGTTGCTGCGGCACCATGGCCCGGCCCAGAGCGTGGCGCATCGCGTGTTTCGCTGGATGATGGACACGATTGAATATCACCCGGCCGGACGCGAAGCGAAGAAGGTGATTTGCTTCAGTCCACATCCGGATGATGACGTGATCAGCATGGGCGGCACGTTGATCCGGCTGGTCGAAGACAAGCACGAGGTTCACGTGGCCTATATGACCAGCGGCAACATTGCCGTGTTTGATCATGACGCCCGGCAAGTGGCCGACCTGGTGAAGGAGTTCAATCGGCTGTTCGGCATCGACGAGATCAAGTCGCGACAGTTGGAAGAACGCGTTGGCCACGCACTGGCCAAGAAGGGCCCCGGCGAAAGCGACGCGCAGGAAGTGCTGCTGATCAAGTCCTTGATCCGCTGGAGCGAGGCCAAGGCTGGAGCCATCGTGGCCGGCTGTCGCGAGGAGCATCTGCACTTTCTCGACCTGCCGTTCTATCGCACCGGCACGATTGCCAAGAAGCCGCTCACCGAGGAAGACATTACGATCGTGCGGACCCTGATCGAACGCGTCGGGCCCTCACAGATCTACGTGGCCGGCGATCTCTCGGATCCGCACGGCACGCACCGCGTCTGTGCCGAGGCGATCTTTCGGGCGGTGAACGCCCTCGAGCGCGACACCGGCAGCCGGCCCGAAGTGCTGCTCTATCGCGGCGCCTGGCAGGAATGGGCCCCGCACGAAATCGAAATCGCCGTGCCCTTGAGCCCACACGATCTGGAACTCAAACGGGCCGCGATCTTTCGCCACGAGTCGCAAAAAGACTCAGCCCTATTCCCCGGCCCCGACGACCCCCGCGAATTCTGGCAGCGGGCCGAAGACCGCAACCGCCACACCGCGGCGGTCTACAACCAATTCGGCCTGCCGGAATATTTTGCGATGGAGGGTTTTGTGCGGTGGAATGGGTTGCCGTTGTGAGACGAGGTCGGTTGTTAGAGGCGAAGGCCCAGCAAATCCTTGACAAACCGACTGAGATGGTGAAGAAAACTCTCATCGGCGGGTGCGGCGATTGAATCGGCTGGTAGAGTTTCGTCGATTCCTAGCCCGAGAGTGTTTAGGACTTCTTCGCGCACGCGGTCGATGTTGAGACCGCGGTTCTCAAGTACATGGAATGCGATGCCTTCTTTCTCCCCTAAAAGTCCCAACAAGATGTGCTCGCTGCCGATATAGCTGTGTCGCATGTTGCGGGCTTCTTCCAGCGAGTGCTCGATAACTTTTTTCGACTGCGGGGTTTGGGGAATCTTGTTCGACGTCACCGGGTCTCGTCCGGATCGCATGAGTTTCTCGACGTCGAGGCGGATTGTTCGCGAGTCAACGTCCAGGTTTCTTAGCACCTTGACCGCGACACCGCCCCTCACTTTCAGCAGGCCGAGCAGCAAGTGCTCCGTCCCGACGTATTCATGATTGAATCGCCGGGCCTCCTGCCAGGTCAATTCGATCGCTTTTCGGGCTCGGTCTGTAAATCGCTCGTACACGGCAGCTCGCTCTTGCTAGATGGGCATGGGTTCGCGACCAGCGAACCCAACACAACTCATCGTAACGAAATCTTCCGCCAAACCCACGAAGCGGCCAGAGAAGCACAACAGCGCGATTGCTCTGCCAGCAATTTTCGGGCCCTGCGGTGTACAAACGCTATTGCTTATGTACAGGCGTATATTATAGTGGAGGGCGGGTAGGATCCCTCAACCGATAGGATGCCAGCAAGATCATGTCACAGTTCGACCAACTGACCGAGCGTCAGAAGGACGTGTACGACTTTATTCGCGACAAGATTCGCAACCGTGGCTATGGGCCCACGGTGCGGGAGATCGGCGAGAATTTTCAGATCAGCTCGCCCAACGGCGTGATGTGCCATCTGAAGGCCCTGGAGAAAAAGGGGCTGATCACCCGCGAGCCGAACATGTCGCGGGCCATTCAATTGTCGACCGAACCGGCCGAATTGCGGGGTCTGCCGCTGGCCGGACGCATCGCTGCCGGCGTGCTGCACGAGGCGATCGAGCAGGATGAACGCGTCGACTTCGACGCCATGTTCAGCCAAAAGAACCTGTTCGTGCTCAAAGTGGCTGGCGATTCGATGATCGACGCCCAGATTGCCGATGGCGACTACGTCGTGGTTCGCAAGCAGCGCACGGCCCGCGATGGCCAAATTGCGGTGGTGCAAACCGACGAGGGCGAGGCCACGCTGAAACGCTTCTATCTGGAGCGAAACCGCATTCGGTTGGAACCGGCCAACTCGATGATGAAGCCGATCTACGTGAAAAGTGCTAAGATCCTGGGCGTGGTCGTGGGCGTGGTGCGCAAGGTCGACTAAGTCCCACGGCTGCCAATCGCAGGGCCGAAGGCCTCACGGCTGTACGACTTACGGCGGGCCGATTGGCGATCGCTCACGCTGATTTTTCCAGCGGGGCGTTCGACTGGTTCAGCTTGTTGTAGAGCGTCTTGAGGCTGATGCCCAGTTCTTCGGCGACTTTGGGTTTGTTGCCCGCCAGGCGCTCGAGCGCCTGATAGATGACCTGCATTTCGATCTCGCGCAGCGTCTGCGGCGCGGTGCCGATGGCTTTCAATTGGCCGGGAGCCGCGGCTGGGCTACGCAATCGGCGCGATTCGAATTTCGTGGGCAGGTGTTCCAGCGAAATCGGACCACTGGGGCACAGGATCGTGGCGTGCTCGATCACGTTGGCCAATTCGCGCACGTTGCCCGGCCAGACGTGGCTCGAGAGGGCCCGCACCACCTCGGGCGAAAAGTGCTCATCCTGCGGCCTGGCGCCGGGGCGAAACCGCAAGATCAGATGGGCCGCCAAGGGGGGAATATCTTCGATTCGTTCGCGCAGCGGTGGCAAATGGATTTCAAATGTGTTGATGCGGAACATCAGGTCTTCGCGGAAGTCGCCGTCCTCGACCATCTGCTCCACGTGGCGGTGGGTAGCGCACACCACACGCACGTCGACGGTGAAAGAATCGTTCTCGCCGACGCGGCGGATTTCGCCGCTTTCGAGGAATCGCAGCAGCTTGGCCTGCATGGCCTTGGGCAATTCGCCGATTTCGTCGAGGAACAACGTGCCGCCGTTGGCGACTTCGAAAAGTCCGACCCGGTGCTCGTCGGCGCCGGTGAAGCTGCCGCGGCGGTGACCGAACAATTCGCTTTCGATTAGGCTTTCGGGCAGGGCCCCGCAATTGATCGCCACGAAGGGCATGTCGGCGCGCAGACTTTGATCGTGCAGCGAGCGGGCGACGAGCTCCTTGCCCGTGCCGGTCTCGCCCAGAATCAGGGCGGTCGAGTTCGTGGGGGCAACTTTGGCAATCAATTGCCGCACCTGGTCCATCAAGGCGCTGGGCCCGATCAGTTGGCTTTTGCCCTCCAGGCGTTCGAGCTGCCGCTTGATGGCCAGATACTTATTCGTTAGTTCTCGCTTTTCGGCCACGCGTTGCAGCAGCGCTTGCAGCTCGATCAGCTTGCAGGGTTTGGTCAGGTAGTCGAACGCGCCCTGGCGCAGCGCGGCGATGGCGGTGTCGAGCGATGACTTGCCGGTCAGCACGACGGCGTCGGTTTGCGGCGACAGGGCCTTGGCCTTGGCAATCACCTCGATGCCCGAGAGGCCCGGCATGTCGAGATCGACCAGGATGCAATCGTAGGAATTGCGCTCGAGCGCGGCGGCGGCGGTCAGCCCGTCGGGACACACGGTCACCTCGTGCCCCATGCGCGGCAACTCAAGGCTCATCAATTCCTGAAGGCACTTTTCGTCGTCGGCAAACAGCAGCTTCAGACGGTTATGCGGCTTGGTAGCGATGATCTCTCTCCTTTTGCTGCTCGCTCAACGGGAACGAGACGCGGAATTCCGATCCTCTTCCCGGTCCGTCGCTGTGCACGTCGATGTGCCCGCCGTGGTCGGCGACGATGCGATACGTGATCGACAGCCCCAGCCCGGTGCCCTGTCCATTGCGATTGCGCGTGAAGAAGGGCTCGAACAAGTGTTTGAGCACCTCGTCGGTCATGCCGCAGCCATTGTCGGTGAACACCAGCTCGGCCTGGCCGCGGTTTTTCTGTAGCTCGATTTGCAAGGTTCCGCCGCTCGACAGGCTGTCGAGGCCGTTGGTGATCAGGTTCAGCACCACCTGCTTGCACTCTTGGGGGTTGACGGGCGCGATGATCGGTTCGCCGGGCGCCAGCTCGATCACCTTGTCCGAATAGCGGCCCAGGTGGCCGACCATGTCGATCACGCCCTGCACCAGTTCGCGCAGGTCGGTGTTCTGCCGAGTGACGTCACCCATGCGCGAAAAATCGAGCAGCCGCTCGGTGATCCCTTTGCAGCGGAACGCTTCGTCCTGGATCATCTTCAAGTAATTGCGAATGACTTCGTGATCGGACGACATCGTGGCCGGGGCGGCATCGAGCACTTCCTGAATGCGGCCTTCCAGTGATTCGGCGCACAGCGCGATCGAGGCCAGCGGGTTGTTGATTTCGTGGGCCACGCCGGCCGCGAGAAAGCCGACACTGGCCAGTTGTTCGCTGCGCACCACTTGCTTGGTGCGCTCTTGCACCTGCCGATCGAGCCCGTCGCGAATGTCCTGAAAGCGGGCCGTCATGTCGTTCATCGCGTCGGCCAGCTCGGACATCTCATCCTTCGTGTCGAGCGCGATCCGATAGCTGAACTCGCCGGCAGCCACGCGCCGCGATCCCTTGACCAGCACGCGCAGCGGGCGAAAGACCCAGGTGTAGAACAGGCGGATCAGCAAGCCCAACAGAACGGTGCCCAAGACCGCAGTGACCCAAGTCAGGATGATCGCGGCCCGATACTGGCTGCGCACTTCATCCTTGAAACTGTGAATGCGCTGATGCAGAAAGCTGGGCAGCTCCCAGGAGAGCTGTTGCAGGCGCGCCAATTCGGCGTGCAGAGTCTCAATTCCCAGCGCATGGGTGGTCCAATCCGTGTCGGTTCCCGCTTCGATGATCCGCTCCAGCGAGGCATCGATCTTGTGCAAAGTGACCTGCTCACCGTGGCTGTCGTTGATTTTCAAGTCGTCCGGATTGTTGTCGTCGAGCAACTGATCGCGGTATTCCTCGAGCGTGTCGCGCAGCAGTTGCAGGTCGTTGGCGAACTGGCTGCCCAGCGCGTCGCGGTCGAGCCCCTGCGGCGCGTCGACGTCGACGCTGGCAGCTCGGGCCGTGCGCACCTGGGCTACGATCATCCGCAGGTCGCTGACATATCGAGCGAACTGCGATGCTAGCGGTAGCTCGGTGGCACGCCCGCTGAGGCTGCGCACCAGGCTGCGATAGGCATACACGCCGTGAAAGCCGCTGCCCGAGAGCGTGGCGACGATCACCAGCAGCAGGCCGATGCCGACCAGCAGCTTATTGCGAATGGGCCATTTGGAGAGCAACGGCGACCTCCTTGTCGCGATCGTTCTTGCCGCGATCGTTCCGCCCTGCCATGGGCTTGTTGGGGCGTGGGCCGAAACGAGGGACTCAACGAAAATGCCCCCGCTTGCGGGTGCCAGCGGCAATGGCTCGCTGCAATCCACGGTCGTCGAGATCCCGTTTCGGCAGGGGTGCGGAGTGTAGCATCAAAACGATCCGTGGGGCAAGACAAACAGCGCCTCCGCGCCCCCCCGCCCCGAAACATCGGTACAGGCAAGCGATCTTGACTGCAAATCACGAGCGCGATAGCGTTCGCCCCTCGGGCAGGCCTCGCATCTCAAGGCCGCGAGCACGGACGAGGGACCAGCGTGGCATCGTTTCTTCGACAGCGGCTTACGCAAGGCGCGATCCTTGACCTTACGCCTTCAGACTGACGCGCCGATCTCGGCCCCGAGACGTTGGCTTTCGCGCTGCACGGCCCGGCCGGTGCTGTTCGTGCTGCTGATGTTCGGCTTTGCCGTTTGGGGTTGGGTCGACGTGCGCAAGCGAGGCAAGGTCGACCCGCAAGACATCTACGCCCACCGCACCGATTTCACGGTCTACACCGAAGCCGGTGCCGCGTTCTTCGACGGCCGCGACCCCTACGAAGTCGGTAATCCGCGCGGTTGGAAATACCTCTATCCGCCGCTGTTCGCCATGCTGGTGGCGCCGTTACACGCGCTGCCGCCGCAAACGGCCGTAATGATCTGGTTCGCTTTGAGCGCGCTGATGTGGTGGGGGTGCTATGCAGAATGCGTGCGGATCGCGCGGGCGTGTTGGCCCGACGCGCCGGATCGAGGGTTATTCGGCCCGATTCCACCGGCAATCGGCTGGTTGGCCGTCTTGGCGGCCGTGCTGCCGGCGTTCAATTGCCTGCAACGCGGCCAGGTGGAAGTGGCCAAACTGTTTTTGCTCATGCTTGGCTTTCGGCTGGTGATCGAGCGTCGCTCGCCCTGGCTCACCTTCCTGGGCGGCGCCGCGTTTGCCCTGACCATTGTGCTGAAAGTCACGCCGCTGTTGCCGGTAGCGATGGTGCTCGGCCAGCAGCTGCTCAATGGCTGGCACGAGCGGTGGACGCGCTCGGCACGGACCCACGTCGGCGCGCTGTGGCTGGGAACGGGGCTCGGGATGGCAGTGTTTATCTTTGTGTTGCCCTCGGCACTGGTGGGCTGGCAGGCCAATCTCAAGCATCTGGACACCTGGTGGAATAAAGTCGCGATGCGTATGGAGACCACGACGGCCGACAGTTTTGCCGGCAACTCCTACTCAGTGCGAAACCAAAGCTTGACCAACGCCACGCACCGGCTTGGCAATTGGATCCATTATCAATTCGGCAGCGGTCCCTTCGACGACGGCCCGATGAACTTGGGCAAGGGTGGCCCGGGCCTGGTGATGGACAAGCCGGTCGTCGATCATCTCCTGCTCGCCGGCCGCATCCTTACCGGATGCTTGCTGTTGATCGTCGCATTGCGAACGGCGCGAGACGATCTCGGCGGTCAGGCGGCCGCATTCGGGCTGGCTTATGTGGCGACGTTGGTCACCGTGCCCATTGCGCGCGGACATTACTTCGTGGCGATGTTGCCCGGCATCCTTTTTCTCGGCGCCTGGTTGGTTCGTCAGGGCCGTGGGCGCTGGGCCATTGTGTTGGCCATGGCGCCGTGGACGTTGATTATTCCGCACTACATCTTTGTCGACGCGGTGGGTCGCATGGGATTGCTAGGGCTGGGCACGGCCGCCTGGTATACGGCCGGCTGCGTCACGATGTTGGCGTTCCGTCGCGTCGCTCGTGAGGAAGCGGTAGAGGACGAGGTTGATCCCCCTCGCATCCTGGTGTTGCCGCAACCCAGCGTCGGTCGCGCCGCGGCGGCGTGAACGAGCACGGTTAGAGATCGAGCCCGCTTAAAGATCGAGTACCGTGCTGTCGCGCTGGTCTTTACGGGCGGGCTGGCGGCGAATCTCGCTCATCATGAAGCTGATTGCCAGCGCGTATTGACGCACGGCGCGTGTGAAGTCGCCGGCCGCCAGCGCGGCTTGGGCTTGCTTACCGAAGTTGTTGAAATGGGCCCAGTCGAGGGTCCAATGCTCGTCCTTGGCTGCTTCGCGCAATTGCTGAGCCATCTGGCAGAGCACGGCCACGGACTCGGCCCGCGGTGTGGCCACGAATGCGGCGTGGGGACCCGTGCCCAGCGGACCATCGAGCCCCAGTCGTGTTGGCTGCGACGTCTTCGAGGCGTTTTGCGCCAAGGCAATCAGGCCCGACGCCACCGCCACCAGGCCGCCGATCAGTGCGCCGACGTAATAGCGGTCAGCGGCCAGCCCCAACGCGAGCAACACACACAGGCCCATCACGACCCATAAGGCCGGATGCGCCCCGGCGGCCGTGGGCGACGGATCGGCCGGAGGCAATTCGATTTCGGTCGCGGGCACGGCCGTCACGCGGGCCACGATGGCCGTGATGTTGTCGGGTCCGCCGCGCAGGTTCGCCATGTCAACCAGCAACCGCACGGCCTCGCCGGGCGAAAGAGCGGACAAAATCGGGCCGATCTCCTCGTCCTTCACCTGGCCGCTCAAACCGTCGCTGCACAGCAGGAACGTGTCGCCCGCGTCGAGCGGAAAAGGGCCCTCCATGTCGACTTGAACATCGGCATGCGGACCCAGCGAGCGGGTGATGATGTTTTTGGGAATGAAGCCGGCCACTTCGCCGCGCGGCATTTGGCCGGCGGCTTGCATTTCCCACACCAGGCTGTGATCGAACGTCAGTTGTTCCAGCCGGCCGGCGCGCAGGCGATAGACGCGGCTGTCGCCCACGTGCGCCACGATCGCCGCGCGTGGCATGAGCAGCAACACACTGCACGTGGTGCCCATGCCTTGAAACTCAGCATTGGCCTGGCCGCGTTCGTGAATGCTGGCATTGGCAGCCAGGACGGCTTGCCGCAAAGCGTCGGCTGGCGGGCGGTCGGCAAGCTTGCGATAGGTGTGCGGCAAGCTTTCGCAAGCCATCTTGCTGGCCAGCTCGCCCGCCGCATGGGCGCCCATGCCATCGGCCACCATCAGCAGGCTGCCGCGTCGTTGCCAATCGGATTCGTCGACCGCCAGCGAAATCGCGAAGGAGTCCTGATTATTGGCACGGCGCAGGCCGACGTCGGAGAGCGCTGACTGCTCGATCGCGACATTCCAGGCACCAACAGAATCGGCCATCGTGCTCACGTCAGGTGGTCACTGCGATCGGAATGTACGCGCCGACCTTAAGTTCGCTAGCCCAAAGGTCCTATTCTAACTCACTCAGAAAGTAGCGAATAGAGCCCCACCGATGTAGGCTGACTAGCTTGCCCGGCTCCAGATAAACTGCCATGGTCCCCCTATTTTGGTCCGGCTGCCGGCATGGGGGCAGCCGCCGGGTGCTGGCAGGCGATGAATCCCTCTGGCGGCCTTTTTCGCGGGCACCTATACTCGCCGCCCGACCCTGCGGCCTCCGTTGGCCTTTGGACCGCACGGTTCATTTCCGCAATTTCTCGCGCCGATCCATTTGACTTTGACTCTCGCACGAAGCCATCCCTTGCCGCGACGCGCTCGCCGGTGCCTGTTGGGGCTCCTGGTGTGTTTGCTATGCGCTGCGCAGGTTGGTTGCGTGCAGCGGCGATTGACGATTCGAAGCAACCCGCCCGGCGCACTGGTTTACGTGGACGATTATCCGATCGGCACGACGCCGGTCTCGACCAGCTTTGTCTATTACGGCACGCGCAAGATTCGCCTGGTGCTCAGCGGTTACGAAACGCTCGAGGTCCTGCAACCGTTGCCAACGCCCTGGTATGAGTATCCGGTTCTTGACTTCATTACCGAGAACCTGGTGCCGGGAGAAATTCGCGACGAGCGCGCGGTCGATTATGCCCTCAAGCCGCAAATGATCGTGCCCAGTCAGCAGTTGCTCAGCCGGGCAGACAACCTGCGCCGCGGCGCGATCATGCAGCCCGTGCCAGCGCCCCCTGCCGGTCCCAGCTTCGGTCCCCCAGGCGGACCGCCGGGCCAATTGCCGGCCTCGCCGCCTCCCCCTCCGCCGGGCGCCGGCTTGTTCAACTAAATCGTGGCGGCGCCGCTGATCGTCACTTGATCGAAGTGCGGCGCTGCAGGACGCCGCGGACGCCGATCACGCCAGGGTCGCGGGCGATCTTGTCGGAAAACACCCGCGCGTCGTCGAGAATGGGCCGCAGCTTGCAAGTGAGCCGCTCGACATTCAGGGCCGCCGCATTGAGATGCTGATAGAGCTCGGGGTTGCGCATCAACTCGCCGAGGGTGCCCTCGCCGCTGTTGAGCTTGCGGCCGAAATCGGACATTTCGACGAGCAAGCTGTCAAACCGCGAGAGGGCCTTGTCGATGTTGTCGATGATCTGATCGCCGCGATCGCCCAGGGGGCCCGTGAAGCCCTCGAGATTGCGCATATTGCGGTCGACCGACTCCAGCGTGGCCTGCATCGTGTTGACCGTTTCGCGCGTGTCGGTGAACAACTGGGGCAGTTCGCGGATTGAGTTCTTCAAGTTGTCACGGACGTCCTTGTCACCGATCACGTCATCGAGATTGTTCAGGCTCGTCTGGAAGGTGTCGATGACCGACTCGGTCTTGTTGACGATGCGGCTGATCTGCTCGTCGTTGTTATCGAGCAGCTTATTCATGCTGGCAGCCAGCTTGCCGACTTCAGTGCCCGCGGTGGAGAGGTTATCGATGGCCTGCTTCAAGTCACCTTCCAGGTTTCCGAAGGCCTGAATGGCGTTGGGCGCGACGGTGCCTTCGATGTAGTCGCCGTCGTGCACGAGCTCCTCGGGCTTTTCGTTCATGGCCGGCGGCGCCGCGGGCGGTTTCGCCTGGCCCGCTTCGTCACCGTCGTTGGCGGCCGTCAGGGTGCCCGCCTCGCCTGCCACCGCACCGTCACTGGTCGGCGCGCGGGGTTGGGGCGGCGGACTGGTGGCCGCGCGGCGATAGAATTGAATCACGACGTCGCCCCCCAGCAGCGAACCGCTGACCTGCGGCACCTCGTCGCGATAGAGCTTCACTTGCGGATCGACTTTGACGTCGACGTCGACGCCGCCACGGTCGGCAAATCGCACCTTGGTGACGCGGCCGATGAGGATGCCGCTTTTGCGCACCGGCGTCCCTTCCGTGACGCCCGGCGCCTCGGCAAAGTGAATGTGCAGGACGTAGCCGCCCCAACTCGTCCACCGCACATCACTGAACAATAGCACCAGGATGCCAGCGATGAACAGGGTGGCCAGGACCATCACCCCGACTCGAAATTTGACGACTCGTTCATCCATATTCGCTCGCGCCACTGCGCTCGTGCTGTCGTGTCGCGGAGGTTGTTATCGTTGATTGGCCAGACGCAGATCCGCCATTTTTCTCATCTCCATCAGCCGCTCGCCCGCCTCGCCCTGCACGAACTGCGTCACGCGCGGATCGCCCGAGCGATCTAACAGTTCGGGTTTGCCATCGAAGATGATCTGAGGCTCGTCGGGTTCGAGCCGGCTGAGCGGATAGACCATGATCACGCGATCCGCGACCTTGCGGGCCGTGTGCATGTCGTGTGTCACCACCACGCTCGTGACCGGGTGCTCGCTTCGCGTGCGCAGAATCAGCTCGTTGATCACATCGCTCATGATCGGGTCCAGCCCGGTCGTGGGCTCGTCGTAGAGCACGACTTCGGGACTCAGCGCCAGGGCCCGTGCCAGACCGACGCGTTTGCGCATGCCGCCCGACAACTCAGCCGGCTTTTTGTTGATTACGCTTTCGGGCAGCCCAACCGCGGCCAAGCGCGAGATGACGGCGTCTTGGATGGCGTGATCGTCGTTGTCCGTGTGTTCGCGCAGCGGAAAGGCCACGTTCTGGCCGACCGTCAGGCTGTCGAACAGCGCCGCGCCTTGGAACAAATAACCAAAGCGGATCCGCTCGTGGGTCAGTTCCTTTTCGGTGAGCTTGTTGATATCGTTGCCGTCGAAGGTAACTTGGCCTCGCGTCGGCCGTACTAGCCCAATCATGGTTTTGAGGATCACGGTCTTGCCGCAGCCACTTTCTCCGATGATCACCAGCGTCTGCCCGCGCGGAACCGACAGGCGAATATCGCGCAGCACCGGGTTGCGGCCGAACGTGACACTCACATCGAGCAATTCGATCAATTGCTGCTGCGAGCGGGCGGCTGGAACGGGCTGGTTGACCATGAGCTGACAATCAATCGCTGTGCGAAACGGTAAGACGCTGCCAATCGAGAACTACAACAACCGCACTCCCTCGGGCCAGATCGAGAGGTAGATGCCGTCCAAGGCGATTCCTAAAAAGAAGTCGAGCACCAGGATCAGCACGAAGGAAATCACGAACGCCGACGTGGCGGCGCGGCCCACGCCCTCGGCCCCAGGATCGCAATGAAAGCCGCGATAGCAACTGATCAGTCCGATCGCGGCGCCGAAAAACAGGCTTTTGAAGACGCCGGAAAACAGGTCGAATGCCCCCACGTAGTCTTGCGAGTTCTGCCAGTAGTGATTCGAGTCGATGCCCAGGCCGAATACGGCATAGGCAAAGCCGCCCGCCACGCCCATGAAGTCGGCCATGATCGTGAGCGTGGGAATCAGCACCAGGCAGGCCAGGAACCGGGGCACAACTAGATACTGGATGGGGTTCGCGCCCATGCTGGACAGGGCGTCGATTTGTTCGGTGACGCGCATCGTGCCCAACTCGGCCGCCATCGCGCTGCCGACACGGCCAGCGAGCATCGTCGCCGCCAGCACCGGTCCCAGCTCGCGCACCAGGGACATGTTGATGACCGCGCCCAAGCGGGTTTCGAGGTGCAACTGCCGGAATTGGGAATGGCTTTGCACGGCCAGCACCATGCCGATGAACGTGCCGGTCAGGGCCACGACCGGAAAGCTCAGCACGCCAATCTGATAGAAATTGGGCAACAGGGTGTCGCGGCGCGGCATCCGCATGGCAAGCCACGACAAGGTGCGAAAGAAAAACTCAGCAACGTCGCCGACCGTGGCCACCCAGTCGATGACCAGCTCGCCCAGATCGGCGATCCACTCGCTCATCGCTCGCAGTGGTCCGACGGGCGGACGCGTCAGAGATTTGCCTGCCGATGCCATGTTGAGTTTGGCCCGTGAAAAGGACGAAGCGAATGCCGCTGCTCTTCCAGTTCTTCGACGCTCCGACGCTACCGCTTGAGGAAAGCTTGCCGGTAAGTTTGAGTGAGTAGTCTGGGAGGAATGCGATGCCGTGCCAGCCCCAGCCTGCCAGCAAACGCCCGAAGGGGTACGGCGGAGCCCCGAAGGATCGCGCCGGAACATCGACGCGCGCTTCATTATACCCATCTTGTTGCGAACGGGCGCGGACGCGGGTCGCTGATCGTGGCTGTGCCAAGACGAGTAGCCGGTCGGGCGGCATCGTGAAGGCATCTTGAAGACCAATCGGCTTCAACGAAAACGCCACCGGCAGTTACCAGTGGCGAGGGCGTGGCGGCTCACGAACTCTCAGCGCGAGCGACCGAGCGGAGCAGGCTCAGCTGGCTTCGCACTGATATTGGGGCACGGTGGCCGGTTCGGATTCTTCGCTGAGAGCCAACAGCGTGGGGCTCTCGGGCAGATTGCCGACCACGGCCGCGGGCTGGCCGTTGTCGGTGGGAGATACCTTGATGCCCACGATCCGACCCGGGGGGCCTTCGTGAAAGTAGACGCAATTGCGGCCGGCGCCCTTGGCCAGGTAGAGCGCGGCATCGGCCCGCGAGAGCAGGCTGGTTGCGGTGTCGTCCGTCATCGCGGCAGTCAGGCCCATGCTGACGGTAATCGCCATGTTGGCATTCACCGCGGCGCGAATTCGTTCGCTCAGCAAGCAGGCTCCGGGCAGTTCGGTGTGCGGCATCAGGATCACGAACTCCTCGCCGCCATAGCGGGCCAACGTATCGCAATCGCGCAGGTTCGACCGCAGCAATTGGGCCAGTTCTTGCAACACGCGATCGCCTTGCAAGTGGCCCTGCTCGTCGTTGACGTTCTTGAAGAAGTCGATATCGAGCATCGCGATCGAAAACGGCGTCTCGTAGCGATTCTGGTGTTTGAGGGTCGACTCGAGCGACTCGTCGAACGCGCGGCGATTGCTCACGCCGGTCAACGGATCGGTGCGCAACTCGGCGAACGTGGCCAGATGCGTCATCTGCTGGAGGATTTCGGCGTAGGCATGCGAGATCTCGGTGCTCAATCGCAGCGCCGGCTTCAGGACTTCGTCGGCCCGGTCGCAGAGCTCGTGCCACGAGATGTCGCTGGCTCGCTCGAACCGCTTCAGGCGTGCGTTGAATTTAATCACGGCCGGAACGTGCGCGTCCAAGGCCTTGCGCAAGCGATAGGCGATCGATTCCAACTCGTGGGCCACGGCCAATGCGCGAAGGATCTCGTGACGATTCTTGGCGCGGTTGTCGGCCATGCTGCTATTGCGCCGGCGGCCCAAGACGTATCCCACCGTGGCGACCACCGATAGCAACATCGAAGCCGTAAACGACAACGACCATGTTTGGGCAAGAATCATAATGTCCGACCGTGGATGACGAGTGAAAATGTTCGGGGAATGACGAATCTGCCATTGGAACTATAGCTTGCTTTCCGGAGCTGGGAGTGCAATTGCACGCTGCAGATATGCCGACGGTGACGACCCGGCGGGCCATCGAGCGGAGCACCCCAGGCGCCGGAAAACTGCCGTCAAGATCGCTACCGTCGGCACAAGTGGGCGGCCGACGGCGCGATGGCCGAATGAGGGAGCGGGACGAAGCTGTGACGCACCGCGTCGCGAGCCTCGCGATCTCAACGCGGCCCAACTACAGCAGGCCGTACTTGCCGAGCGTGCCGCGCAGCTTGGCTTCGCTCGCCGGGTCTAGGGGAGTCATCGGCATCCGCAGTTGTCCCGTGTCGCGGCCCAGGAGCCGCATCGCGGCCTTGATCGGAATCGGATTGGTGGCCAGTCCCAGCATGTCGCGACAGAGTGGGAATAATTTGCGATGCCAACGTTGCGCGCCGGCCAGGTCGCCGCTGTCGAAGGCCCGGATCAGCGAGATGACATCGTGCGGGACGATGTTGCCCACCACCGAAATCACGCCGCGTGCCCCGATCGACATTAGCGGCAGGGTCAGGCTGTCATCGCCGCTCAAAACGGTCAGGTTCGAAAGCGCCACGATCTGCGAAGCCTGATCCATCGATCCCGTGGCTTCCTTGACCATCGTGATGTTGGGCAGTTCTCCCATGCGGGCAATGGTTTCGGGCTCGATGTTTTTGCCAGTGCGGCCAGGGATGTTGTAGACACAAATCGGAATGCCCACGGCTTCGGCCAGGGCCTTGTAGTGCAAGTAGAAGCCTTCCTGGGTCGGCTTGTTGTAGTAGGGAGCCACGACCAGCACGGCGTCGGCTCCGGCCTTTTCGGCAAACCGGGTGAGCCGCAGGGCCTCGGACGTGCTGTTCGAGCCGGTGCCGGCCATGACCTTGATCCGGCCGGCGGCAAATTCGACCACCGAGGCAATCACGCGCTCGTGTTCATCGTGGCTGAGCGTCGGACACTCGCCCGTGGTGCCCACGGGGCACAGGCACGTGGTGCCAGCCGCGACCTGAAAATCGACCTGGGCCCGCAGGGCGTCGAAATCGACCCCGGAGTCGCGGAACGGCGTGGTGATGGCGACCGATAGTCCGGCAAACGCTTCGCCTTTGGTGCTCATGAAATACCCGCTGAAACAACGAAAAATGACCGGATCAAAAGTGCCCGCATCATAGCGATTGCCCCCAGCGGCACGCAAACGCCCCAGCACGCGCCCCGCAGCGCCCTTGGAGAGGCCGGAACGCTGGCTACGACACCAGCTTTTTCATCTCGCGCACCGCTTGCTCGAAGCCGACCATGATGGCCCGCGCGACGATGCTGTGGCCGATATTCAACTCGGACATGCCAGCGATGGCGGCAATCGGTTTGACGTTGCGATAGGTCAGCCCGTGGCCGGCGTGCAACACGAGCCCCAGCGATCGCACTTGCTGGGCCGCCTTGGCCAGCTCGGCCAGCTCGATGGCTTGCTGGGGGTCGCCGGTCGCCAGCGCATATTGCCCGGTGTGCAACTCGACGGCGTCCGCCTTCAGGCCGGCGGCCGCATCGATCTGCCGCGGGTCGGGATCGAGAAACAAACTCACGACGATGCCGGCGTTTTTCAAGCGGGCGATGGCGTCGGCGACCTGCTTGCGGCCGCCCAGGAGGTCCAGGCCGCCCTCGGTCGTCACTTCCTCGCGCTTCTCGGGCACGAGGGTCGTCTGATCGGGTCGCGTCTGGCAGGCAATCGCCACGACGTCGGCGCTCGAGGCCAGCTCAAGGTTCAGCTTCACCGTCACCGTCTCGCGCAGCACGCGCAGGTCGCGGTCCTGAATGTGCCGCCGGTCTTCGCGCAGATGAAGCGTGATGCCGTCGGCGCCGCCGAGTTGGGCCAGCGTGGCGGCCCAAACGGGGTCGGGCTCGGTCGTGCGGCGCGCCTGGCGGACCGTCGCCACGTGGTCGATATTGACTCCGAGTTCAGCCATGGCAGCAGTATGACACTCCAGTGGTTT
Organism: Planctomycetaceae bacterium; assembly: GCA_003153375.1. Classification (GTDB taxonomy): domain Bacteria; phylum Planctomycetota; class Planctomycetia; order Pirellulales; family PALSA-1355; genus PALSA-1355. The sequence goes on from PLYM01000212.1 coordinate 68,605, forward strand.
GATTGCCAAGAGAGACGATGTCGACCGTCAGGGAAGTCATGGCGAGATCACCGCGAGAATGGGGACGCGCGCAGTGCCGCCCAGGTTCGCGGGGTTTCAGCCAGGCGGCATGACCAGGAACACCTGCGCGAGCGAGAACAGGATCATGATGCCGGTCACGTCGACGAAGGTGGCCACGAACGGGCTGGAAGCATAGCCGGGGTCGAAGCCAAATTGTCGGAAGATCAACGGCAGCATCGAGCCGACCAGGGTGCCCCACAAGCAGATCAAGGTCACGGCCAAGGAGATGACTACGGCAAACATCACCGGGTCGGCCGAGCCCAGGTCGCGGGCAGGCACAAAGAAGGCGCGGAAAAAACCGATCGAACCCAGCGTTATCCCCAGGGCCAACCCCATCGACAACTCGTGACGCAGCACGCGCCACCAGTCGCGGACGTTGACCTGGCCCAGGGCCATGGCGCGGGTGATGAGCGTGGCAGCCTGAGCGCCCGAGTTGCCGCCGGTCGAGATGCACAGCGGCACGAACAGGGCCAGGGCCAGGATCTTTTCCATCGACTCGTCAAATTGCTTCAGCACCGTGAAGGTGAAGAATTCGGCCACGAACAGGCAGGAGAGCCAGATCGAGCGTTTCCACCAGATGGTGCGGAAGTTGGCCTCGAGATAGTTCTCGTCCAGCGGCGTGACGGCGCCCATGCGATAGACGTCTTCGGTCGCTTCGGCGCTGAATATGTCGATCACGTCGTCGTGCGTGATGATGCCGAGCATGTGTCGCTCGTCGTCGAGCACCGGAATGGCGTGCAAGTCGTAGCGAGCGACCTCCTGGGCGACCTTCTCCTGGTCGTCGGCGACATTGGCGGTCACCAGGTCGCACTCCATGAGGTCGTCGATCTTCGTCAGCGGCTTGCCCATGGCCGAAACCAGTTGCCGCGCCGAGACCAGCCCCCGCAAGTGGTCGTGATCGTCGACGATGTAGATGTAATAGATCGTCTCGAGTTCCTGGGCCTGGCGGCCGATTTCGTCGAGCGCTTGCTTGACGGTGAGCCCTTCGCCAATCTTGGCGTAGCTCGTGGTCATCATCGCGCCGGCCGTGCCTTCGGGATACGATTGCAGCCGCAGGATGTCGCGGCGATCGAAGGCCGGAATGAACGGCAACAGTTCGTCAACAATCTCGGGTCGCACGGACTTGAGCATGTCCACGCGGTCATCAGGCGGCAGGTCGGCAATCAGGCTGCCGATGGCCGCCCGATCGGCCGATTCGATGATTTCAACCTGCTTGTCGCGATCGAAGTAGCCGAAGATCTCGGCCCTGGTCGAGGCGTCGGTGTGTTGCAACACGGCCCAGGCCTCGGCGGCCGTCAGCCCCTCCATGAATTCGGCCGTCCGCGCCGCGTGCAGTGCGATGCAGAACTCGCGCAACTCGGCCGCGTCGTTGACGGCCAGCATCTCGCGAAGTTCAGGCAGGTACAGCGTGTTGGTCATGCAGCAACCATTTCGACCGGAAGCCTTTTGGGGGCTCATAAAAGGCCGCGCCAAGCCAGGCTGGGCGGCCCCGACACGCCGACGTGCCGTTCGTTGTGATCTCAGGCGGTGCCGAATCCCTGAGTATTGTACGCAGTGCCAGACGTGTCAAAGCCAGTCAACGCGCGCGCGGGGCGAATCGCGGGAGAAATGCCGTGACGCGAGCGATTTTTCTCATGCGTTCAATCAACCCATCACCCAACGCAGCACGATATAGAGGGCCAGAATCACCCCAACGATCACCCACCAGGGCTTGCGGGCCGCGGGCGCGTCCTCGGCCGAGATATAGTGCTCGCAGTAAGGACAACGCTGGGCGTCTTCGTGAATCTCGCGATGGCAATAGGGACAGGGAACCCGGGGCTCGTCCTCGTCGTCATCCCACGCGTCCTCCTCACCCTCCTCGTCGTCCCAATCGTCCGCGCGTGGCATGCGATGCTTCCTGTGAGGGCCCCTGGGTGTGAGGGGTGTTGATGCGATCGGAGCGTCTGGTAACTGGCGGAGAATCGTGCCGGGATGCCGCGCGGCGTCCGACGTCGCGTGAAGCCGCGGGGCGGCGGCGTGCATCGTATCGTCATGGGCCATTTGGCCCAAGGTCCCTACCGGCTCTGCTCTATGAGCTCGGGGTGCTTCATCCGTACGGCGCAGGCTTTGGGAATCGCGTGATCCTGGACGTAAGGCAGCAAAGCATTCCTGACGGCGAAATTCTGATGCTCATCTTCGGCCGGATAGAATTCCGTCAACGGCTCGAGTCGCGTCACGATGCGTGCCCGGTAAACCTTCTTTTTTGTCAATTCGTCGATCTTCCGCTGAGTCGCCTGTTTCTGCCTCTCGTCGGCGAAAAAAACGGCCGAGCGATAGTGTCGGCCGACGTCTTCTTCGCCCTGCCGGTTGCGCTGCGTCGGATCGTGGGCGTCGAAAAACACGTCGAGCAATTGATCGTAGCTGATTTTCTTCGGATCGTAGCTGATGCGAATTGCCTCGGCGTGTCGCGTCGTGCCTTGGTGAACGCGATCGTATTCGGCCGTTGCGCTCGTGCCGCCGCAGTATCCCGTCTCAACGTTGAAGACCCCCTTAATCTGCTCGAAGGCCAATTCCGTACACCAAAAGCAGCCCCCGGCAAAGACGGCCGTTGCGGGCTCCTTGGTGTCTGATCGCGACGCGGGCTCCGCGGCCGATAGCAAGCCCGCCGTAACCGCGAACGCAACGAACGCGGTGATGGCTGTGCGCATGGCCGGATTCCTCCTGGTTTTTGCAGGTCGGATCGATGGAGTCAGTTGGCGTGGCCGCCGAACTGAAACGGGCTACCAAGTCTACCGCGCACACCGCCGAAATGCATGCCCGCGGAGGGACCGATCTCGAAGTCCCCATCAAGAAGCCGGCCGCAACTCGATCAGGCGTTGAAACTCCGAGCCCTTGTCGGGTTTGTTCCAGGACTGATACAGCGACAGGATGGATTGGGCAACCTCACGGGTCTCGGCGTCCGAGTCACCGTACATGCTTTCCAACGCCGCGTGACTACTGAGCAGGCGTCGCTCGGCGCTCTCATAGTCTTGCTCCGCCGCGAGCGAAACGCCCAGCAGGGCCTCGATACGAGCAACTCGCCGCCCCCCGTTCGGCAGCCGCTCGGCAGCCTGGTCCAGCATTTCCTGCAGCTGCGCCTTGGCGGCGACGATATTTCCTCGCAGGGTCTTCGCCAAATCCAGCCGGGTTTCCAGGATGTCAGCGTGCAGTTCGGGAAGGTGTTTCTGGCGCACGTCGAGCAGCTCGCGCAGTTCTTTTTCGGCGGCAGCATGCTCTTTTAGCTCGCGCAAAATCTTCGCCCGTTGATGCCTGGCCTCGAGCAGCCAGGGGTGCTCCGCGGGAAGGCTGGCCGCAAAAATCGTGGTCGCCGCCTCGGCCGCCGTCTCCGCGGCCCGCCAATCACCGCGGGCGCCCCACAATTGGGCCTTCAGCAGCGCGTTCTGCGCCAGCCAGGCATGGCTCTCGCCGAGACGTCGCTGGTAGATCCCTTCGGCCTCGCGGAGCATTTCCTCGACCGCGTCCAGCGTCTGACGGCGCTGGTCCGCGTTGACACCAGCATCAAGCGACCGGAGCGACATCCGCGCGATGCTTTCGAGACGTTGGCCGAGGTTCGGGTGGTCGGGGGGCTGTTGCTTCCGCTCGATTTCCAGAGCTTTTTCCAACAGGTTGGCCGCCTCTTCGAACTTCCGCAACCTGGCGAGCTGCTTTGCGTGGTCGACTGACGGAATCGCCGTTAAGTCTGGGCCGGGTTGATGGAGTGCCGCACGGATCGACGTGAGCACCACGCTGCGCAAGTTGCCCGCGGCCTGATAATCGCCCTCTTCGAACAGACATTCGCTCCGCGACAAATTAAGTTCAAGCGGGTCCATCGCCGGGCTCTCTGACAGGAGCTGGCGATAGACGGATTCAGCTTCTTGCCAATTCCCGATGGCCTGGTTCAGGACAGCCAATTGGTAGGTTCCCTCAATTCGATAGTTCGCATCGACTGGCTTTAGTTGCAGCGACTCTTCGAGGAGCGCTTTGGCCTCTGTGAAATTCCCCTGCGCACTCTGAATTCGAGCGAGGCTGCGGAGAATCACGACTTTCTCGTGCATCATGGTCGGCCGACGATGCCATGAGATTTCCAAGGCATCGCGATTCAATTGCTCGGCTTCCGCAAAGTCGCCGCGGCTCTCCAATTCACCAGCAAAGGTCGTCATCCCTTCGATCAGCCTGGGATGCCTGCCCATGACCGCGCGGACGATCTGCAGCCCTTCGCGCACCGCGTCTTCCGCGGCCGGAAGGTCCCCTTTTTCTTTCAACAGCCCCGCCATATCGATGAGTATGGCGGCCCGCAGCGGATGCTGCGCGGGCAGTTCGTTCTGCGCAATCACGAGCAGCCGCTGGTAGGACGCAGTCGCGGCCTCGAATTTTTGCAGCCGGCGCTGTTGGCGGGCCAACTGATAACCAGCCAGCAGTTTGACGAGCTGATCCCCGGGTAGCGTCGAGGCGGCCTCATTGAGGGCCTCGGATTCTCGTCCTTGGGCATACAACGCCGAAGTGAGCCCGATTTCGGCCGCCAGGATTTCCCGGTCTTTTGGCGGCAACAAGCGACGGCGAATTCGGATCACCTCGCGAAAAAGCTCTTCGGCTTGCCGGATCTCCCCTTGATCGGTCATGAGCCAGGCCAGGTTGAACTGGGTCTTCGCGGTCTCCAAGCTATCCTTGCCGTGGGCGGCCGTCACCGTTGTCAACGCGCTGCGGTAGAGAGGCTCCGCCTCGTCGTAGCTGCCCAAGTCGTGGAGCAGCCAGGCTAGATGAAACTGACTTTCCGCTACGAGAAAATCCCGAGCGCACTCCTCTTCCGGATTGTTCGCCGCGGCGCTCAAGCGGATTGCCAGCGACTTTCGCAACAGGGACTCCGCCGCGACGTAATGGCCGAGGCTGCGATTGATGTTGCCCAGGGCATTCATCAACCTTGCTTGGACCTGGGGATCCTTTTGCAATTCGACTTCCACCTCGGTCGATCCTCGGCGCAGCACTTCGTCCAACGTCAATGGCTTCAATCGTTCATCCGCGCGGCGGAAGCCCAGATCGGTGAATCCGATCAAATCGGACGTTTGAAAGATTTTGGTCATGAATTCGGCGGTCTTGTTGGCAGCTTCGGCTTCCTGGCTGGCACGGCGCGCGTGGGACTCGGCCATTTGCGTGGCAAGGCGTTGGCCTTCGAGCGCATGGTCTTTCGCGTCGCGCTGGTTTTGCACGTCGCGCCTGAGTTCGACCTCCCGAAAATACGCCCCGACGAACAGGATTGCACCCAGCGCAATGGCGGCCGCCAGCACGGCCTGCGCCGGTTGGCGCCGAGACCAGTGCTCGAGTCTCTGAATGGGTGTCAGCGATCGGGCTACCGTCGGATGCCCGGCCAAGAATCGTCGCAAGTCGGCCGCCAGGTCCTCGGCCGTCGCATAACGCTTGAGCGTCGACTTCTGCAGGCATTTCAAGCAGATGGCCGCCAGGTCAGGCGGTACGTCAGGGCGCAAATGTCTTGGGTTCGTTGGCTCGTCGGCGACAACTTTACGCAAGGTGTCGGCAGAGTTGTTGCCCTGAAAGGGCGGCCCTCCCACCAGGATTTCGTAGAGCACGGCGCCGAGGGCGTAGACATCGGTGGCTGGGCCAATTTGGGTCAGTTGTCCACTCGCCTGTTCGGGGGCCATGTAGGCAGGCGTCCCGACAAGGGCTCCTTCCTTCGTTTCCGATGGTTCGCTGTCGAGTATTTTGGCCAAGCCGAAATCAATCAGCGTCGGAACGTAATCAGCGAGCGCCGCGGGGCCGTTGGAGTCGCCCGCGCGGACTTTGTGCAGCAAAATATTGCTCGGCTTGATGTCGCGGTGGAAGACTCCTTCCTGATGCGAATAGCCGAGTGCATCGGCTAAACAGGCCATGAAAGCGGCAGCCGAACGCGGTGCGACCACGGGACGCGTGGTCAGCCATGCGGCCAACGAGTCGCCGTCACAGTACTCGGTGGAAATCCAGATCTGCACTTCCGCCTTGCCGACTTCATACACGCCCGCGATGTGCGGGTGCCGCAGGCGTGCCGCGGCTTTGGCTTCGTGCAGAAATCGTTGCCGCAGCCTCGCGGAGATGACCGTCTCGGGCCGCTGCACTTTCAGGGCAACTGGTCGGTCGAGCTTGTCGTCGTGCGCCAGATATACGACACCAAACCCACCGCGCCCCAATTCGCGGAAGATTCTAAAGCGATCGATGGTTTCGGGAACGTGGATCTCGAGAGGTTTGGCACGCGGCCAGGCTGATTCCAGCAGCAGCAAGCATTTCTTGGATTTTTCCAGCCTCTCGAACAGATCAGCCGAAACCTCTCGATGCGTGGACTGAAGACTCGCAGCAGGACCGCCAGCGACGAGTTGAGCGTCGTAGTCGGCCAGCAACTGGGCGAAAAGCTCGTCCGGGTCAGGCATGGTCATCGTGATTTGGCAGTAAGTGCTGCATCCGTTCGATTGCGCGGGCCCACAATCTGCGAGCGGCAGCGGACGAACACCGCAGGCGCTCACCGATTTCGCTAAACGAAAGGCCTTCCCTGTTACGCAGCTCGATCACCGTCTTCATTTCTTCCGGCAGCCGTGACAAGACATTTTGGACGGCACACCGCTGTTCCAGAGAAGCTAACTGCGATGCGGGCGTCTGGGCATTATTGTCCAGGTGTTCAATGGCATGTGCCGCCTGATCTCCGCAAATCTCCCGCGAAATACTCCGTTTCGCGGTCTGCTCAAAGTGACGCGTGTAGTTCGATACGTTGTGGACCAGGATTTGACGCATCCACGCCAAGAGCTCCGCGAACTGCTCTCCTTGAAAGCTGGGAAAATCTCGCTGCGCCTCCAGCGCCGTATCTTGCACCAGATCCGACGGACTCAGCTTCGCTTGCAAGGAACTGGGGAGTGACCGGCGCGCAACCGAACGCAGATACCTCTGACTTGCACCAACGAGCTTGCCGAAAGCAACCGGACATCCCTTGCGCGCATCGCGAATTAGCGTCTCGACCTGCTCTTCGGTGAGGGCATCGCTGGAGGGCACTGTATCGTCCAAGCTTCCCTCTGCACTATTAGGCACGGTTTTTATCGAGGTGGTCGTGACAGAGCTGCTTCGCAGGCCAATTTTGGACTGGGCGAACGGATTTTGCAATCTTCTAGCTGGACATCAGACTGGCCTGCTACCCGCCCACTGTCGAAGCGACTTTCTGAGGAAATCGGAGCCCGTTTCTCCTCTCCATGCACGTTTGGGGGCTATCATCGCGGCGGCGCTGGCAGGGAAAGAAATCGAAAATACGGCCCTATTCAGCGAAAAAAGGGCCCCGTCGAGGAAACCGTGCCAGGAGTGCACCGCGCATGTCGAACCGGTGCAGCGCGACCCATTTCGAAAGGCGTTCGCGGATCGTGCGAGCCTAGGGTTGGAAGGCCAGGCCATTAGCCGATTTTGCTCGTGACAGTTCGAGCTTCAGAGCGGTTAATTCCTCATCGAGCTTGATTTCGCGGGCTAACTGGGCCGCGTTCGCCACCACCAGGGGCATCGCGTCCAGCTCCGCGTGAATTTGGGCGATTCGCTGCTTAATCGCCTCGCGCCCCTGGGGGCCGATACGGGGTTTTGTCTTGCTTACGCAGCTCATCGTTACCTACTTGAGCGTTCCAGAGACTCCACAAACCCAATGGCCGGCTTGGGGACAAGCTAGGATCCCCCGCCTGGGACTCCTGCCGAGCCATCGTCCCTTAATTCACTAGGCACCAAAACTTCGCAGACTGGTCGAAAATAATCCCGCCTACCGCGGTGGGGCGAGCAAACCGCCAGTCGAGCACTTGCCAGACGACTTCCGCGGGGTGGAGCGGTTCCGTCATCAGGCGCGAACATTTGCCTGAATTGCCGTGGAGTGTAGACCCAAAGCGGGCCGGAAGTTACGGCTCGTGCTCGCCACACGGCTCACGACAAGATTCCACCAAAAGTTAGGGGCAGGCCTTAGGTTAGGGCGGCGTGCAGCATGCACGGCGTGAAGAACCGGTCCAGCAATTGGCCGTGGGCCGCAAAGTTTAGATACACCCGGCTGCCGACGGCCTGATGTCGGCGTACGACGCTGAGCGGTTGTTTGCCACAGGCGCAGGCGTCGAGGGCGCTGGCCGGTGACAGGCTCCAACGCGTGTTCAAGTAGCCGCGCCAGCGCTCACCGGCTGGGCCCAACCAGGTGTCGTGCCGGAGCGTGATTTCCGCCGCGCGCGGCGGACCGGCGGCCGGATCGAGATGCGCGGTGGCAGGCAGAGCGCCGACCATCGGCCAGCGACCGCCCGATGGCAATTCGATCTGTTGACAAAGATAGGCCAGGCCCCCGCCCTCGGCATACATCCGCCGACCGCCACACAGATGACTTTTGAGCGACAGCATCAGGCAATCGTTCTGAGCCAACTCGGCGGCGAACCATTCGGGATGACCACAGCCGATGTAGACCACGTCGGTATCTGGTGGAAGCCGCTCGTCGCGCAGCGGTGAAAAATCGCTGACCGTTGCCCCGTGCGACTCCAACAGGTCGAGCGTGTCGGAAAAGTAGCCTTGAAACGCCTCGTCATAAGCAACCGCCACGTGCAGGTTGATTGCCGGGATGGGCGTCGCCGATGCACACGTCCGCCGTGAAAAGGGTCGTGAGTTGGCAATTCGCGCGATGCGATCAATTTGTGCGTGCTGGGCGAAACGTTCGCCCAAGGCATGACACAGGCCAAGATGAGGTTGTTGGCCAGGTCGCAGCAATCGGACGGCGTCACGGAGGTCATCGGCCATGCCCAGCCACCCCAGAACGGGCACGTGCCAGATCGATTCGAACAACGTGACCGAGCGCGCCAGCTCGACCTCATCGCTCACGCGATCCAAGAGCAAACCATCCAGACGTTCGGGACGCTCGGGTAGCCGACCCGCGGAGAGCAATCGCAGGTCGACGATTGCCAGGCTGGGCAAATCGAGCCAGCGGCAGAGTGTCTCGAGATCGCCACCCTCGAGCGTGGCTGCGGTTTGTATTGCGAATATTCCTTCGACAAGAGCCAGGTCGCGGGCCGCCGAATCCCGGGCGAATAGCTCACGGCACAAATCGGCCGGCATCAACCAACTGTCGAGATGCCGAGGCGAGAAGCCAGTTATGGCCCTGGCGGCATCGTGAGGCGCCAAACAGGCGCGAGACGCGAAGTTCTGAACTCGCAAGCCGGCCCGTTCCAGGGCTGCCATTATCGCCCAGACAGCCAGGGTGCCGTCTGTGTCGGCTTGCAGCGTCCCCACAGCAATGCGTGGCAGCCGGGACATCTGAAACTCGGTTGGTGCTGAACAGGGCGCAAAGCCCAAATAGTGGCTTGCGCGGCCCAATCTCTGTGTCGCACCCTGCCAGTCTCTTTGCCCAAGAGCCTGGCTCGACTGACGTCAATTCTTAGGCGGTCTTGGAGTCCCGTCAAGCAACTCCCCCATCGGGAGGTCGGGCCCTTCAGGAAGTCGCCGGGAGCCAGCTATTAGGGTGCTGCTGCGCGCAAAAGAAGGGGCGCTCCTGGCGGAGCGCCCCTTGAAAAACCTGTTTGAAATCTGACGAGCGTGCCGTTAGTTCTTGAGCAGCACGAAGTGGTTGCCTCGGGCGTCTCGCACCAGCATCACAATGCCGTTGTCGAGCGATTCACTCTTTAGCGCGGCCTTGAAGCCTTCCACGTTCGTGACGGCCTTTTTGCCGACCTTGGCGATCAGCATGCCGGCCTTTAGACCCTGCTCGCCTGCCGGCTTGTCGGGGTCGACTTTGGTGATCAACACGCCTGTCGTGCCTTCGAAACCGAGTTCTTCGGCCCGGTCAGCGGACAGTTCCGAGACTTCCAGCCCCAGGTCTTCGGCTTCGTATGCCGAAGAGTTCTCCGAGTTGTTGCGTCCCGGGCGGCCCTTGCGATCGGCGACGCCGAATTCCTTGGGCATGGCCTTGGGGGTCACGTGCAGCGTGATCGACTTGCCGTCACGCAGCACTTCGACTTCCTGCTTGGTGTCGAGGGGAATTCGCTCGACGATCGATTGCAGTTCGCCCCGTTCCTTGACCTTCTGACCGGCGAACTTGACGATGATATCGCCCGGCTCGAAACCCGCCTCGGCCGCCGGAGTCTTCGGGAAGACCTGCGCCACGAGGACGCCCTCACCGTGTTGACCGCCAAGCTTGACGGCCAATTCCGAACTCATCGATTCCAATTGCACGCCCAGATAGGCACGCTGCACGGAACCCTGATTGGTCAACTGGTTGGTCACCCAACGAGCGGTGTTGACCGGAATGGCGAAGCCCAAGCCGTTAAAGCTGCCGTTGTTCGAGGCGATGGCGGTGTTAATGCCGACCACTTCGCCCTTCAGGTTGATGAGCGGTCCACCCGAGTTGCCCGGATTGATCGCCGCATCGGTTTGCAAGAAGCGAGTGCGCGAGCCCGATTCGCTCAGCTCGCGACCCGAGCCGCTGATGATGCCGGCGCTGACAGTCTGTTCGAAACCGAACGGATTGCCAATCGCCATCACCCAATCGCCGATGCGCAAGTGGTCGGAGTTGCCCATCGCGGCCACCGGCAGGCTGCCAGCGTTTTGAATGTGAACCACGGCCAGGTCGGATTGCGGGTCGGTCTTGATGTCGGTGCCCTTGAACTCACGGCCGTCGGCCAGACGCACCACGACTTCATCGGCGCCGTCCACAACGTGGTTGTTGGTCAGCACCACGCCCGAGCGGTCGATGATCACGCCCGAGCCCATGCCCTCGCGGCGCGGCATGCGATGCGGATTCATTTCCTCAAAGCCACGACCGCCGAAGAAATCTTCGAACGGGGTGCCCTTGAGCGGATTGTCGCCGCGCTGTCGTTCGCCCTTGGGGGTGCGGTTGGCCGCAACCGGCTGGGCCTTGGTCTTGCTGTGAATGGTCACCACGCTGGGCATGGCGACTTCGGCCGCGTTGTGAAACGCGTCGGACAGTTCGCTGGCGTGGGCGAGCGGCGTGGGATTGACTTCTTTGCGGGGCTCTTCGCCGATGGCGCCGCCGCGTTGCAACGCCGCGCCCAGACCGAGGGCCGCGCACAAAGCGATGAGTGCGACGACCCGAGAATTACCGCGGAACCTGCTGTGGGACATGATCGTCCTCCTTGAGATAAGGAAATATGCCAGACTGGTATGCTTCAGAAAGGTGGCCCGACTTGGGGGCTCTCTCTGTCAGTTACGCAAGCGGTGCCGGCTGGGTTCGCCGTCAAAACGCCTGTTCCGCACCGCCGCTACCGTCTGGCCGGTTACGGAAGGATTGTAACGCGGCGGCAAAACCCGCCAAACGCAGTCGCGACCGATCGAGCGAATTATTCGCCGTGCACCCGGCACCCGGCCGCACGGGGCGGGCGACTCAGATTGACAAAAGCCTGTATAGCGGCTAGGGTTACGGACAGGGGATGTCCACGGTTTTTGGTCCGCCGAACAAAGGTTAATTGTTATGCCCCACACGGTCCGTTCCGCCTTAACGGACATTCAGATCCCGGAAATGGAGCGTTGTGAGCGGCGCATCGGCTATGAGTTCAAGGACAAGAGTCTGCTGGCTGCTTCGCTGACACACGCTTCCGGTGCCCAGCACCGTTTGGCGTCGAACGAGCGGCTGGAATTCTTGGGCGATGCGATTCTGGGGGCCGTCGTCTGCGAGCTGCTCTATGTGCAGTATCCCGCCTATCTCGAAGGCGATCTGACCAAGATCAAGTCGGTGGTCGTGAGCCGGCAGACGTGTGCTAAGATCAGCGAGGCGTTGGGTTTGCAGGAATTCCTCATTCTCGGCAAGGGAATGAGCAGCCATCCTAGCGTTCCCCCCTCGCTGCTGGCCGACGTTTTCGAATCGCTGGCCGCGGCGATCTATCTGGACGGCGGCGACACGGCGGCGCGCGAATTCATCACCCGCTTCATGGGACCGGAAATCGAGCTGGCGGCCGCCGGCGAATTGGGTGGCAACTATAAATCGCTGTTGCAGCAGATGGCGCAGCGCGAGAACGGTTCGACGCCCACCTATCAACTGCTCGACGAAAAAGGACCGGATCACAGCAAGTGCTTCAAGATCTCGGCGCAGATTGGCCACACGCGTTTTCAGGCCGCGTGGGGGCGCAACAAGAAGGAAGCCGAGCAACGGGCCGCGCGCAACGCGCTGTCGCAGATTAACGGCGAACCGGTGCCGTTTCCATCCGACTGAACGCCGAGTGTGCGCGCTGCGCGTTTTCGTAGCGCGCTCGATGCGTTTTTTTGATATGCCGGGTTGCAAACGCGCAAAAAAATAGGGGCACTCAAGCGAACTTGAGTGCCCCTTTCTCGTCGGTATTCGCTAGCCAGTGCAGCGTCGGCCATGTTTCGAGCCGAGACCCGACAGCGACGCAACCGCCTCGCAAGTGGAGGCGAGCTCCCGTTGGGGGAACTACTTCTTCTTGGCCTTCTTCTTCGACTTCTTGGGAGAGGCCTTCTTCTTGGTCGCTGCCTTTTTCTTCTTGGCCACCGTGTGTTCTCCTAACTTTAGTGTTCGGCGTTCGTCACGATTGGCGCCCGGCTGGGTGTGGCATCCATCGTGTGAAGCACCGCATGACCAAACCACCTCGTTTGGTTCAACTAATATCATACTCTGCTTGCGCAAACTCGCAAGCACAGTTTTGCTGTCTTCGCGCACAAACTGAAAAAAAGTTTCGCGCGGCGCGCCACGCGCGCGATTCAGATATTTCGCGCGCGACGTTGAACAAGACACGCTCGCCATCGCCGCGCGGCGCGCTCAATCCAGTTTGCGCGCGCGGAGCAACAGGCTGTTGGTCACGACCGACACGCTGCTGAGCGCCATCGCGCCGGCGGCGGCAATCGCGGGCAGACGAATTCCGAGCCACGGCATCAGCACGCCGGCGGCCAGAGGAATCAACAGCACGTTGTAGAGGAACGCCCAGCCAAGGTTTTGCTTGATCGTGCGCAGCGTCGCGCGGGCCAACAAGATCGTGCGGCCCACGGCCCGCAGATCGCCGCCCGTGATCACGATGTCGGCCGCTTCGATCGCGATGTCCGAACCCGATCCGATGGCAATGCCGAGATTGGCCGCGGCCAGGGCCGGCGCGTCGTTAATGCCGTCGCCAACCATGGCCACGACGTGCCCCTTGTCGCGGAGGTGCATGACGACTGCCTGCTTTTGATCGGGCAGCACCTGCGGCAGGACGCTTTTGATCCCTACCTCGCGGGCCACGCGCTCGACGATCGCGCGGTGATCGCCCGACAGCAACAACACGTCGAGCCCCAACGACCGCAACTGCTCGACGGCTTCGCGGCTATGAGGCGCGACCACGTCGGCGACCGCGATCAGGCCCAAATACCGCTTGTCGGCGGCCACGAGCAGGGGCTTTTGCCCCTCACGCCGCAGGGTCTCGAGCTCCCCCTGGTGGGCCGCCCAGGCAATGCCCCGGGCCGCGAGCAGGTCTTCATTGCCGACCAGCACCTCGCCGCTCGTGCCGCGAGCGCAGACGCCCTGGCCGGGGACGATCTCCAGATTTTCGGCCGCTGGCAGGCGCAGGTTTCGCTCTTGCGCCGCGGCCACGACGGGTGCGGCCAAGGGGTGGCGGCTCAGCTGCTCGACGGCTGCGGCGGTGGCCAGCAATTGGTCGGCCGTCGTGCCAGCGCTCGGCATGATCCGGGTGACCACGGGCCGGCCGCGCGTGACGGTGCCGGTCTTGTCGAGCACGACCATCGTCACCTGGCCGGCAATCTCGAGCGCGTGCGCCTCCTTGATCAAGATGCCGAGTTCCGCGCCGCGGCCACCGGCCACGAGGATCGCGGTCGGCGTCGCCAATCCCAACGCGCACGGGCAAGCCACGACCAGCACCGCCACCGTCGCCGAGATGCCTTCTTGCCAGTTGCCGGCTGCCAGGCCCCAGGCCGCGAGCGTGCAGGCGGCGATGACCAGGACGGCCGGCACGAACCACGACACAACACGGTCGGCAAGTCGCTGGATCTCGGTCTTCGATTCTTGCGCCTGGCGCACCAGCTCGACGACCTGGGCAAGCGCCGAATCGCCGGCGGCCTTCGTGACGCGCGCGGTCAGCGAGCCGCTGCCGTTGATCGTGCCGGCCAGGATCGGGTTGCCCGATTTCTTGTCGACTGGCATCGATTCGCCGGTCAGCCACGATTCGTCGAGACTCGAGTTGCCGCTCACTACGACGCCGTCGAGCGGCACTTTGTCGCCGGGGCGAACGATAATTGTTTCGCCAACACGAACCTCGTCCGGCGGGACGGCGACCAACTGGCCGTTGCGTTGTACGTTGGCGACTGCCGGCGTCAGATCCAACAGCTTGCGAATCGCGCTAGAAGCGCGCCCCTTGGCTCGCTCTTCCAGATATTTTCCGAGCGTGATGAATGTCAGGATGATGCCCGCATCCATCAAGAACATCGCCTGGGCGTCGTGAACGTGTCCCGAAGAATTCAACAGGCTGTAGACGCCGGAGCCGTAGGCCGCCAACGTGCCGATCGTCACCAGCGTGTCCATGTTGGTCGACAGGTGCAGCAACCGGCGCAGCGCACCCACGTAGAATGGCCAGCCGACAAAAATCTGCAGCAGCGTGGCCGCGGCGAGTTGCACCCAGGGAGCGGGCGGCCACTCGGCCGCGGCGAAATCGAGCGCGACGACCGGCATGAGCAGCGCCAGGCCCAACAGCAGCTGCCGCCGCCATTTGGCCAACTCGCGAGCGCCGCGCTCGGCCAACTCCTCCCCTGCCCTGCCCCGCGCTTCGCTCAGGCTGGCGCCGTATCCGGCCCCCTCGACGGCTTTGATCAGCGCGGGAATTCCCACCCGCGTGGAGTCGAAATCGACCGCCGCCTGGTTGGTGGCCAGGTTGGCCCGGGCGCTATGAACACCGGGGACGGCTTTCAACGCGGTTTCGACCCGATTGACGCAACTGGCGCAGGTCATGCCCTCGACGTTGAGCACCGTGGGACCGTCGGGTTTGACGCGCGGAGTGGCCGCGCCGGCTTGCGCGCCGGGCAGCTTGGGCGGCTGAGCGGCCGACCTTCCCACGCGATAGCCGGCCTGCACCACGGCGGCGGTCAGGGCTTCGCGACTCGGCAGATCGCCATTCGACTCAATTACGGCCTTGCGGTCGCTCAAGCTGACCTGCGCCGAGCGCACCCCGGGCACCTTGGCCAGCGCGTCAGTCACCGTGCGAACACAATGGTCGCAAGTCATCCCCTCGATCGGTAGTTCCATGCGTCCCATGATGGACAAGTATATCAATCGCCGGCAAGGCTGCGCCGGAGATAGCGGGCGTGGATGGCGCAAAGTCAGCCAGCCGGGCCCTTGCGCCCGGGAAATCGATGATTGGCCGCGGCGAGTCCGGATGGCACAATGGTGGACTTCCGGAACCCTGCGAGGACTTTCATGATCGCGGAAGTGATTTCGATCGGCGATGAACTGACGAGCGGCCAGCGTTTGGACACCAATAGCCAATGGCTCAGCGAACGGCTGGGCGAGTTGGGCGTGCGCGTGCTGTACCACACCACGGTGGCCGACGACCTGGCGGCGAACGTGGCCGTGTTTCGCGCCGCGGTCGATCGGGCCGACGTAGTCGTGGCCAGCGGCGGGCTAGGCCCCACGGCCGACGATCTGACGCGCGACGTGCTGGCCGAAGTGGCCGGACGCGAGCTGGTGCTCGACGAGTCGTCGTTGGAACACATTCGACAACTATTCGCCCGCCATAAGCGCGACATGCCCGAGCGGAATCGTGCCCAGGCTTACTTTCCCGCCGGCAGCCGCATCATCCCCAATCCCAACGGCACCGCGCCGGGTATCTGGATGGACGTTGCGCGGGCCAGCGGCGGGGCTTGTCATGTTTTTGCGTTGCCCGGCGTGCCGGCCGAGTTGTTCGAGATGTTTCGCCAGAGCGTGGCGCCGGCAGTCAGGACATTGAGCCCCGAGGTCCGCGTCATTCAGCATCGCCGCATCAAATGTTTTGGGGCGGGCGAAAGCCACGTCGAGCAAATGCTGCCCGACTTGATACGCCGTGGCCGTGAGCCGTCGGTTGGCATCACGGTCCACGCGGCCACGATCACGCTACGAATCACGGCCGCGGGCGCGACGAGCGCCGAATGCGCCGTCGCGATGGAGCCGACCGCGGCGACCATTCGCCAGTGCCTAGGGTCGTTGGTCTATGGCGAAGAGGACGACGAGCTGGAGGACGCCGTCGTCCGCTTGCTTGCCCAAAGCGGGCGAACGTTGGCCACGGTCGAAATGGCCACGGCCGGCACCTTGGCCCAGTGGCTGAGCCGCGCAGCTAGCGGCGAGCACCATTATCTGGGCGGGCAGGTAATTCACAGTCCCGCGACCCTGGTGCAACTGCTCGGCCCGGCGATGGACCTGGTGAGCCAATTCGGCCCGGCGTCGAAGGAAGTCGTGGCGGCCATGGCCGCAAGTTACCGGCGGCAGACCGATGCGGATTTCGTCTTGGCTGTCGGACCGTTTCCGATCGAGGCGGCCCACGATCCGCAACAGCCCTTTCACTTTGCCCTGGCCACGGCCGAGGGGGTGACGGTCAAGGCGTCGTCGCAGTTGGGGCACAACTCGATTTGGGTGCCCCGCGCCGCCAAAGCCGCGCTCAATCTTCTGCGGCTGACGCTGTTGGGCGAGATTTAGCCCCGTCACTTCATTGCGCGGCAATCGTCGCCAGGGTGATGGGGGCGTCGCCAGGGTGACGTGGGATTCTTGTCGACGGTCGGCCGCGATCAGCCGCCAGCCGTTTTGGCGGCGATGGGCTTATTGTCGGGCGGCTTGGGAGCCGCGAACGATTTGAGCAATTGGCCGTTGTCGATCAACCACACCAGCAGCACACTGTCCTGGCCGCCCGCGATGCCGAGCCGGCCATCGGCGCTGACGGCGGTTGAATACATGAAATCATTGCTGCCTGGGTAGGTGCGCTCGGCGGCCCCATTGTCCGTGTTCACCAGCCGCACACTCTTGTCGCCCGAACTGGTGAAGAGTTTGGGGGTGGCGCCGACAAAATTGATCGAGGTCACTTCCTTGCCGACGGCCGCCGTGGTGCGGCGCTGATCGCCGGTGAGGAAGTCCCAAATCTTGATTACGTTATCGGCACCGCAACTGGCCAGCACCTTGCCGTCGGATTTCCACGAGACATCGAGCACGTGGTGCGTGTGTCCCTCGAACGACTTGTGCAGCTTGCCGGTCGCGACCTGAAAGACTTTGACGAACCGGTCGGCGGCCGACGAAGCCAGGAATTCAGCGTCGGGCGAGAACTCCAGTCCGAAAACCGTGTCGCTATGGGCGTCGGTGACCGCGCGTACCAGCGCGCCATCGGCCGTGTTCCAGATTTTCAATTCGCCGCTGCGCGATGGCTCGCCGCCGCCCGTGGCGAGGAGTTTGCCATCGGGGCTGAATGCCAACGCGAGCACGCGGTCGACAAACGTGGCCGAATCATCCACATTGCCGATTGTCCGTTCGAGCTTCCATTCGGGTGTGGGGTTCCAGAGGATCACGGCGTTGTCGCCGCCGGAACTCAGCAGCGAGCCGTCGGGCAGGAACACCGCAGCCAGCGCGGGGCCCTTGTGGCCGTCGAACGTTTCGACCGCGGTGCCGTTGTCGCTGGTCCAGGTGCGCACCAGGTTGTTGTCGCCGGCGCTGGCCAATTGCGTGTTGTCGGCCGAATAGGCCAACGCGCGAACCGGCTTTTCGGCCGCAGCGGCGGCTTGCTTCGCGGTTTCGGACTCGGCGGTGGTCTTGGCCAGCGCGGCTTCCGAATCTTTGAGAAGCTGCTCGGCCACGGGCACGTCGGTCACGGCCTTCTTGATCGCGACCACGGCGGCCGTGGCCGCTTGTTCGGCAGCCATGTTGGCCGCGTCGGCCGCGGTCGACTCTTGCATGGCCTTGGTCAGCGCGGTGGCCGCATCCTGCACCTTCTTTTCCAACTCCTTGACCTTCTTGTCGGTTTCATCGGCGGCTGCTTTGGCCGCTACGCTGGCCTTGGCCAACTCAGCGTTGTTGGCATCCTTGTCGGCCGCCGCTTTGGCCTGGGTTGCTTTTTCGGTGGCGGCTTTCGCGCCCTCTATCGCGGCGGCCAGTTCCTTGTCGGCGGCGGCCTTGGCGTCGGTCGGCGCTTTGACGGCGGCAGCCTTTTCGGTCTTCGCCTTCGCTGCTGCTTCCTTGGCCGTCGTGGTTGCCGTCACGGCGGCGGCGTTGGCGATGATCTTCGCCTCGGCGTCGGCCACCGCCTTCTTATCGTCGGCCACCTTGGCCGTGATCGAGGCCAGGGCGCGTTCCTGGTTGGCCTGACGGAACTGAGCGCGGAAATCACCCTTCATGGCCGCGATCGGCTGCTTGTCCGGCGCGACCCAGGGCTGGCCGTCGGCGGCATTCCAGAGTTTGATCAGATTGTCGGTGCCGGCCGAGGCCAATTGCAGGCCGTCGCCGCGCGCGGCCAACGCCGTCACCGGCGCGGCGTGCTTGATCTCGCGGATCTGTTGATTGTTGGTCAGGTTCCATTGCCGAATCGTGCCATCGGCACTGGCCGAAATGAGTTGCGTTTTGTCCGTCGGCGAAGCGGCCAGCGCGGTCACGGCCTGTGCATGACCGGCGAGCTGGGCCCCCGCGGTGATCGTGCCGGCCGCGTCGGCCGGAATTGCAAACAGCCGAATCATGTTGTCCGCCCCTCCAACCGCCACTTGAGCGCCGTCGGCGATCACTGCCAGCGCGTTGACCGGCGCGGGCGTTTCCATCTGCTGCGCGGCGGCGCCATCGGCGACGTTCCACAGACGCACGGTCTTGTCCAACGAGCCGGAGATCAGCCTTGCTCCACCCGGCAGAAATCGCAGGCCGGTGACAGCGGCCGTGTGACCGCTGAGGGTTTTCGGATCTTTGCCGACGGCCAGGTCCCAGAGCTTGATCGCTCCGCTGGCTTCGCCGGTCGCGGCCCATTTGCCATCGGGGCTGACGGCGATGGCTTGTCCCGGCGCGGCGCCGCCGGCCAGGTCGAGTCGATGCACGTTGCCGGGGCGACTCCAGAGCTTGACTTCGCGAAACGAGCCCGAGGCCAGAGTTTTGCCGTCGGGGCTGAACGCCAAGGACTGCACCAGGTCGAGATGCGCGACCCCCTGGGTTTCATAGAGGCCGGACTTTACAAGCGCCGGATCGGTGAGCCGTGTCACGAGTTGGCCGGAGGCGACGTGGTAGACAAAGATCTGGTTCGCTCGGCCACAGGCCGCATACTGACCATCGGGCGTGAGGGCAACCGCATAGATCGGGTTCATGCCGGTGGGCAGGGCTTGCCATTTGATCGGCGGGCGCTGCGCGGCAATTTCGCCGGTCGCGCCTTGATCGATCCAAAGCTTGATCAGGCCCAACTGGTCGCTGGTCAGGTCGACGGCGCCGACTTTGTTGTCGGCCGGCGGCATGGCGGGTTCGTCAAGGTGCGCGGCCACTTTGATCAGCAGGCTGTCGCCGCTTTTTTTGGCCACGACCGCCGGGCCCGAGTCGCCGCCCTTGAGGATCGTCTGCGGGGTTTCCAGCACGAGCGAATTCTCGGCCTTCTTCGTGTTGTGGCAGGCGACACAGTTCTTGGTCAGCAGCGGCAGGATCTCTTTTTCGAAGTTCACCGGCGCGTCGCGTTTGACGTCGGCAATGGCGATCGGCTTCAGGGCGTCAGCAGCCGTGGCCGTGGTTGCCATCAGCGCCACGAGTGCCAATAGCGCGGAGGCCGAAATGAGCGGTCGCGCGCACGCCATCAGATTGCGAAATGCGTTCACGGTGGGTCACCTGGTGGGAGGGATCGTGCCTGGGTGGTTGCGTGGCGGGACGCGTCCGCCAACCCGGCCGAGTCACCCAAAAAAGTGACGGCCGGCAGGTCGCACGCGTACGCAGCTATGATAATCTCGACGAACCGGGGTGGGAACGAAAAAGCGGGACTCGCGGTAAGGTTGCCGGCCATTCAACGCTGTGCTCGACAGTGGGCTGACCTGGCGCCGCCGTCGACTCACGGCGCGATTAGCCCACTGGGATCGCGCAAAAAAACCAAAATCCGTTTAGTGGTTGAAGAGGAATTCCTTGGTGTTGATCAAGGCCCACAGGATGTCTTCGAAGGCCAGCTTTTCATCCTTGGCTTTCGACAAATGCTCGATAGCCACGGCCGTTTCGTCGGCCTGCGGTTCGCGCGAGTAAACCCGCAGATAGATCTCGCGGATCTTGTCTTCGCGCGAACGAGCCTTGTCGCCGGCCAACAGGGCGGCCCGACCGGTGCCGGCCGACAACTTGCCCTGCACTTCCGACGAGTTGAGCAGGTGCAGGCTTTGGGCCAGGTTGGCCTCCGACGAGCGCTCGCACTCGCAGGCACTGGTCGATTCGGGGCGCCCGAAGACGGTCAGGAAGTAGGAATTGAACCCGCTGTCGGGCAGTTGCACGGCGCGGACGGTTTGCGGCACGCCGCCAAAGCCGGTCTTCGACTCAGTCACCTGGTCGATCGCGTCGAGCAAGACCTCGGCGGGCAGCCGCTTGGGATAGTAGCGAGAGTAATTCTGCTTGTCGTTCGCGTTGTAGTCATTGGGCGTCGAGGTCAACTGATAGACCTGCGAGGTGCAGATCGTGCGGACCAGGCCCTTGAGATTGAACCCGCTGTCGACGAAGTTCTTGGCCAGCGCGTCGAGCAGCTCCTGGTTCGTGGCCGGATTCGTGACGCGCATGTCGTCTTCCGGATCGACAAGGCCGCGACTGAAGAAGTGCTTCCAATAGCGATTGACCAAGGCCGGCGCGAAGAACTTGTTGTCGCGCGCGGTCATCCAGTCGACCAGCGACTGCCGCGGGTCATCCTCGGTCGAGATCGGCGCCGGTGCCGCGCCCAAGCCGGTGGGAGCCACCGCCTTTTGGGTCTTGGGATTCGTGGCCGTGGGGGTGCCACGGTTATAAACCACGCGTTCCTCGCCGATCTGGGCGCCCGGCTTGCGTTGCATCCGCGAGAAGAAGGCCGCGAAGCCGTAGTAGTCCTGCTGGCTCCACTTTTCGAAGGGGTGGTGGTGGCAGCGAGCACACTGAATTCGCAGACCCAGGAAAAGCTGCGCGGTGTCCTCCACCTGCTCGTTGGTCTCCTTGACCTCTCGATACCAGGCCACCGGTGGGTTCTGGCCGATTTCGCCGGTCGCGGTTAGCAACTGCCGGGCGATTTGGTCATAGGGGACGTTGGCGTGCAGGGTATCGCGAATCCAATCGTGAAAGATGCGCGTGCCGCGGGCATAGGTCTCGTTGCGACGCTTGTTGCGCAAGATGGCGTTCCACTTGCTGGCGAAGTAATCGGCATAGTCGGTGCTGGCCAACAGAGTGTCGACCCATTGATCGCGCTTGGCGGGATTGGTGTCGGCCAGAAACTTCTGGGTCTCCTCGGGCGTCGGCAGCCGGCCGGCAATGTCGACGCTGGCGCGGCGCAAAAACGTCGCATCATCACACAACGCCGAGGGGGGCACGCCCAAGGTCTTCAATTTCTTGAACACCAACTCGTCAATAAAGCCCTTGGGTGGCGGAGTGCTCTCGACGGGCGCGCCCAACGGCACGCTGGCGCGGAACACGCCGACCTGCCCTTGATAGCGGGCCATCACGGCCACGTCGCCCGTGAGATCGAGCGTCTTGACCAGGCCGCCGATGCTCACTTCGGCCATTTCCGGATTGTTGGGCTCAAATTTCACGGTGCCGGTGACGTCCTCGGTCGCGCCATTCGTATAGTGGGCGATCACGAGCAACTGCTGCTCCGCGTTCTGGGCCATGGTTCGCTCGGACGGAATGACCTCGATGCGAGCCACGGTTGGATCGTTGTCGCTGCCATAGGGCATGCCTTGCAGAATCCAACGACGCATCAACCGATAAGAATGCGAGTCGACATCCAAACGCGTGCCGCCGCCGTGCGGCACTTCGCCGATCGGCTTGAGCAGCAGCAGGCTTTTGTCGGGCGAGGCCGGAAAGAGTCGTCGGCCGCGACCTTCTTTCACCAGGTGTTCGAAATCCTCGGTGGGCTCGAAGCCCAATAGCGACAGCTTGAAACCGTTCTGGCCGCTGGCCTTGCCGTGGCATCCGCCGCTGTTGCACCCGAGCTTGGTAAAGATGGGGACAATTTGATTGGGGAAATTCACCGACGGGTCGTTGCCAAAGTGGATCACGGTCACCTTGATCGTGCCGGCCGGGCCGGCGGGCGATTTGGCCGTAATCGTGGCCGTACCGTCGGATCGTGGCATCACGAGGCCCGTTTTATCGACGGTGACGATGCCGTCGGGGGCGACTTCATAGGTCGCCGTCGAGCTCAGGTCGCGCACCTGGCCCGTGGCATGTTTGCCGGTAACCACGAGTTGCTGACGAGCGTCCTGGCCGTCGAGTGTGAAGCCGCCATCGACATTCCGACCGCTGTCGATCTGAACTTCGAGCAGTTGGCCTGGATCGCCCAGGCCGGGGGCTCGGGGCCGAGCGACGTCGGCCGCTTGGCTGCCGGCGGGCACTAGGCCCAGAAGTGCGACAAGTGTAATGGTGGCAGCAATCAGAGATATCCTGCTCGTCATGATGCTGTTCTCCCGAGTTTGAGAGCCCTGGCGGGCTCGTGTGGTGGGCACAAGTTCAGGTGGGTCGAGTGCGTAGGTGGGTCCGCCGGCACGCGCCCGTGATTATCCCAAGCTGGGGAGGCTCTTGCAAGCATATTTCGTAAACGGAAGTTGATGCGTTGGCCCGGACCAGAGGACGGGAACGGCGGTGGGGACGCGACCCGCACACCGCGCAAAGAAAAACCAGCCAAGCCTTAAGAGCAATAGAACACCCCCTTTCGTTTCGTTATGCTGGCGTCATGAGTGAGCCAAGAACCCTCTCCCGCAGCCCCGAGTTGATGTCGCCGGCCGACACGGCCCTGCTGGTGGTCGACGTGCAAGAAAAGCTGATGCCGCTGATTGGCGGCTCGCGACGTATTATTTGGAACTTGCGGCGGCTGCTCGACGGCGCCGCAGCCCTGGGACTGAAGGCATTGGCGACCGAGCAATACCCCCAGGGGCTGGGGAAGACTGTCGAAGAGCTGGCCAACCGCCTGGGGCACATCCCCAGCAAGGCCATGTTTAGCTGTGCCGGCTGCGAGGACTTTGCCAAGCAGTTTGTCGAGCTCGGCAACAGCAAAATCTTGGTTTCGGGCATCGAGGCCCATGTCTGCGTGCAGCAGACGGTGCTCGATCTGCTGGCCAACGGCTACCGGGTGTATGTGCCGGTCGACGCCATCGGGTCGCGTTATGCGGTCGACTATGAGACCGCGTTGAAACGGATGGAGTCCGCCGGCGCGACGCTGACCACGACCGAATCGGCCCTGTTCGAGTGGTGCCAGGTATCGGGCACCCCTGAATTCAAGAAAATCAGCGCCCTGGTTCGCGAATCACCGCCTGAAGGTTCCTGACGCCCCGCCGCGCGCTTGTTCGTCCCTCCTAATTCCGCGAGATCCCGCCATGAACACCGCCAGTGCCGTTGCGCCGGCCTTGAACCCGCCCGTTCGCATTTTGATGGGTCCCGGGCCCAGCGACATTCACCCGCGCGTGCTCGAAGCCTTGGGCAAGGGAACGGTCGGCCATCTGGACCCCTATTACCTCGAAATCATGAACGACATGCAGCGGATGCTGCAAGCGTTGCTGCGAACGAAGAACACGATGACGCTGGCGATCAGTGGCACGGGCTCGGCCGGCATGGAAGCCACGGTCGTCAATCTGATCGAGCTGGGCGATTCGATGGTGGTGTGCGTCAACGGCGTGTTCGGTGGCCGGATGCTCGACGTCGCCACGCGCGCCGGCGCCAAGGTGACGCAGGTCGAAAAGCCATGGGGGCAGACCTTCAAGCCCGAGGACTTGCAGGACGCACTGCAAAAGGCAAAGCCCAAGGTCGTGGGCATTGTGATGGCCGAAACGTCGACCGGGGCCTGGCAGCCGATCGAGGAGATCTCGAAGCTGGTACACGACAGCGGGGCGCTGTTGCTGGTCGATGCCGTGACGTCGCTGGGCGGTGTGAACGTCGACGTCGATAAATGGAACATCGACGCGATCTATTCGGGCAGCCAGAAATGTCTTAGCTGCCCACCGGGGTTGTCGCCCGTGTCGTTCAACCAGCGAGCGATGGACGTGATCCTGAACCGCAAGACCAAGGTGCAGAGCTGGTATCTCGACGTGACGATGCTGGCCAAATACTGGGGCTCGGAGCGGGTCTATCATCACACCGCGCCGATCAACATGACCTATGGGCTGTATGAGGCCCTGCGGCTGGTGCATGAGGAAGGTCTGGAATCCTGCTTCGCCCGGCACCTGCTCAACCACCGGGCTCTCAAGGCCGGGCTGGCGGCGTTAGGCATTTCGTACACGGCCGAAGAAGGCCACCAACTGCCGATGCTCAACGCGGTCCGCATTCCCGACAGCGTCGACGACGCCACCGTGCGCAACGGCCTGCTGAACCGTTTCGGCATCGAGATCGGCGGCGGGCTCGGCGCCTTCAAGGGCAAGGTATGGCGCATCGGCCTGATGGGCTATGGCGCTCGGGCCAATAATGTCTTCGTCTTGCTGTCGGCGCTCGAGCAGCTTCTGGCCGAGCAGAATCACCGCTTCGACCACGGTGCCTCGATCGCCGCGGCCACGGCGGTGTATAGTGGAAAGTAGCCACTATAGGTCCGAGTAGGTCCGGCGATTCGATCGACTGAAATGCTAAAGGCGCCGCCAAATCCCTGCGTGAGGGCTGTAATTGCGTTTGCTATTTCCTCAACGCTAATCGGCGGGATGGCCAATATTCTTCTGTCTCCGGAAGACGATCCACGACTAGGCAGCGCGATCGGCATTTGCACCTGGGGTGTGTCGATCGTGATTGCCTGGTGGCAGTTCAAGCGTGTAGCCGGTGCGCTCCCGCAAGCTCCGCAAGGTCGAAGCCGTCAATTCAATTTGCGAATGCTGTTCCTGGTCGTGACCGCGGTGGCTGCCGCAGTCTGGTTCACTCAAGAAGTGTGGCGCGCCCAACACCGACGCGAGCTGCTGCGAGCCTTTATGGCCCGTGGCGGTGAAACGCAAAGAGAACGTATCCCCGGTCATTGGGTAACCAAAGCGCTCGTCGTGCCGGAGGGGCAGTTTACCGACGATGAAATTGCGGAATTACGAGCCGCCTTTCCAGATGCCGACGTGGTTGCCCAGAGTCCTCCGGTTTTCTCTCGCACAAATTGATTGGCGGCGAGGTTAGCTGAAAGTGGCGGCCTCTCTCAATTGCTGCCCGGCGGTTTACTCGCCCTTTTTCGGCAGCGGTTTGACTTCGGCGCGGGGGCGGGCGAAGAGGGCGCCGTCGTCGCGGATCTCGAGCTGTCCGCCGCCTTCGACTTCCAGGGAGTTGTTGTTCTGCGCGGCGTAGCGCTTGAGCTGCGCGATCTTTTCCACGGCTGGCACTTCGCCGGGCATGCTGGTTGCCGGAGCACGGCCCCAGAGAATCGGGGCACCCGAGACGGTCAGCAGTTTGAAGATCGGCTCGGCGCCGGACTTGCCAGGTTTCTGACCCGCCGGCACGATGCGCTGGATGTGCAGGTCTTTCCAGTCGCCGGCCAAGGCGGCGGCGATTTGCGCCGCGCCCGCGACGGACGGATCGCCCCAGAGCTTGCCGACGGTGCCGGCTGGCGTGGTGTGAATCTCGCCGATGCGGGGATAGGCGTCGGCGTCGCTGGGCGAGAAGTCGGCGGTGGGTAGCACGATGCCGTCGACGTCGACCGGCAACGCGCCGGCGCCCTCTTCGACTTCGACCATCGCCACCGGCTTGCGATACGACAGCACGACGTCGAGACGAGCCGGAAATCGTTTGCTGACACGATCGACGTGCGCCACCCACGGGTGAGCCGCGAAGGCGTTGGCGACGCGCAGGGTCAAATCGCCATCCAACAGCGACAGCGAGCCCTCGAAGCCCGCGTCGCGCAGGGCCTCGGCGGCGATGTCAGCGCGAATCCAGGCCGGCGGCGGCGTGATGGCGATCCGCGCCGGATCGATTTGATACTCCTGAGCGGCCATCAGGTGGGGGCGCACCAGTTGCCAGACGCCGTACGACCCGCCCACCAGCGCGGCCACGATCACGGCGGCCACGACCGGCGTGCGGCTGATGTTTTTGCCTGTCTGCGGTTCGGCAACCGCGACTCCGCCACCGTCCTCTTTTCGTTTTTTAGCGCTCACGAGACCTCCGAAGCGGCGAGACAGCGACGAACCAATAAATCGCACAACGCGGTCATGTCCATTCCAGCGCGAAGCGCGGCCTGGGGGGCCAGGCTGCGCGCGGTCAGGCCGGGAATCGTATTCACTTCCAAGACGCCGATGCGCCCCTCATCGTCCAACATTACGTCGACGCGCGCCAAACCGGCCGTGCCCAAAGCTTGGGCGGCGGCCACGGCGGCACCGGCGATTTGCCGGCGCACGTCGTCGGTGAGTTCGAAATCGAAGAGATACTGGGTTTGCACGCTGGCGTATTTGGCGTCGTAGGAAAACACGCGCTCGGGCGAAACGATTTCAATGATCGGCAGCGCCTGTTCATCGAGCACGGCGACGGTAAACTCACGGCCACGGAAAAAAGCCTCGGCGATGCAGGCGATTTCCGATTGCTGTCCACGCGCGGCCGCCAGCGCGCTGGCTAGACCGGCGGGGCGCTCGACCAACGACAGGCCGATGCTCGAACCCTCGCCGTCGGGCTTGATGATCAGCGGATAGCCGAGTTGCTCGACGCGCGCGGCGACCTCGGCGGGTGCCTCACTGGGCTCGATCTTCACAAAGGGCGGTGTTGGAACGCCGCAAGCGACAAACTGCTCCTTGGCGGCCGATTTGCTCATCGCCAGCCGGCAGGCCTGCGGACCGCTGCCGGTATAGGGCACGCCAAAATGCTGTAACTGCTGCTGGATGCGACCATCCTCTCCCGCCCCGCCATGGAGTGCGATGAAGCAGGCATCGACGTTGCCCCAGTCGACACTGTCGAGCGCACATTCGCCGGGATCGACAAGGCGGATCTCATGGGCAGCGGCCTTCAGGGCCTCCGCGACCGCGGCGCCGCTGCGCAGGCTGACTTCGCGTTCGGCCGAATCGCCACCGGCGAGCACAACCACGCACAATCGCGGCTCGGATTGGGGTATGGACATTCCTTGTCCTCCGTCTGGTGTCAGCGCCGAAACTCGAAACGCGTCGCGACTACCAGATCTCGATTTCCGTTTCGAGTTCGATTCCCAGTCGATCCATCACTCGTTGACGCACCATGTCGATCAGCCGCAGCACGTCCTGGCTGGTCGCGCCCGGCTCGGTCACGATGAAGTTGGCGTGACGTTCGCTGACCGCGGCCTGGCCGACGCGCGTGTTTTTCAATCCGGCTTGTTCAATCAACATGCCGGCGCTCATGCCGCGCGGGTTCTTGAAAATACAGCCGGCGCTTTGATGGCCGAGCGGTTGTGCGGCTTTCTTGACGATCCACTGCTTCTGCATCCGCTTGGTCAACTCTTCGGGATCGTCCGGCTCGAGCTGGAATTCTCCGGCCAGGATCACCAATTCATCGAGCGAGCTTTCGCGATAGGCAAAGATCAACTCCTCGCGCGACCGTTCGATGATCTCGCCGGTCGTGGTCATCACCGTGGCGCGGCAAGTCCATTGGCCGATGTCGCCGCCGCGGCTGCCCGCGTTGCCGTGCAAGGCACCGCCGACGGTGCCGGGAATTCCGACCAGGGTTTCGAGCCCTGCCAATCCCTCGCGAACCGAAGTGGAAATGGCCTGCCCCAATTTGGCCCCGCCACCGGCCGAGAGCCGCCCGTTGGCGACCGTGATTTGGCCGAACGCGGGCGCCGAAAGGTGGACCACCATACCGGCGGCACCGGCCTCGCGCACCAGCAGGTTCGAGCCGCCGCCCAGCAGGCGCACGGGAATGCTCTCTTGCGCGCAGCGGCGCACCAGGGCCTGCAATTCCTCCCGGGTGTTTGGCTCGGCGAAGTATTCGGCCGGTCCGCCCAGGTGAAACCAGGTGTGTTCGGCGAGCGGTTCAGCCTGCCTGACGAATTTTTCGAAGCCGATGATTAAGCTCATGCGCAACGCTTCCGATGTCCCCTGCCCCCATCGTCACCAACACATCGCCCGGTCGTAGCGATCGGTTCAGATGATTCACGATCTCGTCGCTCGTCGCCAGTTGCACGACGTCGGTGCCCAACGCGGCAACCCGGCCGGCCAAATCGGCGGCCGTCGTTTCGCTCCCCCTCCCAGGCTCTTCGCGGGCTCGAAAGATCTCGGCCAGCACCAGCGTATCGGCATTGTGCAGGCTGCGGGCGAATTCGTCCAGCAGGTGCCGCGTGCGCGAGACCTGGTGTGGCTGAAAAACACAGCAAATTCGCCGGCCCGGATAGACTTGCCGCACGGTGGCCAGCGACGCCGAAACCTCGGTGGGGTGATGGGCATAGTCGTCGACCAGGGCGATTCCCCCGTGTTCGCCCAAACACTGCAAGCGACGCTCGAGCCCGGCAAATTGTTCGAGCCCGGCGCGGATCATCGTGCCGTCGGCGCCACAATGTGCGGCCAGCGCGGCCGCGGCCAGCGCATTGTCGAGATTATGTCGTCCGGGCACACCGAGCTTGACGTCGCAAACGCGCCGTCCACGGCAGCGGATAATAAATGAGTATTGCCCGCGCCGCTCGCGCACGTCCGTGGCGCTCCAGGTGGCCGATGCCTCGCGGCCGAACGACTGACGTCGGCAGGCGATCTGTCGTGTCGCGCGTTCCGTCGACCGACAATCGGCTCGCACCAGCAGCAGTCCATCGGCCGGCACGCGGGTTGCGAAGCGTGCGAAGGCCTGTTCCAACTCGTCGGGGGAAGAGTAGTAGTCGAAGTGATCGGGTTCGATGTTCAGGATGCAGGCCAGTCGCGGATTGAGGAATCGAAAGTTATCGCGATACTCGCAGGCCTCGGCCAGCATCCAGCGTCCGTGGCCCAGGCGTCCGCCCGAACTCTTTTCCAGCGGCGAGGCTCCATAGACGACCGTCGGATCTAAACCACCCGCGGTCAATATCTCGGCCACCATGGCCGTGGTGGTCGACTTGCCGTGCGTGCCCGCCACGGCCACGCCGCGGCGCGAGTCCATCAAACGCCCCAGCGCTTGCGGGTAGCTCAGGATCGGCAGCCCCAATTGCCCCGCGCGCACCAATTCGGGGTTCGTAGGCCCGATGGCGTCGCTATGAACCACCAAGTCGACGCTGCGATCCACGGCCTCGGCGCGATGTTCATCGCAGACCGCATACCGCGAGCCGATCAGGCTGGCGGCATTTACGTCCGAGCCACTGACCTGGCAGCCCCCCGCGCTCAGCACGTCGGCCAGTGACCGCATGCCTGCACCGGCAATGCCCACCAGATGCGCGCGTGGCAACGGCCGCAGCGAGACGGTGGCACCGTCGTGTGGGGGCGCCAGCGCGTAATCGAGCGGCGAGACGTTCATGGCGAGAATGCTTGGAGGGGGGATTTGTGCGGGCGGGATCATACGGGCGAACGCCGGCCGGTGTCAATGCAAAGGCAGCTAGCACGCGTTCGTCCGGCAGGGACGTTCCCGCTACACCGCGGCCAACTCGATCGAGCGCAGCAGCATGCCGATCGATTGCGCCACGCGTCGCGTCGCATCGAGGCGAGACAGCCGCGTCATGGCGTGAGCCATGTGGGCCCGCTCGGAATGCGACGAGGCGAGATCGACCACGGTGCGCGCCAGATGGTTGTCGAGGCGGCCTTCGAGCTCGCGCGCGTCAAGCGTGCGACAAGCCCCGGCGGCCGAGAACACGTCGGCATTCTTGCGCTGATGGTCATTCGTGGCGCGGGCCAACGGAAGTAAAATCGCCGGCACGCCCGTGGCCGACAATTCAGCCAGCGTGGTGCCGCCGGAGCGGCTAATTGCCAGGTGGCTCGCACTCATCACCGCGGGCATGTTCTCGATGAACGGCAACACGGTCGCCCGAAGGCCGAGCTTGCGATAGAGCTCGCGCACCTTGGCCGCGTCGCGTTCGCCCGACTGATGCACGATTTGCCAATTGCTCAAGACCGGCCCGGCCTTATACAGAGCGGGCGGCACTTGTTCATTGAGTGTTTGCGCGCCGATGCTGCCGCCCAGGACCAGCAGTTGATGCCGACCACCGAGGCGCTCGGACAAATACCGAGGCGCGCTTGCCTGCGCGACGAACTCACGGCGCACGGGATTGCCGGTCACGCGCACACGGTTATTGCCGCGCAGGTGCGTTCTGACTTCCTCGAAGGCCGCGTAGAGGGCCACGGCGGCTGGCGCCAGCCAGCGCGTGGCCCGGCCCGGCACCGCGTTTTGTTCGAGCAGCGCGACGCCGATTCCCATCCGTGCCGCCGCCCGCGCGGCTGGCACGCTCGCATATCCACCCAACCCCACGACGAGCGAGACGTTCTGTGCTTGCAAGTAGCGGCGCGCGGCGCGATAGCCGGCGAAGTTGTCGGTCAGAAAACGCAACGTCTCGCTCGCCCGGCGCGGAAACGGCCGGCAAGGGAGCTTCAAGTATTCGAATCCGGCGCGCTGGACGTAGCGAATTTCGAACGTCTTGCCGGTGCCGGCGAATGTGATTCGCAGGTGCGGGGCATAGCGCAGCAACTGCTCGGCCACGGCGAGGCCCGGAAACAGGTGCCCCGCGGTGCCGCCGCCGGCAAACACGATGTGGTTCGTCAACGTCTTCATGCGTTCATCTACCCGCACCGTGAACAGGGGCCACGGCGGCTTGCTTGGTGCGACAGCGAGGCCCAGATTCCTCGTCCACCGCGTTGGTTAGTAGGAGGACACTGCGCCGTCGAGATTAGTTCGGCGAATCGTCCAGGATCTTGGCCAGTCTCGATTCCATCGCCTTAACTCTCGACGCGGCAGTCGTTTCATGCTCGGCGGTATCGGTTGCGTGAAGTTTGAGCCCCGCCAGGCCGACGATGGCGCAGAGCGCCGCGGCGATCCAAAACCGCACGACGATCTTATCTTCCGGCCAACCCTTGAGTTGGAAGTGATGGTGCAGCGGAGCGCAGAGCAGAACTCGCCGCTTGCGCCAGCGGTAGCAGCCGACTTGCACGATCACGCTCAGGGCTTCGACGACAAACACGCCGCCAATCGCGATCAACAGTAACTCTTGTCGCGCAATTACCGCCAGCAGCCCGAGCAGCCCCCCGAGCGGCAGCGAACCGGTGTCGCCCATGAAGACCGAAGCCGGATGGCAGTTGAACCACAGGAAGCCCAGCAGCGCGCCGCTCATCGCGGCAGCGATCACCACCATTTCGCCCGCGCCGGCGATATGCGGGATGTTCAGGTACATGGCCCATTGGCTGTTGCCTGCGGCGTAGACCACCAGCGCCACGGCGCCGGTGGCACAGATCAGGCATCCGCCGGCCAGGCCGTCGAGACCGTCGGCCAGATTGACAGCGTTCGAGGAACCGACCAGGACCAACGTTCCCAATGGAATGAACAGCCAACCGAGTTCGTAGTGCAAGCCAGCGACCGGAACGGTCAATTCGAGACCACGGTCCAGCTGGCAATGCAGTGCGTAGATCGCGGTGACGGCTGCCAGGCTCATGGCCGTCTGAGCGATTAGCTTCGTCCGCGCTCGCAGACCCCGACGGGTCGTGGTCAGCTTAATCAGATCATCGCACGCGCCCAAGGCCGCCAGAGCCAGGCAAAGCGCGATGGCAATCCAAAGATAGGGATTGCCAAGATCGCCGCAGATGAGCGTGGCCGAGAGCAGGCTGGTGACGATGAAAATTCCGCCCATCGTGGGCGTGAACTGTTTCGCCTTGTGCAATCGCGTGACGTCGGCCGACGCGCTTTTGATGGGCTCGCGAAAACGGACTTTCAGCCAGGCGATCCAACGCGGGCCAAAAGCCAGCACGAGTAGAAAGCCAGTCACGGCCGCAATGGCCGCGCGTGGCGTGATCTTGGCAATGCCTGACAGTTCGCTCCAAGCGGTTGCCTGGGCGAACCAACGTTCGATCAAAAAGAGCAACATGCGGTGATCTCGAAACAGCCGACTGGCTAGCGACGAACAGGGCCCGGTCCGCCATATGTGCCGCCGGCTCAAGCGGTGTCGTCGAACACCGCACGATCGGGCGCGGCACGCGGGCGAGGACGCCCCATGTCGCGCGGCCCGAGCGTTTCACGGCCCAGACCGCGGAGGTGATCCCTGAGTCACCGGAGCGGCAGATTGCCTGCCGCTCCGGCGCTCAGTCTTGAGCTCCATCGCGAAGCTTTCGCCAGAGCGGTCGACCCAGTAACCGCTTGACCCGGCGACGTAATGCTCCTACCCAGGAGGGAGGGTAGTGTCGAGTTCCCGCAAACCCTACACCATCGATGGAGCTCATACTTGTATTGAGTGGTATCCTTCTGGCGCTTTTACGCCGCGCATCGCGTCTCGCGTGTCTGAAACGCCTTGACCAGTCGTTCCATGGCCAAGGCCCGCGAGCCCTTGATCAACATGACATCGCCGGGGCGCAGTGAGCACTTGCGCTCGTCCAGCAAATCTTCCGGCTGACGGCAAGCGACGGTGCGCTCGCGGGGCATGCCCGCCGCCCGCGCTCCGGCCACCACTTCGTCGGCATGGTCGCCGCAGGCCAACAGCAAGTCGGCGCCGCAGAGTGTGACGACCTGATCTCCCAGTTGATGGTGCAGCAATCCGGCGGCTTCACCCAACTCGCGCATGTCGCCGCAGACGACGATGCGACGGCCCGGCGCGTCGAAATCGCGCAGCAGCTCCAAGGCGGCGCCCATGGCCAGCGGACTGGCGTTGTAGGTATCGTCGATGATCGTCGCGCCGCCGACCTTGGTCACCTGACATCGCATCGGCGGCGACTTGAAGTCGGCCAGTCCGCGGGCAATTTCGGCGTCGCAGATTCCAAAGATTCGCCCGACGGCCACGGCGGCCAGAGCGCCAGCCAGGTGATGCCGTCCCCAGACATTGACCGACATCGGCGTGCCGTCGATGCAGAAGCTGAGTTGTCCGGCAGCGCAGGCCACGTTCGTGGCGACCAGGTCGTTGTCCAGCGAGCGGCCAAACCAGACGACGCGCGAGCGCCGGACGGCGGCGTGTTTGCGCAGCCGGGCATCGTCGCCGGCCAGCACGGCCCAGCCGTCGCCGCCCAGTTGAGCGAGCAATTCGGTCTTGGCTTCGGCCACGGCGTCCAGCGAACCGAATCCGGCCAGGTGAGCATCCCCGACGCGCGTGATCACGCCGACGTGCGGTTGGCACATCGCGGCCAGGGCGCCGATTTCGCCGGGCGTGTTAGCCGCCAGTTCCAGCACTGAAAAGTCGTGATCCGGTTCGATCGCCAACATGCTCAAGGGCACGCCGACGTGATTGTTGAAATTCTTGGGGCTCGCCGACCCTTGGAACTGCCGGCTCAGCACGGCGTGGATCATCTGCCGGCTGGTGGTCTTGCCAACGCTGCCGGTGATTGCCACGACGCGAGCTGCCGTGCGTTGACGATTCCAGCGGGCCAGTTGGTGCAGCGATTGCAGCGAGTCGTTGACTTCGACGCTCCAGCAGCCGGGCCAGGGCTGGACATACTTCTTGCCGACCACGACGCCGGCGGCCCCACGCGAATAGGCCTCGGCTGCAAAGCCGGCGCCATCGAGATGCGCGCCGGCCAATCCCCAAAACACGTCGCCGCGTTGAATTTGCCGGCTGTCGGTAACGACCTGCCCAACCGGAGAGGCTTCGCCGTGCCGGGGTGCAAGCGTGGCCAGACGCAGGCGTCCGCCGATGATTTCGTGCAGTTTCTTTACGCTTAGATCACGCATGTCACATTGTCCTAACTATTGGCCACGGTCATCAGACTGCCGTAGGGCGAGGCCGGTTCCAGGTTATAGAGATACCGGCGCGCCAGGTCGCGGTCGTCCAATGGAATTCGGTGGTGGCCTACGATTTGATGTACTTCATGTCCCTTGCCTGCCACCAGCACACAGTCGTCGGGTCCGGCCAATGACAAGGCATATTGAATGGCTTCGGCCCGGTCGGGCATCCAACGTGCCAGCGCGGGCCGCTCAAAGCCCGCGAGAATCTCCGAGGCAATCGTCTGCGGATCCTCGAAGCGCGGGTTGTCGTTCGTAATGATCGCCACGTCGGCCCCGGTTTCGACGGTGCGGCCCATGAGCGGGCGCTTCTTCGTATCGCGATTTCCCCCCGCGCCAAAGACGCACAGAATGCGGCCGGGAGTCACCTCGCGCAGCGTGGCGAGCGAGACAGCCAGCGCGTCGGGCGTATGAGCAAAGTCGATATAAACGCCAAAGGGCTGTCCGCATTCGATGCGCTCGAGGCGGCCGGGCACGTGCGTCACGGCTTCGAGTCCACGCACGATCGCGGTCAATTCGAGGCCTTCGCTGAGGCCGATCGCCGCGGCCAGCAGGCAGTTATAGATGTGGTGGTCGCCGATCATCGCCGTGCGCACCGGCACCGTGTGGTCGCCGGCGGTGAGCAAGAAGGTTTGCTCGCTTTTGCAACGTTCGACGAGCGTGGCGCTGACGTCCGCGGGGCGGTGCATGCCGATGGTCAGGACACCACCGGGAATCAGGGGCACATTTTCGACGCTGGGGGGATCATCGACGTTGATCACGGCTACGCCGCCGCTGGATAGATAATTGAACAGCTGGGTTTTGGCATGGTGGTAGGCGGCGAGGGTGCCGTGAAAGTCCAAATGATCGCGCCGCAGGTTGGTCAGGCCGACTCGGGCGAACTCGACACCAGCGATTCGCCGCTGGGCCAGGGCGTGGCTCGAAACTTCCATCACGGCGTGCGAGCAGTTGTTGGCGACCATGCGGCCCAGCCACTCGGCCAGTGCCACGGCATCTGGCGTGGTCAGATCGGCGGGAGCCGATTCGGCCGTATCGTGGTAGCCCAAGGTGCCCAGGAGGCCCGTTCGATGCCCGGCCGCTTGCAGCATGCTGGCAATCAGGTGCGTGGTCGTGGTCTTTCCGTTGGTGCCCGTGATGCCAATCAATCTCAATCGACGGCTGGGGTCGCCTGCCAGTGCCTGGCAGATCTGGCCCAATGCTTCGCGAGCATTGGAGACCAGGCACACGGGAACGCTGACTTGAAAGCGTTGCTGGCTGACCACGCCGCAGGCCCCGCG
The DNA here is from genome assembly GCA_003153375.1 of Planctomycetaceae bacterium. Classification (GTDB taxonomy): domain Bacteria; phylum Planctomycetota; class Planctomycetia; order Pirellulales; family PALSA-1355; genus PALSA-1355. The sequence goes on from PLYM01000212.1 coordinate 103,810, forward strand.
GGCCACGGCTTCGTGGACAAAACCTGGAGTCTCACCGTGGGGGCTGTCGAGGGCGACGAACAGGTCGCCCGGGCGGCAGGTGCGCGAGTCGGCCGAGCAGGACTGAACGCGAATATCCTCGGTGCCGCCGAAATCGGCGCCGGCGAGTAGCTGGCGCAGGCTGAGTGATTCGAGCGGTGTCGAAAAGAGCGACATGAGCGCTTGGCCTCCGTGCCGTGCGCGAGCGTTGGTTTGATCGAGTCTGGCCTCGCCTCGGGGGGCGGGCGCCATGGCGGTCGTGCGGCCCCGAATTGATTGGCCGCTGGGATGACCCCTGAATGGTGGCGGGATTTTGGCGATTTTCGATACCCTGTCAAGACAGGTTTACGATCCCGCCCGGAAGGCGCGTGGCTGGACAAAACCTCTTGTGGGCGAAATGATTAGCGAACACCAAGGGGGTCTTGGCCGACGGATCGCGGACAGCTTTCATGGGGCCGCTGGCATGGCTGAAGAAGATTTTGACGTCGAGAGCCTGGCCGCTTATCTGCACGTCGAGGCGTCGCAGGTGCAACGCCTCGTCGAACGCGGCAAGCTGCCGGCGCGAAAAGTGAGTGGCTCGTGGCGGTTCTCACAGGCTGAAGTGCACCATTGGCTGGAGAGCCGTATCGGTTTGTCGAGCGACGACGAACTGTTGCAAATGGAAGGCGTGCTCGAGCGATTGCCCGGACGGAGCGAGCCGTCGCCGCCCATCTCGATTGCCAAGATGCTGCCGATCGAGGGAATCGCCATCCCTCTGCACGCTCGCACGCGTGGCTCGGTGATTACATCGATGGCTGAATTGGCAGCCAATACCGGCTGGCTGTGGGACGCCGGCAAAATGGCCGAGGCGGTAAGGACACGCGAGGATATGCTGCCGACGGCGCTCGAGGATGGCGTGGCGTTGCTGCATCCACGTCGGCCGTTGGCCGGCATCCTGGCGCAGCCCTTTGTGGCGTTTGGGCGAACGGCCCGGGGAATTCCTTTCGGAGCTCCGCGCGGAAAACTAACCGATCTCTTCTTTTTGATTTGCTCGATTGCCGATCGGGGCCACCTGCGCGTGCTGGCCCGGCTGAGCCGACTGATTGGCGATCCGACGTTGCTCGATGATCTGCGTCATGCTGCCGACGCCGCGGCGGCGCACGACGCCATCGCCAAGCGCGAAGCCCAATTGTCGTGACGCGCGCGGATTCGCGCTTTCATTCCTTCGGCGGGACATGGCATGCCAGGACCTTCGCTGATCGTGATCGGTCGCCCCGAGGGAGCGACTCTGGCTCGGCTCGTGGACGGCGACGCGCTCCACGTTCGACACGCGGAGGATCTCGACGCGGCCGCTCGGATGCTGGCTGATGGTGGAGACCCGCCCGAGTTGATCGTGCTGGTGCAGTCGCGGCCGGGCGAGTTTTCCGCCGCCGAGATCGACGGTTTGCGGCGGCTGGCTCCGCTGGCGCGTGTGTGGCGCCTGTTGGGAACCTGGTGCGAAGGCGAAGCACGCAGCGGCCAGCCGCCGAGCGGTTGCACGAGCATCTATTGGCATCAATGGCCTGCGCGGTGGGCTCGCGAGCGAGCCCGCTGGCAGGATGGACTCGCTGTCAGCTGGTCGGCGCCGATGACATCGTCGGCGGACGAACGCGCACTGGCCGCCGCCGACGAACCGATCGAACGTGGCAGCGGGCTGATTGTCATTTGCGCCCGCCACCGCGAGACGGCCGCCGCACTGGCCGAGGTCTGCAAGCTGGCGGGCTATCAGACGCAAATCATGCGAGCTGGGCAAGACTCCGAGGTTCTCGGTGCCAGCGCGATCTTGTGGGAGACCGACGCGGAACAGATCGGGGATGCCAGTGCGATTCGCACCGTGCGCGCCAGCGTCCCAGGCGACGCTGTGCCCTTGGTCGCCGTGGTCACGTTTCCGCGAGTGGAGGACGTCCTTCGAGCCGCCGAGGCGGGAGTGGCCGCCGTGGTTTCAAAGCCATTCCTCGTGCAGGATTTGTTGTCGCACCTGGCGCAATGGACGAGCGCTTCGGACCGTCTTGGGACTTGAGCGGAGTTCCGATAACGGTTCACTCGAAGTCCTGACAGTCCACGTCGAGATTCCATTCGCTGCGCAAAATCTCGCGCTTCCAATCCGGCTCATGGATGGGCCAGGCTTGCACTCGGCAGCGGGGGCACTCTTCGAACACGCTTTCGCCGCTCTCGTGGGCAGCACGCCAGGCCGTGGATTCCAGGACGTCGAGCGGCGGCAGCCGGCGCGGGAAGTTGCCCCGGCGAAACGTCCGCCGCGCGTGGTCAAAAATCGTCACGATCACCGACGGCGCAAAATCTAGCATTCGCCGGGCGATTAACTCGTGGCTGGCAGTGGAGTACTGGCGCTTGAGTTCCAATAAGTCCCAGCCACAGGCGCGCCCATCCGCCCCGAACCACTCACGCGGCAGCAGCAACCGGCCGGCTAGTTGATTGGCGACCATTTCTCGTGCCCCTTGAGGAGCCTCGCGCGGGTCGACACCCAGATGATCGAAAACCTGGCAAGCACAGGCCTCGCCGATTTCGTGGGCGATCGCCCATTGCACCCGCTCGCGGCGCGGATCGTGCTTGAGCAGGATCGAACCGTGCGCCTCGCGATCGGCGAACTTGCTAAGCCGCACGATCCGGCCCCGCCCGACCTGTCGGTCGTCCCAGGCCACGGTCAGCCCAAGTGCGCGGGCCAACGCCAATGCGTCGACGGGCGGACCCGAGGGCTGTGACACGGCCAGGGCGTCGGCGGCCACGCAGTCGAGGGCCGCGGAAAACTCGTCCGGAGTCAATTCGGGCAGCATCGTGCGAACCGATGGTGAGTATGTGTACAGATGTATATGTATCTTAGTAGTCCGCAGGGACGATGCAAGCAGTAGAAATTAGCCAGCCGGAATTTTCTGCCATCGAGGACTCCGCGGGCTCTCCTTGGCCCAGCTCTCGCGGGGCCGGAAGGGATCGGATACGATGGGAGGAGCGTCTTTGAGCCGTTTTTCTCTCGTGACTATTTGGACCGAATTGCCTTGACGATTTCCCCGACCCTCAAGCCCGCGCGCGGCAGCCAAAAGCCCACGTCGAAGGGCACCTATTCGTTCGTAAGTCTCGGCTGTCCCAAGAATTTGGTCGACAGCGAGCGAATGCTCGGCTTGCTGCAAATCGACGGCTACCAGTTGGTTCACGAGCCCGTGGGAGCCGATTTCGTGGTCGTCAACACGTGCGGTTTCATCGAACGGGCCCGCGAGGAGTCGTACGCCACGATCCACGAGATGCTCGAGCTGAAGCGCAAGGGCGACATCCGCGGCGTGATCGTCTCCGGCTGCCTGGCCGAACGCGAGAAGGAACGGTTGCTCGAGACGCTGCCGGAAATCGACCAGATCATCGGCGTGTTTGGCCGCGAGCAGGTGGCCAAAGTCGCGGACCGTCTGATTGCCGGTCTCGACGAGCAGCGCTCGGTGTTTCAGCCGGCCCCCTCCAAACCGTTGGACGATCGCAATCGACTGCGGATCACGCCGCGGCACTTTGCGTTTCTCAAGATTTCCGAAGGCTGCGACCGCCTGTGTACGTTTTGCGCGATTCCGAAGATGCGCGGCAAGCACGCCACGAAACCGATCGAAGAGGTCGTGGCCGAGGCTCGGGAGTTGGCCGCCGACGGCGTGCGCGAGTTGATCATCGTCGCGCAGGATACGACCTATTACGGCATGGATCTTTATGGCGAGCCGCGCCTGGTGCAATTGCTGGCCGAGTTGGAGCAGGTGCCAGGCATCGAGTGGATTCGCCTGATGTACCTGTATCCGATGTACTTTGGCGACGACCTGATCGCGACGATCGCCAACAGCAAGAAAATCATTCCTTACCTGGATTTGCCGCTGCAACACATCAACGACACGATGTTGCGGCGGATGCAGCGCCGCGTGCCGCGTTCGCAAACCGAGCAACTGCTGGCCAAGTTGCGCGGTGAGATCAAGGGTCTCGTGATGCGCACCACGTTCATCACGGGCTTTCCGGGCGAGACCGACGAGCAGTTCGAGGAACTGGTCGAGTTCGCGCAGGAGCAGGAGTTCGAGCGTCTGGGAGTGTTCGGCTATTCGCTCGAGCCCGATACGCCGGCCGCCCGGTTGGGCGATCACGTGCCGCCAGAGTTGATCGAGGAGCGTCGCGGGCGTTTGATGGGCGTGCAGCAGGAGATTGCCTTCGCCTGGAATAAGGGACAGATGGGGCGTCGGTTCGACGTGCTGATCGATCGGGAAGTGCCTGGGGAGAAGAACGCCTGGATTGGCCGCACCTATGCCGACGCGCCGGACGTGGACGGGGTGGTCTATGTTTCGGGCCCGAACTTGCGAGCCGGAAAAATCGTTCGCAGTGAAATTGTGGCCACAACCGATTATGATTTAGTGGGCGTCGCGGTGGGGAAGCCCCGGTAGCCGATCGTGGCGCGATGCCGGGCACGGAGCGCGCGACTCATTCCGAGCGACGAAACAAAGGGCAGCCGTGTGTCGGTAGTCACCAAAAAAAACGTCGGCCAGCCGATCTTCAATGTCCCGAATCAACTGACGACGGCCCGGCTGGTCCTGGCCATCGTGCTGTTCGTGTTGATCGCCTTTCAGTATTTTTTGGCCGGCACGATCGTGTTTGCCATCGCCGCGGGCACCGACTGGCTCGATGGCTATTGGGCCCGGCGGTATGGCCAGGTGACCAATCTGGGCCGGATTCTCGATCCGTTCGTCGACAAGATCATCGTGTGCGGCACGTTCGTCTTCCTGGTGGCCGAGCCCGAGTCGGGCGTGCGGGCCTGGATGGCCGTGGTAATCGTAGGCCGCGAACTGCTGGTCACCGCCCTGCGAAGTTATCTGGAAGGCGAAGGGGCTGATTTTTCGGCCAGCATGTCGGGCAAGCTGAAAATGGTCGCCCAGTGCCTGGCCGCCGTCATCAGTTTGTATGCGCTCTATCTTGGCACGCCGCGGCCCGAGGGGTTGGAGTGGGCCGTCACGATCAGCATTTGGGCGGCCGTGCTGATGACGATCTACTCGGGCGGCGTTTACGTGCACCGGGCCATCGGGCTGTTGCGCCGCTAGTCGCTTGCCGGCGCGAAACGCCCTTTTCCTCCACCGTTGCTGGTTCCGCCATGTCACTGCCCCAGCAAGCGATCATCATGGCGTTGATCGGCGGCAGCGCGATCGTCTGGCTGGCGATCTTCCGCTGTCTGGTCGCGCGGCAATCGATTGTGCCCTTTGAGCCACGGACGCGCGTGCCGTGGACGGGCATCGACGTGCTGCTGTTGGTGTTGGCCCTGCCGTTACTCGATGGGATGGTCTTTGAATTGGCACGCTCCCGTGGCACATTGCCAGTGGGCGAACTGTCGCTAGACCTGCTGGCTAGCCTGACGGCCGCTCGCCTGATGTGGTCGGGGTTGGCGATTATCTACCTGGAACATCGCGCCGGCGCCACCGCCGAGGACTTGGGCTTTGACCTGCAGCACCTCAAACAAGATGCGCGCCTGGGCGTGCTGGGTTTTCTGGCGGCGATCCTGTCGGTGTATGGAACCGAGGAGATCGTCGTCAAGCTGTTTCCGGCGGGCGAGCATCCGCTGGCTAAATTGGTGCGCGAAGAATATACCCCAGCGCTGATGGTCGTGGCCGCCATCAGTGCGATCTTCGTGGCGCCCCTGGCCGAGGAACTGGTGTTTCGCGTTGTTCTGCAGGGCTGGCTCGAGCGGCAGATCGACATGCTTACGGAGCATCGGAGGATTTACGGCGAACGATTCGCCCGTCTGTTTGCGATCGTCATCAGCGCGGCGGCCTTCGCGGCCATGCACCGAGGTTATGAGCGGATCCCGATTTTCGTGCTGGGGCTGATTCTGGGCTATCTCTATCAGCAAACACACCGCATTTTCCCCTCGTTGATCCTGCACGCGTGCTTTAACGGAATCACGATCCTGTTTCTGGTGCTCGAGGCCACCTGAGGGACGCGCGTCTTGCCCCCTGGCTTTACGCTTGTGCGGCTCTTAAAATCCTCACTTTCCAGCAGTTCAGACGCAGGCAACGGGAGACGCATCCGTGGCGAAATCGGCAGTGGGTTTTGGAATGATCGGTTGTGGCATGATCGCGAATTTTCACGCCCGTGCGGTGGGCGACCTTCGCGGCGCAAAGGTCGTGGCCTGCTTCGATGCGGTGCCAGCGGCGGCCGACCGGTTCGCCGCGGCGCAAGGCTGCCGGGCCTATCACGATCTCAAGCAGATGCTGGCCGATCCGGCGGTCGACGTGGTCACGATCGGCACGCCCAGCGGAGCGCATCTGGAACCGGCCGTGGCCGCGGCCCGAGCGGGCAAGCATGTCATCGTCGAGAAGCCGCTCGAGATCACGCTGGGCCGTTGCGATCGAATCATTCGCGAGTGCGAAAGAAACAAGGTGAAGTGTTCGGCTATCTTTCCGTCGCGGTTCCATCACTCGAGCATCGAATTGAAACGGGCCGTTGAGGCGGGCCGCTTCGGACGGCTCACGCTGGCCGAAGCCTACGTGAAGTGGTATCGGACGCAGGCCTACTACGACAGTGGCGCATGGCGCGGAACCTGGGAACTCGACGGTGGCGGTGCCCTGATGAATCAGGCCATTCATAGCGTCGATCTTCTGACGTGGCTGATGGGACCGGTCGTCGAGATTACGGCACACACGGCGCTGCTGGCGCACGAGCGGATCGCGGTCGAAGACACGGCCGTGGCCACGTTGAAGTTTGCCAACGGGGCGCTGGGGGTGATCGAGGCCAGCACGGCGGCTTATCCGGGGTACCTGAAGCGGATCGAGATTCACGGATCGACCGGCAGCGCCGCGATGGAAGAGGAAGACGTCGTGGCCTGGGACTTTGCCAAGAAAGCGCGCGGCGATGCGGCGGTGCAGGCGCGGATGGCCGCGCGGACCAGTACGGCCGGCGGGGCCAGCGACCCCTCGGCCATCGGTCACCACGGCCATACCGAACAGTTTCGCGACGTGCTGGCCGCGATCCGCGACGATCGCACGCCGGCCATCGACGGTGCCGAGGGCCGCCGTTCGGTCGAAATCATCCTGGCCATTTACAAAGCGGCCGAAACGGGCAAAGTCGTGAAGTTGCCGTTGGCCAGCGACCCCGTGCTGGCGGCTCGCAAGAAAAAGGCCTGACGCGGTGTCGACTCGCGATCGCGAGTCGGCTACCAGAACATCTCGATCAGCGTATCCCAGGTCGACGACAGGATGCCGGTGAACGTGTGCCAGATGGCGGGCGGATTGGTGACAAACAGCCGATCGCCGGGCAACAGCGGGTAATTGGTCGACGTGTCGCTGCCGTCGACCACCTCGGCGGCGTTGACCGTGAGGAGCTCATCGCTGGCTTCGCCATCGGTCATCGAGGGCCGGGCAATCCAGACGTTTTTCTCCGACCAGTCGATGTCGTTCAAGTTCGCCAGGGCATCGCGCACCGTTTCGCCGCCGAGGGCCGGCATGCGCATTACGGTGTCACCCTCGTCAGCACTGTCCGTGACGATGTAATACACCTTGCTGTTTTGTGCTGTGACCGACACCAGCACGTGTACCTCGCCAAGATGCGGTTGCAGGGCGTCCGCGATGTGCTCGGGCAATTCGCCCAAAGTGAGTCCGCCCACCTGCACGCGGCCGCATTCCTTGGACAGAGTGAGCGAACCATCCGGCTCGACCAGGCGGTCGCCGTTAATGGCCTCGAGGGCCACCGCATCGCCTCCCTCGGCATTGACCGAGATGTGCAAGATGTCGGGCGAGTCGACGACGTAATCGGGTCGCTTGTGCCGCTCGCGCGGCATCAGGATGGCGCCGGCACCGCATTGCGAATCGCATTCCACGCGGGCTACGACCGCGGGGCTCGCCGAGGCATCGACATGTTCGGTATCAAGGACTGGCTTCACCGCGATGGCCGGGGTTGGGCTGTCGGGCGTATGCGCGGGGCGCACGTTCCAGGGCGCGGCGGCGAGTTCGGGCGCTGGAGCATCAGCACGCGGCGCAGGATGCGAGCCATGGCCCAGGGCCGTCCAGACGACAGCCAGGCCGGCGAGGGAAGCCAGCGCGCAATACAGGACACGAGCACGATTGCGAACGTGGATCGATGTGGCGAGCCAATCGCCAAGGCGAGCGAAGAGTGCCATCGGAAATCTCCTTTAAACGCCTGCCGCAGAACCGCGGCGCGAGACATGTGGGGCGGGAAGGGTCTCTGAATCGCCGGTCCGGGTCAATGCCAAAACGCCTCATCGCCGGGCGAGCCGCCTGGACGATCTGTCGTTGCCAGCGTGCGAAGTCGAATCGGTCTTCCACCGTCGCCGGGTCCGTGGCACAATGTCGCCGCGCTTTTGCTAGCAAATCCTGCTGGAAAATGGCCCGTGCTCGCGCTGCTACTCAAACGAACGCTGGATTATCTGGTTTACCTGGTCGTTCGCATCCTGCTGTGCGTCGTCGAGGCCCTGCCGGTCGAGACCTGCGCCTCGCTAGCACGCGGAACGGCAACACTGTGTTGCGACGTGTTGCGTTTTCGCTGGGACGTGATCGATGACAACCTGCGGCATGCCTTTCCCCAACTGAGCGACCGCCAACGCCGCGATCTCACCTGGGGCATGTGGGAGCATTTGTTTCTGTTGTTGGTCGAGGTGGTGCACGCGCCGCGAAAAATTCACGACACGAACTGGCGCGATTTCGCCAGTTTGCACAATGCCGACAAAATCATTCGCGCCTGCTTCAATGACCGTCCGGCCGTGCTGATTTGCGGGCACTATGGCAACTTCGAGCTCTCGGCCTATGTGCTGGGCTTGTTCGGCTTCTGGACGTATACGATCGCGCGCCCTTTGGATAATCCGTTCCTGGATCGCTGGATCAACGAGTTCCGTAGCTTGAAGGGACAGGTCGTGTTATCCAAGACCGGCAGTTCGGGCCAGGTTGCGGCGGTGCTGGCGGATGGCGGCACGTTGGCCCTGCTCGGCGATCAGCACGCTGGCCCGCGGGGCTGTTGGGTCGACTTTTTTGGCCGGCCGGCTTCGAGTCACAAGGCCATCGCGCTGTTCACGCTGGGCAGCGAGGCACCGACGCTGTTTTGCTACACCCGGCGAACCGGCAAGCCGCTGCACTTGCTGATCGCCGCCGATTCGTGGATCGATCCACTGACCATGCCGTCGGATATGCGAACGGTTCCGGCAATTACCCAGTGGTATACGGACCGGCTAGAGCATACGATTCGAGAGGTGCCCGAACAGTATTGGTGGGTGCATCGCCGTTGGCGCGACAACCGGCCGCAGAAAAAAGCCCGCCCTGCCGAACAAGCCGCATGATGAGCCGCGAAAGCCCCGCGGCCGAATAGAACGGTCCTGCCACGATCCTCCGCCCCCCGCCCTGCCACCGCTCACCGCACCATGCCCCACTGGGTTCCACTCATCCGAGCCGCTGAGCTTCCTGTTGGCACGGCCCGGGAGTTGGTGGCCGAGGGACGCGTGATCGCCTTGTATCATGTGGACGAGGAGATTTATGGTTTGGATGGCGTTTGTCCGCATCAGGGTGGGCCATTGGGCAAGGGAATGCTCGAGGGTTGCATCGTGACGTGCCCCTGGCATGGGTGGCAGTTTGACGTGGCGACGGGGCAACATCAGTTGAACAACCGAATCGTCCAGCCGCGCTTCGACGTGCGTGTCGAAGGCGACTGGATCCTGGTAGACTTGGGGTGAAGATGAATATGATCATGGCCGGCGAGTGTCGTGCATTGATTCACTACCGCGCGTTTTGCAACACCGATGCGCCTCAGTTGGCCGAGATTTGGCGCAGTCAGACCGCGCAGCGCGGACTGATGCAGCCGATGTCGGCGGCCGTGCTCGAGCGGTTCGTGTTCTCGCGTCCGACGTTCGACGCTCAGGGCCTGATCGTGGCGTCCGACGGTGAGCGGCTGCTCGGTTTCGCCCATGCCGGCTTCGGCCCCAGCTCGGATCTCAGCACGCTGGCGACCGACGAGGGCGTCACCTGCCTGGTGATGCTGCGTCCGGACGTTGAGCCGTCGGTCGGCGCCGAACTGCTCGCGTACAGCGAAGCGTTTCTGGAAAGCCGCGGCGCCAAGACGCTCTATGGCGGCGGCAGTTATCCGCTGGCGCCCTTTTATCAGGGACTTTACGGCGGCAGCGAGTTTTCGGGCATTCTCGACTCGGACCAGCGCGGCCAGGCATTTTTCTTGGAACACGGTTACCGTCCGGCCAAGCGTTCGCTGGTCTTGCATCGCGACCTGGCCTGCTTTCGGCCCCTGATCGACCGCGTGCAAATGCAGATTCGCCGCCAATCGACGGTCGAGATGATCGTCGACCCACCGACCACCTCGTGGTGGGAGGCCTGCGTCTTCGAGCCGTTCGATCGCACTCGCTGCGTGCTGGTGACCCGCGCCGGTGGACCGCCGGCGGCCGTGGTCAACTTCTGGAACATGGAGACGATGATCGGCGCCTGGGGCGTACACGCCGTCGGCATCGCGGGCTTGCAGGTCAACGACAGCCGGCGCAAGAACGGGCTGGCGACCTTTCTGTTGGGCGAATCGTTACGCAATCTGCACGCACAGGGCGTGGCCCTGGCCGAAGTACACGTGGCGGAAGAAAATGCCGCGGCGCTGGCCCTGTTTCGCAAGCTCGGCTTCGAGCAGGTCGATTCGGCGGTGCTCTACCGCAAGGATTGATGCAGCACGCTGACGTGCTGCGCCACGTTCTGTTGATAACGCGCGTCGGCGCGGCGCAATTGGATCGACAACGATTCAGGTGTCTGACGCCGAGCGAGCGTCTGCAGATAGCCTTGCAGGATTTGCAATCGCTGCGGCGAGCTCTCGAGCATGAAGTGCGTCCAGGCCCAACTTTGGGCATACTCGGCCTGTGTCATCTCTTCGGTATCGCGCAGCTGTTCGAGCCGCTCGAGATCCGGCTGCCATGGCCGCTGGGGGTCGGCCGTCAGTTGGTCCACGTGCGGACGGTTCACTCCGTCGAGGCCGCGCGACACCTCGAAGTACTCGGCCAATCCCTCATCGAGCCACAGCGGCAGGTTCGGCACCACCGAGTGCAAGTAGCCGTGGGCCACTTCGTGGCGCAGATCTTCGGCCACGCGATCGCCCCAGTAGGCGTAGACGTTCAGCTTCGTGTCGCTTTCGACGAAAAAAGCCCGCCGCGCCGGCAGACCCGGAAAATGCACCCGCATGTACGCGGCGAGTTTCTCACCCGAGGCGAACAAATAGACGTGAATCGGCTCCTCGGACAGTGGCAAGCCCAGCTTCGTGCTGAGCATCTGTCGTTGGGCCCGCAACTCTTCGAGCAGTCGATGATGCTGGGGTAGCGGCGTATCGCTGACGATGTCGAGCTGGTCGAGCACCATGTGCGAGCGCGAGGGAAGTGCTGGCGTGGCGTGCCAGCTAGCGCAGCCATCGATCGATAAACCGATGGCGGTGCAAGCGATCGCAATCCAATGGCGAGCGGTCATCCTTGACCTGCGAGGTGCGGTACGCCGGCAATTCAAGCGATCGCCCGCGGGTGCCTAGCCGTTCGTCGCGGCCCGGCCGGCGATCAACTGGTCGAGTTCTTGCTTCAGGCGGGGCAAAATGGCGTCGTACGGATAAGCCCCCAGCTCTTCGCTACGGCGCTTGAGATTGACGAAATTCGGTCCACACCACAAGCCCAGATCGGCGTCGTCGGTTTCGCCCGGCCCATTGACGCGGCAACCCATGACAGCAATCGTCAGGGCGTGCTCCGAAGCATAGCGAGTCAACTCCTTAACATCTTGCGCCAGTTCGATAAAGGCCTCGTTCTCAACCCGCGAGCAACTGGGACAACTGATGATGTTGAGCGTCTTGATGCCGAAATCGACCACGCTGCGCACCCGGCCCGCCGCGATGTCGGCCAGAATCTTCCGGCCCGCTACGATTTCCTCGGACTTGCGGGCGTTGGGCACGGTCAGCGAGACCCGAATCGTGTCGCCAATTCCCCGGCTGATCAATTGCTCGAAGGCCACGCGGGTTTTGATGATGCCGTCGGGCGGAAGTCCGGCTTCGGTCACGCCCAGGTGCAGCGGCACGTCGGGTCGCCGCTCGGCAAACCGGCGATTGACCTCGATCACCTTGGCCGGGTCCGAATCCTTGAGCGAGACGCAATAGCGCGTGAAGCCCAGTCGGTCGAGGAGCTCGCAATGCTCCCAGGCGCTTTCCAGCATGGGTGCCAGCGAGTCGTCGCCGCCAAACTGATCGACCTTAGCCGGATCGACCGAGCCGCAGTTCACGCCGACGCGCATCGCGCAGTCATTCTCGCCGGCCACGTCGACCAGGAATTTGACTTTATCCTGCCACGGCTTCTCGCGCTCGTGGTGATACAAATGTCCGGGATTGTAGCGCACCTTGTCGACGAAGGGGGCCACCGACTTGGCCAGCCGATAGTTTTCTTGCAGGTCGACCGACAGATTGGCTTTGGTCTGCTGCCGGATTTGGCCCAGGGCCTCGGCGTCTTTCTGATTGTCGACGGCGATTCGCACAATGTCGGCGCCCGCGGCCACGAGGTCGTTCACTTGTGCGACCGTCGCGTCGACGTTCTGCGTGTGCGTGGCGGTCATGCTCTGCACGGCAATCGGGTGCCCGGCGCCCAGCGTGGCCGTGCCGATACGAACGCTGCGAGTTGGGTTACGCGGCAAGTCCAAGGAGTGGGTCCCCCGAAAGCTTTAGGGCTGACGATTTTCGAGCGCGAGACAAATTTCAGCCTAGCAAAAACCGCTTGCGCCGGCGAGCGCGAATTGACCAACCACGCAGGGTGAAAACGCAAAAAACTGCCGCCGCGGCAGTCGAAAGCCGCATGATCCGAAAAGCTTGCCCGGCCGGCGCGATCGTTTGCTTGAGACTGCTGCAGCCGGCGTTATCACGCCTGCGGCGTGTAGCCCAGCACGATGTTGAACTGAGCGGTCAGCTCACCGACCTGCGAGTCTTTCAGCGGCGCAAAGTCGATGATCACGCTGTCGCGGGCTTTGGCGTCGCGGATGCCGCGCAGGACAAAGTCGCGGTCGTTGCCCGCGTCGCCTTTGACATAGCACTGCGTCGTGAATTTGTCCTGGCCCTTGAGCTTGACGGCAAAGTGGATGTGCGGCGTGCGGCCGGGATAGGCGACCGGCTTGATGGTGCGGAAGTAGTATTGGCCGGTCGAGCCCGTGAGAAAGCGGCCGAAGCCCTGGAAGTTCGTGTCGCGCTGCTCGCGGTTGTTGGTGCCGCTGTGCAGATAGGCGCCGTGGTTGTCGACCTGCCAGATTTCGACCAAAGCGCCTCGGACCGGTTCCCCCCGCGCATCGAGAATGCGGCCGCCCAGGTGGGTGATCTCGCCCACGGCGGGCGTCAGAGCGTCGTTGACAAGGATCAGGTCATTATCCGTGTCGAGCGGCAATTTGTCGGGATAAAACGGTCCCTCGGTCTGACGCGGCGTGCGCAGCAACTCCTCGGCAAAAGCCCCTGGCGCCCAGCACGCCACTGCGCCAAGCGCGGCCGTGCCCTTGGCGGCGGTGCTGAGAAACTCGCGTCGCGCGCGGAACAGCGGATTCATCGTCATGGGTTTTGATCCTTTCACCGAACGAGGCGACGCGGCGCTTTGCCATGATTCGCGGGAACTTGCGAGACGTTTTGCCCCCAATGCCAGGTCGGCAACCATGCAAGATACAAAACAACCCGCCGATTTCTGATTGCGAAATCGGCGGGCTGCCAATGGCGGGGACAGGATTCGAACCTGTGACCTCGAGGTTATGAGCCTCGCGAGCTACCGGGCTGCTCCACCCCGCGATGTGTATGGCGACTGCCTTGCGGCAGAAAAGTCCGTGATCGGGACGGCCTCGGTGCTCCCATTCTACAAAAGTATGGGCCGGGAGTCGAGGGCCGTCTTCGCGCTGTTCGCTCGCTTCGAGCTCTCCTCTGCGGATTGTTCCACCCTGAGGCGGTTCGCCGCGGTGAACGCACGTTAGAAACGTTGCCACGCGCGTAATCGGAGGTAGCGGACACGGCGCCTGCTCGGCGTAAGTCGCGGTCGTGAAGGACGTTCTTGCTTGGCGCGACCATGGGCCACTGTTAGACTTCACGAAGAGGCGCGTTCGATGCCATGGTGCTTGCCGGCAGCCCCGTTTGTAGACCGTTCACCTCCGCTGCAAGCCATCCAGGAGACGTTCTGGAAGGGAGATTCTCGGTGCTACCTCGCAGGATCCGTAGCGCTTGTGTGCACGCAGCCTGCTGCTGGCGGCCGGGCGTCACTTCCCGAGCGCTCGCGGCCCGCGGAGGGTCTGTTTAAATGACATTCTCGAATGCCGAGTTTCCCGACGACCGAAGTGGCCGCGAGCCGGCCGGCCTGCGGCCGATGCCCGTTGGGGCGGGGGCTGGCGGCGGTGGCGGGACCAACCGCCCGATCCCCGTCCAATCGCGGCCCGATCAGGTGCCCGAGGCCTATGAACAGGACGACGAGGAACAGGACGATCTGCGCGAGATTTTGCGCAACGCGCCGGCCTGGCTGGTCAGCACGGTCTTTCACACGCTGGTCCTGATCATCTTGGGCGTGTTGGCCGCCAGCAATCATTTCCGGCCGGTCGACGTGGATTTGGAAGTCGCCCGCGACGAAACCGAAGGCGTACAGCTTGAGGATCCGAGCGTGCTGCAAGGTGACAGCCCCATTCTGGAAAATGCCAAGGGCGCGACCGAGCAACTGATTACGCCGCGCGATTTGCCGCCTGTTGACAATCCGCTGGCGGCGCCGATCGAGTTGGGCGACATTCGCACGGCCACCGGCCCCGGACTTGGCCCCGTGCTCACCGGTCCGATGAAGATCGAGGGCGCGCCGATCGGGTTGGCACTCAAGGGACGGCAGGCTGGGTCGAAAAACGTGCTGCTCGGAAAGTACGGCGGCACGGCGATTGGCGAAAAGGCGGTCGAGGCCGGACTCGAGTGGCTGGCCAAGCAGCAAAAGTCGAACGGCCTGTGGAGCCTGACGGGGCCATACGCCGATGCCGCGCGCACGGAGAACGACGCGGCGGCCACGGCCATGGCGCTGTTGGCATTTCAGGGGCACGGCGATACGCATCGCGAAGGAAAACATTCCAGGGCCGTGGCACGCGGTTGGGCGGCCTTGCTGAAGTTGCAGAACAAGGAAGGCCTGTTTTCGGGCATCATGCCCGAATCAAACCAGGTGCTCTATACGCACGCGCAGTGTTCGATCGCCTTGTGCGAACTCTATGGCATGACGATGGACTCGAACTTTCGCGGTCCGGCCGAACGCGCCATCGCGTATGCCCTGAAGGCTCAGGATCCGAAAAACGGCGGTTGGCGCTATCGATTTGGCGAAGATTCGGACACGTCCGTCACGGGCTGGTTCGTGATGGCCCTGCAAAGCGCGCGCATGGCACAGCTAAAAGTGCCCGACGACGCGCTGAAACGCGTCAGCGATTACCTGGACCTGGCGCAAATCGATGAAGGCCGCAAATACGGCTATTGGCAAAAACTCAATCCCTCGAACGCCGTGGCCGCCGAGGGCCTGCTGTGCCGACAGTACTTGGGCTGGAAGCAGGACGATCCACGGCTAGTCGATGGCGTGGGAGGACTGTTGAAGAGTCCGATCGCCTACGATGGCGGGCTGGGCCAAGATGTCTACTACTGGTACTACGCCACGCAGGCCGCGCACCACATGGAAGGACGCATCTGGGAAGAGTGGAACGCCGTGATGCGGAAGGAGCTGCCAGCCCACCAACAGAAAAACGGTCCTGAAGCCGGTAGTTGGAATCCGCAGGGAGACAAATGGGGCTCCCCCGGCTTTGGCGCGGGCCGATTGTTCGTGACGTGCTTGTCAGTCTACATGTTGGAAGTCTATTACCGGCACTTGCCGATCTACTCGGGCTATCGAGCCATTATTCCGGGAGCCGAACCGAGTGCGGCACCGCCAGCCGAGCCGATGGCCAAGGCGGACGCGGAGGACGGAGCCGAACCGAAAAATGACGCGGCAGCAAGCGCGATCGACTGTGAGAAATCGAAGCCAGAAAAGTCCGACGCCGCCGCGGATCCTGCCTTGAAGAAGACAGTGCCCTAAGTAGTTCTACTGTCTGAAATTATCGA
>PLYM01000206.1 GCA_003153375.1 Planctomycetaceae bacterium
GACTTCTGCAACAAAATCGGCACGAAGCTGCTGATCCGGGATGTACGCAGTTCCGTCACTACCAGGGGTAAACCGGACATGAGGCCGACAGGCCGTCACTTCGCAGTCTGACCCGAAGCGGAAAACACGCACCCTATTAAACGAAGACAACGTGGGCGTTTTGATCCCCCATTGGCGACGCCCGGTCGATTCGATAGGCTCGTCCAATACCGGAACAGCCAGTCGAGCGTTGCCGGGAAGACCAAAACACCCAGGGAGGAATAGATGATTCGTTTGGCTTCAATTACCGGCGCATTGGGCGTCGCGCTGTTGTCTGTATCGGCAGCCTTCGCGCAAGTGGCGCCAAATCCGAACAACCCGAACGACACGGTGCCGGAGACCTTCACTCCGCCGCCATACGGCGAGACCATCAATCTGGAGACAGCAAAAAAGGCTGCCGCGGGAGCAACCGCCGAGGCTAAGAAGCGGAATTGGGATGGCTTCTGCATTGCCATCGTCGGTCCATCGGGCGATCTGGTTTATTTCGAGAAGCTGGACAATTGCCAGTTTGCATCAATCTCGATCTCACAGCATAAGGCGCGAGTAGCGGCACGCTATCGCCGTCCGACCCTTAATTTCGAGAACCTGATCGGCAAGGGACCGTACTTCAATTATCTGACCACGCTCGACGATGTAATCGCTTCGCGCGGCGGCAATCCACTGATTGTCGGCGGTAAGGTGATTGGCGCCATCGGCGTCAGCGGTGGTGCAGGTTCACAGGACGATACATTGTCCCAAGCCGGCGTCGCCGCCCTTAAATAGGAGTTGTCACTCTGCAACCGGAGCCGCCGGGATAAGGATCCTGGCGGTGCGCGCCCGTGCTATCGACGAGCGCGTCCATCGACTCCTTAACGGCCGAGATTGGCGACTTCTAGACTTTGATCGTTTCCTGACCCGACGCGGTCATGACGGTGGGCACGCCTGCTGATAGGGTGCGGCTGCTTCCCGAGGAGGACCTCACATGTCAAACCGTCGTCTTGTTGCCGGCTTTGGACTTGTCGGCTTCAGTCTAACGCTCGTAACCAACGCTCATGGCCAATTGCTTTCCCACAAGGATCTGTCGCTCGTGTCGGCGCTCACCATCGCCACGACTGCTGCCGAACTGTGCAAAACGCAAGGTTACACGGTGTCGGTGACTGTGGTCGGCCGCAACGGCGAAATTATCGTGCAGCTGCGCGGTGACTACGCTCCGCCGCACACCATCGAGAACAGCTTCCGCAAGGCCTACTCCGCACGTACCTTCCGCGTGCCGTCCGGCGAACTCGTCAAGCGCGTCAAGGACAACCCGACCGCGCCATTCGTCTTCCTTCAAAACGTGGTCGCGGCTCAAGGCGCGTTACCGATCAAAGTCGGCGAGGACACGATCGGCGCGGTTGGTGTCTCGGGTGCGCCCGGCGGAGAAAAGGACGAAGTCTGTGCCAAGGCCGGGATCGACAAGGCGGCGGATGGGCTGAAGTAGGCTAGCTTCTTGGTCTACTGAAAATGATGAAGCCGCTAAGGATCTGTCGAGCAACAATCTGGCCCAACTCGTGATGGCGGCGCACCCGGGCCGAAATGGACAATAGATGGACGTGGGCTGTGACCATGAGGTAATCCGGCAACCGCGTGCCGATGTCTGAATTTGGCACTTTTGAGCCGAGCCGACGGACACCGAGAATGTCTGTTCATCGGGGTAGAGCGGAAGTCACCGGTGCACCCTCAGACTGACGCGCCTGACCCCAAGCGGACATTTGGCGATTACCAACGGATATCCGGTTTTTCGCATTTGGACAAAAGGGCTGAAGAATCGCGGCGGCTCGCGCCGCAGGGATTGGTGCTCGGTGGCGGCCAAGATCCTCGGCCGGGTAGAAGAGCTGCTGTGGGAACTCGCCGATCAGCTCGAACCTGAAAATGGCATGCTCTGGAAGGACCTCATCGCCGCTTGCATTAGGCATGTCACCTTCGCTTCGCTCAGGATGACATGACCTAAAGCGACTTCGCCATGTAGACCCTGATATGAGGGTCGAGCCCGTGGTCGGGCGGCCCGCGGCTCACGATCTCGAAGCCGTACCGCTGGTAGAGGCGAATGTTGGCCACTGCCATCTCGGCGGTCTCGAGCGACAGGCCGCCAAGGCCGCGCGCTCGCGCCACCTCGTCGATCCGCTGCAACAGCCAGCTCCCGACGC
This sequence comes from Planctomycetaceae bacterium, assembly GCA_003153375.1. Taxonomy (GTDB): domain Bacteria; phylum Planctomycetota; class Planctomycetia; order Pirellulales; family PALSA-1355; genus PALSA-1355. Next base: position 2,205 of record PLYM01000206.1, read on the forward strand.
CGGTGCCCTGTCTCGCCGGATCGACAGCGATCGTGTGGATGTAGAGGTCTTTCTCCTTTGGTTTCGTCCTGACGGCACCGACGATGCGCTCATCATCCAAAGCGACGTAGACGTCGCCGCGCTCGAGTTCCGCCGCAAATCGCTCCGACTCTTCGGCATACTCAGCAGATCCGTCGGCAGGAAACTCGCGCCCCAAAGCGCGGACATAGGGCGTGAAGGCTGCGCGTATGACGCGCGCGACCTCTTCGCCCTCCGAAAGCATCGCCGTTCTGAAGGTCAGCACCATGGACGCACAATACCAAACAAAACGCCCGCCAGTGCGGCCGGCGGGCGCGTCGTTCAATCCGTGGGAAGGGGCTTACGCCCTATCTAACCTCGCTCAAGGCGGCCTAGCCGGATACTTACCGCGCTGACGAGGTGATCGAGTAGCTAGCTGTGTCCCTTATGGCACCTTTGAGACAAACCAGCCGGGCGCGGAAATGTCTGCTTATTGGGGTAGACCGGAAGTCATCGACGCAGCCTCAGAACGACGCGCCTGACCCAAACCGGACATGGCAGACCTGCTTACGCGATCACCTCGTTGGCGCGGGCGACTAAAGGCCGTGCGCGCACTCGGGGTCGCCGTGCCGGAGTCGCTGTTCACCCTGGCGGATGAAATCATAGACTGAGGCGGCGCCTCAGGGAGTGGACAGCCCCGAGATGTAGTCGGCGAGCATATCGATGTCCTTGTCGCTGGCATTATTGGCTGCTGAGGTCATGTTCCCGTCGATGTCGCCGCGAGTCGCCGCCCTGAAGAGGCGAAGCTGCGCGGTGAGATAGTCGATCCGCTGCCCGGCGATCCGCGGCACATGCTCCTGGCCCGACAGCCCGGGGCCGCCGTGGCATGGCACGCAGTTCTTGTGCTGGGCGAGTGCCGGGCCCGCCGATGCGGCTTCAACGCTTATCTTGCGCGTCGGCCGCCACGGCCTCAACCCGCTGTAATAAGCTGCGAGATCGCCGATATCGTCGTCGCTGAGCGAGGCGGCAAATTGTGCCATTTGCGCGGACGGCCGGTTGCCGGCACGAAACTGGTAGAGCGCCAAGATGATGTAGCGGTCACGCTGACCGGCTAAGGACGGCACACTTGGTTGTTGTGAGACACCGCCTTTGCCGTGGCAAAGCGCGCACGCTTTGTCCGCCTTCTGCCGACCCGCCTCCGAATCGTAGGTCCAGGCGGTACGGCAGAGCAACAAAGCGCAGATGCTGACGAGTGCGAGCCGTACCGCAGTCACGTCTTCTGATAGCTGATGCGATAGATCGCACCGTTCCAATCGTCGGACACAAGAAGCGAGCCATCCGGCAATACCTGAACATCGATGACGCGGGCCCAAAAATCCTCACCCTGCAAGAGCCCTGTCAGGAACGGCTCGGACTTCACCACCTCGCTGGCATCATTCAGCACCACCCGGGTGAGTTTGTAGCCGCTCTTCTTGGTGCGGTTCCAAGAACCCTGTTCGGCGATAATGATGTTGTTCTTCCAGTCGGCAGGAAACATGCCGCCGGTGTAGAAGCGCATACCGAGTGCGGCAACATGCGGGCCGAGCTTGACATCCGGCTTCACGAATTCGGCACAGGTCGCGTATTTGCCGTATTCGGGGTCGAGCGTATCGCCCTGGTGGCAGAACGGAAATCCGAAATGCTGGTCCTTTTGGGTGGCGTGGTTCAGTTCGTCCGAAGGGCTGTCGTCGCCCATCCAGTCGCGTCCGTTGTCAGTAAACCACAATTGCTGGGTTACCGGGTGAAATGCCATGCCGACACTGTTGCGCACTCCGCGCGCATAGACTTCCATGATGTGCTGGTCGGGGTTGACTCGCAGAATCGTCGCCTGGAGGTAATTTGGCATCGTGATGTTGGCCGGCGATCCCTGATTGAAATAAAGCCAACCGTCGGGCCCCATTACCATGAATTTCCAGAAATGCCCGCCCTGTTGCGGTAGGCCATCGATGACGACTTTGGGCTCCGGTGGGTTGTCGAGATGATCTTCAATGTTGTCGTAGCGGACGATGCGCTCGCGCTCGGCAACAAAAAGCGTGCCGTTCGAAAAGGCGACACCGTTTGGGGCAGGACGCCCCTTGGCGATCTGTTTCACCTCGCGATGGTCGCCCTTGTCGATGATCGCAAAAACACCGTCGTGCAGTCGCTGCCCGACAAAGACGGTGCCCTTCGCGCCCAGGGTCAATGATCGTGCTTCTTTCAAATCGCCAACCCACAGTTCGATCTTGAAGCCTGGCGGAAGCTTGGCATTTATCAGCGGAATGTCCTTTGCGGGCGTACCAAGCATATTCGGCAGATTGGGGTGCAGCGGCGAGTCTTTCTGCTCGACCGTCATGCCTTGCTTCCATGGCGGCGGCGCGCCAGGGGCGGTCGCCGGAGGTTGCATCGGTGTCTGCGCCCATGTCGGCGTAGTGCTGCTAACTGTTTGAAAGCCAAGTGTGGCGATGCCAGCCGCCAACGCGCACCAACCAAATTGTCGGAATGACATCGCGATCCTCCCTGAGTACGAGCGCTCGATCCCGCTCTGTCCCACTTATGCGTCATTCTACGCGCTAGCCGCGCGCCGGCTCAAGCCAACGGTTGGAAATTCGCGCCAAGCTAGTGGTTGACGCCCAGTTCCACTTCCCATGAAGAACGGACGCATGCCATGAAGAACGGGCATATGCAATTGGTTGCAATAACCACCATCCATTGCTGAGCTGCCCCATGCCCCACTGAGCCAGTTCGGGTCTAGACCGGCACGGCACTCCTCGCCTTACTCGATCACCTCGTCGGCGCGGGCGAGGATCGACGGCGGGATGGTGAGGCCTAGGCGGCATGGAGCGACCAAGGAACGCTCTAGCTGGCCGGCTTTTTTTCGCATGCGTTCATCAATGTTCAAAAGGAAGGCTAGTCTACCCTGACTGAGCATGAGGTGCCTGCGCCAAATAAGAAGGCAATGTTCGCTTCTGAATGCGTGAGGTGATTACGCAAGGTTTCGAGAACCTTGCTAGGATCGTGTTCGGCCAAGGTATTCACCCTGGCATCGTTGTAGGGCAGCTGCAGAAGGCTCACGTCATTGGGTACAACAAACTCAATGAGCTCATCGAGCGATATGAGAAGTCGATTGTCGACGAACTAAGCCAGCGCATATCTAGTGGCAGCGTTGCGACGGAGTACTGATCAATCGTTGCGGGCATGGCATCTCTTTTTAAAAGGCCAGCTGACATGTAGTCCAGACGCCCATTCAAGACGTATGGACCTCCTAATTGCCGGTGCGACTGTCCCGTCATGTCTCAAGTGCAATCGCGAACGCCACTGATGATTGTCGCTGAGGCTAAAACCTAATGTTTCGGCGGAATCCTTATATTCTGGTTGTCTTGGCCGCGCTAAGTCGCGCCACGATCGCCGGCTCCGAAGGTCCGCTATCGAAGGCAAAGCAGACTGTTCGCGAACATCACAAAACCGACGCGTTTGACCGATGCTGTCGAAAAACGATTTTGGGGGCCAAAGCGCGCAACATTGATTCAAGATCGACCACAAGCGCACAACATCGAATCAATGCATCATTCGATCGAATTCGATTATTACCCACTCGCGACATAGCGAAGACTTTTTCGACAGCATCGACCCTAAGCGGCCATGGCGGAACAGCTTACTCGATCACCTCGTCGGCACAGGCGAGAAGCAACGGCAAGAACCCTCTCGGCAATTGCGAACCAGTATGCATCGCCAATAAGTACCAGAGCTTCGACGATATGGAAGCTCATCATAGCGCGTCGAATCAGAACGTGAACAATAAGGCGGCGTACCAGGAATACTGGTTGGTCTCATTTGCGTTCTGAACGCCGCGGTTAAAATAGGCCAACAGGTGATAGTTGTCGGCGAGGTCGTATCGTGCACCCAACCCGACAGCTGCCGTCGACAACGCACCATTTGCCTGGCCGGTTTGATAGCTCACCTCGACACCGAGCTGCAGCTTCGTCACCACCTGGCGCGTCAGGACGCCCCCGGCCAGGCAATGGTTCGCGGCGCTATCGGCGCTAATGACGCATCCTCCACCGCCAAAGACCGACCACCCGCGCCAGTCCTTCTCCAGCCAAAGGGGCAATAGGATGGAGGAATTTATGTCTCCAGTGGTGCTCGATCCGCTCGGCAAGAACAGCCGCGGGAAAAAACTCACGTCCAGGCCAAAGCTGTCCTGATGCAGGAAGCGGTATTTCGCCGCGAACTGGAAATTGCCGACGCCGATCTGGGAACCACTTCCGGCCGCTTGGCCAAAACCCGCCGGTAAAACGGCCGTCAGCTGGAGGTTCGGCGCCGCGCCGTAGTTGAAATCGATGCCGGCGTGGCCATTGATGCTATTGAGCGTTCGGGTGCCGCTGGTGAATGCATAAATTTCGAGATGCTTGAAATCCGTCGGCTCGGGATCGTCGGAGATATATGGCGGTCCTGCCAAGGCGGGCGACGAAAGCGCGGTTATCATCCCAACAATCTGGAGCGCCCGCTCGATCGGCCGAACCATTAGCTGCCCTTCCTGAATACCTATCGAAACATGTGTGTGACCCCGACGCCTGAATTCCGTGATGTCCTACCCGCGGCAACGTGGAGAACAATGGCGCCTCAACACCGAGGGTCCAATATATGTGCTTCACGGTACAATGGCAGGCCGAACGCATGTCTCCTATTGGCAACAATGCGGAACTCGCGCATCCAATTCGGCAGGTCCGTTTGGTGGCTGCCGGCCGAAAGCGGACATTGAGAGAGACGTGTCCATCCATCGACAGCAAAACCTGTGGCATTCCAAAAATCTCACATATTGGCGCAATAGTTAGGTTTTGCTGCAACGCTTTTCCCATGCGTCAAATTGCAAACCTAACCACCCCAGCGATCTTCCGGAGTATGGCGCGATACTCATCCAATGCGAGATCAGAAAGCGAAACCGCATCAGCGCACTTGAACCACCGAAGCTCGGAATGTTCATCATCAACGATCCGGGGATCGCCGCCATCCCACGCCGTGACGGCGTACATGTGATAAGTGGCTGGGTCGTCTGCTGTCGTGTTGGGGTCGGCAATAGATCGAATGAACCGGAACTCGATGCGCGTAATCCCCATCTCCTCTCGAAGCTCTCGCCGAAGCGCGTCCGCGAAGCTCTCGGACTGTTCGACATGCCCACCTGGAAAACTCCATAAGCCGGGATAGGCCTTACGTCTGACGCTTCGCCTTGCCAGCAGGATCGTGTCCTGCCGAATGAGTAATGCGTTTACGATGTTGCGCACGATTAGCCGTTCACTGCTGCCACATCTCGGAAGTCGAAATCGACAAACACTGTCCAATAGTCCGAAGTAGAGCAGCGATTATTCTCACGGACGCCATTCCATGATCTCGCAATTTCTCAGATACCGGCCCGACAATCGGCGAAGGAATTCGCCATGCCCGACGACCACCACAACGTCTTCGGGTCGGGCTCTGAGCCATCGAGAGAAGTCAGTCACGCGTCGCGCAAACAGGTGGTCGGGCTCCACAGCCACACCCCGATCATCCTCTTGACCATTGTGCCACCAAGGGTCGCTGAGATGGTCAAAGGTCAACATCGGAAACTCGGCAGATAGTGCCGATGGCGACCTGCCAATATCGCAGCTATTTTCGAGCCGCTCCCTGTGCAGGTCGGTAACGATCATCGGAACGGCGGCCTCACCAAAAAGTCCCACTGCCGTTTGGATCGCGCGCGTGAGAGGCGATACCACGACTAAATCGACGGGAATATCTGAAGCCGCCTGTCGCGCGGCAGCGACCTGTTCAATGCCGATCTGGGACAGGCGTGCATCAAAGTGCAAAGGATCGACGCGGTTCAAGTCGAAGAGTGCATTGAACGTGGATTGCCCGTGCCTGATCAAATGGATGTATTCGGACATAGGTTCTGCTTCTCCGGAAGGCCCACGGCGGTAAATCTCCTATCCCGATAGTACCGGATGGGCAATAACGCCGCCGAGCGCGCGCTGCGCGGCATCGCCGTCGGACGCCACAACTGGACATTTGCCGGCCCCCGAGGATATCTGCTTATCGGGGTAGACCAGAAGTCACCGATACACGCTCGGAACGACGTGAATGACCCAACGCGGACATGTCGGACAGCTAATGCTCAATCTCGAGGGGATGGAATGACGACGGTCAGGCCGCACTTGTGCATCATTCGTTTTTGGTCGACTAGCGTTCGATAGCCTTCGACTGCCTGCCGGTGTAGTTATTGTTCAACGCTGCGGCGGGTGTGCCGAACCTCGCTTCGCAAAGACAGCATCGATGTCATCGGGACGAAAACCTGGGAGGCATCGTGCCAGGATAACTTGCGAGAAAAAGTCATGACGCCAATGTTTCCATCGTTGCAATGGCCTGATGTTGCGTTGCGGCTCGGTCTGACGGTCCTCGTCGGCTTGCTGATTGGCTACAATCGCGGTGAGCACGGTAAGGCGGCCGGTATGCGCACCATATTGCTGGTCTGTTTAGCCGCGTCAGTTGCAATGATTCAGGTCAATATTCTCCTTCCTACTGCAGGTCGGTCATCAGACTCGTTCGTTATGAATGATCTGATGCGCCTGCCACTCGGCATCCTCACTGGGGTTGGATTCATCGGCGCGGGCGCAATCCTCCGCCGCGGCGACATCGTGGTCGGCGTTACCACCGCTGCGACGCTGTGGCTGGTGACCGTGATCGGCTTGTGCATCGGAGGTGGCCAGATTGCGCTCGGCTTGGCGGCGACCGCCCTTGGACTTTTTGCGCTGCGGGCATTGAAATGGATCGAACGAAACCTGCGACAAGAGCACCGTGCGCAATTCTCAGTCGAACTTGAGGAAAATGCTCCCAGCGAGGTGGATATTCGCCGCAGACTTGCTGAGGCAGGTCTCCTGATTGAAGGCGGTAGCACCAGCTGGAATGGCATTCGAAAGCATCGCACATTGGTATTCGCGATTCGTGAAGTGCGACGGGAGTCAGATACCGAGACGCCGGCTATTGTAGGCGAACTGGCGCGTGAGGCGGGCGTCGTGAGCCTTCGATGGCGTGGACGCGTTTAGGACTTGATGCATTCGCCGTTCGTAACTTCGAGTATGAGACGCTGGAATTGGTACAGGCTAATTATCCAACTTGCCGCCGGCGCGTGTGCCACCATTCGAGACGTCAGTACGGGATCTCACATCCTCAATTATTTTACAAGCGATCCAGCCGACTGCAGTTTGAATGTCGAGATTGTCGGCAGTCGACGGATTGAGGTGGCGCTCGGCCACAATGCCAGTTGCATAGTGTAGGCGCGCGCCTTCCTCGTTTCGGCATCGAACGTGCCCCTCCAACGCAAGGTCATGTCCGATTCTGGCACGTTTGACACATGCCTACCGAGACAGAGGATGTCTGTTCATCTGGGTAGACCGGAAGTCATCGGCGCACTCGCGGAACGACGCGTTTGACCGATGCTGTCGAAAAAGTCGTCGCTATGTCGCGAGTGGGTAATAATCGAATTCGATCGAATGATGCGTTGAATCGATGTTGTGTTCTTGTACTCGATCTTGAATCAATGTTGCGCGCTTTGGGGGCCAAAATCGTTTTTCGACAGCATCGACCCACAGCGGACGTGAGAGCTTATGGTATTAATCTTCCGTGCGTTTCAACGCAGACCGCCAGGGGAGAATTTCGTCCATGTTCACTCCACCGCGCTACGCAGCACGCTACGATTGGGAATACAAAGCCCTGAACCCACCGGGGAATACCACCCAGGGATGGCCGGTGGAAATGTTCCACTACGTCACCTGGCGGACGTCTGGTGACATCACGACCGGATTTAGGCGTCTTTCGCTTGACGCCGCCTGGGCCAGGCTAGAGTTGAGTCCAGAACAAGCCAAGGCCGCTCTATCGCCATGGCCGGTAAGGATCAATAACGCCGTAGGCATCATCCCGCCCGATACGGCCAGACGCGTGTTCGCGCGTTGCGTGGCGAAGGACATCGATGCGGGCGACGAGTATATGGGCCTGCAGGTAGATGCCGACATCACCTCGCTGACGACCGAAGAGCGCTCGTTCAAACTTCCCCGCTACATGCCGCGCCCGGATTGGCGGACAAGGCTTGAATCCATTGATCCCAAAGACGGCTCGTGGCAGGCGGACTTGGTAGAGTATTGGAAGTTGCGCCTGCGGAATAAAACCGAAGAAGAAGCCTGGGCCGACGTTGGTATGAGCGTCGAGAACGCCAAGCTGGCGTTGATCGTGGACGAGCCAACGCCAACCAATGATTCGGGTCTCATTCCCTCCATGTCGGAGGGTCAACACAGGGAGACGGTCGCCAGGCGAGTGTTCGCTCGTTCACTGGCGAAGAAGATTGATCCCGACGACATCTACAAAGACCTGATACTCGACGAGCCCCGGTAGGTCCGCCCGTGCCTGCCGAAAACCCTGGCCCCCCCCTGTTCGGCTCATAGATGAACCGTACTCGATCGGAGCGGCGAGCCCCGGCAATTGTGTGGGGTAATCGAAGCCGATGTTTCGGATGCCGCTCGCGGTGTTCAGTTGGACAGCGGCCTTAGTCGGGTCGCCCGATGACCCAGGGCCGCCGCCCCACCCTATCTCGAAGACTGTGCCGCCAGCGATGCGCGAGCTCTGCCAATCATAGATGATGCGGCCTTGGCCGATCAGGTTGACGCCGGGGCGCACTATGATCTGAGGGGGCTTGTATCGAACGGGGGCCAGAAGAACGTCACCACCGCCTTGAGAGGCGCGCGAGTCTATCTGGCTTTGGATGTTGTCCATGTCTGCGAGCACTGATCAACGACGGCCCGGGCGAAGCTCAAGGCGCTACTTTTTCTCGAGCGCGGGAACTTCGACCTTAATGTTCGTGGTCTTCGACTCGCTCTGACCCGGCATATGCCCACCGAACATGATGAAGCCGCCCACCGCAACCACGACTACGAGCGCGCCCACGATCATGTAGAGCATGCCGTTGTTTCCGCTGCTACCTTCGGCCATCCATGTCCCCGATGCTGGTTTACATAGCGAGAAACGCGGGCCGAGGCCCTTTGGTTCCCTGGCTGCCGCAAAAGGCAGCCAGTCTTAGTCCCAGCGAGGCGCTCCGCTAGCCACCACATCGGCTGCAACGATTGCCGCTAATCTGCGCTGCTCTCGGACCAATGGAATTCCCGCGCCTCCCCGGCCCGGATCGTAAAAGGGCTCGACAGGCCGGGCAACAATGCGGCCAAAGGGGCCTGCCCATGTCGCTTCTTGGCACTTTTCGGACCTCCCGCCCCATCCGGGCATGTCTGCTACTGCGGGTAGACCGGACCTGACTGTCAGTAGGTCAAACTGGCCCTTTCGGCACTACGCGAAATTCGCAGGATGCCCACCATCTGGTCGCGGTTTAGAAAAATGCGGACCCTATTGAATTCCGTGAAGTAGCAACCATCTTGGCGTTGCAACCCGCTGCTGCCCACACTGGTTGCTCGACCTTATCTCCCGAAACTATGCTTTGCAGTGTCGTTAGTACGCTGCACCGCTTCTGACTTGAACGGCTCTTCAAAATGGACGATGTGATACGGACGCACGACGGCAAGCTTGTGTTGTACCGACGCAACGGCATCTGGCAGGCACGCCTGCATCTAGGTGGCAACAACTACCTCCCCAAGAGCTTAAAGACGGCGAACACCGAGGAAGCCAAGCGGCTCGGCGAAGAGCTGTGGCACGACACCCGATATGAAGTCAGTAAGGGTCGGGTCGGCCCAGTGTTCAAGCCTTCGCTCGCGCATGCGGCTAAGAACAGCGTCAAAATCCGCCTCGCCGATCAGGAAGGCGTAGTGCAGTGGGCGGATCGGTCCTTCGGCGTCGGCGAAGTCGAGAGAGACCCCGTTGTCGAGTTCCACCACGTCGAAATGGCCGAAGCAAGTCGGCGCTTGCCGACCCAGCATCTCGGCCAGGAACCGAGCGGACATCGTCTGGTCGGACACCAGACGATCGTGTGATTGAGTTGAGCAGCCATGTCGCCGTCCTCGTAGATTGCCCAATGAGTGTCAGCTAGGTAGGGACGCTGCGGATGCAATTGGTCACAGCAAAACATCATCACCCCGCCGGTGGCTACTCCGGAAGGCAGCCGAGGTTGAACCTCTTGGTTGGAGCAGACGCCCACTCGATGGATTTCAGGTCTGGTGTCTGTCCCGACCGCGGCAGCGCTCCCTCCGAGACTGCCTTCAATATGTAAGGAGCGAGCGACTGCGCCATGACCCATCCCTGCAACCTGAATGCGTTGCCGTATTGATGCACCATGTCCCAGAAGTAGCTCGGATCGCTTGGAAAATGGCTATCGAGATTGAGAAAAGGAAAATTTTCCCTCTTGGCCAACTTGCGATAGACGGCATTCTCGAAGTCAATAGCGTCTCGTATTTCTGCGTATGTCAGCGGCGCGAGATCGGCGTTAAGTGCCGACAGGATTAAGCGATCGCGGTCGGGATCAAGCCTCAACCCGTCATGCACCAGAGCTATGGCCGACGCGACAGCGAATTGAGCCCCAATGCTCTTTGTGATGCCCTCGATGTCGACAACATCGACAATTTGCCGAGTTAGACTGAATGGAAGATCTTTGGCGTCGAGATCGGGGTCGGTCTGCTTTAGATCAAAGGACAGCTTATGTGGCGGCTTTGTTGGTTCGGCAATCCCTGCAGTGCGCCGGTTAATCAACTCGTAGATGCGTCGTGCCAAGGCCGAATATTTGTCTAGCGGCAGATTTTCGGGAACTGTTGACAGGTGGCGCTCGGCCGTATCGCGGGCGGTAAATGGCTTGCTATCGACGTCCCTTACAATCGCTTTGACCTCAACGCCAGTAATGTTTCTGGCGCCCTGATAGTAGACCACGATGTCCGGCCGCAGAGGAGCTACTTCATAGCGCATGATCTGGGCGCTGGCTGTAGAATTGATACCGCCACGGGAGGCATTAATCAGGTCGAAATCGACATCAAGATGCTGGGCTTGGGCCCACAGCCGCAGGAAGTTGACGGCGTATTCCGAAGAGGTATAGGGCCAGCCATTTGACAAGACCGACGCCCCCAAGAACGCCACACGAATCACCCGGTCTGGCTTTCGCGGCTCGATGTCTGGCCCACGAAAGCCGAAATTGTTGAAGTAGGTGATTTCGCTGTCCCATCCGCGGGGAACCATTCGGTATTCCGGTTTGGTCGAGCCGTCCGGACTGGCGAATGAATAGACGAACCCGGGATAGCGCCTGAATTGCCGAAGGGTTGGGGTAGGATCCCGCTTCGCACAAGCTTCCTCCAGCCACTTATCGTTGTAGAGGAACTTAAACTCAACTTCGGTGTAGTCCTGCTTCCCGATCGCCTGCCTGTAGTTCTTAACTGCGGCTGCCCAATCGGCGGGCGGAGAAAACTTCGAAGATCGGTCGTACTGCGGCGGATCTGCCGTATACCAGGAGACGTCGAAACCGCTTGCGAAGGTCGCCTTGCGGGCATCGGGCAAGCTCAGTTCGGTCGGTTGTCCCTTCAGACTGCGGGGGACAACTACTAAGCTCAGTTGGCCGAGACGATATCCGTCGATGACTCGGAAGCTAGCTTCGGTCACGGCAAGGGCCGCTGCGATTGAGAGCCCAAGAAGCAGAACATTTGTTACGACGCGGCCGATAAACAAGGGCTCTCGTCAGGGTTGGTGCAGCTCGGAGCGGAGCAACATAGATTGTCCCCGGAGCGGTGTGTGTGTGTGTGTTTTGCTACCGCCCCCAGTCGCCGTCAACCCCGCCAACGACTTTAGGGGGCTGCCCATTCATAAACATGCGTACGATCCGCTAGGCAGCCGATAGCCGGGACACTTGAATGGGTTGCCACTGGCTGCGGGCCTCCGGGCGGTCTTCACGCCCCGCGATCCCGGTCAGCGAAGTAAGGCCGCACTTCTGAACTTCGCGAACGACCGCCAGCGCGGTCGCGCTGGCCTTCGCCGCATAGGCGGAGCAACCTTGATCAATCACAATAGTCACTGTTCCGGCCCAATGTCCGCTATTGGCAGATTTTGTTGCA
>PLYM01000287.1 GCA_003153375.1 Planctomycetaceae bacterium
GAACCGGCCCCGGCGGTCAACGACAACGACGGCGCCAGCATGTGAATTCGACTCGTGACCGGCGCGCTCGTGAGTTGGCCGTCGCTGGCCACGATCGTGACGGTCTCCAGCGCCAGGTGCGGCCCGCCCGCGATGTTATTGTAGGTCATCGAACGCAAGACGGCCTGGTAATCGGCGACCGAATCATAGCCCGACAGGCTCAGCGTGCCGTTCGCATAACTTTGTGTGATCGCGGTGCCGGTCGTGTCGGCGACCAGCACGTCGCCCAGGGCGGGGGTCGCCAGGGTGACGGTCATCGAGACAAGGTTTGTGTCATCGTCGGCGATCGTGGCCGCGGCCGTATCGGCGATCGTGATCGGCTTGCTGCCGAGCCACTGCGTGGCAAAGCCCGTGCCTGTCGCGTGTCCGTTCAAATCGATGGTCGGGGCGACGTTGATGTTGATCGTCGTGGCGACCTCCGCGCTGGCCAGCGAACTGTCATCGGTGGCCGCGAAATTGACCGTGGCCGTGCGATGGGGCAGTGCCGCCGTTGCCGACGTCCCGCCATTCTCCAAGCCGACCACGAGCTCCTTGGCGAGGGTGTCGCCGATGTCGGCGGCATAGACGCCCCATTTCGAGATCAATCCGGCGGCGCTGTCGGTTCCCTGCGACCAGCCAATCGCGGCCAACGCCAGGTAGGAAGCCGAGGTCATCGAAGTGGCGCTGACCATGGTCGCTCCGCCCGCGCCATCGGGCAAATAGACGAAGTACCCCCCGGCGTTCTTGCGAATGACAACCGTATTCCAGTCTTCTGGCGCGTTGGGCAGCGTGTTGTCCGTCATGTATATGTCGCCGCTGCCCGTGCCCACCCGTACCGTGTTCGGATGCTGGGACTGGCTGCCAAAAAACTCCACCTGACTGCCAAACCCGCCCAGAAACTGGCTGCCCTGCTGGTCCACACCGTTGCTGCTGCCCGGCGCCGTATTCTTGGCCACGAGATAGATCGTCTCATCCCCGGTCAGGAGTTCGGGCTCGCCGTTTGCGGTCGTGCCGATTTGAGAACCGATGCTCAAGGCCAGTGCCGTGTTGGTCGTGGCCGTGCCGGCGAACTGGAGCGCGGTTTGTCCGTTGAACGCGCCGGTGGCGATCGTCGGCATGCCCGCGGCATCCGACCTGAGCACGGCGTCGCGCTGCAAACTGCCCGCCGGCAATCCCATCAAGTTGTCGAGCTCGTCTTGCACCGTACCGACTCCGGCCCCGTTGGCGGTGACGTTCGTGGTATAGGTGGGCGGATAGCTGGCCGTGTCGGCGAACATCTTGCTGGTGTCGCTGAAATCGAACTGCATGAAGCCCATCGAAATATCTTCGGGGTTCAAGCCGCCGCCGCCGGCCGCGCCCAGTTGTCGCACGAGTTGCGAGCTGGAGCCCGCCGAGGTGTTCTCGCTGACGACCTTGTAATTGTTCAGGTAGTTGCTCAGGTCGGCAGCCGAGGCCACGCCATGTTGAATCACGACGTCGCCCAAATCTCCAACGAACGGATTGGCGCCACCGTCGTTCGTGGAGTTGCAATTGACGCCCAGGGTGAGGTTGGAAAACGCCAGCGCGGTCGTGTCGGGCGTTTGGGTCAGGTTTGGCGACGAGGCGCTGGTCGTCGCGCCCGCGGCGGTCGTGACTGTGATCTTGATGGGCGCGTTTTGTGTCGCCAGGTGCGTGGTATCGGTCCAGCGGCCGGCATAAGTGATCTGCACGCAGCAGAGCGTATCCAGCGGCACCTGCGAACCCGCACTGCCGCCATAGTTCATCTGCACGCTGGTGCCGTCGTCCAAAAAGACCCCGAGTTGCGGCACGCCGCCCGGCATGCTGGCCACGCGTACCGAAAAGCCCGCATCGTTATTCTTCGAATCGGTTGTGCCGAATAACACGGCGCCCGGCGCCAGGTTGCTATTCGAGGGGATGTCGGTCCAGAATTGCAGCGTGAAGGCCTGGCCCTGATTCAGCCAGCTGAAGGCGTTGATGCTGTTGTTGACTCGCGTCGCCGAGGAAAACGTGCCCGTGTTCGCGAAATCCGTGGTGCCATAGCTGAGCATGGCCCGGGTGCTGCCGTTGCCGGCGGGCACGGTGGTCAACAGCGGCCGATCGGTATTGCCGTTGGCATACTGTCCGGCGGTGTAGCTGCCATAGGTTCCGCCGGGGGCATCAATTTGACCAATCGGCTGGCCATCGGCAGGGGGCGTGAACCCGCCTACTCCGGTCGCGCCAGCGGGAATGTCGTAACCCTCCTGATAAGCGGCCACGCCGCTAGTGGGAATCCAGATGGCCAGGTCGCTCAGGTCGAGAGGATTGCTGAAGGGAGCGGTCACCGTCGTGCTGTTGAACTTGGTCGACTGCAAAGCAGCGGAGTAGGCGGCCGGGCTGGCACTGCCGCTGAGCGTCAAGCCCGCGCTGCCGTTGCCGCTGACGCTGATGCCTCCGCCGGCGGTCGCGGTCAGAGCGTCGCCCGGCAGGGGGTTGACGACCGTGGCCGTCAATGACGACACGGTAGCGCCATCGGCGTCGGTGACCGCGGCCGTCGGATCGCTGATGGCCGCGGCCCCGCTATTGTTCCAGGCCGTGGTGTAACTGTTCCCCAGGGTATTCGGTCCGTTCAAGTCGACGACCAGCGCCGGCGAGTCGACTTCGATCAGGGTGACGGCCGTAGCGCTCGCCAGCCCGCCGTCGTCGGTGGCTTGGACGTTGATGGTCTCCGTGCGATGCGCCCGTGTCGTGGTGTTGAATGCGACCGACTTCAACACCGTTCGGTAGTTGGCCAGGGTATCGCTGCCACTGAGAGTCAGCGTGCCGGCTGAGAAACTGGCCGTGATGTTGCTGCCAGCCGTCGTGGCGGTCAACACGTCGCCAGTTGCTGGACTCACGATCGCAGCCGTCAGCGACGTCAGGGTCGCGCTGTCGGCATCCGTCATCGTGACAGTGGGGTCCGTGATAGGCACCGCCCCGCTATCAATCCAGGTGGTCGCGAAATTGTTCCCAATTGTGCCCGGTCCGCTCAAGTTGACGACCGGCGCCTGGGGATCGACGTTCACCAGGGCGACCGCCGTGGTGCCGGTCAGCCCGCCATCGTCGGTGGCCGCTACGTTGATGGTGACGGTGCGGTGCGTTACGGTCGTGGTGTTGAACGCAATCGTCTGCAGCACGCTCTGGTAGTTCGCCGTGGTATCGACGCCCGTAAGCGTCAACGTGCCGGCCGAGAAACTGGCCGTCAGGTTGGTGCCGGCTGTGTTGGCCGTGAGCACGTCCCCGGCCGAGGGACTTACGATGGCCGCCGTCAGCGACGTCAGGGTCGCGCTGTCGAAATCGCTCAGCGTGGCCGTCGGGCTGGAGATATTCACCGCGCTGTTGGCCAACGACGTCCAAGCGACCGAGGTCGAAGTGCCGCCGGCGGGGCCATTGAGGTCGACGGTGGGAGGAATCAGGTCCAGGTTCACGGTGACCACCGCGGTGGCGCTCGACAATCCGTCGTTATCGGTGACAACCACATCGATGGTCCGTGAACCGGAAACGATGCCGGAGTACGTGATCGATCGCAGCACTTGCTGGTATTGCGCCGCTGTGCCGTTGCCGGTCACGACCAGCGAGCCAAAGGAGAACCACGTCGTGAGCGGCGTTCCCGTCGTATTGGCCGACAACGTGTCGCCGATGGCGTAGTTCACGATCTGGGCCGTGAGTTGCAGCGGACTCGCGAGATCGCTGTCGGCGAGCGTCGCATCGGCTGTCGTGATGTTCACTGTGCCGACATTGTTCCAGAGAATGGAATTACCGCTGCCGCTGGCGGGACCGTTCAGGTCGACGACCGGCGGGAACGAAATGCCGACCGTGGCCGGGGCGCTGGCCAGCCCGCCATCGTCGACGGCGACGACGTCTATAATCTTCGAACCCGCCACGCCAGCGGTCGTGTCGAAGGTGACCGAGCGGAGCACTTGCTGGTAGTTGGCGATGGTGTCGATGCCCGTGAGGGTCAGCACCCCGCCTGAGAACACGGCCCCAATGTTCGTGCCCGTCGTGACGGCCGACAAGACGTCTGCTGCGGCCGGGCTGACTATCGTAACGGTCATCATCGACAGAGCGCTACTGTCGGCATCGAGGATCGTCGCAGCGGGGCCCGTAACGTGCACCGCTCCCGAGTTATTCCAGATCGTCGTATATTCGGAGCCTGTGGCCGCACCGTTGAGGTCGATCGTCGGCGGTAACAGGTCCACGTTTACCATGGCTACGGCCGGTGTACCGGCCAATCCGCCGTCGTCGACCGCGACGACCGTGACGGTTCGCGGTCCGGCGTCCAGGGCCGTTGTGTTGAACGTGAGCGAATCGAGCACTTGCTGGTAGTGGGCTACGGTGTCGGTGCCGCTGAGCGTCAGCGTGCCCGACGAGAAGCTGGCGGAGATGTTCGTGCCGCTGACGTTGGCGGCCAACACGTCGCCGATGGCCGGGTTTTCGAGCGTGGCCGTCATTTGCGTCAGGTTGGCACTGTCGCTGTCCGCGACGGTCGCATCGGCGGCGGTCAGTTGCACGGGGCCGTTGTTGGCCCAGAGGCTCGTATTGTCGGCGCCCGGTACCGGCCCGTTGAGATCGACGATCGGAGCGTGCACGTCGAAATTCAGGATTGCTGTGGTCGTTGCGCTGGCCAAGCCACCATCGTCAAAAGTGACAAGATGGATGGTTCGCGAACTGGGGACCACGGTCGTCGTGTCGAAGGTCAGTGATCGCAAAACTTGCTGATAGTGGGCCACGGTGTCGCTGCCGGAAAGTGTCAACACGCCAGCAGCGAACGTGGCCGTAATGTTGGTGGCCACGGTGTTGGCGGCCAACACGTCACCCGCGACGGGGCTGACGATCGTGGCCGTGATTTGGGACAGGTTGGCGCTGTCGCCATCGGTGAGCGTGGCGTCGGCCGTCGTAAGATTCACTGGGCCGGTGTTGGTCCAGAGAAGGACGTTGCCCGTGCCAGCCGCGGGGCCGTTAAGGTCGACGACCGGGGCCAGAAAGTCCGGCTGCACCGTGGCCACGGCGGTATTGCTCGTCACGCCAGCGGCGTCGAGGGCGACCACATTGATGGTTCGCGCCGTCGTGGCCAGAGAGGTTGTGTTGAAGGCAATCGATTCCAAAACCTGTTGGTAGTGCGTGACGGTATCCGAGCCGGTGAGGGTCAACGCGCCGCCGGAGAAGTTGGCGGCGATGCTGGTACCCACGGTGTTGGCGGATAACACGTCACCGGCGACGGGGTTGGTGATCGTGGCCGTCAGCCGGGTCATGTTGGCACTGAGGGAATCCGTCAGCGTGGCACCGGAAGTCGCGATCTTGACCGCTCCGGCGTTGATCCAGGCGCTGCTGTTGTCGGCTTCGGCTGCCGTGCCGTTGAGGTCGATCAAAGGGCGGTTCTCCGCCACGATCGAGCCGGTCAGAGTCCCGGTGAAACCAGGCAGGAAGGAAACGGGTATCGTGATGGGCAGCGTCAATTGACGCAGGCCACCGCCGAGGTTCGTAATCGTCGCCGCCCCCAAGGAGGTGTTGAGACTGCTTGTATTGTTCGCGGACAGGCTCTCCAGAATCCCATTGAAAAGTTGTTGATCGCCGTTGCTGTCGAGATACGTCCAGTTGAGTTCGCTGCTCACTGACGAGTCCAGCGCAAAGAGTCCGAAGGCTCCACCGTCGACTTGCCCCGAGGTGCCTGTTGCGGCAAACGTTCCCGCGACGATGGGCAGTGGAACTCCCAAAGCACTGTTCACGTCGAGCGTGACGTTGGACAACGAGAAGGGCCCAATCGCGCCCAGACCGCCGGTATCATAAAGTGCCCCCCCAAAACTTTGCGCCGCCGAGCCGCCGTTCGTGCCGCTATAGTTCCCGCCGGTTCCATCATTGGTCAGCGGCAAAAAGTTCGCCGGGTTGGGAAAAACTGGATTGGTGGGCGAGGACGACGCAAGGACGGCGACGCTGCCTGGGGTGTCAAGGAATTGGATCGACGAGCCGTCGACGTAATCCGTCGTGAGCGTTCCGCTCAACGGGGCGGCGTTGTGGGTCGACCACAAACTCGCAGCCACGCCGCCGCTGCTGGTCTGGTCGCGAACTTGGATCGTCGGATCCGGCCAACTGAGCGTGACGCTGCTGGCCGCAGAGTCGATTGTCCACGTAACGGCCGAGAGCATCCGACGCTCTTCGAGCGGCTCCAGCGCCAGACGAAGTTTGGCGGGCAGATATGCAGATTGAATGGCTGAAGGAATGTTATTCCGCAGACTCAAACGTAGACGAGACGTCATTTCGGTGATTTTATAGCGAGTTTACGTGGAAACTGAGCAAAGCGACCGGGAACCTGACGGCCGACAATGAAAGTGCCAGCAACAATTGTTCACCTGCGAGTTGATTGAAGGACAGGCGGTCGCAAGCGTCGGTCGTGACGCTGCGCTTCGCGGCCTCAAATCTGCTCGAGGTATGGGGTGTCGGAGCTGTGCAGGTAGAATCGCGCCTGCAATCATTAGGGCTTCGTTTGATCTTAAACAACCGCCGCCCCCAAGAGTATCGACTCCGTAAGGATTTTCTCCATTTTTTGGTCTTTTTCCGCCAATCGACCTCTTGGCATCCTGCAGCTGTGAAGTGGCTTTTTTGGACGTCGAGCACTGCTTGCTTCGTTTTTCATTGAGATGGTCGTCTAGGGCGAGACGTGAGGCGGGGTCTGGAGTACAAGGTGGCTGGTGTCACCGGCTTCGTGCCATGCAAGGGAAGATAAAGAACCTTGGCGATCCGCGATTAAGCCCCAAAGTGCAAGTTGCGCAGGATCATCGCAGATTCAATGCGCTACGCGGCTACGTCGACTCCAACTCGCTCAGCAGGCGCTCGAGTGCGTCGTCATGGACCTTGAAATTGCTAGCGATTTGGTCGACAGCTTGCACGATCTGCAGATCGTGCAAGAAAGCGTGGGGTGCCTCCGCGAACTGCCGAATGATTCCCACCTGCTGCAACGTGTTCCGGATTGACAGGAAGCTGCTGGAGTTGCCACCGCGCATGCCCAAGCCACTCGAGATCGCATCGACTGCCGAGGTGGACATCGTTGGCGACACGAAACTGATGGGAGTCGCGGCGGGCGAGGCGGCTGGGGCGGCTGATCCGCCGCCGTTGGGGGCGAACGGGCCGGTGGGGTTGGCCAGATAGTGCAACGTAAACACGTTGCTGATCGCCGTGGTGGCATCATTGCCGTCGACCTTGCCGTCCTTCGTGTAGTCGGCCAGGTTCCATACCGGTGTCGTCAGACCCACGATGTTATTGAACGGCACGTTGTAGTCGTTGCCGTCGGTCTTGGCCAGCA
>PLYM01000184.1 GCA_003153375.1 Planctomycetaceae bacterium
CTGCTGTTTCCCCGGGCTACGGAGCACCACCGCGAGGGGCCGGTGCGGTGCCGCGAGCGAGTGGGTGGGCTTCTGCGCTATTATCATCGAGAGGCGGCGTGATGGCGCATCGGCCGGTTCAGTTTTTTGATTAGACAAGATAAGGAAGCCGCACGTTGAAGGAGCGTCTCAGTTTGATTTTGTTGGCGCTTGACGCCCGGGTGCCCTAGTCGACAATCGCGGTGTGTTGGCAACCTCACTTTTCATCGTTGCCATTCTGGCCACCGCCACCGCAATCTTTCAGATTGCTGCAAGGCTGGGAGCATTCGGCCTTGGAATAAGGGAGGTGGCGGTTCGGAACCCGCACCTGGGATCGAACATCGTTCTCACCATCATATTGTGGGTGACTTGGTGTTATTTGGTTGGTGTGTGATACGCTCGGCCGGCTCAATTTTTTGACCATACGAGGTTGGCGGCGCGGGCCAGCATCAAGAGCAGCAGGACAAGGCCAAGCGCGCGGTCTGCCGTCGTCAATGACGACGGATGAGTCCGCGCATCGATCGAGCGAACATCGCCTTTTGTTCGGAAGTCAGTCCCGCGTACAGCGCGAACATGGATGGCTCCACTATTTTAAGGTAGCTCAGGCGCACTTTCATCATGTATTCCCGCATCTTCAAGCGTTCGATGAAATCCGGCCGAAACTCCCGCTCTTCGGGCAACGCTGCACAACGGGCCTTGTCTTTAGCATATGCCTCTTCAGAGGCCTTCTCGTAGGCATCCCAAAAGGGCATCTGCTCAGGTTTCAAGTCGAGTCGGGCCTTTAGATCAACTCGGCGGCCAATACCGCGGGCGATACGTTCTTCACAGAATGCCCTTGGGTGGATTATACGAAGGGCTGTTCCCATTCTATGTCGTCACTGGATGCCAGAAAGGGGCCGACAATCGGAGAATATGGGGTGATCTCACTCCAAATGCCCGTGTTCAGATTGGAGGCGTTGGCTGACGTCGACCAGGGAATGCCTGTCACGGTGGCGATGATGGCGACGACAAACGAGCACAGAGGACGAAGCTTCATTATTGCGGATCCGTTATTAGGTGAAACGGTCTCTAGGTTAACGTTCGTCAGCGCCTAGCCTTCAAATGCTACACGGCCGGTTTGTCATAGGGTGTCGTCGCTTAATGCCAACGGCTGGGATCGACGTCAGCAGCCTCTCTCCGTCTACTCTAACCGCACCATAGATCAGGCAACAAACCGTATTGCCGGTTCGTCTGCACCTTGAACGTCAACATAGCCACCGGCGATAAACTTCGATTTTGCCCGAACGCGGCTGAGTTTTCCCGAGGACGTGAGGGGCAATCCGACCTGCCTCGAGATCAGTACGATCTGGCAATCGATGCCGACAGCTTCCTTAACGATCTGACGAACATCGCCTAAGAGCAATTCGCGCTGCTTTGGGACGGAGGGCAGGCATTGCACGATCAATATGACGGAATCCACGCCATCCGATTGGACCGAGAACGCACACGCATCGCCGCGCCGGAGCTGGGGCAATGCCTCGACGGCCCACTCAATATCCTGTGGCCAGATATTGCGGCCGTTGACGATGATCAGATCCTTCGCCCGCCCCGTAACGACGATCTCGTCGCTGAACCAATATCCAAGGTCACCGGTGTCGAGCCAGCCGTCATTTAAGACCCTGGCACTTTCATTTGGTTCCCGGAAATATCCCGACATAACGCTAGGTCCTCGTGCGAAGAGCCGGCCTACTTGTCTTGCGGGGAGCGGTTCGCCATTTTCGTCACGAACCTCGACGCGATGTCCAGCAAGCACCTGGCCGCAAACAACAAATACCCGCTGCTTGATTACGCGGCCCGCAGCCGTGGCGTCACCGCCAGCTTCTGCCTTACCGATCTGGGCGTCGATGGTGTCGACCTTGAACCCGCCGAACCGCCGACCGAAAGTCAATCCCACACAGACTTCGGCCATCCCGTAGCTCGGTAGGAACGCGCGAGCGTCAAATCCAACTGATTCAAACGTCCGGGTGAACCGCTCCAGCACTGGCACCTGGATCATGTCCGCGCCGATGCCTGCAAGCCGCAGACAGGACAAGTTCATGTCTCCCAATGCCTGGGTTCGCGCCCGCCGCGTGACAAGATCGTAACCGAAGCTTGGACTGTATGTGATCGTAGCTCGTCGACGCGCGATCAACGATAGCCACTGGAGCGGCCGACGTGCAAATTCGTGGGGTGCCAAAAGATCGACGCTTCTTTGCGCACACATCGGTGCCAGGACAAATCCAATAAGCCCCATGTCATGATAGAGTGGGAGCCAGCTTACGCCTGAATCGTCTTCAGTGAGTTCTTGTCGGGCGATTGAACCGTCGATGTTCGCCATGAGCTGGTCTTGATGGACGTCGACCCCAAGCGGGGTGCGCGTGCTTCCCGACGAGAATTGCACATAGCACTGTTCTCCCGCGCTGAGCGGCCGCATATCTACCGGCCCGTCAGGCAAGGAAGCCTCAACCACTGACAAAGAACCGGCGAGATGGGCAGTCGTGCCCTCAGCGGCGGTGACGACATAGGCTGCTAGGTCTTCCGGCGCGAGAATGCCGACTGCGGCAGCCGCCTGGATGTTGCGCTTGAGATGTTCGATATAGCTCGCCTTGCTCCCCAGACCGACTGGAACGGATACGGGAACCGGCAGCACACCGGCATATTGGGCTCCGAAAAAGGCGATGCAGAAGCCCGGAATTGTATCGGCGACGAGCAGCAAGCGTTCGCCGCGAGCGATCCCGTTGCCGATCAGCCGCCGAGCGAAGATCTGCGCCTGGCAGCGGAGCTCATTGTACGGCAGGCTGCTGAGCAAGCGGCCTCTCGCGTCGTAAAAGTTCAATCCAGTCTCTCCTTGCGCGGCATAGTCGAGTGCTTGGCACAGGCTCTCGAATCCGCCACGCCGGAACCGCAGAGTTGAATTGCGTGTAGGAGTGGGCGTCAACATTCGGTTTGCTCCGAAGTAGCAACTATTGGTGCCGATGATTGAAACAGGAATACCAAGGCAGCCTTTTGGAAAGCTTGTGTTGCTTCGCCACTAG
>PLYM01000118.1 GCA_003153375.1 Planctomycetaceae bacterium
TGCGGGATTGTCGTTATCTCCTGCATGATCGGGATACGAAATTCACCCGGTCGTTCCGGGCCATCCTTACGACCGGTCGGGTCGAACCGCTCGCGCTGCCTGCGCGCAGCCCTAACCTGAATGCCCATGCAGCGCGCTGGGTCAGGTCGGTCAAGGAGGAGTGCCTGTCCAAGGTGATCCTGTTCGGCGAGCGCTCGTTGCGGCGGGCGCTGAGTGACTATGTCGAGCATTTCCATGCCGAGCGGAATCACCAGGGGAAAGGCAACGTCCTGCTGTTTCCCCGAAACACGGACCGCCATCGTGAGGGGTCGGTGCGGTGCCGCGAGCGATTGGGCGGGCTTCTGCACTAATATCATCAAGAGGCGGCGTGATGGCGCATCGGCCGTTTCAATATTTTGACCTTACGGGATACGCGGAACGCTTCAACGGCAAGCTACAAGACGAGCTGCTCAAGGGTGAGATTTTCTACACCCTCAAGGACGTTCAGGTGCTGACCAAACAGTGACGACGCCACTACAACATCGCGCGCCCGCGCGGTGCGCGGTCGTCGCCCATGACAGTGGAGTGGGTGGCTTCATTTGCATTGTGGGCGCCGCTCGGCGGGCCACTCCACGGCCCCTCTGGCCTCAAGCCCAATGATCGATTAATCTTGCCATTGGATTCGTCCTCGGGTGTTGCTCGCTTCTGATCAGCGGTCCCGCGCCGTTCCTGGCTACCGCCTTGGTGGCCAGGGCTGGTGGCCGCAGCGATGCTCTCTGGGCTTACCGTCTGGGCCGTATCGGCCGGCCCCGAGACATAGGAGAAGAACATCTCTTTCGACAATACATCATCGGCCGCGATTCCCGCGGCGCTGTCGTTGCGGCTCTGACGCGATGGCGCAGCAACTTCGCATCCTGCAATCGCTCTGGGCCATGGAGCGGCGCCACATGGACGAGCCCGAATGGCCTCTGCTGACGCAGCTTTCGATGATCCGCGATGCCGGCTTCGACGGGGCTGGCGTGCGTTTTATCGACCCGGATTTGGCCACAGAAGTCACTGGGTTTCTGCGCGCCCACGGCATGATCTGGCAAGCGCAATGCTATCCGGCCAGCGTGGACGACCTCAAGCCAGTGTTGGAACTTGTAGCGCGGCTCGGTGCGGATCACGTCAACCTGCAGCCGAACGTGCGACCACAGCGGATCGAAGCCTGTATCCCGCTACTGGATGGCTGGCGGAGGCTCGGCGAGCAGGCCGATGTAGCGGTGCGTGTGGAAACCCATCGCGACCGAATGACGACCGACCTGTTCTTCATGCTGCAGCTTCTCGACTGCTTCCCCGATCTGCAGCTGACCGCAGACATCTCGCACTATGTGGTAGGGCGGGAATTCGCCTGGCCGGTCGACGAGGTCAATCACCGTCTGATCCATCGCGTGCTGGACAATGCCTGGGGACTCCACGGTCGGATTGCCAGCCGGGAGCAGGTGCAGATCTCGCTCGGCTTCCCGCAACACCAGGGATGGGTGGAACTGTTCATGGGCTGGTGGGAATACGCCATCCGTTCGTGGCGCAAGCGCGCGGGCCCCGACGCGGTGCTGACTTTCCTCTGTGAGCTGGGGCCACCCCCCTACGCGATCACCGGGCCAGATGGAGCCGAATTGTCAGATCGGTGGCAGGACGCTCTGGTCATGAAAGCTATGATCGAGAAACTCTGGCAGCGCATCGTAGCCGAAGAGTGCCAATCCCTGGCTCTACCGAAAACCTCATCCGCTGTGGCATGAGTGGCCGGTGCTATTTGGCAGAGCGCGCCTGTGTACTTTCACGCTCCACGATCGAAAAGCCTAAGTTGAGCACGCGTTTTCCAATTGGGTCGCCTCGCAGACGGGAAAGGACGATTTCACCGGCGTTCTTACCAATCTCGTAGGCGGGAACCCGGACAGTAGTCAGTGCAGGAGTGAGTTCGCGCCCAATCTCCTGGTCGCCGAGGCCAGCAATCGCAAGCTGATAAGGCACTGCGATGTTGCAATGCTGGCACTCGATCAAGCCGCCTACAGCCAGCATATCGGTCGAAAAGAATACGCCTTCGGTCTTGGGCGCAATGGTCAGGATGCGCGCGACGGCCCGGCGTCCCTCCGCGATGGCTGCACCGTCGACAATCTCGGTGACTGGGGACGGAGCACCAGCACGCTCCAGTGCGGCTGCAAATCCTGCCGCCCGCGCTTGAGCCCGTTGATCTCGCCCGCCGACGAAGGCAAGGCGGTGTCGACCCCGCGCCATGAAGTGACGGGCCATCGCTGCGCCGGCTTCCCTGTTGGAGAATCCGACAACGGTGTCTACGGGCCGCGTCGTCAGATCCCAAGTTTCAATTACTGGGATGTCGAGCCCTAACAACATCTCCCGCAGCGCTCTGTCGCGAACCACACCGACGACCACCAGCGCGTCTGGCTGCCGTCCTACAAGAGCGCGGACCAGAGCTCTTTCGCCTTCATCAGAGTAGCGAAAATCGCCCAGCAGGAGCTGCAATCCGGCCGTGGCCACGGCGTCGGTCAGTCCCTGGACGGTCGCGGCGAAGATTGAGTTGTCGATCGTCGGAACCAGCAGGCCAACGATGCCACTGCGGCGAGAAGCGA
The DNA here is from genome assembly GCA_003153375.1 of Planctomycetaceae bacterium. Lineage (GTDB taxonomy): Bacteria > Planctomycetota > Planctomycetia > Pirellulales > PALSA-1355 > PALSA-1355. The sequence goes on from PLYM01000118.1 coordinate 2,607, forward strand.
GGCTGCTCGCCGACAAGTTGGGGATGTAGCCGAGAGCCGCGATGGCCGCCGTGACACGCGCGCGCGTCGCAGGCGCAACCTTGGCCGGCTCGCGAAGGACACGGGAGACAGTGATCGGCGAGGTTCCCGCACGGGCGGCCACGTCTTCGATCCGGGGTCGGCTCATGCAGTAGGTACGAGGTCCATTGGGTGCTGATATACGTCCAGCGTTGACCGAGCAAACAGCGTTGACTCGGTGGAAATGATAGCGCTACCATCGCAAGCAAGAATAAGCCGCATGTGAGGAAATGGCTATGCTTTCAGCAAGGCAGATCGACGACTATCGTGACACTGGCTGGTTGGTTGTCGAGAACGTGCTCGACAAAGAGATGCTCTCCCGGATGCGTCAGGTCATCGCTGAATTTGTCGCCGGGGCCGCGAAAGTGACCAAGCACGACCATGTGTACGACTTGGAACCCGGCCACCGGCCGGAGGCACCCCGCGTCCGCCGCATTAAGACGCCGCATATCAATCACCCTCTATTCTGGGAAATCGCCAAGCTGCCCAAGTTGGTCGATATGCTCGAGCAGCTTCTCGGACCGTCCGGCGTTCGGCTGCACGGGTCAAAGATAAACCTGAAGGCACCGCAGTTCGGCTCGCCGGTCGAATGGCACCAGGACTGGGCTTTCTATCCGCACACAAACGACGATGTCCTGGCTGTCGGTGTCATGCTCGACGATATGTTGCCCGAGAATGGGCCGTTGATGGTGATGTCCGGCAGTCATACGGGCCCGACCTACGACCATCACCAGGACGGCTATTTTTCCGGGGCTATGGATCCGACAAAGCTCGACTTCGACCTGTCACAGGCGGAGGCGCTCGTCGCTCCGGCCGGCTCGATGAGCTTCCATCACGTTAGACTGGTCCATGGTTCGGCTCAGAACACGTCACAAAAGTCGCGTCAGCTTCTGCTCTACGAGTATGCTGCGGCCGACGCCTGGCCGTTGATGGGCGTGAGCGATTTGACCAACTTCAACGAACGGCTGGTTTCGGGGCAGCCGAACATCGTACCGCGGATGGTAGACGTGCCCATTCGCATGCCGCTGCCTCCGTCGCCACATCAGGGGTCGATCTACGAAAACCAGACCGCGGCGAAGAACCGGTACTTCAAGATTCGCGAATTTGCCTGAGACCTGCCGGCAACGTCCGGACGCTGGGTAGAAATAGATGAGAAAAAGAGAAGGGGGAGAAAATGGCTCAATCCAGTGCTGCCTCAGGCGGTGAAGTGCCACCCAATAGGCTGCGTCACGTGATGTTAGCCGCGGCCGTCGGTTCGGCATTGGAATGGTACGATTTCTTCATTTACGGAACCGCTGCGGCGCTAGTGTTCGGCGAGCTATTCTTCCCCAAATACGACACCTATGTTGCAACCCTCGCCGCCTATGCGACCTTTGCCGTGGGCTTCATCGCGCGACCGTTCGGCGGGCTGTTCTTCGGCCATTTCGGCGACCGAATCGGCCGCAAGCCGATGCTTGTCGCGACCATCCTGCTGGTCGGTGGCGGTACCTTCCTGATCGGCTGTCTGCCAACCTACGCCTCCATCGGTATCTGGGCGCCCATTTTGCTCTTACTGATGCGCCTACTGCAGGGCTTCGGTGCCGGCGCCGAGTATGGCGGCGCCGTCATCCTGGCCGTGGAGTTCGCGCCGCCGGGAAAACGCGGTCTGTATGGCGCGTTCGCGCCGATGGGTGTCACGGTCGGCAACCTGCTCGCCGCCGGCGTCTTCTATCTGGTCACGATGATGTCGAAGGACGACCTCCTGACCTGGGGCTGGCGCATTCCGTTCCTGGTCTCGCTACTGCTTCTGGGGCTTGGCGTCTACATCCGGGCCAAGGTCTCGGAAACGCCGGTTTTCACCGAAGTCGGCGCGAAACGCCCGCCGCTCAAGGCGCCCGCGTTCGAAGCCCTGCGTCGCCATCCACGCAATTTCTTTGTCGTGATCGGAGCGCGCCTGGCTGAGAACGGGCTGGGCTATCTCTTTCCGGTCTTCGGCCTTGGCTACGTCATCAATACGCTGCACATGTCGCGCGAGGTCGCCATCACCGGCGTCATGCTCGGCAACTTCGCCGAAGTCTTCGGCATCCTGTTCTTCTCGTGGCTCTCCGACAAGGTCGGGCGGCGTCCGGTCTATATGGGAGGAGCACTGTTCTCGGCAGCCTTCGCCTTTCCGTTCTTCATGCTGACGAACACCCACAACCCGGCGCTCATCTCTCTCGCCTTCATCTTGATCATGGGCATCGGCGGTGGCGCTATGTTCGGACCGCAAGCGGCGTATTTCGCCGAGCTGTTCGGTCCGCGCCTGCGCTACAGCGGCTTCGCCTTCGCCCGCGAACTGGGATCGATCCTGGCGGGCGGGCCGTCGCCATTCATCGCAGCTGTGCTGGTTGGGTATATGGCCGGCGCTCCGTGGGGCGTCGCCTGCTATGTCATCTTCCTATCGCTGGTGACCACGTTCGCTGTCTGGTGCGGTCCGGAGACCAACGCGAGCGACCTCAGTGCCGATTCACCAGAGGATCTCGTGCCGGCGCAACGCGCACTGTAGGGCCATCGCACGGCGGAGCTAAAGCCGACTTCACTGTATCGAGATTCGGTGGAGCAGCTTAGGATTTGAACTAACCGACGACCCGTCTGGGCAAATGTCGGGCTTGCCGGTCCCTCCCCTCTCACGGATAGCTTTGCCGGGGCGGTCGGGTTTTGCAACCTACAGCGTTAGTCAGTGCAAAGTGCAAGTTTTATACTGAGTTGGTTCTGCCAACTCCGCAACGTCCGCGTGTGCCGGGACGGTCATAGTGCACGAACCCCGGCGTGCAGTTCGCCACATCGATTAACTTGGAATAGTGAAGCAACTCCGCGCGAACAATATCCCGAGTAAAGGTTGCCAAATTCGCCAGTGTCAGTTCGCCGCTGCCAACGGCCAAGATGACGCGGTTTGGATGGTCGATCGCTTGCTTGATTGGCATGTCGCCTACAGAAAGCGCGTTACAAGTTTCTAGCGATCTAATCTACACCACCTGCCGGGGTCAGGCGCTTCATAGTGAAGGCTAGGAGGGCGCCGCAGCTTCGATTCCCAATCTCGCGGTTGTGAGGAATCACACGCAACATTTTATGAAGACATTAGGTCTGCAAATCGCGGCGGCGAATTATTTGGGGCTTAGCAGCCAACAAACGCTGCTGTGTGTACCGAAAACCTTACGGTCGGCTGGGATTGCAAGGAGTCATGAGCCATTGAGCTTGCGCCCCGCCCTGTAGATGTAAGCACATTTATGAACACCTTCTCAGGGGGAAGGTTTCTAGCCGCGGCGACCGACAACTGCCAGATATTGCCTCTTGGCATAGCGGGTCTAGTAACCCTCATGCCAGCCGCGGCGCATGAGGGCATTGGATCAGCGTTTCTTGCGTCCGCCCAGGACCTCGGCGTGGCTGGCGGCACCGACCGCCTTGACCATCTCGTAGATACGCCTGATCACCGCTCGGCATCGATGGTCGGTCTCCTACCGGCCACGGGCAGGGCTAGCGCGCGGCAGCGGTCTGCGCCTGCGGAACATGCATGCCATTGTGCCGAAGCAGGCGTTCGAGTTCCGCATTGCCGCCGGCGAAGTCACCACGCTCGCAATCCGCCATTGCCATTGTAGCCCTCACGTTCGCCCCGCCCCCATTCGAGCCGTCGTTGGCGTTGCTGTGTGACCAGGCGGTGTAGAGCTGCTCACACCGCGCCTTTCCACCGGATGAAGCCTGCGCGTCGACCTTTTGCTTCGGACTGAACGGCCCGACATGTCCGGCGACAACGGCCATGACGACGAGGGTAATCGCTATTATTCCCAATTTGATGGTTGCGACTATCGACAAAGCGGGCGGGGCCGTCGGAATGTCAGTCGGCGACTTGGAATTTGACATTGATTGTCTCCTTCCTGGCATGGCCACGCCGATCTCCGGTTTGTGGCGTGGCGTCTGAGGGGCGATTCGTTCGCCCCGTACATCTGCTGGCAATTCGATGCATCTTCGCCAAGGTCTCCCCTCGGTTCAGTGGCATTTCGCACAGAGCGCTATGGTTCTGCATTGGAGACTCCGAAACACTCAGCGATTTCAATGCTGCGTGTGGACGTCAGTTTCCTCCGCACATCCGAGGGAACTTCTAAAAGGACGAAATTGCCGTCGTGAATTACCGCATCAAATCAATGATTTAGAAGGCATTGTCACGGCGCTCCGAGTGTAGCGGCCGCTCTAGAGCATTCGCCACTTAAGTTGGTGCATATCCGTGATGGCGGAAGTAGTTGGCGCATTCCTGCGAGGTGAAGTCGTGGAGGATCAATCCGATACGATCCCACAGGGTGTCGACGGTTCGCTCGGCGGCCTTT
>PLYM01000253.1 GCA_003153375.1 Planctomycetaceae bacterium
GCTTCCCAGGGTGTGACCGGTTACCCTCTTGCCTTATGTGCGAGACTTTGCGTTGAGACCGGCTGACCTATTGAAAAAATGGAAAGCAGGTTGCCGTGCCCAAGGGCACCGCGAAATCTGACACGGAAAATGTCCCGCCTACGGCACCGTTTCGAACGACGACACGTCGAAGTTGACGACGTGGACGCAGAGGATGTCGCGGGTGGCGAGGTGCTGGCGGACGTAGTGGGTTTCGACGCGGTTGAGATTGGTCGTCGAAATCGAGGCCAGCTTTTCGGGAGTGGACGGAACGGCGAAGTTGGTTTTGACCTTCTTGGGCACCGACACCGTGATCGAATCGCCGGAGACGGCTTCAATGCCACCCTGGCGGCGCAGGCTCTTGCCGGCGTGAACCAACTGCACGTCACAAGCGGCGTGTTCGGGCGGGGCGTCGCCGGTCGGCAAGAAAGTGGCGGTGTGGTCAGTGGCCTGAGTGTGTGATTCGACCGTGGCCGCGTCACGCGGAATCCACAACAGTTCGTCCACCCGGTTCGCCGGTTCGGAGTTGGACTTGCGGCTGATAAAGGGAAACAGGCCGTGCGAGCTGGACTTTTCGTCGGCGCGATGTTCGGCCGTGCGGCGCAGCACGATCCAACGGTTGTTGAGCTTGACCAGGTTGCCCTTGAATCGCTCGTGTACGCCCTGGCGCTCGGCCCGCAAAGTATAGACGTCGCCGATCACGAGCCCCTGATCGGGCACGCCGACTTTCTTGGCAGCCTGGCCGCGCGCGGTCGTGGGCAAGAGCAGCAGAATGAGCGCGACGACATACCATCGCAGTGGATTGGCAACCATCGTTTGCATCCTCGCAAGAAAGATCGAGAACTCGAAGACGAAGTCCGAAGGGGAAAAAGCGCGGCCGACTGGCCGGATCAGGGGGCGGGATTCTAGCGGCAAACAGCCGCCGCAACAAGAGACGCTCGGGGAACGGGTCAGCCAGCAGGGACAGACTTCCGGCCTGAGCAGGCAGCAAGACGGCAACGGCTGCTAGCGGCCGCTGCGAGGATTTACTGCCCGAGGGAATACATCCCGTGGCCGGCGTTGCGCAGTTTGCCCTGGCGGGCGAGCTCTTCCCAAACTTCGCGCGGATATTGGTCGGGGGGCGTGATGCCAGCGATCGTCGATCTCAGGCCCGAGCTCATCGGGCCATGGCCCAAGCGCGACGAATCGTCGAGCTGGGTCAGCTTCAAGCGTTTCTTGAAGGCCTTGAGCGCCGCCTTGAGCACTTCGGGGGTCGGCGGAGTTGGCGAATTCTGTACAGCATCGGTCATGGAACACCACGCCAGGTTGAAAGATTGACGAACATCGCTCGCCACGCCGATGCACGGCGCGTGTCGGTGCGACACCAGCTGCATGATACGACAAAGCCAACCTGGCTGGCAAACGGATCACGCGAGTCAAGACCGTCCGTTGACCGTGACGTTATCCAACGGGTTGCAGCGGCACGGGGGGTACTTTCTTTTCGCCGTCTTTGCCACGACGTTGTTTGCCAGGGCCAAGCAGCGATTTGAAAAAGTCACCCGCGCGATCTCCCCCGCCGAACAGTTTGCCGGCTTCGAGCATGATCTTGTCGCGAGCGTCCTGGTCGAGATCCGAGTTGTTCCAGTCGCGCATCATGGTTTGCATCAGCGCCCCCTGCATGCGCATCTCCTCGCCCGGCTTGTCGACAATCAGCTGGAAGATGCCAAAGCACATCTCGTCGGTGCTGCCATTGCCAAAAAACACGCGCTTCGGCGGCTTGCTCGGATTGAGCGGGTTTTCCGACGAGTTGTCATAGCGACTGACCAGATCCAGCTTCGTGCCCTTAGGCAGACGCACCGGCTCGTGGAACACGTAGTTGTCTTGCCAGTAGAAATTCCAGTCGTCGATCCAAATGATCGGCTGCACCGAACCGTCGGGCAGCGTGGCGGTGAGCTTCATTTCCTTGCCAATCAGGTGCATGTGGGGCAGCAGCGAGATCAGCGTCACATCAGCCGGCAGCGTGACCGAGGAGGTGATCGTGTGATCTTTCGAACCCGGCTTGATGTCGATCAACAACGACCCCACCAGAAACGGCGCCCGCGACATGGTGCGCTCGACCGGCTTATCGGCAAAGTAAAGCGCCAGCGACGACTGGTCGGTTTCCTCCTTGCCGGTCGGATGAATGTGCAGCTGCAGCACCAGATCCGTTCCTTTGCTCACCGGCAATCCGGCGTTTTGCGGATAATAGCGCGGCGTCATGCCCGGGGTCCAAACGCCGATAATGCCCGACACCGCCACGCCGATCGAACCGAAAGTCGTATAGCCGGGTTCGGGCGTTTCTTCGTCCTTGCGACGGGCCATGCCCGAGGAGTCGAGAAACAAGATCGCATGGTGTACGACCGCCGGATTGCCCGGCCGAAACTCGAAGCCGACCACCATCTTGTTCTCGGGCAAATTCAGCGGCAGCACGAAATGCTGAAAGATGTCTTCGCCGCTCGGGGGAATGGTGAACGGTTGCGGCACCTTGATCTCAAGATCCGGCTTGCCCAATCGCCAGCCCGAGGCAAATTGCGGCTGCGGAGGCAAGTCGGCGGCATCGCCCTCGGGCGCGCCGGCGTTGGCCCAGCTTTCGATCACGTCGAGCTCGGCGTCGGTCAACCGTCGCTCGCCCAAGAAACGGCCGTGGCCGATCTGCGCCTTCCAAGGCGGCATCACATGCTTCCGCGTCACCTCGGCCAGAAACTGCGACCGCTTGGCCGCGTCGTCATAGGTCAACAACGAAAACGGCGCGACTTCGCCCGGGCGGTGACATTCCGCACAGTTGGCGTACAGAATCGGCGCGATCTGGCGATTGTAGGTTACCTTCGACGCGTCGAGCGGCGCGTTCTCCACCGGGCAACCGATGGGCGTCGTCTTGGCCGCCGCGATGGGCTTGCCGTCGAGCACGGCCGTCACCGCGTCAGCAAGTTCGTGGGTGGTGGCAGCCGGACGCTTCTTGCCCAGGTCGCCGTATTGATCGTCGATGCGGCCGCGATAGACCACCGTAGCCTCGCGGTCGAGCACAAAGGCCTCGGGCACGTGCGTCGGAGCAAAGGTGCGGGCCAACTCGCCCGAGGCATCGAACAGCACCGGGAAGCCGATCTTGAATTCCTCTTGGAACTCGCCGGCCGCAGCCCGCGTGGTGCCGCGGTCGCTGATCACGCCCAGAAACTTCACGGGCTTATCGGTCAGCGTGCCCGCGAGACGATTGAGCTCGGGAACGTATTCGCGCGAGATTGGGCACTCGGTGCTCATGAACACCAGCACGACGGCGTTGTAGCCCTCGCCATTTCCGACGCGGTGGGGGTGGCCCTTGAGATCCATCGAGGAAAGAAACCGCGTTTGCGGAATCTGCGCGTCGCCGGCGCCGGCGACCGAGCCAAGCACTACCCAGGCGAGCAACAGCGCCAGGGGCGCCAAGCGAGCGAGTCGATCACGCGAACCTAAGTTGCTCATGTCAAACACTCCCCGAGTTTCTTAGTGTGGCTTATTTGGCGGGCGGCGGTAAACGTCGATGATACCGGCGGCGGGGGGCAATTTCCATATCACTACCCCTGCCCCGCAAAGTCGCTGGCAGCCCGGGATGATGGACAATGGCCTGGCGGAGCCCTTAAGATGAGCGCAGGGCTGCCGTGCCGGTAGGGCGCGGCCGACCGGTCGATGTGCGGCGTTTTGTTTCCTGTCTTGTCCGCTCATTTCGCAGGAGCTCTCCCATGCAGTCCTTGTTGGCAGATATCTCGGACCTTGGAACCGGCGTGATCGTGCTCATCGGAGTGGGCGTGGTCGGGTTGCTGCTGGCGATGTACTTGATCGGCATCTACAATCACCTGGTGGGTCTAAAGAACCGGTTCAAGAACGCGTTCGCGCAAATCGACGTGCAACTGAAGCGCCGCTATGACCTGATTCCCAACCTGGTCGAAACGGCCAAGGGATATATGAAGCACGAGCGCGAAACGCTCGAAGCCGTGATCAAGGCTCGCAACGCCGCTTTGACCGCCGGTCAGCAGGCGGCCGCCAATCCGGGCAACCCCCAGGCGATGCAAGGCCTGTCGACGGCCGAAGCGGCCTTGTCGGGCACCATGACCAAGTTCCTGGGGCTGGCCGAAGCCTATCCGGATCTGAAGGCGAATCAGAACATGCTGGCGCTGCAAGAAGAGCTGACCAGCACCGAGAATAAAATCTCGTTCGCCCGACAAGCTTATAACGACGCGGTGATGACCTACAACACGGCCCGCGAAGTGTTTCCCAATAACCTGGTGGTTGGCTTCGGCAACTTTCCGGAGGCCATGCTGTTCGAAGTCTCGGCGCCGACCGAGCGCGAGACCGTCAAGGTGCAGTTCTAGCGGCACGAGGTGGACGATCTTGTCGTTGAAGTCGAACCGCGGTTACGCGACACGTTGCTCAACCGGCTAGCGCATCGTCCCCGGCAGTTCACGATGGACTTCTTCGAGCACCAAGAGCAGGCCCGCCGCAAAACCAGCCTGCTGGTCGTATATTTTGTGCTGGCCGTGGTGCTGATCATCGTGGCCGTCTATGCCGCGGTGGCCGGGGTGCTGTTCTACGGCCAGGGCCGAGGGCAGTACGGCGGAGCGACGCTGTGGTTTCCGGACGTCTTCGCCGCCGTGAGCTTGGGTACGCTGGCCGTGATCAGTGGCGGAAGCCTCTATAAATTCGCCGAGCTGTCGGGCGGCGGCGAGACGGTCGCCCGCTCGCTGGGCGGACGGCGCATCGACCCCAACACCACCGATCTGGGCGAGCGGATGCTGCTCAACGTCGTCGAGGAAATGGCCATCGCGTCGGGCACGCCGGTGCCGCCGGTGTTCGTGCTCGATCATGAGGGAGCGATCAATGCCTTTGCCGCGGGCACGACCCCGCAGAACGCGGTGGTGGCCGTGACGCGTGGCACGATCGACACGCTCAAACGCGACGAGCTGCAAGGTGTGATCGCCCACGAGTTCAGCCACATCCTCAATGGCGACATGCGGCTCAACCTGCGTCTGATCGGCGTACTCAACGGCATCCTGCTGATCGCGATGATCGGCTACTTCCTGCTGCGCAGTTCGCCGTCGACCTCTTCGAGTTCCTCGGACGAAAAGAAAGGGGGCAACCCCCTGCCCTTGCTGGGATTGTGCCTGTACATCATCGGCTACGTGGGCATCTTCTTCGGCCAACTGATCAAAAGCGCGGTTTCGCGGCAGCGTGAATTCCTGGCCGACGCTTCGGCCGTTCAATTCACGCGCTATCCCGACGGCATCGCCGGGGCGCTGAAGAAGATCGGCGGGCTGGCGGCCGGCTCGCGGTTGCAAACCGTAAAAGCCGAAGAGGCCAGCCACATGTTCTTTGGCAACGGCATGGCCGAGGCCTGGTTCCAGTTGCTGGCCACGCATCCGCCGCTGGTCGAGCGCATCCGGCGGATCGATCCGAACTTCGACGGCAAGTTTCCGCACGTCGTGCCGCTGGAACACACGCAACAGGATCTGGTTGATTCGCACGCGCTGGCCGAGCTGCGCGATGTGCCCGAGGGCGCGGCGGGGCTGGCCGAGCGGACGTTCGCCTTGGCCCCAGCCGCGACGGTCGAGTCCATCGGCGCTCCGCAGCCGGCGCACCTGGAATATGCCACCGAGTTGGTGGGCTCGCTCCCGGCCGAGATTCTGAGGCAAGCGCGAGACCCCCTGGGGGCGATTGCCACGATCTATGCGCTGCTGCTCGATGACGACGAGTCGGCAGTGCGGCAGAAGCAGTTGGATTACCTGGCGAACCAGGCCAATCGCGGTGCCAACGAGGAAACGCTGCGGATTGCGCCCGCCGTGGCTCGGCTCGACGATCGGTCCCGCTTGCCGCTCGTGGCCATGGTCGTGCCGGTGCTCAAGGCCCTCTCGCCAGGTCAGTTGGAGGCCTTTCATCATGACGTGGCCTTTTTGATCAGCGCCGACAACCAGGTGAGCCTGTTCGAATATGCCGTGCAGCGGTTGGTGTTCAAGCGGCTGCTACCACGGCTGGAGCAAAAGCCGGCCCGCGCGGTCAAGTTCACCACGCTGGCCCAATTGGCCGGGCCCTTGAGCAACATGCTGTCGACGCTGGCTCAATCGGGCGCGCGCGATCAGAACGAGGCGGCCCGCGCCTTTCAATTGGGCGTCGCGCCGTTGTCCGAGGCCGCAGCTCGGGTGCAGTTGCTGCCGCGTGACCAATGCTCGCTCAAGCTGCTCGACGCAGCGCTCGACCAGATGGCCGCCGCCACGCCAGAAATCAAGAAGCGCGTGATCGAAGCCTGTGCTGCGACGATTGCGGCCGATGGTCGCGTGACCGTGCAGGAAGGCGAACTGCTGCGCGTGATCGCCGACGCCCTCAATTGCCCCATGCCGCCGCTGCTCGGGCTGCGCGACGCATGAAGGGCCCAGCTTCGATCAGGTTGCCGGCCGGTTGCCGAATTGCAGGACGGCGCCGCTGATCATCGAGGCTTCGGAGGATGCCAGGTAGGCGCAGAACCGGCCGACTTCATCGGCCGTGATCCATTCCGGCCGGGCATAAGCGGCCCGGTCCCGGGTGTGGACGACGCCGAACATCACCTGGTTGATGCGCACCTGCGTCTCCTTCAGCTCTTCCATCAGCACGCGGGCCATCATCAATTGCGCGGCACTGTTGATCGACACGACGCTGTAGTTGGCGATCGGCATCACCGCCGACAATCCGCCGATCAAGGTGTAGGTGGAGCCCGCCCGATCGACCAACACCGGCAGCAGCGCGCGGGCGGCGACATAGTGCGGCGTGAGATTGCTGTCTGAATACTGTCGCCAGGTTTCGATCGGCACGTCGATCAACTTGAGCCGCTCTTCCCAAGTGCCGCCCAGCGCGGCAACCATGGCGTCCAGATGCTGAAAGCGTTCGAGCACCTCGTCGCGCAGCCGCGCCGCGTCCTCTGCGTCGGCGATGTTGCCCACCAGCGTCGTCAGCCGCTCGACCGGCGTGTCGGCGAGATAGCCGCGCAGCCGGTCGATGGCCTGTTGCGATCGCGACGGCACGATGACCGTCGCCCCCTCGTGCAAGAACGTCTTGACGATCGCTTCGCCCACCGTGCCGGTTCCGCCAGCGATCAAGGTGATCTTTCCGCTGAGTTTTCCCACGTCGAGGGTCTCCTGGTTCGCGTCCGATGTTGATTGGCGAAATATACCCGACGGATCGCTGGAAAAGCACCTGCCGGGGAATCCTTGGCGCCTAATCAGAACGGGTGTTCAACGTATCGCGTAGGCAAGCTATGCCGGATCGGGGTGAGCCTGACGTTTCAAGGCCGGGTCGATTGGCTCGCTACATGCCGCAGGTTCCGCAATTGGCCGGGTGTTGTGAAGGTCCACTCGCTTGCTCGACGATGACGATCGAGCGCGAACAGAGCGGGCGCGAAATTGAATCTTTGACCGAGGTCCAGCGCAGTGCCCCAGCGGCACGGCCGCCTCGCTAGAAAATTACTGCGGACATCCTTTTCGGGAGCACTTTCATGGCAAAGCGATCGGTCTTTTTGATCGTGGCTTTCACGTTCATCCTGTGTGCGATGATCTCGGGCAGGGCCGACGCGTTTGGTCACTGCGCGCGTTGCTCGACGGGCTGCTACGGCTACGCGGGCTACTATGGCGGCGCCGGTAACTGTGGACTTGGCTGGGGCAACTGCGGCGCCGCCTGGTGGTTTGGCTACGGCGTCTATGGCGTTCCCAAAGCCGGTGGCTATGGCAATCCCTATGGTTGCGGTTGCTGCGCGGCGCGCTGCCATCACCCGTTGGCCAAGGTTGCCGGGTGGGTGTTCCACAAGCATGGCTGCGGCGCGCGGCGCGGTTGCGGGGCGGGCTGCGGCTCCGGTTGGAGTGACGGCGGTTGCTCGAGCTGTGGCGATGGCGGCGGCACGACGGGTGGATGCCAAAGCGGCAATTGCGGCACGAGTGCCTCGATCGATCTGCCCGAAGGCGCTACCGTGATTTCGGATCAGACCACTCCGGCGCCGGCCCCGCAGGCGGCGCCCGAGGGCGCCCCGGCCGAGCACTCGGCCAGCGTTCAACAATCCAACTTCCGTCTGGCCAGCGCGGTGCGCCGCGATGGTTCGGCGGCATTCGATAAAGGCGTGGCCGACTTCCGCCAGGGTCGCAAGCGTGAAGCCTTGACCGACTTCGAAGTCGCGGCCAGCGCCGAGCCGGACAACGCCCTGTACCACTACTACCGGGCCTTGGCCCAGTACGATGTCGACGGCGCCGAAGCCGCGCAAGGTGCGCTGCAACAAGCCGTGGAAGCGGAAACCCGCGAGCCGATCAAAAACTGGGGCAAGCGGATGGAACGCGTGCAAGGCCGCAGTCGTCTATGGATCGAATCGGCCCGCCGCAGTGCGGGGCTGGTGCACTAGACGCGCGACCGGATCAACCCGGTGGCTAGGCCGCCGGCTTCAGAACGAGCTTATGGACAGCCGGGCCCGGCAAAAACGGGCTCGGCTTTCCTTTTTCCCAGGCCTCGTGCGCGTCGCCATAGTGCGGCGACAGCGGGTTGCCAGACTGACCACAGGGCATGTGCAGGTAGCCATCGCTCTCGCGACCCGGCGAGACGCCCATCCGCTGCGACGCCCCGGCGCTGGGCGTTTGGATGCGCGGCATGTTGTCCCAGTCGCCCGCCAAAGGCTGCGCCGGCATGTCGAGCCACCGCGCCAGTTGCGGCACGGCCAGGCTGAGCGGATGTTGAATCTTGGTCGTGTTCTGCCGCCCCCAGGTGTAGGCGGCCAATCTGCCGCCGTCCTTGCCGGCATCGGCAATCACCGCATCGGCCGCCGCCAGCAGCAGCTCATCCCAAGAGTTGAATCGCGGATCGATCAAGTGCCCCGGACGCTCGGACACCAGCAGCCACACCGGCACTTCGGTGCGGTCGAGTGAGCCGATCGTGAATTTCTTGTCGGCCTGCCGGCAGGGACTGGTGAGCACGTCGGAAAGCTGGGCCAAGAGTTTGAGCCGAAACAGGCGGACCGCGCGAAACCCGACCGAGTCAATTGCCGCCCGCTGGCCCCAGGCATCGACATGTTTCCGCAGCTCGCCGCGCCGCGTGTCGGCGGCGACCGCTTGGTCGCTGAGCGTTTCCATCAACAGCTTCTGCCAACGCTCGAGAAACACGGCCCGATCGTCGAGCTGGATGCGCAGCATGTCGGCTTCGCTGGCTTTGTCCGTGGCTCGCAGATCGTCGCGAATTTGCATGGCTCGGGCGCCGAGGTCATAGCCACCATCGCCCAGTTTGGCCAACAGATCGCCGCTGACCACGCGGGCGTTGGCCGTCCAGATGCGGCCGTCGGCCGGATCGATGATGCGGGGATATTCCTCGGGCGGCAGGTAGCCGTCCCAACGGTGCGTGCCGTCGGCCCACGAACTGGGCAGTCGGCCGTCGAAACCGATGCGGCGCGGGATGCGGCCCAGGATGGTCCAGGCGATGCGGCCGCGGTCGTCGGCCACGACGAAGTTCTGGTGCGGCGAGCCGCTGAGATTGGCCGCCTGCAGGGCGTCTTCGAGCGTGGTGACGTTCTCCATCTTCATCAGCCCCATGTTCACGCCCGCCGTGTCGTGCGCCACCCAGCGAATGGCGTGCGGCCGGCCTTGGTGGTCATGGTCCATGATCGGGCCCCAAATCGTCGACACCACGTCCAGCGTCTCGTCAGGCGCATCCTTGACCTTGATGGTCTCCGCGTGGTGCTCGAATTTTTTGACGCCGTCTGGCGTTCGATACGATTCCTTGTCGTCGGCATCAAGCTCAACGATGACCACGTCGACCCAATCGCCCTCGCTGTTCGTGAATCCCCAGGCCACGTGCCCATTGCTGCCGACGATCATGGCCGGCGTGCCGGGCAGCGTGACGCCGGTGATGCGATGCTCCGCGGGCTTGTCTTGCTCACCACCACCGGTCTCGGGCAGCGCGAACGAAGCGCGATACCAGATGTGCGGCACCCGGATGCCCAGGTGCATGTCGTTGGCCATCAAGGCACGTCCGTCGACCGTGCGGGCGCCGGCCACGGCCCAATTGTTGCTGCCAACATGGAAGCTGGGCGTGAGATTCAACGCATCGAAGGGAGTCAGCAGACGTTGGGCGACCTGGTCAGCCTTGCGAGTGTCGAAAACTTCAGGGCCGGGAATCGCTGGCGCGGCGAAGGCTTCGCCATGGACAGGGGCGTCCCACTCGCCACCGGCCGGGGCCAGGAAATCGAACAGCGGACCGGGCAGCAGGTCGTGCATCAGACCCAGCCGCGCTTCGTCGCGGTAGTCGCCCCCTTGCAGGTCGAGATACATCGAGAACATCACCAGCCCACTGTCTTCGGGCTGCCAGGGCGCGGGCTCTTCGCCGAGCAGCATGTACTCAAACGGTTTCTTGGCCAGCGACGCCAGCCCCGCGTTGACGCCCTGGGCATACGCCTCGACCAGCGCCCGGCTGTCTTCGGTCCCCTCGGCCAACATTCGTCGAGCCAGATCGCGAAAACGGTGTACGCGCACTTTGCGATCGGCATCGAGCACGGCCGGCCCAATGATCTCGGCCAATTCGCCGGCCGAATTGCGGCGCAGCAGATCCATTTGAAAAAAACGATCCTGTGCGTGCACGAAGCCCGTCGCGATCGCCAGGTCGATCCGATTGGCGGCGTGCAGCGTGGGAATGCCCATGCTATCGCGCTCGACCACGACCGGGGCTGACAATCCCGGGGCGCGAAGCTCGCCTGCGAGCCGCGGCAAGCTGCCGGCTACCTGCGACCGAACCCAAAGGCCCAAGCCTACTAGCAACACCACGGCCAGCACCGCGCCAATCGCCATAACTTTCAAGATTCGTTTTCGCATGCCGGGCATATTGGCACGCCGCACTCGCGGGTGTCAAGTTTCGTGTAGCGCCACGACCGGTAATCTGCTTTGGACTCGACCGCGCGGCAACGCTATGTTGATGGAGGTTGCCGACGACACTGGAGCTGCGGGGCAACGATTCAGGGTATCTCGGAGGTCACCATGCGAGCGAATGCCTGGCTCCGTACTTGGCGACTTGCGGTCGCCGTTGTCGCTTGTTCGATCGCGAGCGCCACGCAAGCCGCGGCGGCCGAGTCGCTGTTGGGAAAAGCCCCCGATTTCGAGCTACTCGACGTCGCCGGCAAACGGCACGCCAGCGGCGAATGGACCGAGGCCAAGGCCGTGGTCGTGATGTTCCTGGGCACGGAGTGCCCGCTGGCCAAGATTTATGCGGGCCGGGTCAATCAATTGGCCGCCACCTACGGGCCTCGCGGCGTGCGGTTCGTAGCCATCGACGCCAATGTGCAGGACACGGCCGAGGAGATCGCGGCCTTCGTGCGCGACAACGAGCTGCAATTTCCCGTTCTTGTCGACCCGGGCAATACGGTCGCCGACCGGTTCGGCGCGGTGCGCACGCCCGAGGTGTTCCTGATCGACGGCAATCGCATGGTGCGTTATCACGGCCGGGTCGACGACCAATACGGCGTCGGCGTGCAACGGTCCGAGCCCACGCGACGCGATCTGGTCGAGGCTCTTGACGAGCTTCTGGCTGGCAAAGACGTCAGCCAGGCCGAACTGCCGGTCGCGGGCTGCTTCATCGGCCGCGCGACCAAACCCACCGCCAGCGACATCATCTACTCCAAGCACGTGGCGCGGATCTTTCAGCAGCATTGCGTCGAGTGCCATCGCCCCGGCGAGATCGGGCCCTTCCCGCTGACGAGTTATCAAGAGACCGTGGGCTGGGGCGAGACGATTCGCGAGGTGGTCAGCGAGGGGCGGATGCCGCCGTGGTTTGCCGATCCGCGGCATGGCAAGTTCTTCAATGACTGCCGGCTGTCGGACGAGCAGAAGCGGCAGATCGGCCAATGGGTGGCCGGCGGTTGTCCGGAGGGTGACCCGCACGATCTGCCGGAGCCGCGTCAGTTCGTCAACGGCTGGAACATCGCCGAGCCGAATCTGGTGCTGAAGATGGCCCAGGAGCCGTATCACGTGCCCCCCGAGGGAGTGATCGATTACCAGAACTTTGTGATCGATCCTAAGTTCACCGAGGACAAATGGATCGTGGCCAGCGAAGCCCGGCCGGGCAATCGCGCGGTCGTGCACCACATCCTGGTGTTTCTGAAGACGCCCGACGACAAGGACGACATACTCCGCGGCTCACTGCTGGCGGCCTATGCGCCCGGCTCGCCGCCGCGCACGGCGCATACCAAGGGCCTGGCCAAGAAGATTCCGGCCGGCTCGAAGATCGTGATGCAAATCCACTACACGCCCACCGGCAAGGCCCAGGACGATCTGAGTTCGTTCGGGCTGGTGTTCTGCGACGCCAAGGAAGTGACGCAAGTCGTCGAGTCGGGCTGGGCGCTCAACATCCTGTTCGAGATTCCCCCGGGCGCGAAGGACTACAAGGTCTTGTCGCAGCATCGATTCGCCGACGACCGGCTGCTGCTGGCAATGACCCCGCACATGCACGTGCGCGGCAAATCGTTTCGCTACGAGGCCATCTATCCCGACAAGCGGCGCGAGATCCTGCTCGACGTGCCACGGTGGGACTTCAACTGGCAGATCGATTATGAACTGGCCGAGCCCAAGCTGATGCCCAAGGGCACGGTGATTCGCTGCGAGGCCCATTATGACAATTCGGCCGACAACCCGTCGAATCCCGACCCGAAGCGGGCGGTGCGCTTTGGCGAACAGACGTGGGATGAGATGATGATCGGCTGGTTCGTGGCCTGCACCCTGCCGGCCGATACGAAAACCGCGCAGACAAAAACCAGCGGCCCTTGAAACCTTTTTATTTGCCTTCAGGGGTGCTCGTGTCTGTCATCGAGATCGAGTCGCTGTCGCGCAGCTACGGGCGCCGTCGCGGAATTGAATCCATCAGTTTTTCCGTGCCACAGGGCACGGTGTTTGGCTTCCTGGGGCCCAACGGCGCCGGCAAGACCACGGCCATTCGCGTATTGGTCGGGCTGCTGCGACCCTCGGCCGGGTCGGCCCGCATTCGCGGGCTCGACTGTTGGCGCGACAGCCGCGCGATCAAGGCCGAAGTCGGCTACATGCCCGGCGACGTGCGGCTGCAACCTTGGCTCGATGGCGCGCAGGCACTGGCCATCTGGGGCCAGATTCGCCGCCGTCCGCTGACCGCCTATGGGCGTGAGCTGGCCGAGATGTTCGACCTGGATCTGTCGGTCAAGGTGCGCAACATGTCGCGCGGCATGCGGCAGAAGCTGGGACTCATTCTGGCCCTGGCCCACCGGCCGCAACTGCTGATTCTCGACGAGCCAACCGTGACGCTCGATCCGCTGATGCAGGCCGCCGTGCAAAGGCTGCTGCGCGCGATGGCCCAGCAGGGACACACGATTCTGTTCTCGAGCCACACGCTGGGCGAAGTCGACCAGTTGTGCGACCACGTGGTCATGATTCGCCGGGGACGGATCGTGGCCAACGAATCGCTGCTCACGCTGCGCCGGCACGCGGGCCACCGGGTGACAATTCGCTGGGCCGATGCCGCCGCGGCCGCCGTCGCGCCGCCGCCGTTCCTGACTCTGGACAGTCAGGGCGGCACCGTGTGGACGGGCATGCTGAGCGGGCCCGTCGAACCGCTCGTTCGCTGGCTGGCCGAGCGCTCGATCGAAGATCTGGCCATCGGCCCGCCCGACTTGGAGACGTTGTTCCGCAAGTTCTACGACTCGACGAAGGAGTCGCCATGAATCGCGGGCTGCTGCGCAAGGCGTTTCACGAGATCTGGCCCACGACCGTGCTGTGCGGCGTGTGGCTGTTCGGCGTCGAGGCGGCGTTGGCCTACGTTCTACCGACGTTCGAAGCCCAGCTTGCCGACGCGATGCGACAGATTGGGTTCATCAAGACGTTCGTCGGCGTGATGCTCGGCGTCAACACGTCGGGCAACCTCGGACCCGAGGCGATTCAAGCGTATGCCTGGGTGCACCCGGTCGTGCTGGCGCTGGTCTGGACCCATGCGCTGGTCTGCTGCACGCGCACTCCGGCCGGCGAGGTGGATCGCGGCACGGCCGACGTGATCTTCACGCTTCCGGTCAGCCGCTGGGAAATCCTGATCAACGAAACGCTGGTGTGGATCGTGGCGTCGTTGTTCATCCTGGCACTGACGCTGTTGGGATACCTGTTCGGCGGTCAGCTCACCGAGGCCAGCGAGCCGGTCGCTCTTTCGCGATTGCTGATCGTGCTGGCCAACATGTTCTGCATGCTGATGGCCGTGGGCGGGCTGGCCTGGCTCGTGTCGGCGCTGTGTGATCGGCGCGGCACGGCCATCGCGATCGCCTTTGCCGTGCTGCTCACCTCGTTCCTGCTCAACTTCCTGGCCCAATTCTGGAACGTCGCCGAACGTCTGTCATTCCTCGGCCTGCTGAACTACTTCCGCCCGCTGTTCGTCTTCCGCGACGGCACCGTTCCCTGGCACGACATGAGCGTGCTCGCCGGCACGGCAATCGTGCTGTGGATCGCAGCCGGCATCGTCTTCAGCCGGCGGGACGTGTGTACGGTGTGAGGAGACAGGCCCTACGCACGCAATCCATTCGGTCAGGGCTCAGGCCAGAATCTCTTTGATCACCTCGCCATGCACGTCCGTCAGCCGGCGGTTGGCGCCGTTGAAGCGGTAGGTGAGCTTGGTGTGGTCGATGCCCATCAGGTGCAGGATCGTGGCGTGCAGGTCGTAGCACCAGGTGGGTTGGAGCGATTTCCAGGCCCATTCGTCGCTCTGACCGTGGGCCACGCCCCCCTTGATACCGGCGCCGGCGAGCCAGGAGACGAAGGTGCCGGCGTTGTGGTCGCGGCCGGCGGCGCCCTGACTGAAGGGCATGCGGCCGAACTCGGTGGTCCAGACGATCAGCGTGTCTTCGAACATGCCCCGGGCTTTGAGATCCTGCACCAAGGCGGCGCACGGCTGGTCGGTGGCCAGAGCGATGGGCGGCAGCTCGGTGTTGATGTTGGCGTGATTGTCCCAATTGCCGCTCGGCCCCGCCGCGCCGCTCCACACCTGCACGAAGCGCACGCCCCGTTCGAGCATTCGCCGGGCGATCAGGCAGTTGCGGCCGAACCCGGCGGTCGGCGCTGCGTCGAGACCATACATGCTCTGCGTCTGAGCGGTCTCGCGCGACACGTCCAACGCCTCGGGCGCGCTGAGTTGCATGCGGGCGGCCAACTCATAGGAGGCGATGCGGGCTTCAAGTCGCGAGTCGCCCGACCAGCGCGCTTCGTGAGCCCGATTGGCGGCGGCCAGCAGCGTCTGGCCGTCGCGCTCGCTGTCAGGGGTGATAAACGATGCCGACTTGGGCGGAAACAGGTCGGCAATTGGATCGGCCAGGTGGGGCCGAATGATCGTGCCCTGGTGCTTGACCGGCAAAAAGGCGGCCGAGAAGTTGCCCTGGTTGTTGTAGGGCAGCCCCTTGGCGTCGGGCATGACCACGAACGTGGGCAGGTTGTCGGTAAGGTTGCCTAGCCCATAGCCGATCCACGCGCCCATGCAGGGAAAGCCGGGCAACACGAAGCCCGTGTTCTGCATATAGCTGGCCGGGCCGTGGACGTTGGTTTTCGACGACATCGACATCAGGAACGCCAGATCGTCGACGCACCGGGCCATGTGCGGAAAGACACTGCTCACCCAGCGACCGCTCTGGCCATACTGCTTGAATTCAAACGGGCTCTTCAGAACTTTGAAGCCCGGCGACCCGGTGACTGATTCCACCTTGGTATCGCCGCCGGGGTCGAATTTTTGGCCAGCCAGTTCCGATAGCCGAGGCTTGTAGTCGAACGTGTCCATGGGGCTGGCGCCGCCGTTCATGAACAATTGCACGACGCGCTTGACGCGGGCCCGATGGTGCAGCCCGCCGTTGAGATCGCCGGCCGCGGCGGGCTCCGCCCGCAGATCGTTGCGGCCCAGCAAGTGCGCCAGCGCCAACGAGCCGAATCCGCTGCCCAGGTTCAAGAGCAGGTCGCGTCGCGTTAAGGACATGGCGGGACTCCGGCGTCTCAATTCACGAACACGAATTCGTTGGTGTTGAACAGCATGCGACAGGCGTTGGCCAGGCCATGGCGCTCGGCATAGGCCGACCACTGACTGCTCTCGTCGACCGTGGGCTCGCGCAGCAGGACCAGGCGAAACAGCAATCGAATTCGCTCAGGCGTCGTAGAGGCCGAGGCGTTGAGCCGGGCGGCTGTGTGTTCGCTCTGGCGCACGACGAACGGGTTGTCGAGCAATGACAAGGCTTGCAACGCGGTGACCGAGGCGCTGCGCACTGGCGCCAACTGCGAACCGTCGGGACAATCCAGCGATTCCATCAACGGGTCGGGCAGCGTGCGAAACAGGAAGCGATAGACCGAGCGGCGGAAATTTCCGGGCGAGTCGACGTCGAAGCCGCGATAGTCGATGTTGGGCGTCACGTGGATGCCCTTGGATTCGTTGAACTGGCGGACCGAAGGCCCCCCCATCGCCAGGTCGAGCTTGCCGCTGGCCTGCAACACGGCATCGCGAATGCACTCGGCATCGAGTCGTCGGGAGTTCATTCTCCACAGCTGCCGGTTGTCGCCGTCGATCCGCGCGCTGGCCGCGTCAACCGCCGAACTTTGCCGATAGGTGGCGCTGGTCACGATCAGCCGGTGCAATGCCTTGAGAGAACCGCCACTGTCACGGAACTCGACGGCTAACCAGTCGAGCAACTCGGGGTGCGAGGGCGTACCGCCCATGTGGCCCAGGTCGTTGGGCGAATCGACGATGCCGCGATCGAAATGGTAGTGCCAGACACGATTGACGATCGACCGCCAGACGAGCACGTTCGCCGGATCGGTGAGCCAGGCGGCCATCGCCCGGCGGCGGGCACCTTCGTCGTCGCTCGTGGGCAGGTCGAACTTCGCGGCCAGGCCAGGCACGGCCGACAGGGCGCCCGGCGTGGCTTCAGCCAACGGTTGGTTGATGTCGCCGCGTCGCAGCACGTGGACCGGACGCGGTTTTTCGGCGGGCCGGAAATTATTATTGCCCCTGAACTCGTGGCAGGCGGCATAGACCGCCTGCTGCGCCGGCAATGCGGCCAATTGTCCTTCGAGATTCCACTCCAACAGCGCGCGGGCCAAGGCCACGCGCTCGTCGATCGTGCGTTCGGCCGCCGAACGGGCGAGGATCGCCGCCGGCTCGGGCCCGCCCGGGTGCGCGGGCAGCGGTCGGGCCGCCGCCGGATTGGCACTAGCGGTCAGCGACAACCGCGCCCGGCCAATCAGGTGGCTGCGGCCGTGTTGCTGGTCGAGCACGACCGAGAGGCGTGTGCCGGGGGCGAGATGGAGCGGTTCCCGCAAGACGAAGGTGGCCGCGTGGTCCTTGCCGACTTGCGGATAAATGCCCCAGGCGGTTTCGATCTTGCCATCCATCGCGGCGGCGACCCCCCAACCATCTTGATCGAAATCGGCAAACGCGCCGGCCAGCGGCACGGCCACCGGCTCTCCACCACTGGCGGGCGTGGCCAGCAACTTGAACTCCGAGAGGTGCAGGTTGCCGTTCTCCTGCCGGCCGGGTCCACGGTGCGGCAGGCTGGAATCGCTCAATACCTCCAGCTTCACGGCGGTGACGGCCGGCAACTCGGTCTCGAACGTGAAGGTGTAGGTGTCTTTGTCCGGCAGGGTGCCTCCGAACAGTTGCGAGCCGTCCGGTTGCAACGCGACCGTTGCTCCGCCGGCGGAAGTGGTAGTGGCCACGACCGGCACCCAAGTGCTGCCCGCGCGGCGGAATTCCTCTTCGAGCGCTGCCACTTCGCTTTGCATTCGCGCGTCGCCCAACAGTTGTTCGGCCGTCAGCGCCGCGGCGGACTGCTTTTGCCGCGTCAGCAGCCGACGCTGCTGGTGTACCGCTGGGTCGGGGTCGAACAGCCGATCGGCCCGGTCGACGCCGGCGAACACGGCTTGCAGGTTGTAATAATCGGCCTGCGAGATCGGATCGAACTTGTGATTGTGGCACCGCGCGCAGTGAACGGTGGTGCTGGTGAAGGTCGACATCACGTTGGTGATCATGTCGTCGCGATCGAGCACCTGCGCCAGTTTCTTGTCGACCGTGTCGTCGACGATGCACATCAGCGAACTCTCGTCCCAAGGGCCAGCCGCCAGAAAGCCCAAGGCGACGGTCGCCTGCGAATCGTCTGGATAGAGCACGTCGCCCGCCACCTGCTCGCGGACAAACCGCGTGTAGGGCTTGTCGTCGTTGAACGAGCGGATCAGGTAATCGCGATAGGGCCAGGCGTGTTCGCGCGGCCGGTCCTGGTCGTTGCCGTGCGTTTCGGCAAAGTGAATCACATCCATCCAATGGCGGGCCCAACGTTCGCCATAGCGAGGACTGGCCAGCAGTCGATCGACCAGCCGCTCGTAAGCATCGGCCGACGGGTCGGCCACGAAGTCGTCCAACTCCTCCGGCGTGGGCGCCAGCCCGGTAAGATCCAACGTCACGCGGCGCAGCAGCGTGCGGCGATCCGCCTCGGGCGAGGATTGCAGGCCATGCTTTGCCATGTTCACCGCCACGAACGCATCGATCGGGTTGCGGCTGGCTGCAGTCGCCGTGGCCGGCACGGCCGGTTGCACCAGGGGCCGCAGCGACCAATGCTCCGGCCCGGCCGGTTTCGTGGCATCGCCTTCGGCCGGCCAGTTGGCGCCCTGATCAATCCAGACCCGGATCAGCTCGACGGCGGCCGGCTGCAGCGGGTCGCCTTTGGGAGGCATGCGGCGATCGTTGTCGGTCGAGGTGATGCGATCGACCAGCGGGCTTTCGCCGCTCTTTTGCGGCACGATCGCGACGCCGTTGTCGCCGCCGCGGGTCGCGTCGTCGCGGCGGTCGAGTCGCAAGCCGCTTTCCTGTTGCTTCTCGCCGTGGCAGGAAAAACAGTGCGCCGCCAGCAGAGGACGGACGTCACGATTGAAATCAACCATGTCGGCCGTGGCACCGCGCGCCCCAACGAGCGTGAGCATCACCGCGACGGCACAAGCCTGACCAACGAGTCGCGTCGACATGCAAACCCCTGGATCGTGCGCAAAGGATAGAGTGCCTTGAGTTTACACCCCCGACGCGGCACCCGCAAATCCTCGATCCCGCAGGCATTCGTAGCGAGTCAAGTTCGCGCGATTCACTAACTGTGCCCCAGAATGCGATGCGGCTCATAGGGTTCGGCCAGGCTCTTGAGCTCGGCGGCGTCGAGCTGTACGTCGAGCGAGGCGACGGCGTCTTCAAGCTGCGCCATCTTCGAAGCGCCAAGAATCGGCGCCGTCACGCCGTCCTGAGCCAGCAGCCAGGCCAGGGCCACTTGCGCGTTCGAGATGCCCCGCCGGGCGGCGATGGCCGTGACGCGCTCGACGACTTTGAAGTCCGACTCCTGATAATAGAGCTTGTGGGCGTAGTCGTCGGTCTTGGCCCGCAGGGTCTCGCCGCGATCTTCACCCCGTCGATTGCCCGCCAGGAAACCTCGCGCCAACGGGCTCCAAGGCAGCAAGCCGATGCCGGCGGCGCGGCAGAGCGGAATCATTTCGCGTTCTTCCTCGCGATAGATCAGGTTGTAATGATTCTGCATCGTCACGAACCGAGAGAGCCCCAGCCGCTGGGCCGTGTCGAGCATGTTGCCGAACTGCCAGGCAAACATCGACGAGGCACCGAGATAGAGCGCCTTGCCCGACTTGACGACCTCATCGAGGGCGCCGAGTGTCTCTTCGATCGGCGTCTCGTAGTCGAAGCGGTGGATCTGATAGAGATCGACGTAATCGGTTCCCAAACGGCGCAGGCTGTCGTCGATCGCATGCCGGATGTGTTTGCGCGAAAGGCCCCGGTGGTTGGGATCGTCGCTCATCGGATTGAACACCTTGGTGGCGATCACGACCTGATCGCGCGGGGGGCCGAAATCGCGCAACGCCCGCCCCAACACTTCCTCGCTCGCGCCGAGCGAGTACATGTCGGCCGTGTCGAAGAAATTAAAACCCAGCTCCAAGGCCCGGCGAATAAATGGCCGGCTCTCTTCTTCGTCCAGCACCCAAGGCCGCCATTGTTTCGACCCATAGGTCATCGTGCCCAAGCACAATCGCGAAACCTTGAGGCCCGTCGAGCCGAGTCGAGTGAATTTCATGACAAGCGAGCCGACCAGGGGAGATGAAGCGGTAACAGCGCCCTACCGCCTTCGTGGAGGGTTTGCCGACAGCCATCAGCCTACCGCGTTACGCCGTTGGCTCAAGGCTTCGGCAGGCGCTCGAGCGGAAACAGCGACGCCTCGCGAATTTCGGCCGGCTCGGAGTGGTTGACCTGGCGGATGCTGTCGGAGGGGAGCGCGGCGGGTTCGCTGAGGTGGTCATGATGGGGCTCATTGCGGGCGGCCATAGTGCGGCCGGCGACGTGGCCGGCGGCGGCGCCCCCGACGGCCAAGATCGGAGCGCTCCACCAGCCGGCGATGAAGCTGGCGGCCGGGGCCGTACACTCCATACCCATTCGTGGGTAGACCACGTGGTAGGTCTCGCGCTCCGTCTCCCAGTCGCTTTCCATGCGGGCATAACCCAGCACGTCACCGACGGCGCGGCCGTGGTTCATCAGCGAGATCAACGGCAACTCGTTGATCACCGCATAGGTGCCGGGCAACGGCCGCGAGTGGACGTTCTTGGCCATCGCCGCTTCGTGCAGCGCGACCGCGGGCACGTCGGAGTTGAGATACAGGCTGTTCGTGTAGGGATTGTACATGTCGCCACCCAGCACCCGGTTGGGCAACACGGTATAGCCAATCCAACTGAAGACGCCCACGGAATAGCGCCAGACCGGCGACACCAAGTTGTTCTCGCGCAGCCGCTTCCACTGGCCCTTGGGATCGTAGTGATTGACGTAGACGTAGACGTCGGTGAGATCGTTCTTCTCGAGATACTCTTTCAGCTTGGCCGTCGTCTCGGGCGACAAGGCATGGCGGTTGATGCGCCCATCGAGTGGCAAAATGCGCGCGGGGGTGCCGATCACCCAGGCGAAGCGGTCGAGAGTCTTGCTGGGCTTTCCTTCCTCGAGCACCATCGTCCCCGGCGCGACGACGTCGGGCTGCGGCCGATGGCCGAACTGATAGGGAGCGACTGCGCAGCCCGAGCCGATGAGCAGGCACCATGTGGCCCACCACCCGACGCGCAGTATGTTGCAAAACGACGTCAAAACTCGACTCGCGAAAACCGCTGAGGACAGGACACGAATTCAAGATGCGCGCAGAACGCTGGCGCTCTCCCACGAAGGGGCGGATGGGATACCATCTTTTCGAGTTTGCCACAATGGCGAACGAGGTGGCGCCGGAAAACGCGGCATCGCGGGCAGGCTGGAGAAAGCCAGCAACTGCTATCGTCGGCGATAGCCGCTGACTTGATCGCTTCGAACTTGGACGAGCCTAAAAGTCGGTAGGCCCACGATTCTGCAGCAGCACGCCGGTCTGCGACTTCAAGCGCGCGACCTCGTCGTTGAGCACGTCGACTTGCCAGTGCAGCTTGGCTTCCGTCGAAGCGTCGGCCAGGGCCTTGCCACGCTCGACTTGCAATTTGGCGATCTCGACCGTCAAGCGCAGGCGCTCGACGTCGATCGCCGCCACGGTACCGGCCGAGAGGCGATTCACTTCGGCGGCGCGCTTCCAGCGGTTCTCCGCCTCGCGCACCGAAGACTCGGCGCGACGAATCCAGGCAGCCAGCGAATCGCCGCCGCTCGCGCTCTCCGCTGCTTCGAGTTGCGCGCGGGCGACTTGCACGGCGTCGGTGAACTGGGCGAGCAAGCCGCCCGAGATGGTTTCGCCGACGCGGCGGTTCTGGTCTTGCGCTTTGCGGAGCGTGGCCTCGGCCAGACTCAACTGAGCGCGAGCGATCCGCACGTCGAGACTGTCTTGTTTGTTATCTGAGGCTTGCCTGCCCTCGGCGGCTTGTTTCTTTTCAGGCGCCGGCTTGCTGTCCGGCGCGGCCGAGGCGCTCGATCCCGCCCGATAGCCGAGCACGCTGCCAAGCGCCAAGACGCTTGCCACTACTGCCAGTCGTCGTCGATTCATCGTGTCACCTCGAAAGTGTTTCGTGTCGGCGGAGCGCCCAAACGCCTGGCATTATAGCTGCTGCGCGAGGGGAATCCGAACAACAAAGTCGCTGGATGCGCGGCTCGCGATCGGCCAAGAGCCGGCGGGCGATCAGGCCCGCGCGTGCTCGCGGGGCCGGCCTAGCGCTGGGCGCCCGAGAGTGCGTGGCGCCAGGTTGCGAGGGTTGCCGTCTCAAGGCACCTTCAGGCCGCGCGGGTGCGGGTGTTGGCGTCAACCGGCGTGAGGGCCGGTACGACCGGGACGCGGCGGACGGGCAGCTCGAGCAGTGTCAGGCCCATCACCACGACCCGCGGTTCGACCTCAAAGAACGTCGCCACATCGCGTCCGGTCGATGCCCGCAGCTCGACGATGCTGCGAAAGGCCACCGCCTTGTCCGTGTCCGAGGCGTCGTCGCGCAACAGCTGATCGATCAACTGCTCTTCGAAGCGTTCGGTTCGGCGGCGCACCGCGGCGGCGCCGCGCAGAGCCAGGAACCGCTGGGGGTTGCGTTGACAGTAAGCCCGCCATTGGGCCGCCAAGGATTCCAACACCGCTGTCGTCGCGTCCATGGAGCAATACGGCCCTTGCCGGCCGTTACCTCGGTTGACAGATTTCCAGGGGGGATTGCGCGGGGTCAACGCTGGGCCGTGGCACGCCCCGCAGGCGAGTCTTCGGTGTTATCGAAAACCCGGCGCGGCGACCTGAACGGAATGTCGCTAGCAGTCAACAGCTTACGCAACCGCAACATGCCGCACGGCCGGATTTGGAGAGCTTTGAGCATCAACGCATTTCGCGCGGATGTGCCGCTTTAGCGACGAGTGGGCCGGCGCGACGGAATCGCTGGCGGGGGGATTGCTCAGTTTTGGGCCTGTTTGGCCCGCTGAGCGGCGGCCTGATAGGCCTGCTGAACCCCTGTTTGGCCGTGCAAACGTTCGAGTCGCACGATGCCAAAGTGGTACTCGGCTACCCGATTGAAATGATCGGTAAAGGCCGCATTAATTAACGAGCCCATCGCGGCGCCGGCAATCGGTACGGCCTGCGCAGCCAGCTTTTCGGTCACCACGATCTCGAAACGGGCCGCGATCTGGCTGATCAGCCGCATCAGGGCCGGGGCGGTGCCGTGCGCCAACGCGTTGCCGATCTCCTGCACCCCGTGCCGAGCGAGATAGCCGGCCGCGTCGCGCATGGCCATGGCCATGCCCACGCGACTGCTGAAATAGGCCGACTCCATGGCGTTCAATTGCGGCGCGCCGTAGCTGAACACGCACAGGCATTCGAGCCGTGTTTGCGGATCGCCCAGATCCGAACCGTTGGCCGCCGCGATCTCGGCAATCGAGCGCAACATCAAGGTGGTGGTGGCCGGAATTTCCAACGACGCGCCGGCCAGGCCGAACAATCCGCCCACGGCACCGGTCGCGGCGGTCAGGGCCAGGTGAAATCGTGGTCCGCCGGCCAGCGACCAACCGCGGGGCCGCGGCGAGCTTTCGGCCGGCAGGGAACGCACGGCCCACGCCAGAGACCGCTCCAGGGCCGAATTGGTCATGTCGCCAATCATCGCGTGGGCTTTGGCGGGCAGCGCCCTGAGAACGCCCTCGGCCGGCTTGCCCACCAGGTTGGCCACCTTCATCAAGAATCCGGGCCGCTCCAAGTAGCGCGCCGCTTCGTCGAGGAACCGCAAGTCGTCGGCCGTGAGGGGAGAGGTGGTTGTCAACGTGAGCCTGGGGGCAAATGGAGGTCTTGAAGGGTCTGGCCGCGGTCACTAATTCTCACCGATTCGAGCGCTCGGCCGCCCGTTCAATTATAGGCCGTGCACCCGGCCGGGATTTCGAAGTCGGGGCAATTCCCATCCTCTCGCTCGCAGGGTACGTTGGTGCGAACGCCAACTGACCCGGTATGTCGCCAGGTTGTCCCCCCTGCTCTGCCCTCGCGAGAAGAACGGAAAGACTACATGGAGCCCAAGAAATATGCCATCGTGACCGGTGCGGCCAGCGGCCTGGGCCGTGCGACCGCCGTCGCCCTGGGGCGCCGCGGCTGGCACATTGCCGTTGCCGACCTGAACGATGCGGGCAGCCAGGAAACGTTGCAAATGGTGCGCGCCGCCGGGGGTGACGGCCAGGTCGAACCGCTCGACGTGACCAAGGTTGAACAGTGGCAAACCATGAGCACCAAGTTGCGGGCATCGTGGCCCAGTTTGGATCTGCTGGTGAACAACGCCGGCGTCGGAGTGGGCGGCGAGGTGGGCACGCTGCCGCTGGACGACTGGCGGTGGATCATCGACATCAACTTGTACGGCGCGATCTATGGCTGCCACGTGCTGGTCGATTGGTTGAAGAGCAACCCGCGCGGGGCGCACATCGTGAACATCGCCTCGATGGCCGGCGTGGTCTCGGCGCCGGGCATGGCTCCCTACAACGTCACCAAGGCGGGCATGATCTCGCTCTCGGAAACGCTGTTTGGCGAGCTCAAGGCCCACAACGTCGGCGTGACCGCGGTTTGCCCTTCGTTTTTTCCGACGAACATCATTCACAGCGGCCGCTTTCAGAACGAAGCCCAAAAGAACATGGCCGCCAAGTTGATGAAGCGTTCGACGGCCACGGCCGACGACGTCGCGGGGCTGATCCTGCGGGCAATCGATCAGCGGCGGCTGTATGTAATGGTGCCGTTCCAGGCGGTCGTGTTCTGGTGGCTGAAGCGGCTCTTTCCACGATTCCTGTTGAACTTCGTGGCCAGCCGTTATTTGCGTGAGACCGAAAAGCCAGCCGTCGTGGAAAAGGCTGCCGGCTAGACACTCGGGCACCTTGTACCTTGATGTGCCTTATTGGGATTTCGTTGCCTTGCTGAACCTGCAAACCACCACCGGCGAGCGCTGGGTCGAGCAGGTCGATCGTGATCTGCCGTCGATCCTGATCGACCATGCGCATTGCGAGAAGAAGGCAGCCGGCGTGGCCATGAGCCTGATCTTTGCCTATGGCAGTGGCCGGCCGGCGATGTGCCGCGAGTTGTCGGAGATCGTGGTCGAGGAGCTGGAGCACTTTCGCCTGGTGCTCGACCTGCTGGCCGAGCGCGACATCGCGTTCGCCGCGCTCAAGCCGGGCGCCTATGGCCGCAAGCTGAACGAACTGGTGCGGCACGGCGAGCCACAGCGGGCCCTCGACCGGCTGCTCGTGGCCAGCCTGATCGAAGCCCGCAGTTGCGAGCGCTTCGCGCTGCTGCGCGACCATGTGACCGACCGCCAACTAGCCGATTTTTATGGCAGCCTGTTCGAGTCCGAAGCGCGGCACCACAGCACGTATGTGCAAATGGCCACGATCTTCGCCCCCGAGCCCGTGGTCCGCGCCCGCTTGCTGGAACTTTCGGCCGAAGAAGCTCGAATCATCGAGGTCGGCGACGAGCTGCCGCGGATGCACAGTTAGGGCGTTGACTTGAACCCAATCGTAGCCGAGCGTGCAATCAAGGGCCGCAGCTTCGCTACCGCTGTGGCAATTATCGTCAATTATTTGCCGATGCCCCACAGCCAGGGGACGTAAGCGCGCGACAGGGAAATGTGTAGCGCGCCGCTGCGGTGAGGTCAGAACGTCTTGATGATCGAGCCGCCGTCGACCACCAGCACGGCGCCGGTAATGTAGCTGCCGGCATCGCTGGCCAACAGCAGCGCGGGCCCGGCGAGCTCGCGCGGTTGAGCCCAGCGGCCTAGCGCGGTGCGGCTGGCGAAGGTCTTCTTTTGTTCGTCCGTCAGGATCGTGCCCGGCAGGTCCGTCAGAAACGGTCCGGGCGCCAGGCAATTGACCGTGATGTTGAAGTCGCCCAGATCGAGCGCGCTGGCCCGTGCGAGCCCCAGCAGCGCGCTTTTGGTGGCCGAGTAGGCGTTGCGCTCTTCCTTGGATGACAAGCCCATGATCGACGAAATGTGGATCACGCGGCCCCAGCGGCGCTCTTTCATTTGCGGCACCAGCTCGCGCGTGAGCGCCATGCACGAGGTGAGATTCAGCTCGAGCACGCGGTCCCAGGTTTCGTCGGTGATCTTGTCGATCGCCTGCGGCACGTTGCCGCCGGCGTTGTTGACCAAAATGTCGACGCGGCCCATTGCTGACAGGGCGCTGGCGGCCAGCTTCTTGACGTCTTCGCGACGCGTCATGTCGGCCACGAAGTAGACGACCTTGGCCTTGGTGCCCTCGGCAATTTCGGCGGCTGCTGCTTTCAGCTCCGACTCGCTGCGGCTCGAAATGACGATATTGGCTCCGGCCTCGGCAAAGCCGCGAGCCATGGCCTTGCCCAGCCCCTTGCTGCCTCCGGTCACGAGCGCCACGCGGCCGGTCAGATCAAACAGGGGATGCGTCATGACGAACCTCCGGCGATTGCAGGGTTGGATTGAAAACTGTCGCGCGAGCTACTTGAGGGCTTCGACCACCAGGTCGCCAATCTGCTGGGTGTTGTAACCCATCTTGCCGGCGGCCTGGCTCTTCATCTTGGTGCCGGTCACTTTCTGAATCGCCTGTTGAATGCGCTGGGCCGACTTCGCCTGGCCCGATTGATCGAGCAGCATGCTCATGGCATTGATGGCGGCGATGGGATTGATGACGTGCTGGCCGGTGTATTTCGGCGCGCTGCCGCCCATCGGCTCGAACATGCTGGTGCCGCCCGGGTCGGGGTTGATATTGCCGCCGGCGGCTACACCCATCCCGCCCTGCAAGATGCCAGCCAGGTCGGTGATGATGTCGCCGAACATGTTGGTGGTCACGATCACGTCGTAGTATTCCGGATTCTTGACCATCCACATGCAGCAGGCATCGACGTGGTTGTAGTCGGGCTTGATATCGGGATATTCCTTGGCCACGTCCTGAAAGGTGCGCCACCACAGATCGTGGCCGTAGGTGAGCACATTGGTTTTGGCCACGAGCGTCAACATTTTCTTGGGGCTGTTGCGCTTGCGCGTGAATTCGAAGGCCCAACGGATGCAGCGCTCGCAGCCCTTGCGGGTATAGATGGCCGTTTGCGTGGCGACTTCGTCGGCCGTGTGTTTTTTGAGAAATCCGCCGACGCCGCAGTACATGTCTTCGGTGTTTTCGCGGACGACGACAAAATCGATGTCGGCCGGTCCCTTGTCGCGCAGCGGCGTTTCGACGCCCGGATAGAGTTTCACTGGTCGCAGATTGATGTACTGATCGAGTTGAAAGCGCAATTCGAGCAGCAGCCCTTTTTCGAGAATGCCCGGCTTGACGTCGGGATGGCCGACGGCGCCCAGGAAAATAGCGTCGAACTTTCGCAGCTCGTCAACCGCTCCGGCCGGCAGCGTTTCGCCGGTGCGCAAGTAGCGATCGCCGCCAAAATCGAAGTCGGCCGTTTCGTAGCTAAAACCGTCGATGGCCGAAACGGCCTTGAGCACCTTGAGTCCCTCGGCCGCGACTTCCGGGCCGGTGCCATCGCCGCCGATGACGGCAATGCGCATTGTTTTTTTCGCGTTCAACGTTGCATCCTCGAAATCACTAAACCCGGAAGAGCCTGAGAGAAACGGCCGATTTTACCAGGCGCCGCGCGGGGTCACAAGTTGCGCGCGCGGCCAGCTACGGCTAGAATCCACGCATGGCTCAGCGTCGGCAATTCCAATTCAACCTGCGAGCCCTGTTTTGGACGATGGCGGCTCTGGGCGTTTTCGTCTGGACGCTGCTACCGCCGAAATCAGCTCTTTGGGGCTTCGGGCCTGTCGAGGAGTCGATCTTCGCGCTTGCCCTCGCCTGGTGGCTCTAGAATTATCATTTAACGCGGCCTGCGGACTAGGAACGACGACCTCGACCGCCGAAGAGAATTGAATCGCCAATTCGCGATATGGCCGCCGAGGTCGATCAGTCTCTCGATGGCGCACCGACTTGCGACCAGATGCCCAGATGCTCTTTGCGGGCCTGCGACTGTGCCTGGCGAAAGCGGCGCTTCATCTCGTCGGAGTAGTGATACTGGGGCTCAAAGCGGCCCAACCCGGCGCGGATCAGCTCCTCGTTGAGCAACCGATCGCCGACCCAAACGTAGGCCAGATGACGGTCGAAGCGATCGCGCCGCTCGCGATCGAACGCAAGTCGCGCGGTGCCGCCGGCCAGGAATTCGTGGGTGAACCGCGAGGCTTCGGGACCAAACGGCTCGACCGGGTAGTCAGGCTTGACCGTCTCGGGCGTGTTGACGCCAATCAGCCGCACGATCACGTGTGGGGCGACGATGATCGTGTCGCCGTCAACAACGCGCACCACGCGATGGTCGCCCTCGGAGAGCCCGTCGGGCGTTTCGACTGTGGCCGGACCGTACGCCAGCCGGGCCAGGTACAACAGCAAGAGTGCCAGGCCAATGCCTAGCGTGTGGTAGGGAGGACGGCGAAATCGCCGAGGCTGTCCGATGGCGAGTCGCTCCCTGGCCGGGCCTGGTGGTCAAACCGACACGGTGGCCAAACCGGCAGGGCAGCAAACCTGCCCCCGCGCGGCTCCCCATGGAGCCGGCCGTGTGTTTCTCGGGCCGTGGCCGTGTGTCCTGGAACGTCAACGTCAGCGCGTCAACGTCCCCGGGACCTCGGGCCGCGTTAATTCTTGCTGAATTCGAACTGCTTGGAGAGTTCGCGGCCGAGAGGATTTTTGACGAATTTCTTGCGGCATTCGGTGCACAGATCGAATCGCATCTGCTCGTACACCTCGTCGGCGATCTGGGGATCGGCCGCGTCGGCGGAACGCTGCAGGATTTCTTGAATCTCTTGCAGATGATCTCGATCGTCGTCGAGCTCGTTCATCGCGCTGGGATCGAACGCCACGCAAACTTCCATTTTCACGACGTATCGCAGATCCTCAGGATCGAGCACGCGCTTGCAGCAATCGCATGAATAGTGAATCATCGGCACCTTTCGCGGGTTATTGAGTGGACTTGCTTCCCATCCTGGAGACATAGCGTACCACGGCCGAACTTCATCCTAATGCGGGCTCTTGAGCCAGAGCAAGTGAATCTGCGTGATTTTTTTCCACTGCCCCGCGCGCCGGGGATTTGTTGGTACTTGCTGCTTGACAACGCTCTGGATCGTGTATTCGCAATTGACAGCGAGTGAGCGGTTTCGCCACGGATCGGCGGCTGCCGCGCGAAAGCGGCCGAGCGGGACGAAAAGGACAACGAAAAACGCGCCAAACGACGACCCGTGACGTTTTTCTGGGCCGAGGGGGACTGCTGACGACCCTGCCCTAGTCTGGCGTCCGCGTGCCGATTACAATGGGCCATCGGGTTACATAACAGGCGCCGCAGGCGCTTGTTAGGCAAAATCTGCAGTGTCGCACGGCCTTGGTCGCTTGCGTCAGTGAAGCGAGCCAGGAAGCGACGGGCGGTACACAAGCCTCGTTTCTCGGGAGCGTTTCATGACCCAGGGGTCGGCAGTTGCGAATCCGCTGAGTGCCAGCGTGTTGGTTCTGAATCGCTTTTACATGGCTGTCCACGTGGTGAACGTGCGGCGTGCCTTCGGCTTGCTGTTTCGCGAGCTGGCCGAAGTGATTCATCTTCAGGAAGGCCAGTACGCCAATTACAGCTTCGAGTCGTGGCGCGAAATCAGCGAGCTGCGCTCGTCGATCAAAGAGCCTCACGAGGATTGGATTTCGGCGGTCAACTTCGAAATCCAGGTGCCGCGCGTCATTCGCTTGCTGTCGTTCGACCGCGTGCCCAAGCAAACCATTCGCTTCAATCGGCGGAATTTGTTCGCCCGCGACGGCAACCGCTGTCAGTATTGTGGCAAGAGTTTTCCGACCAGCGAGCTGAGCCTGGACCACGTCGTGCCCAAGAGCCGCGAGGGCCAGACCTGCTGGGAGAATATTGTTTGCAGTTGCGTGGCCTGCAACGTGAAGAAAGGCGGCCGCACGCCGCAGGAAGCGCACATGAAGCTGATCCGCCTGCCGGTGAAGCCCAAGCGCAGTCCCCTGCTGGCGATCAAGCTGGGCAATCCCAAGTACGAAAGCTGGAAGACCTTCCTCGACAGCGCCTACTGGTCGGTCGATCTCAAATAGCCGGCTGGGCGATGGACTTCATGGCTCGAAGCGCTGTGGACATCGCCAAGTACGTTCGGCTCGCGCTGCCTTGGGTTTACACGCTCCTCTGTGTTTGCGCGCCGCCGCTCGGCCTCGCCGCGCGGGCTGA
This sequence comes from Planctomycetaceae bacterium, assembly GCA_003153375.1. Taxonomy (GTDB): domain Bacteria; phylum Planctomycetota; class Planctomycetia; order Pirellulales; family PALSA-1355; genus PALSA-1355. Next base: position 30,221 of record PLYM01000253.1, read on the forward strand.
TGAGTTGACGCGGCTCAAGTACAACCATCCAGGACTCGTCGTCGATCTGGGGGTTGGGCTGTGGGCCTGGCCGATCCCTTGCGATGCGGACGGCGACGGCGATTTCGATCTGATCGTCTCGTGTCCTGACAAGCCGTCGAACGGCGTGTGGCTGTTCGAGAATTCGACGGGCGACACGGCGCGCGAAAAGTTTCCGGTCTTCAAGCCCGCGCGGCGGTTGAGCGCGACGGTGCACTACGTGCTGCCCAGTTATGTCGACGGCCGGCTGCGAGTATTGTCGCCGGGACTCGAGTATCCCGATTTTCTGACTGCGGGCCTGGCCAAGAGCGTGCCGCTCGCGGCCCCCAAGACGATTCACACGCCGCTGGGCAATGCCAAGAACGGCCGAGCCAACAAGATTCGGCACCATCAATGGCGCTATGCGGACTTCGACGGCGACGGCGCGCTCGACCTGGTCGTGGGCATTGAAGATTGGAGCGACTACGGCTGGGACGACGCCTTCGATGCGACGGGCCTTTGGACCAACGGACCGTTGCACGGATTCGTCTATTGGCTGCGCAACGTCGACAGCAACGGCGAGCCGAAATACGCCGCGCCCGTGGCGGTCGAGGCCGGCGGCCAGCGGGTCGATACCTACGGATGCCCGACGCCGAACCTGGCCGATTTCGACGGCGATGGCGATTTGGACCTCCTGTGCGGAGAGTTTCTCGACGGCTTCACCTATTTCGAGAACCAGGGCTCACGCACGGCTCCGCGCTATGCCGCCGGGCGCCCCCTGATGGATGCCGAGGGCGCACGGCTGACGATGGAATTGCAGATGATCGTGCCGATCGCCTTCGATTGGGACCGCGATGGCGACTTGGACCTGGTCGTTGGCGATGAAGATGGCCGGGTGGCCCTGGTCGAAAACACCGGCCGGCTGACGGCCGAACGCGTGCCGCTGTTCCAACGGCCGCGCTACTTTCAGCAGCAGGCCGACGAGTTGAAGTGTGGGGCGCTGGCGACACCGGTCGGCGTCGATTGGGATGGCGACGGCGATATCGACATCCTCTCCGGCAACACGGCCGGGTACATCGAGTGGTTCGAGAATCTAAGCGGCCCCAGGGTAGCGGCGCCCAAGTGGGACGCTCCCCGGCGGCTCGAAGCCGGCGGCAAGGTGTTTCGCGTGATGGCGGGTCCGAACGGCAGCGTGCAGGGGCCCTGCGAAGCCAAGTGGGGATACACCACGTTCAGCGTGGCCGACTGGAATCTCGACGGCTTGCCAGACATCGTGTTCAACTCGATTTGGGGCCGCGTCGAGTGGCTGCGTAACATCGGCACGCGCGACCGGCCGCGGCTAGCGGCGCCGGCCAGCATCGACGTCCAGTGGCCCGGCGATCCGCCCAAGCCCGCGTGGACCTGGTGGAAGCCGACGGGACAGCAACTCGTCACCCAATGGCGCACGACGCCCGTGGTCCTCGACTTCGACGGCGATGGCTTGCCGGATCTGACGATGCTCGACAGCGAAGGCTATCTGGCATTCTTTCAGCGTGCGCGTCGCAATGGCCAACTGGTTTTGCAGGCGCCGCGGCGAGTGTTGCTCGATGCGCACGGTAATCCGCTTCGGCTCAACGAGAAGACCGCCGGTGGCAGCGGGCGCCGTAAGCTGTGCGTGACCGATTGGGATGGCGACGGCCATGCCGATCTGTTGTTGAATGCAGCCAACGCCGAAGTGTTGCGACAGACCGATGCCGGCGACGGCATCTGGCGCTTCGAGCGCGCGGGCGCGGTGGCGCGACAAAACATCGAAGGCCATGACGTCAGCCCCACGACCGTCGACTTCGACGGCGATGGGAAGCCCGACTTTCTCGGCGGTGCGGAAGATGGGCGGCTCTACTGGTTGGCCAATCCGCGCGCGAGCAAACCCTAGGTCTGCCGAAAGTGCAGCGCTGCGACCAACCCGCGACACGTCGTCGCTCAGGCTCCGGCCAACGGCTCTTTCTTTTCCGTGATCACCGGGCACTGCGGCGCCATTTCGGCGTTCAGCGCGGTGAAGTCCTTCCATTCCTCCGGAAGGTTGTCTTCATGGAAAATGGCTTCGACCGGGCACTCGGGAACACAAGCTTCGCAATCGATGCACTCATCCGGGTGGATATAGAGAATCTTCTCACCCTCGTAGAAGCACTCCACCGGACACACGACGACGCAGTCGGTGTATTTGCAACCGAAGCACGGCTCGGCGACAACATGAGTCATGGACAGATCTCTCCTTTGAGCGTCACATCCGACGCACCATAAAAACTGGACTACGCAAACACCCCGAACACGGGCCGGTCATTGCTTTTTTTCGGCACGAGCCCGATTCGTCAACAACTTTGCCGTTGGCAAAGGTGTCGAACGGCCGGCGGGCCCGCCCTCAATTCAGCCTTTTGCCGCACAAGTGTCAAGTGCTTGAGACAAAAGCACTTGAAGGCTTCGCGTGGGGTTTCGCGCGAATTTTAGTGCTGGCTATGCACGCTGTCAAGCGCGCGATTAGGCCGGCTTTAACGGCGAAAAAACTCCGGCTTGCTTCACTTGTCGATTCAACATAAAATCATAGGTATTAACGCTTTCCGAAGCCCATCTAGCGTTCCTACGCGGCCCATCACTGTCTGGCGGGATTGCGGACCGGCCAGCCGTTGCGCGCCGTTCGGACACAAAGGTATCGGTTGTGGCACTGTCTGAGATCGACCGCAATCTGCTGCAGCGTTGCTTGTCCCGGAAACCTCGGGCCTGGGAAGATTTTGTCGATCGTTTCATGGGGCTGGTCGTTCACGTCGTGAACCACTCGGCCCAAAGCCGCTCGCTGCGACTTTCCTCCGAAGACCGCGAAGATCTGGTCGCGGGGGTCTTCTTGACGATCATCAAGGACGATTTGGGTGTGTTGCGCCAGTTCCGGGGCGAGAGCAGCCTGGCGACCTATCTGACGGTCATCGCACGGCGGGTCGTCGTGGCCGAAATGCTCAAGCAAAAGGCCCCTTCGCGCCTGGGCAACCACGAGCCGCAACCCGAGCTGGCCGTGGTCGGCGGCGAGTCCGAACAACGCGTCGACGACCGCGAGCAAGTCGAACGGCTGCTGGCGCAACTCGAGGGGGCCGAGGCCAAGGTCGTGCGGATGTATCATCTGGAAGGCAAAAGCTACCAGGAAATCAGCTCGGCCGTCGGCATGCCCGAGAACAGCGTCGGCCCGACACTCAGCCGCGCCCGGACCAAGATGCGACGCGGCGCGAACGAAAAGATTTGACCGCGAGACTCATCTGAGTCGAGCCCGCGGCAGGACGTCGCCTCACAGTGGGCATGCGGGGGTGGGGGTTCATGGACGAACGCACGATTGAGGCCGATTGCCAAAGTGCCGAATATCGCTGCCCGGGCGAGTCATACACGATCGATCGCGCGGTGCATCTCGGCCGCCTGGCCGCGTTCTATCCTGCTTGTCGCCAGTGTGTGCACCGCACCGACACGCACGCGTTGTCGCCGTTGCAGGCACGGCAGTGGGATGAAGTCGAGCGGCGCGTGCGGCGCGGTCCTTGTTTCACGAGCGAAGGACTGGAAGGCACCTCGCCCCACGACGTCGATGGTGCCATCGCCCGACGCGCTGGCGAGGCGCTGGGCAAGCTGCTCACGCGCGAGCGCATCAAGTTGCCTCCGCCCACGGTGCTGGTGGGCACGCCAGGCGACGCGGTGACGGCCGAACTAGTGGCCGCAGCATGCGCGGCACTGCAATGGGCGGGCTGCCACACGCTGGAAGTTGGCGCGGCGACGTCGGCCTCGCTGGCCGCCGCGACGCGACACTTGAATGGCGACGCCGCGATGTTGATCGGCAACGCCAGCGGCGAACCGCACGCGATCAGCTTGAAGTTTTGGGGCAGCGAGTCGCGTCCCTGGTCGTCGCCCGGCGGCTTGGATCGACTGCGCGAGCAGTACGTGGCGCCAAGCGATCGGCCCACGCGCCGGGCGGGTACATTGGCCCGCGCCGTGGCGGGCGAAATTTACCTGGCGCCGCTGGTGTCGCTGTTCCATGGCTTGCGTCCTTTGCGATTCGTACTCGACACGCGCTGTGAAGTCGTACACGACTATTTGCACTGCCTCAACGCGCAGGCGGCCTGCGAAATCCTGCGTCCGCGCGCTTCCCAGGGCGCCGGAATCGCGCGCGCCGAGACGCCATTCGCCGAGCGCCGCGCCGGGCTCATCAGCCGCGCGGTGCAGGTCGAGGCGGCCCACTTCGGCCTGTGGATCGACGGCGACGGCGAGCGCTGTCGGCTGTTCGACGAGCACGGTCGGGCAGTGGACGGGGAATCGCTGTTGCTGCTGTTGGGCGGCTATGTGTGCCGTCAACAGCCAGGGGCCGCGCTGGTGCTCGAGCGCGACGCCGGCGAGCGGCTGGTCGGCGAGTTGACCCGGCGCGGCGCCAACACGGTGCGCTGTGCCGCGAGCCGACAGGAAACGTGCGAGGCCATGCGTCGCGCCGGCGCGGTCTTTGGTGGCGGGCCGAGCGGACGATTCTGGTATGGCGAAGAAGCTGGAGCGCCCGACGCCTTAATGACCTTGAGCCTGCTGCTGACCATCCTCAGCCAATCGGATCGGCCGCTGTCGGAAGTCCTCGACGCCGCCTGACCAGCGGTGTACAACGGAAACGAGCGGCCGCTCGCGCCGGCCGACCCGCCGTCACTCTCTCGCAGGACACTTCCCCTATGGCTCATCCCTGGATCGCGGAGCGCATGGAGCACTTCGACAGCTCGGGCATTCGCAAGGTGTTCGATCTGGCGGCGGCCATGACCGATCCGATCAACCTCTCGATCGGCCAGCCCGACTTTGCCGTGCCCGCGGCGGTGCAAGAGGCTGCGGTGAAGGCGATTCACGAGAACAAGAACGGCTATTCGCCCACCCAGGGCATCGGCGCTCTGCGCGAGAAGCTACAAGCCCGGGTGCAAGCGCAGTACGCGCACACCATGCGCGACGTGTTTGTCACCAGCGGCACCAGCGGCGGGTTGGTGTTGGCCTTGTTGGCCCTGGTCAATCCGGGCGACGAGGTGATCGTCTTCGATCCGTACTTCGTGATGTACAAATCGCTGGTTGGCCTGACCGGCGGCACGTGCGTGTTGGTCGACACGTATCCCGATTTTCGCATCGATCTCGATCGCGTGGCCGCCGCGATGACCAAGCGCACCAAGGCGATCCTGTTCAACAGCCCCGCCAACCCCACCGGCGCCACGGCCAGCGACGAGGAGGTACGCGGGCTGGCTCGACTGGCCGCCGAGCGCAACATCGCGCTGATCAGCGACGAGATCTACAGCCTGTTCCATTACGACCGGCCCTTCGTCTCGCCCGCGGCTTACAACCCGCAGACGCTGGTGATCGACGGTTTTTCGAAAAGCTATGGCATGACCGGCTGGCGGCTGGGATTCGCGCACGGCCCGCGAGACATCATTCAGCAGATGATCAAGCTGCAACAATACACCTTCGTCTGCGCTCCACAGCCGATGCAATGGGCGGGCATCGCGGCCCTGGACGTCGACATGCAACCCCACATCGACGACTATCGTCGCAAGCGCGATTTGATTCTGGCCGGCTTATCCGAGGACTACGAGGTCACTCGCCCCGGCGGCGCGTTTTATGTTTTTCCCAAAGCGCCCTGGGGCACCGCCGACCAGTTCGTTCACAAAGCGATCGAGAACAGGTTGCTGATCATCCCCGGCAACATCTTCAGCCGGCAGGACACGCACTTTCGCATCTCCTATGCCGCCAGCGACGCCACGATCGGCCGCGGACTGGAAGTGCTGAGAAAGTTGGCCCGAGAGAGGCCGTAGCTGGGGCGCATGCGGCGATTCGCTCGTTCGGCTGCGCGGATGCGCCATGCTCCCGCTGCGTGAGCATGCTTGCGAGGCGCAAGCATGGCACCGGATAGATGAAGCGATTCGGTCGCTAATTGAGCGCCGTGCTGTCGTTGGCGAAGTCGTTCGTGGCGTCGTGATCGTAGAAGTGCTGGGCGATCTGTCGGCCCAGATATTCGACGAACTTGCGACGGAACTGGGCTTCGGGCTTTTCGCCGGCCGGAATGGCGCTGTTGGGCGGATAGATCGCCTGCGGAATGTTTTGTTCGAAGACGGGCTCTTTGCCCTTGGCGACTTCGCAGACAACAATCTTCAGGTTCGCTTTGCCTTGATAGAGCGTCTGACCTTGATAGAGGCTGAACTCTTCTAGATCGAGCCCCACGACCATGTCGGCGCCCAAGGCTTTTCCGATGTCGACATAGTCCTCCCAGTTATTCTCGTCGGCCCACTCGAAGACTTCCCGCTGGTCGATCAGCGAAATCTTGTTCACGTGCTTTTGCAGCAGCAGGCTGACCTGTTTGGCCAGATCGCGTGAGACGCTCGAATCGCGATAGTGCAGCGATGTGACCGGGCGGCAAATGACCGCCACGCGCTTGCCCTTGAGGCCGTCGAATTCGGCCGGGTTGTTGGCGCCTTGAATCACATACATCGCCGTGGCCAGCACGTTGCAGCCCGTGGCGATCGTCATCAGAATTCCGGCGAAAGCCAGGGCCACCATCAGCCCGACCGATTGGTTGCGCAAGCGATCCATCGCGTCTCCCTCACAGCGTCCGTACGTGAGCGGGACACGAGCGTGCCCCGAATAGTCTTGTTCTTTCCGGCATCCTGTCCGGAAGCCCGCTGGGCCACGTCAGTGGGCCCACAGGCGAATCGTCCATTCACACAAAATCAAACCCGTCATCGCCAAGGCCAGGCCGGCCAACACGGTTTCGCCGGGCTGCCAGGCCAGGCGCTGACCGCGCACCGCCATCGTCAAGGCGCCGATCGACACCACGAGCGCCAAGACGGCCAGCACCGTGCCGGTCGCGTGCGTTCGCACGGCGTCGACCAACCGGCCGCGCGTGACGTTGGCCCAAGCCGTCGTCATGCCACATGCCGGGCAGCGAATTCCCACGATTGTCAAAAACGTACAAGGCGGCAGACCAAGTTGCTCGTGCGTTCCCATCCCTCGCGGGTCGGGCCGCAGACCTCGGGCCAACAACAGCACTGCCAGCAAGCCGGCTCCCACGATAGCCGCCAAGAAACGTGAGCGGCGGGAGAGCTCGACCGATTTGGTTTTCGTAACTAGAGTCACGCTATTGCACGAAAGGGATGCGGAGCATAGCGAGGCGAAATATCCGATGCAAGACCGATCAGACCGCTGGTCGATCGCCCGATCTGGCTCTCCTCAAGCTAGCGGAAACAGCAGCTCGTGAAAACGGGTGCCATTCCCTGCTGGCCCGTGGGAAAGCCGGCTGCTGGCAGCCTTTCTGGCAACTGGCGCGACGCGATCAACGCGGTTCGCCGTGGCTGGCCGCTTCGGGCCTGGTCATGCGGTCCGCTTCGGCTTGCGTCACGCTGATGCGGCGGATGGCCGTGGCCCGGCCGGTTTCGGGGTCGATGTCGACGATGCTGCCCAGCATGCGCACGTCGTTGCTGGCGACCTCAAAGTGGGTGGGATTGAACGTGAGGGTCGCCTCGAGCACGCGATCGACCCGCCGGCCAAGAATGCTATCGAGCGGGCCGGTCATGCCCAGATCGCATTGGAAGGCCGTTCCCTTGGGCAGAATGCACTCATCGGCCGTGGGCACGTGGGTGTGCGTGCCCAAGACGGCGCTGACGCGGCCATCCAGATAGCGGCCCATCAGTTGCTTGTCGCTCGTGGCCTCGCCGTGAAAATCGACCAGGATCACGCGAATCTCCGGCGGCAGGCCCCCTAACACCCGGTCGGCGGCCGTCCAAGGACAGTCGACCGGCCGCATGAAAACGCGCCCCAGCAGGCTGATCACGGCCACCTGAACGCCGTTGCGGGACCGCACGATGGCATGATCGCGCCCCGGAGCAGTGACCGGAAAATTGGCCGGCTTGACGATGTTCGGCTCGCGCTCGAGCACACTGATAATCTCGCGGCGGCGATAGATGTGATCGCCGAGCGTGATGCAATCGACCCCCGCGTCGACCAGCTCGCGATAGTTGGCCGGCGTCAGCCCCGAGCCGGCCGCGGCGTTCTCCGCGTTGGCCACGACCAGGTCGAGCTGCTCGGAGCGAATCAGCGGACCGATCGCCCGCGTCACGATTTGCCGTCCTGGCTTGCCAACGATGTCGCCGATCAACAATACCCGCACGCGTTCACGCTTCTTTCTCTGCGGGCCAGCGCGACCGGGCAACTTCCCGAGGGGCGCCGTGCCCGGTTGTTACTTGGCAATTTCCGTGACGCGCGTTTCGCGGAGCACGGTGACTTTGATTTCGCCGGGATAGGTCAACTGCTGTTCGAACGCCTTGGCGATGTCGCGACAGATTTTTGCGGCCGAGGCATCGGTCGTGTCCTTCGAGCTGACGATGACCCGCAACTCACGTCCGGCCTGAATGGCAAAGGCCTGGTCGACGCCGTCGAAGCCCGTGGCAATCTTTTCGAGCTCCTCCATCCGCTTGACGTAGCGCTCGAGCGATTCGCGCCGGGCGCCGGGTCGCGAGGCACTGCAGGCGTCGGCCGCGGCCACCAGGACGGTGTAGGGATGATCGACGCGGATGTCGTCGTGATGCCCCAGCGCCGCGTGAACCACTTCGGGGCCTTCGCCATAGCGCTTCAGCAGCTCGGCGCCGATCTTGGGGTGACCGCCCTCGGCCTCGTGATCTGCCGCCTTGCCGATGTCGTGCAACAGGCCGCAACGACGAGCCAGCCGGCCGTCGAGACCCATCTCCTCGGCCATCAAGCCGGTGAGAAAGGCCACCTCGATCGAGTGCCGCAGCACGTTCTGGCTGTAGCTGGTGCGAAAGCGCAGCCGGCCGAGCAGGTGAATCACTTTGGGGTGCAAGCCCGGCACGTCGGCTTCCTGGGCGGCTTCCTCGCCGCGCTTCTGGATGTGTGCTTCCATCTCGGTTTGCGTTTCGGCCACGAGCTCTTCGATGCGTGCCGGATGGATGCGGCCGTCGGCGATCAGCTTGTTGAGCGCCATGCGAGCGATCTCGCGGCGCACCGTATCGAAGCCCGAGACAATGACCACGCCCGGCGTGTCGTCGATGATCACGTCGACGCCGGTTGCCTTCTCGAAGGCCCGGATGTTGCGACCTTCGCGGCCGATGATGCGGCCCTTCATTTCATCGCTGGGAATATCGACGGTGCTCGTCGTGGTTTCGGCGGTGTGCTTGGCGGCGTAGCGCTGGATGCAGGTCAGCAGGATCTCGCGCGACTTGGCGTCGGTGATTTCGGCCATCTTGCGCTCGTGCTTCATGATCACGGCGCCGGCCTCGTGCTGCAGCTCGCGCTCGAGCATCTCCATCAGCCGCTTCGTGGCCTCGTCGCGCGTCAGGCCCGAGATCGAGTGCAAGGTTTGCCGCTCGAGGTCGAGCAAGTTGGTCAATTCCTCGTTGCGGCGATTCGTGTCCTCGATCCGCTCGGTCAGCTTGCGCTGCGTGGTTTCGACCATCTTCTCTTGCCGGCGAAGCTGGTCGAACTGCTGCTCGGCGGCGTCCTGGCGCTTGTCGAGCAGGCGTTCACGCTCGTGCAGCTCCTGGCGCAGCTTGCTCAGTTCGCGCTCGCCCTCGGCCTTCTGCTGGATGGACATCTCCTTGATTTCCAGCTCGGCTTCCTTGCGGCGATTGCTGCTCTCGCGATCGGCCCGGGAGAGGATTTCGCGGGCTTCGCTTTCGACATCCTTGCGGCGCAGCCGATCGAGCAGCTTGGTGCCGACGAACGTGAGGATCGCGACGACGGCGACCACGATGACGGTGAAGACAGTGTCCACGACTCTCCCCCTGGCTTTCGCTGTGCCCCGGGAGACGCGACGGCCAGCCGCTAGCGGTCGCTAGCGCAAGCAAACATCGCTGGGGAGGTAGAAACCACCCGAAAAGAGAGACCAGGCCTCGCGCGCACTCACCGCACAAATTCGCCACGAGGCGAAGGTCGATTGTCGAAGGATCGTGTGGCGACAACGACAAGAGAAGGTTCCGGACCGCACGCCAGGCGGCGCGCCAGTCGGAAAACGGAACACCAAGGATGGTTCGCTTTTTCGAATGTTCCGCGTCCGCGATAGACGAACCCTTGGGAACATCCGGTCAAGACTTGATCCATGCTCATCCATTCATGCGGGGCCGCTATCCACGCCGGAGCGCGAAGCGAACGAGCGCGGTCGGCAACCGACGCCCGAAAGTTTCGCAACCCTTGCGCCACGAACTGAGTCCCCGACAGCCTGCCGAGGAGGAATCGCAACATCACTAGGAAGTACATCGTGAAGGCCAACTCCCGCAAATCGCTTGTCTTATCACCGCCACAGAGCCGTCAGTAATCGCCGCTAGCCAATTTTTTCGGTAGCAACTCCCTCCGGTTAACCCGAAGGCAATCAATCTGGTGTTTTCTGACACGAGAGCGGTCTGCCATCTGCCCAGTTGCGCAACAGCGCAGTGCGAAACAGCAATCCAACTCTCGCTGTTTCATCCTAACACAAACCTCGCTGACTGCAACCGATTTCAAATCGTTTTGTAAAGATGCTAACACGCTATTCAAACCGGACTTAGAGTGTCCTCCGTGCGGCCTGGGAAAGCTGGAGACTTTACTGCGGTCGCCCTGCCTGTACCATGGATTTTTCCTCCCTTTCGATTAGCCCTTTCGATTGGCGGCGTCGAGCGCCCCGCGAGCCTGCATGAATCAGCCGCACGCCTTCGAACAGCAACTGGCGTCGAGCTGGCCGCCCGAGCGATGGAGCGAGGTAACCGTCCTTGTGGCCGTTTCGGGCGGAGCCGACAGCGTGGCGATTGCGCGGGCAGTGGCCACGCTGAGAGTCAGTGGCCCAGGCCGGCTGGTCTTGGGCCACTACAACCATCAGCTACGCGGCGCCGAGGCGGCCGCCGACGAGCAGTTCGTGGTCGGCTTGGCAGCGGGTTTGGGGCTGGAATGCCTGGTAGGACACGCCGCCGAGGCCAGCCGATCTAGTCAGGGCGATGGGCTGGAGGCGGCCGCACGGCAGGCTCGGTATGAGTTCCTGCAGGTCGCGGCCGAGCAACTCGGCGCCCGGTATGTCGTCACGGCCCACACGGCCAACGACCAGGCCGAGACCATTTTGCACCACATCCTGCGCGGCACCGGCCTGGCCGGATTGGGCGGCATGCGACGCGTGCGTCCACTGGGGCCGGCGGTGACGTTAATTCGGCCGCTACTGGACGTCTCGCGCCACGACGTGCTCGACTATCTTGCCGCACTGGGCCAGTCATTTCGCGAGGACCACAGCAACGCCGATCCCCAGTTTACCCGCAACCGCATCCGCCACGAACTACTGCCGCTCATCGAGCGCGAGTACGCGCCCCAGGTGGTCGCCGCCCTGTTGCGGTTGGGCCACCTGGCCACCGATACGGCAAGTCTGATCGATAGCCTGACGGGCCCACTGCTCGAGCGCTGCCTGGTTTCCGAAGACGCACGCGGCGTGGCGCTCGATTGCCGACCGATCGTGGCTCAAGACCGCCACCTGGTGCGCGAGTTGTTTCTGGCGATCTGGCGGCGGCGATCGTGGCCGTTGCAATCGATGGGCTATGCCGAGTGGAACCGTCTGGCCGACCTGGCTCTTAGTGATCGCGACGACGCGCACGTGTTTCCTGGCACGGTCCGCGCCCAGAACAGCGGCGATCGCTTGACGATTGAACGGTAGCTCGCTGGCTCAGCGTTTGGCTTCCCTTCCGCTTCAGGCCTGATCGGCCTGGGAATCGCTATAGATTGCTTCCTTGGCCGTGGGGCGATGGGGCGTTTCGCGCTCCTCGCCGCCGGGACCGATCTCGACGAGCTTGTAGCCGCCGATCATGCGGAAGTAGATCAACAGCAGCAGATAGCCCACGGCCATCGCCGCCGGAATTCCGGCCGTGACCTTCAGCGCCATCTGACCGCCGTAGTCGCTGGCCAACTCGACGGGCGCGTACTCGGGGCTCTTTTCCTCACGCAGCTTCTCGACCTTCGAGCCGTCGAAGCCCGAGACGGGACCAAAGAACAGGAACGAGTTGACCTCGTTCGATCTGACGTTGGCATAGACCGCGGGGTTGGTTTCCTCGAGCTTCTTCGAGGCAAAGACGTCCTGCGTGTAGCCGATTCCCGGGCCGCCGAGCAAGCCGGCCGAGAACATGCCGACGCCGCCCATGGCGCCCATCGCCAGCGCGCCACCCTTGGGAAAGCGCTCGCCCACCACGCCGAGCATCGTGGGCCAGAAGAACGTCTTGCCGATGCCATAGATCGTCGCGGCGCCCAGCAGCAGCCAGCCGGCGCGGGCCTGTTGTTCGGTGTCGCCAAACAGGCCCAGCACATTACCCATCGAGTACAGACCGATGCAGGCCAACACGGCGCTGACGAACAGCAGGCCCAACGGATTGATCCGCTCGACGATCGGACCGGCAAAGAACCGCAGCACGAACATCAGGCCGGCAGTGTAGACCAGCAGCAGCACGCTATCGATGCCGATCTGTTGCAGCTTGGGCTGCGTGATATTCGTGATCCAACTGTCGGTGCCCAACTCGACGTAGCCCACCAGGGCGTGCAGGAACAGCAGGAACAACAAGATCGGCGCGGCAAACTCGGCCAGCATGTCGGCAAATTTGACGCCGGCCGCGCGGGCTTCGGAAATCGGAAACTTTTCCTTGAGCACGATCACCCCGTACCACAGCGTGGGCACGAGGAAGAACATCATCGGAATTTCCCAGCGCAGAAAGCTGATCTTGGCACTCTCGCCCACGAAGGCAAAGGCGAGCAACCCGCCCACGATCAACCCGCCCGGCCAGCCGGCATGGAGAATATTGAGATAGTGCGTCTTTTGTTTCGGATAGAGCGTGGCCACGAGCGGATTGATGGCCGCCTCGCACATGCCGTTGGCTAGCGAAAACATGAACATGCCGATGTACAAGCACCAGTAGGTGGCATTCTGCCCCATGGACTCATAGACCGAGGTCGCGGCCAACGTGACCACGGCCGACAGGACGTGCAGCAGGAAGGCGCCGATCAAAATCAGTTTATAACCGACGCGATCGGCAAACAGGCTGAAGCCGATGATCGTGAAGGCCATGCCGACCAGTCCGCCGCCGGTGATCGTGCCCAAGTCGGTCTTGGTGAAGCCGAAGGCCGAGCCCCACTCGCCGAGCACTTTGCCGCGAATGGCAAATCCGACGCCCGCCGCGATCAGGGTCAAAAAACTGGCCCAAAAGATTTTGCCACTCGACTGCATGGCCTAAGGTCTCCCAAGAAAGAATGTGCTCGCCGTGCCGCCACACGCGGCGAGCCCTTGCCAGATGCGGCGGAGGCGCGCGATGACAGATTTCCGAGTATACAAGCCCCGGGGGACAAGTAAACCAACGTGGGCTGGACATTTCGGGCAATTTTCGGGAGTTGCGTCGGCGCGCGATAAGCATCTCGCGATCATTCGGCAACGCCTGCCCAGATTAGCAGGCCAGCCGAAGTGCGTTGAAGCTGCCTTGACCCACGACGAACAAGGCACGTACCATCTGCCGCCCCCTAGTCTCGCTAAACCGTCGATTTTCCAACATGGCACGCCTCACGGCTCATCGCGCCACGTGGCTGGTGATTCTCGCGCTCGCGCTCGCGGTGCGCCTGGGGGCCGGCGCATGGTGGCAAGCCAGAATTCCGCCTGGCCAGCAATTCTTCTTTGGCGATAGCCTCAGCTATTGGACCTTGGGACGCGAGATTGCGCGCGGTGAACCGTACACCTATCCCACGCCCGAGGATCGGGTGTTTCGCACGCCCGGCTATCCGTTGCTGCTCGCGCCGTTGTTCCTCTTATTGGGTGACGAACCGGCCGTGATGACGGCCCGCGTGCTGAGCGCGGTGCTGAGCACGGCCACGGTCGGCGCTCTCGGCTGGTGGGCGACACGTTTGTTTGACGTTCGCGCAGGTTATGCGGCCGGTTGGATCGCCGCCGTTTATCCGGGCGCCGTGTCGATGGGGGCCTTCGTGCTCAGCGAGGCCCCCTTCTGCCTGTTCATGGTGTTGCACCTCGCGCTGTGGGGATTGGCATGGCGCAGTCACGGGGCGAAGCCAGCGCTGGCGCTGGCCATGGGCGCCGGAGTGGCGGCGGCACTGGCCACGCTCATGCGGCCGAGTTGGCTGCTCTTCTTGCCGTTCGCGCTGGTGGTGGGACTGGCGATCGATCGGCAGCGGCGGCGGCAATTGCTGGTCGGCGCGGCGATGTGCGCGAGCTTTGCCGTCTGCATGGCGCCGTGGTGGATTCGCAATGCGCACGTCACGGGGCATTTCGTGGCCACGAGCCTGCAAGTCGGCGCTAGTTTATATGACGGCTGGAACCCGGCGGCCGACGGCAGCAGCAATTTGTCCTTTGTCACCGACTTCGCCACGGCGGAGCGGGCAACCCCGACGAACGACAGCGATCCGTTCGAATATCGCCTGGACCGGCGAATGCAGCGCGCGGCCGTGGAATGGGCAGCCGAGCATCCGGCGCAGGCCGCGCAGTTGGCGCTGATCAAATTCGTGCGGCTGTGGAACGTCTGGCCCAACGAACCTTCGTTGCGCAGTTGGCCGCTACGACTGGTAGTGCTGATGACCTATGTGCCGCTGTTGACCTTGGGGCTTATTGGCGTCTGGCGCTACACGTCGCACGGCTGGCCCTATGTGCTGGCCTGGCTGCCGGCGGTCTATTTCACGCTTCTCCATACCGTGTTTGTCAGTTCGATTCGTTATCGCGAGCCGGCCATGCTGGCGCTGGTGGTGTTGGCCGCCGCGGTGTTGGTCAAGGCCGCGCCTCGAGGCGGCGCCGCGCCACAACCGGACGGTTCATGAACAGGGTCCTTTCGCAGTAGGAATCGCGTCTGATTACCAAGGGCTGCGTCAACGGCTGCTGGTTTCTTTTCAAATGGGGCGCGGCCCTGGCGGTCGTCGCTGCGCTGGCGGCAACGCCGTTGTTCTATAGCAAGGCGATCTACCGCGTCGAAGAAGAGATTCGCATTCGGGTCGAAGCCAAAATCGCCTCGCGTTTCCCGCGACTCAAGGTGCGCGTCGCCGCGGCCCACATCACGGCTGACGGCATCGAGGTCCGCGGGCTGTCGCTGGCGGAATCGGACGCTCAGGGGCCGCAGGGCGAGATCGTCTACTTTGACGAACTGTTCCTGGCCTGCCGCACCAGCATGCAGGAACTGCTCTCGGCCAATCCCCAGGTGACCAGCATCAAGGCCAGCCGGCCAGTGCTGCACGCCACGCGGCGCCCCGACGGCACCTTCAGCACGGCCAAGCTGTTTCCGCTGCCTGAATTCCAAAAGATTGTGCCGACCACGACGATCGAAAACGGCACGCTGATCGTCTTCGACCCGCTGAAGAATCCTTCCAGCACGTTCACCTGCCGCGATATCAACTTGACGATCAAGCCGGCCGAGAACGGCGGCACGGCGCCCGACCTGCTCGACGTACACGGCTTTTTGACGGCCGACCAGATTCAGCGCGTCGATGTTTCCGGCACGATCAATCGCGCGAGCCAGGCTTGCAACCTCTCGGGCACCGTCGATGGCCTGGCCATCTCGCCCGAGTTGCAAGCGGCGCTGCCCGAGCAGGCCGCAAAGCCCCTGGAAAAACTGCACGCCTTGCGCGCCCAGGCGAACCTCAGTTTTCACGTCAGCAGCGACGGCACGGCCAACATGCCCCGCTTCGACGTCAGCGGACACCTGGCGCATGGGCACTTGGACGATCCACTGCTTCCTTATCCGTTGACCGACATCAAGGCCGAGATTCATTGCGACAACGACGGCGTTCGCCTGACCCACCTGACCTGCTTGCAGGGCCAGGCCACTTGGGAGATGGCCTACTTCCATCGCCATGGATACGACGCCAACAGCCCCCTCGAACTGCGGCTCACCGGCAAGCAGGTACACCTGGACGCGGCCTGGTCGAACATGCTGCCCGAACGATGGCGCACGGATTGGAAGAACTTCGATCCCGAGGGCGATATCGACCTCGATGGCACGATCGTCTTCGACGGTCAGACTTGGAAGCCGAAGCTCGAAGCGCGCGGTCTGAACAACGTTTCGTTCAGTTGCCACAAGTTCCCCTATCGCCTGGAGCACGCCCGGGGGTCGATGACGCTGCGCGACAACGTGCTCGACGTGGCCATCGTGGCCCACAGCGGCATCCAGCCGGTGACGATCAACGGACGGATCTGGAATCCCGGGCCGGGGTTCACCGGATCGATCGACATTCAGGGTGACAAGATCCAGTTCGACGAAAAGTTGTTCGCGGCCGTGCTCAAGCCAAAATCGCGCGACGCGCTGCGGTCGCTCAATCCTCGGGGCACCTTCAACTTCTTCGCTCGATTGCGTCGCGATGATCCGCGCATTCGCGAGATGCGCGAGACGCTCGACGTCACGCTCAACGGCTGCTCGTTGAACTACGACAAATTCCGCTATGAGCTCAACAACCTGCAAGGCGTGCTGCACATGCAGGACGGCCAGTGGAGCTGCCCGAAACTGGTGGGAACTCACGGTACGGGCCTGATCACGCTGTCGGGCGGGCTTTCGACCTCGCCCGCGCGGGATCTGCTGCAAGTCAACATCGTCGCCAAGAACATCACCTTGCAGGAAGAGCTGCGCAATGCCCTGCCACTGGCCAGCCAGCAGCAACTTTGGGACGCGCTGCAACCGCACGGCAAGATCGACGTCAACAACGCACAAGTGACGTTCGATTCGCAAACCCGCAAAATCTCAGTCGATCTGCGGGCCGTTCCGCGTGACGACGCGACGTCGATCGGCACGTCCATCGAGCCCGTCGCGTTTCCCTATCGCTTGCGGCTGATGGACGGGGTGATTCACTATCACGAGGGGCACGTCGAACTACAGAACATTCACGCGGTACACCGCAACACGACCGTACACACCAACGGATCGTGCGACATTTCGCCCGACGGCCGCTGGGAACTACGGCTGCGCGATCTGACGGTCGACCGCATCCGGCTGCACGGCGACGACCACGAGTTGGAAGCCGCGCTGCCGGCGCCCCTAAAGCGGGCCGTGGCCGAGCTGCGGCCAAAGAACGCAATCAACCTGGCGGGCTCCGTCAATCTGGCCAAGGCCGGCCCCACGGCGCCGCTACGGACCAGTTGGAACGTCAACCTGTTTCTGCACGAGGGCAGCCTGCAAGCCGGACCGTCGCTCGAAAACATTTTCGGACGCGTGCAGCTCGTCGGCGCTTCCGACGGAGCGAAATTCGCCAGCCATGGCGAGTTGGATCTCAACAGCCTCACGTTCAAGAATTTTCAGTTTACGCGAATTCAGGGCCCGATCTGGTTCGATAACAACACGGTGTTGCTCGGCGACTCGGGCGCGCAATCGAAACAAGGTCCGCAGACGAATCGTCACCTGACGGCCAACCTGCTGGGCGGCACGTTGACCGGCGACTGCCAGGTGCAGCTTGGTGCCCTGCCCCACTATTACCTCGTGGCCACGGTCTCGCAGGCCGATTTGAAACAGTTTGCTCACGAGAACATGACCAGCCATCAGAAGCTCGACGGCAAGATCCTGGCCAACATCGACTTGCACGGCCGCCGTCGCGCCGACAGCTTGTTCGGGTCGGGCAATATCCACCTGAGCGACGCCAACGTTTACGAACTACCGGTGATGGTCTCGCTGCTGAAAATCATCCGCGCCAAGGCGCCCGACACGACGGCCTTCACCGAGTGCGACGTGGCCTTCGACGTGCGCGGCGAGCATATCGTGCTCAAGCGAATCAACTTGAACGGCGATGCCATCAACCTGATGGGCCAGGGAGCGCTGAAGCTCGACGGCCAGACCAATCCGATCAACCTGCAATTTCACACCATGGTCGGACGCGGCAACGTGCCGCTCTTGAGCGGCATCTTGAGCGAAGCCAGCCAGCAGATTATGAGCATCGAAGTCACCGGCACGATCGATCACCCCATCACCCGCACCCAAGCCTTCCCCGGCGCCAATCAGGCCTTGCAGCAACTTCAGGCCGACGCCGAAAACGCCACGCCGCTGCCGCCAGCGGATCGGGTAATCCAAACCGGCGGCACGCGCCGATAAAGGTAGCAGCGAGCACGGCTGCGATCCTGAGGGGCCGGTTGCTCGCCCGCGGGTCTTCGGGGCGCCTGGATTCTGCATGAGCATCGTCAACCTGGGCGGCCTGCCTGCCAGTGCGGCCGGTGCACCGCTGGCCCAAACAAACGGTTCGGACGTCGAACGCGCCCGGCAGGACGTGCTCGATCAACAGCGTCGGCTGACCGCCGAAGGTCGGGCCGACCGAGCGGCCGGCATTGCCGAAACCGATGGCGAAGAACTGGGCACGAATGATCGCGACGCCGACGGCCGACGGCCCTGGATCATCCCCGGCCAGCCACGGCGCGCCAGCACGCCGTTTCCGCTTGTCGGATCAGCCAACCCAGCCGCCGACGTCGGCGGTCATTTGGATTTGACGGTCTAAAGTCGGCCGCACGCTGCTCCACGAGGCCCCACAACCGGGTTTGCCCGCAATTGGGGCACGCCCTAGAATACTTGCCGAACTGCTATCGCCAAGCTCGTCATGATTGCGCGAGCCCTCCTTCGTATAAGTTTCTGTCATGCGCTTCACCAAAATGCACGGCTTGGGCAACGACTATGTCTATGTCGATTGCTTTCAGGAGCCCTTTCCGGACGACCCGGCCGAGCTGGCCCGGCGCGTCGCCGATCGGCATTTTGGCGTGGGCGGCGACGGGCTGATTTTCATCACGCCCTCGCAGGTAGCCAACGCGCGGATGCGGATGTTCAACGCCGATGGGTCGGAAGCCGAGATGTGCGGCAACGGCATCCGTTGCGTCGCCAAGTACGTTTTCGATCACGGCATCGCCAGCGAGCGACGGCTGAAGATCGAAACCGGCAATGGCGTACTCACGCTCGATCTGGAGGTCGAAGGCGGCAAGGTCTCGCGCGTCAAAGTCGACATGGGCGAGCCGATCTTAGAAGCCGGCAAGATCCCGGTCGACATCGGCGGGCCGGCCGATGCAAAGGTGATTGACGTGCCGATTCAAGGTCAAATTGAACTCGAGCCGTCCATAGTTTTCCATGAAGACAACTTTCCGTTGGACCAGCGGATGACCTGTGTCTCAATGGGCAACCCGCATGTCGTGCTGTATTGCGGCTCGCCGCTTGTCATACCGAATTTGATTACGCCCAAGCCGCGAACCCAGCGTCGACCGGATTTTCTCGCGCTAATGCTCGGCAGCAAGATCGAATTGCATCGCATCTTTCCGCGACGCGTCAATGTGCATTTCGTCGAAGTCCACTCCAAGGACGAAGTGACCATGGCCACCTGGGAGCGCGGCAGCGGCATCACACTGGCTTGCGGCACGGGCGCGGCGGCGGTGTGCGTGGCGGGGGTTTTGACCAAGCGGACGGACCGTAAAATCCTGGCGCACCTGCCCGGCGGCGACTTGGAATTGGAATGGGCCATCGACAACCACGTCTATATGACCGGGCCCGCGACCGAAGTTTTCTCGGGCGTGTGGCCGTCGTAGCAATTGCATTGGCAGTGAGGCAAGGATGCCGGCGAAAAAGTTAATCACGCAATTCGGCGTCAAAGTTGGCGGCCTGCTGGCGGCCTCGGCCGTTCACGGCTGGATGTCGACGCTGGATTATAAAGCGGCCTTCTACGATCCCACGGTCGATCCGGTCGATGCCCGTTACCGGGGACAGAAGATCTATATCTTCTGGCACGAGAACATCCTGTTTCCGCTCTACCTCCGCGGCCATTGCAACCTGGCGATGCTACTCAGCCGGCACCACGATGCCGACATCCTGACCGAAGTGGCCAATCACCTGGGCTTCGAGTTCGTGCGCGGCTCGACCTATGGCGGTGGCTCGGCGGCCTTGCGCGAGTTGCTGCGCAAGAGTCAGCACATGAATCTGACGATCACGCCCGATGGCCCGCGCGGCCCGCGGCGCGTGCTGGCGCATGGACCGGTGTATTTGTCGTCGAAGCTTGGCCTGCCGCTGGTTGCGATGGGCCTCGGTTACGATCGCCCGTGGCGCGTGAATAGCTGGGATCGTTTTGCAATTCCCAAACCCTTTTCGCGGGCTCGCGCCGTGGTGAGCCCACCGATGACCATTCCGCCAGCGCTCGATCGCGAGGGGGTGGAACATTATCGCCTGAAGATCGAGCGGTTGTTGAACCGCTTGACGGTCGAGGCCGGAGCCTGGGCCGAGGCGGGCACTCCCAAGATCGACGAAGTCGTCATGCGGCGACAGTGCGGCTATCCCCTTGCCCGGCACAGCGAACCGCCGCCGTCCGCGCTCGGGCCGCAGCCCTCGCCTGTCCGCGCCGCGGCCGGCGCGCCGTAGCCAGGCCCACCTGCGGGCGAGTATATTGTCGCCGTGGGGAACTCTTGGCATGGTTGACGACGACGATCTCTATTCGACCGGCGAGCAGTCAGCGGTGGACCGCGTGCTGTCGGTCGGCGAACTCACCGAGCAGATCAAAGGCACGCTCGAGAGCCGGTTTCAATCGGTTTGGGTTAGCGGCGAGATCTCGAACTTCTCGCGTCCCTCGTCGGGCCACTGTTATCTGACGCTCAAGGACGAAGCGGCTCAGATTCGCGCCGTGATGTGGCGCACCGCCGCCAGCCGCGTGCGGTTCGACCTGCACGACGGGCTGGAAGTGATCTGCCAGGGCTACCTCGACGTCTACGCCCCACGCGGCAGCTATCAATTGGTCATTCAACAGGTTGAACCCAAGGGCCTGGGCGCGCTGGAGAAGGCGCTCCGGCTGTTGCGAGAACGGTTGG
The DNA here is from genome assembly GCA_003153375.1 of Planctomycetaceae bacterium. GTDB lineage: Bacteria > Planctomycetota > Planctomycetia > Pirellulales > PALSA-1355 > PALSA-1355. The sequence goes on from PLYM01000253.1 coordinate 51,024, forward strand.
CGGCCGAAGGGTTGTTCGCGCCCGAGCGCAAACGACCGCTGCCCAAGTTTCCGCGCCGCATCGCGTTCGTCACCAGTCCGACCGGCGCCGCGGTGCGCGATTTTCTGGAGGTGCTGCGCCGCCGCTGGCGCGGAGTCGACGTGCTGATCGTGCCGGTGCGCGTGCAAGGTGACGGCGCCGCCGGCGAGATTGCCGCGGGCATCGAACTGGTCAATCGCCTGGCGCAACCCGTCGATGTGCTGGTCGTGGGACGCGGTGGCGGCAGCCTGGAAGATCTGTGGGCCTTCAACGAAGAGATCGTGGTGCGAGCCATTCACGCCTCGCGCATTCCGGTCGTCTCGGCCGTGGGGCACGAAATCGACGTGACGCTTTCCGATCTGGTGGCCGACGTGCGCGCGCTGACGCCCAGCGAAGCAGCCGAGCGCATCGCGCCGGCGGCGGATGAGGTGCTGGCCTACCTGGCGCGGCAGCGTCAGCGACTGGCGCAGGCCCTGCGCACCAGCGCCACCACGGCTCGGGCGCGTCTCGACGCCCTGGCTGCGCGGCGCGTGTTTCGGCGACCGTTGGAGCGCGTGCTGCTGTGGGAGCAACGGCTCGACGAGCTTGCCACGCGTCACGCGCGGGCCATCGAGCGACGCGGCGAACTGGCCAAGAGCCTGCTGACCGAAAAGGCCGGCCGGCTCGAGTCGCTCAGTCCGCTGGCTGTGCTGTCACGCGGCTACAGCTTGACGACGCGCGAAAGCGACGGCCAATTGCTGCGCTCGTCGCAGGTGCTGTCCGTGGGCGATCGATTGCACACCCGTTTGAATGAGGGAGAAGTGATCAGCCGCGTGGAGACTATCGAGCCAGCGCCCCGTGGCACGGCGAGGAGCAGAACGTCATGAGTGCAAACGACGCTGGACAATCCAAGGAATCCGCGCCCAGCTTCGAGGAAGCGCTGGCCGAGCTGGAAATCATCGTGCAGCAACTGGAAGAAGGGCAAATTCCGCTGGCCGCCGGGCTAGCCCGCTATGAGGAAGGGGTCAAGCTGCTCCGGCGGTGCTACCAATTGCTCGAACACGCGGAGCGTCGCATCGAAATGTTAAACCGTGTCGATCGTGATGGTCATGCACAGAGCGAGCCTTTTGAGGATGGGGCGACTTCTCTGGAGGAAAAGGCACAGTCGCGCTCGCGCCGACGCTCACGATCGGCCGAGAGCGAACAACAATCGAGCGAAGGCGACATAGACGGACCGCGACGACTCTTTTAGAATGAATGTATTGTCGTCACTGCTCGTGGCGGCACGCAACAACTTCCATTCTCCGAGCCGTGGCGAACGCGTCCATGACCGAAAGCGCCGTTTTTTCTCTCGACTGTTATAGCCAACAAGTGCGCGACTCCATCGATCGCGCACTCGATGCGTACACGATTTTTGATCGTGGTTGTCCCGCCAAACTGCGCGAAGCGATTCGCTATAGCTTGCTGGCGCCCGGCAAGCGATTGCGGCCGATGCTCGTGCTGATGGCGGCCGAGTCCTGCCAAGGCACGACCGAAGCGGCCCTGCCGGCGGCCTGCGCCGTCGAGATGGTCCACACTTACTCGTTGATTCACGACGACCTGCCGGCGATGGACGACGACGATCTGCGTCGCGGCCTGCCGACGTGCCACAAGGCGCACGGCGAGGCGGTGGCGATCCTGGCCGGCGACGCGCTGCTGACGCTGGCCTTCGAAGTGCTCGCTCGCGACATTCGTCCCGCCTCGACGGCCGCCGAGTGCTGCGCGGTGCTGGCCCGCGCCGCAGGCGCGTCGGAGCTGGTGGGCGGACAGGCCGATGATCTGGCTGGCGAGTTTTCCGCCGGCGATCTCGAATCGCTCGAGAGCATTCATCGCCGCAAGACCGGCGCGATGTTTCTGGCTTCGCTGCAACTCGGTGCGCTCGTGGCTGGCGCGAATGCCGAGCAGCACGAGGCCTTGCACGAGTACGGCCGACGGCTGGGGCTCGTGTTTCAAATCACGGATGACTTGCTCGACGTGCGTGGCGACGCGGCCGCCATGGGAAAACGCGCGGGCAAGGACTCGGGCCGTGGCAAGTTGACCTTTCCGGGAATCTTGGGCGTGGAGAAGAGCGTACACCAGGCCGAAACCTTGGTGCGCGAGGCGTGCGCGGCGCTGGAACCGCTGGAACCGCACGCTGGCGGGTTGAAGGCCCTGGCACATTACGTTCTGCAGAGGAATCACTGATGGACCACCTGCTCTCCAAAATTGAATCGCCGCGCGACCTCGACGGTTTCAGCAACGCCCAGCTCGAACAACTCGCCGGCGAAATGCGCGAGGTGCTCTGCAACCTGGTCTCAAACCGCACCGCCCACTTCGCATCGAACCTGGGCGTCGTCGAGCTGTGCATCGCATTGCACACCACCTATGACTTCAGCCGCGATCGGCTGATCTGGGACACGGGCCATCAGATCTATCCGCACAAGCTGATTACGGGCCGCTATCACGAGTTCGGCGCCATGCGCACCAAGGGCGGCCTGATGGGCTACCCGAACCCGCACGAGAGCGAGTACGACTTGTTCATGACCGGCCACGCCGGGTGCAGCGTCTCGACGGCCTTGGGGCTCAAGAGCGGCGACGACCTGCTCGACGGTCAGGGCGACCGCCACTCGGTGGCTGTCATCGGCGACGGCGCGTTTCCCTCGGGCATCGTCTACGAGGCGATGAACAACGCCGGCGGCATGAAGAAGAAAATGCTGGTCGTGCTGAACGACAACCAGATGTCGATCTGTCACCGCGTCGGCGGCATGGGCGAGTATCTGGATCGGCTGCGCATCAATTCGTTCTACACGGGCCTGAAGAGCGAAGTGCTCAAGGTGCTCAACAAGGTGCCGTTGCTCGGCGATCCGGCTGAGCGGTTCCTGGCGCAGTTGAAGGAATCGATCAAGGCGGGCCTGCACGGCGGCATGCTGTTCGAGGAACTGAACTTCCGCTACATCGGTCCGATCGACGGCCACAACATTCCTCAGCTCCGCAAGTATTTGACCATGGTCAAGGACGTGCCGGGGCCCGTGCTGCTGCACGTGATCACGGAAAAGGGCCACGGCTTCAAGCCCGCCGCCGAGGACCCGGTGTTTTTCCACACGCCGCCGCAGTTCACCTGCGATGACGAGGTGCTGGCCTTCAAGAAAAGTTCGTCGCCCGCCTATACCGACGTGGCGAGCCAGGCCATTTTCGAGGAAATGCTGGCGAATCCGAAGGTCACGGTGATGACCGCCGCGATGTGCCAGGGAACCAAGCTCGAGAAGGTGCGCGAGGCCTTCCCTGAACGGTTCTTCGACACCGGCATTTGCGAATCGCACACCGTGGCATTCGCCGCCGGCCAGGCCAAGGCCGGAATGCGCCCCATCGTCGACATCTATAGCACGTTCCTGCAACGGAGCTATGACCAGATCTTTCAGGAAGTGGCCCTGCAGAACCTGCCCGTCACGTTCCTGCTCGACCGCGCGGGCTTGACCGGACCTGACGGCCCGACGCACCACGGCATGTTCGACCTGGGTTACATGCGGGTGTTTCCGAACATGGTCGTGCTGGCGCCCGGCGACGACCACGACCTGCGGGCCATGCTCAGCTTCGCGCTTGCGCACGACGGTCCGGTTTCCATCCGCTATCCGAAGGCCAACGTGCAGGCCATTGAAAGTGAGCGGACTCCGATTGAAATGGGCCGCGCCGAAGTGCTCGACTGGGGACACGACGGCACGATCATCGGCTGCGGCACGCAACTGGCCGCCTGTGTCAAGGCCGCCGCGATGCTGCGCGAGGACGGCTTGGACGTCGGCGTCATCAACGCCCGCTTCGTCAAGCCGCTCGATACCGAGACGATTTTGCGGGCCGTCGGCAACAGTCCGTTCGTCGTGACCGTCGAGGAGGCGGCCTTGATGGGCGGCTTTGGCAGCGCCGTGCTCGAAGCGGCCGCCGACGCCGGTCTCAATGCGTCGCACGTGCATCGGCTGGGCGTTCCCGATCGCTTCATCGAACACGCCGAGCGCAACGAACTGCTGGCCGATCTGAGCCTCGACGCCGCCGGCATCGCCGCCACGTGTCGCGACCTGGCCGCGCGGCTCAACGTGCAGGCCAGCGACCGCCGCCGGGTCAGCTGAGCACTCGACAAATCAAGCCACGGCGAGCAATCGTCCCGCGATTGCCGCCGTGGCTCTCTTGGACAATTCCGTTGCCGCCTACAGCTCGCCGCCGTCTACAGTTCGCCACAGTCGGCGACGACGATCTTGGCTTTGGTGCGGCCGTTGGGCGCGCCGAGGGATTCGATCTTCTTGACGACGTCCATGCCATCGACCACTTCGCCGAAGACGACGTGCTTGCCGTCGAGCCACGGGGTTTGGGCCGTGCAGAGAAAGAATTGCGAGCCGTTGGTATCGGGGCCGGCGTTGGCCATGCTCAGGATGCCGGGACCGGTGTGCTTGAGCTTGAAATTCTCGTCGGCGAATTTCTCGCCATAGATCGACTTGCCGCCCGTGCCGTTGCCATTGGTGAAATCGCCGCCCTGGCACATGAACTCGGGGATCACGCGGTGGAAGGGGCTGCCTTTATAGCCAAAACCCTTTTCGCCCGTACACAAAGCCCGAAAGTTTTCGGCCGTCTTGGGCACGACGTCCGCACGAAGTTGAATCACGATGCGGCCCAGCTTCTTACCGTCGGCCGTGATGTCGAGAAAGCACTTGGGCAGTTTCTTGTCATCGGCCGCTTGCAGCCACGAACCGCCCAGGGCCAGACCGACGATCGCCAACACGGTGAATTGTCTGCGAGAAATCATAACCATCTCCGTAGGGTTTGAAATTGATGTCAGGCATTTCACTGCCGACCGCGACCGATTCGACACGGCGCAGCGACGCTATCTTACCCGGCGACTTTTGCGGCGAATAGCACCCCCCGGTGCGTCCCATGCTGCAATGCGAGCCGCGCTGGGTCCGCAAGTCACCTGACCAATCGTGCTCGAACTTGGCATAATAAACCAAATGCCCGCCGCCATTTAATCGCTGCCGCTTAATCACCGTCACCTCATTGTTGCCCCGTCCCGCTGCCTCGCCCATGGCTCTGATCACCGTCACGAACCTTTCGATCGGCTTTCGCGGTCCGCCCCTGCTCGATGACGTGTCGTGCCAGGTCGAGCCGAAGGAACGCATCGCGCTGCTGGGCCGCAACGGTGCTGGCAAGACCACGCTGCTGCGGATCCTGAGCGGCCAGATCGAGCCCGATTCGGGCCGCGTGGCTTTTGCCCCCGGCGCCAAGGTGGCCCTGCTGCCGCAAGACGTGCCGCAAGACATCGCCGGCCCCGTGCGCGGCGTGATCGCCTCGGGGCTGCCGAGCGACCATCACGCCGTCGAAAGCGGCTGGCAGGGCGAGCAGCAGGTCGACCGCATCGTCGCCGAGATGGACCTGCCGGCGACGGCGCTGTTCGAGACGCTGTCGTCGGGCATGAAGCGCCGCGTGCTGCTGGCCCGAGCGCTGGTCGCGTCGCCCGAGGTGCTGTTGCTCGACGAGCCGACGAATCACCTGGACGTGGACGCCATCAACTGGCTGGAAGATTTTCTCAAGCGCAGCAGCGCCACGCTGATCTTCGTGACGCACGATCGGATGTTCATGGCGCACCTGGCCACGCGCATTTTGGAGATCGACCGCGGCCGGCTGTTCGATTGGACGTGCGACTACGACACGTTTATCGATCGCAAGCAGGACTTGCTGGCGGCCGAGGAAAAGCAAAACGCGCTGTTCGACAAGAAACTGGCCGAGGAGGAAGTCTGGATTCGCCAGGGCATCAAGGCCCGCCGCACGCGCAACGAAGGACGCGTGCGGGCGTTGGAACAAATGCGTCGCTTGCGAAGCGAGCGTCGCAGTGCCGGCGGCAAGGTGCGATTGGCGATTCAAGAGGGTCAGCGGAGCGGCGCGCTGGTCGCGGAGTTGGAAGACGTCGTCTTCGGCTATGGCGATCGAATCATCGTCCGCGATCTTTCGACAACCGTGATGCGCGGCGACAAGATCGGCATTTTTGGACCCAACGGAGCCGGCAAGACCACGCTGCTGCGCTTGATGCTGGGGCAACTCAAGCCGGCCGCGGGCACGGTCCGCCTGGGCACCAATTTGCAAATCGCCTATTTCGATCAGCTTCGCCAGCAGCTGAACCCAGAGACTTCCGTTCAGGAAAATGTGGGCGACGGGTACGACACGGTTTCGATCAACGGCAAAGCCCGGCACGTGATCGGCTACCTGGAAGAATTCCTGTTCAGTCCCGAGCGGTCGCGCACGCTGGTGCAGTTCCTTTCGGGCGGCGAGTGCAATCGCGTGTTGCTGGCCAAGTTGTTTGCCAAGCCGGCCAACGTGATCGTGCTCGATGAGCCGACCAATGATCTGGATGCCGAAACCTTGGATCTGCTCGAGTCGCGACTGGTCGAGTTTCCCGGCACCGTGTTGGTGGTGAGCCACGATCGGGCATTTTTGAACAACGTCGTGACCAGCACCATCGTTTTCGAGGACGATGGGCCCAAGGAATATGTGGGCGGCTACGACGATTGGCTGCGCCAGCGGAGCCAGCGGGCCAGCGAACTAGCCACGGCCCCCTCGGGCGCGCCGGCCAAGCTGGCCACGTTCCGGCCGACGGACTCGGCGAGCGCGTCTCGCAAGCGACGGTTGAGCTATAAGGAACAGCAAGAGCTGTCGGCTCTGCCCGCCGCCGTCGAGCAATTGGACGGCCAGATCGGCGAGCTGCACGAAGCCATGGCGCGCGATGACTTCTATCGTCAATCCCGCGAAGCGATCGCCGCGCAACAGGCACAGCTCAAAGTGCTCGAAGCCGAGCTGGCCGCGGCCTACGAGCGTTGGGAAGCACTCGAGCAGCAGGCCGAGTGATTCCAGCTATTTCTCTCTAGCGCGTAAAGATCAACCCGCGCGAAGTCGTCGTGTCGCCTGGCGCGAGCTGGGTCAGCGCCAGGACGACCAGCGTGAACGAACTGAGGCCTTCGACTCCTTCGGGCATCACCCACACGTAGTGGTCGCAGTAGTGGCCGACGAAGCAGGCGTTCTTGGGGACATCCTGTTTGCAACCCACGCCGAACCAGCCCGTGGGCACGTCGAATTGAATCTGAGCCAGCAAGCGGGCCACTCGTTCGACTTCGTCGTCACGCCTGCTGGCGGGCGCGGACGGGTCGGTCGGTGGCAGCGGAATGGACTCAGCCCGCGGCGCGCCATCCGGCGGATGCGTCAACTGTGCTTCCATGGCGAAGGCGGGGAACTGCTTGAAGAACGCCGGATCGGGAATGGGCTGCAGGCCGACGACCCTGCGATAGACGTCTTGCAGCCGCTTGACGCGGCGCGGATCGGTGACGGCGTCGGCGCCCCACTGCTCGGTGATGCTGCGCACCGCGCGCACTCCGCGCGTGATGCCGGGCGTGCTTCCCCACTGCACGCCCAACTCCGGAATGCCCCCCTCGTCGTTGATCTGCACCGTGCCGTCCTTGATCTTGACGTGCCACGGCAACGCGTTGGGCGTGGCGGTGAACATCGCGATGTTGTCGAGCACCATCTGATACTCGATCTGCATCACGGTGCTCGCCTGGTTGACCATGCTGCGCGTCAATTGTCGATGCGTGCAGCCGCAAGCCAGCAGCATAACGACAATGAGGGCGGCGGTTCGCATGGCAAAGGCCGAACGACAGTGGACGATGGGCGCAGTAAGCCTTAACGATGAAATCGACTTTGCCGGACGCGTTCCTGCAACGCAAATCGGGGAGGACCGCGACAGCTTTCGCAGCCTGCGCAGCTTCGAGAAGCCGGGGCGGCGCAGCATCGCTGGCATTGCTGGCATTGCTGGCCGCGAGGGAAGTTCGGGCCTGAATAAGCATCCGAACCATTCCCCATCGGAAACGAAAAACGAAGAACAAAAGGCTGCTTTTAGCGCCATCGGGCGGCTCGAGCGACCAGCGGCGGAGCTTCCTTCGAGGGGCGGCTTCTTCTATGATCAAAACCATGGACGCGCAGCATGCCAGCACAGCTCGAGCGGCAGCCCACAAGCGGCTGAAGGTGTTGCTGTTGGCCGCGGTCGAACGGCGCGGGTTGGCGGCGCACGTCGAGCGACTGATGCTGCTGGTGAGCGAACAGGCCGACGTGGTCGTGAAGGATCTGGATCTGGCCGACGATCTGTCGGTCGTCGACTTCGACCTGGCCATCGTGCTGGGTGGCGACGGTTCGATGCTGCGGGCCGCGCATCAGATGGGGCGTCGCCAGCGGCCGATTGTCGGCGTCAACCTGGGGAAGCTAGGTTTTCTGGCCGATCTCTCGCCCGATCAGTTCATCGCCGAGCTGCCAGCGATTTGTTCCGGCACGTTGCCGGTGATCGAGCATTTGATGTATGAGTCGTGTGTCGTGCGCGACGGCCAGGTGATGTTTCCGCAGTTGGGGCTCAACGAAATCGCGGTGCTAGCCGGTCCGCCGTTCGCGATTTTGGACCTCAATCTCTACGTTGACTCAGAATTAGTAACGACTTATAGTTGCGACGGCTTGATCATTAGCACGCCGATTGGCTCGACGGCCCACAGTCTTTCGGCCGGCGGTCCGATCTTGCGACAGGACTTGCAAGCGTTCGTGATTTGCCCGATCAGCCCTCACGCGTTGACCAACCGACCGGTGGTCGATTCGGCAGATCGAGTCTACGAAGTCGTGGCGTCGCATCCGCATGTCGGCACGTCGCTGGTGGCCGATGGGCGGATGGTGTGCCAGATCGAAGCGGGAGACCGGGTTCGAATCGAGCGCTCAGAAGCGCGGTTTCAACTCGTCGCCCTGCCGGGCCGCAGTTACTATCACACGCTCCGCGCAAAGCTGGGTTGGGGCGGACGGCTGAACTTGAAAACCTGACGCGAGAAATTCCTCGCCCACAACGACTCGAAAGGATGCGAGTAATGTTGAGACTCCTTGGCTGCGCCTTCGCGCTGGTCTGCACCTTGCTCTGCCCGCCGGCCAGCTGGGCCGATGAGGTCGACGAAACGCCCGAAAGCAAACCCACCCCCAATTCGGAAGCCCCCAAACCAGAAGCCAACGAAGCGCCGCAGCCGCCCGTCAAGCAGTACGAGCTGGCCTACAAGTTCACGGCCGGCGAAAAGCTGCGCACCGAGGTCGTGCACCAGGCCACGGTGCAAACCACGATTCAGGGCACCACGCAGATCGCCGAAACGCGCAGCCTTTCGATCAAAGTCTGGCAGGTCAAGGACGTCGACGACGACGGCACCGTCCACTTCGTGCACATGGTCGAGAGCATCGACATGCGACAAAAGTCGCAGGGCCGCAAGGAGATTCGCTATAACAGCGAAGAAGACACCGAGGCCCCGCCGGGATACGAGGACGTGGCCAAAGCCGTGGGCGTGCCGTTGACGATCGTGACCATGGACAAATATGGCAAGATCATCAAGCGCCAGGAAAGGCGCTTGCAGCCCACCAGTATCTCGACGCAGATGACGATGCCGCTGCCCGATCACCCGGTTGCCCTTGGCGCCACGTGGTCGACCCCGATCGACATCGACGTGACGCTCAAGGACGGCGAGGTGAAGAAGATCAAGACGCGGCAGAAGTTCACGCTCGAAGCCGTGTCGGACGACGTGGCCACGATCGGGGTCGACTCGCAGATCTTGACGCCGATCCACGACCCGGCCATCGAGGCCCAACTCATTCAGCGGCTGTCGTCGGGAAACATCCGCTTCGACATGACGGCCGGCCGGGTGCTGAGCGAGCAGCTCGACTTGGATCGACACGTGGTCGGTTTCAGCGGCGCGGGCAGCAGCATGCACTACGTCACTCGCTTCACCGAAAAGTTGCTCACGGCCGACGTCGCCCGCAAGAAGAAGCCGGAAGAGGCCACGACCAAGTAGTTGTCAGGCCCGCACTGGACGACTTCCGTGCCTTGGCGGCCGGACGCTATGCGTTTGCGACCAAGTGGGTCACGCGCTGGGCGAGAATCGCCATCACGCGGCGCTCGATGGGCAGCAAGATCAGCGTCGCCGATTGCGAGCCGGCCAGATTCAACTGGCGGCGCAGCGCGGCCGGATCGTGATCGACGCCCCGCTTCTTGATCTCCAAGCGGCCAATGCCCCGCGCTCGCAGCAGCGATTTGAGCTGCTTGAGATGCAACGGCAGCGACTCTTGCACTTCGAAGCAGGACATTGCCGCGTCCATGATCGGCTGCTCTCCGGTCCAATAGGCAACGCCAGGAGAGATGGCCGTCAGACCATGTTCGGCGGCCAGCACCCCCTCCAGCTTGGCGGCCAGCACGGCGGCATCGGGCTCGAAGAGATAGCGGCCCATGCTCTCCGACCGCGGCGGCTCGTCGCCACCACGGCCGGTAATCGAACGCGGCGCGGCCCCGGCAGCGCCCAGCACGGTGGCGCTACACGCGCCGGGTGCGCGGGCCAGATCTCCGAACCATGCGACAAGCTGGCGACACTCCTGTCCGCGACTGATCCATTCCAGTTCGGCGTCGTCGGACCAGCCCTCGGGCAACTCGGCGGCCGGTGAAAGCTTGATGGCCGCGTTGCGATTTTGCGCGAGCAGGCGTTCGATGGCCGCGGGTCCCGGCTCGTGGAGTTCGACGCGAGTCGTGCGGCGGCCGGTGGGTCGACGATCGGGATCGATGTGCCAGGCAGCCGCGGCGGAGACGTCGAGGCTGTCAACGTCACAAGTCCGCACTTCGCAGGGCCAAGGTGGTGCGCTGGCCGGCACGCCAATCTGACCAACAGCGTGCAGATTGGCCGCCGCGAACAGCGATGCCATGGGCTCACGATCCACCGCAACGGTCGGTCCCCGCCGCGCGAGGGCTAGCAGATCGCCGCCAAGACCGCAGCACAAATCGAACGCTTGCGAACCATTGGCAAAGCGGCCGGCTTTGTAGCGGGCCACAACTTCATCCGTGGCCTGCTCCAGCAGCCGCGGCGCGAAGAACATTTGGCCGGCAGCGGCGAATTTTACCCGGGCCTTTTCCCGCAGCGTGATCTGCTCCAACACCAGGTGCGTGCGCTCGGCCGAAAGCTCGGTCCGCAGCCGCGCGACCCGCGCCGGCAGCGAGCCCTCGAGCGCCGCGGCCCGCTGGAGCCACTCGTGCGCCACGGGGCTGCACAGCCAGTGGTAATCTTCGCGGGGATTCGTCGAGTCAAGGACGCTCATCGTGTGAATCACCAAACCAAGTTTGCCCAGGAGCCCCCGCGACCGTGGGCCCTCGCGGGGGCTGAACCACGGCGGGGCCTTGAACTTGCCCGGCGTTGCCCGATGATAAGCATAACCAACGTGGGGCGACACACTCGAGCGGACGCAGAAACCATGGCCGATGCGGAGGGCATGCTGGGAGTTTACTTGCACCTGGCTCGGGCCAGCAAGCTGCGCCGGCAGCCGTTGGTGCACGACAAGATGCTGATTCTGGCAGGCGTGCGGGCCGAAGAGATGGGGCTCGAGCCGATTTCGGCCCTCTGCCGTCACCGAATTCTGACCCACAACGCCCACCACCTGGTCGGCCAGTGGCCCACGCTGGGCGCGGCCCTGGCCGACGACCAGTTTCAGTCGTACCTCAAGCAGCTGCGCCGCCGCTTTTCGCCCGAGAAAACCGAGCACATGCTGCATTCGTTGGGCATCGAAATGGGCCGCGAACGTCAGGCCTACTTCTCCGACCTGGAATATGCCGCCAGCTTGCTCGACACTCGCCCCGAAATGATCGCGGGAATTCTGGCAGATGGCGCCGCCGGTTCGGCGGATATGGCGCGGGCAACGACGACGGGGCAGACGGCCGATCCATCGCGGCGCGAAGAGCGCAGCGCCCGGCGCGCTCTGCCGATTCTGCTGGTGTTGACGGCGCTCTTGCTGGGACTGGCCGCGGCAGTCGGCACCGTGATCTATCAGGCCGTGTTTCGCTGAGGGGTTCGCCTGCTGGCGATTGTTCCGTCAAGGCATAACGGTTCCGTGAAAGCACGGCGAAACGAATCGTCGCGAGGCGCAAGCTGCGTTGCCCCAGTGCGGCCGCGAGCAAGCCGGCCGGCACGCACTGCCGATAAAGGCAACGAAGTGCTTCATTCCGTGGTTGTTCTGGAGTCCTATCGCGATGTTCAAGCGATCCGCGTTCCTGTTGATCATGGCCGCCGCTGTCGCGCTGCCCTACCTGGCGACTTCGACCGACGTGTTCAGCCGTTGGACGAGCGGCGGCGAAAAGACTGCTGGCACATCGGGGGGCGGCTGGATCAGCGGCGGGGCCGGGGCCAGCGGGGCCGCGGCGGCACAGGCCCCCAAAGGGCCCAAGATCGAAGGACAGGCCGTGCAGGATTTAAACGAGATCCTGCGCTTCGACGGCACCCCGGGCTGGGTGATGTCGCGTTGGCCGCGGGTGACGGCCGGTTTGGCCGAGTTGGACTTGCAGGGCTATCGCGTGCCCCTGGTCACCGGCACCAGCGAACAGGACCTGGCCGGTTCGTTGACCTATTACTTCGACAAGAACCAACAAATGGCCTATATCAACTTCCGTGGCTCGACCGGCGACCCGCGAAAGCTGATCTCGCTGGTGACGTCGCGCTACAGCTTCCTGCCGCAAAAGACCGACGACCCGGGCTTGGCGCTGTATCAGGTGCGTTGGAACGGGCAAGCGCTCAGTGAGTTGCGCATCCGCACGTCGCGCATCGTGCGCGCGGACCAACCGCACGCGCGGTATGACATTGAACTGGCCATGAAGCGACCGTAATCGGCGAATCCATCCTGCCGCGCCGGATTACTTCGCGATCACAGTCTTCTTCTCGGGCTTTTCAGCTTGCCGCTCGGCCTCAAGTTTCGCGATCCGCGCTTCGAGTTCGCGCACGCGCGCTTCGAGCGCCGCGGTGCGCGAGTCTTCAGGGGGCGTCAGTGCCGGCCCCTCGTCGTCCGAGGGTCGCGGCCTGGGAGGCGGCGCGACCGGCCGGCCACGCACTTCGAGTTTCGGCGGCCCAGCGGCCACGGTAGCAGCCGCGGCAACGAACGATACGTTCTTGCGAGCTACCTGGCCATCGTGAATGAAAACCACCTCGGCGTCACGACCACCAGTCGCCCGCACGGCAGCCGCCAGATCTTGCGGGTTATTCACGGGCTTGTTGTCGAAAGCCACGATCACGACTCCGTTGGGAATGCCCGCGCGGGCGGCGGGCGAACCTTCGCTGACCGACGTCACGACGGCGCCGTTGTCATCGGACAGATTATTTTTTTGCCGCGCTTCGTCGGTGATGTTCACGCTTCGCACGCCCAATCGCGGGCCCGCGGCCATCACGGACGAACCAACAGGCAACCCGTTGGGAGCCGCTGCGTTTCGATTGTCGGGCGGCAACTGACCCGGCGGCGGCAGTTCTTCGCTGTTGGGACCGGCAGCAGGCGTCGGTCCCACCGGTGGTGCGCCAGGGCGACGGCCAAGAATGACTTCTTGCTGTCGCTCGACCGTGCCGCGCTTGACGACAAACATCAGCCGCGTGCCTTCCGCCTGATTCTGCAAAGTACGCTCCATGTCGTCCATCGAGCGAATCGGCAAGCCGCCGATCGAGACGAGTTGATCGCCTTTTTGCAAGCCGGCCTTGGCGGCGGGGCCGTTCGGTACAACGTCGTCGACGCGCACGGCCTGACCATTGTCCTGACTGTCGTCGGCGGTCATGCCCAGGTAACCGGGCTGTACCGGCGGTTGTGTGGAGGCGCGAACCGCGCCAATCTGATCGCGAACGAAGGCTTCGACACGATTCAAAAGCGGTTGAGCCAAAGCCGTACTGGCGATGGCCGAACCCCAGATAGCGCCGGCCAACAGAAACGGTGCGCATTTCATATTTGAACTCCTCTGGCGATGCCCGCAAACCTGCCAATCAATTATACTCCCTAAGGCCCAGCGACCTAGAACGCCCTGAAATTAGCCGCACCCAGCAGCGCCTTTTGCCGCAGAGACACTGGCACACCGGGGACACTGGCGTCTTCCGGTAGGTTTGGGGGGATCGCAATTCCATGCCGCACGCACCTTCCGAGCCTTGGCAGCCCGCGAAAGCCTCGCTCGAAGACCAACTTGCGGCGCTGGAGTTGGTTTATGCGCGGCTCGAGCCGGCCGATCGACAGCGACGCATCGCGGCCCGTGTGGCCGAAGCCTCTGAGGCGGCAGTCGCGGGACTGTGGATAGGCCGGCGCGGCAAAAAGCTGGCGGCCGCGATGTTGGCCGAGCCGTCGCCGGGTGCGACGGCCATGATTCTTCCCCCGCGCGCCGCCCCAGGCGAGCCCTCGGACGTGGCAGGCGAGCTGGCCCGACACATCGTGGCACAGTTGGAACACGATGGCGTGCAAATTGCGCAGGCCCTGCTCGAGGCACCGGACGCCGCCGACGCCCGTCTGTTGGTCGAGTTGGGATTTCGCTACACGAGCGAATTGCTGTTTCTTGTGAGCACCGCCGCTTCGTTTCCAGAATCGCGACCGGCAAACTCGCTGGAGTTCGTCGGCTACTCCCCTGCCCTGCGCGAGCGGCTGAAGTTGGTCGTCGAGCAAAGCTACGTTGATTCACTCGACTGCCCGGAAGTCGACGGCGTGCGCAACGTTGACGACATTCTAACAGGTTATCGAGCGATTGGAGTATTTGACCCGGCGCGTTGGCTCCTGGTGCGCGAGCAGCAGATCGACGTCGGTTGTTTGCTGATCGCCGATCATCCGTCGAGCGATCAAGCGGAGCTGGTTTACATGGGCGTGACCGGCGAGGCGCGTGGCCGAGGCCTGGCATTGGCCATCACACGGCACGCGCAATGGCTGGCACGGCAAGCTGGGCGAGGCCGGCTCGTATTGGCTGTCGACGCGCGCAACAAGCCGGCCATCGCGGCCTATCTCGCGGCCAATTTTGTCGTGTATGAGCAACACAGCCTGTTCTTGCGGATATTTGCCGGGCGCGGCGCGCGCGATGCGCGGTTTCGCTCGGAGTTTGAGGCGATTTAGCGCGCGAGGATTTTTCGAGCCGCTCGACGCCGCGCCCCAAGTCGCGCTGCAGCGGCAACTTGTGAAAGCCCTCGCGCGAGAGCCGCGCGCGGCGCACATCGAAAGCGAACAAATTTTCCACTCCGAGACCGGCGGGCAAAAAAAAATTCTGGGCGCCAGCGCGGCGTGCGGCGGCGACATTTCTCGACGATTTGCGAGGCCCGTCGACGCGCGAAAACATTCCTCCTCGCGACCGCCGCGCGAGGGCCTTTGACAGCGTTGCATGCAGCACTACAATCGGCGTCTCGGGTGACACCGACAGGCCTCTGACAGTGTGGCTGTTCTGGGCCTACGCGTTCGCTTCTCCGCCAGAGTTCGTTGTGGTTGGCGGCTCTGTTTGGACATCACGATGGTGTCGGTTGCGTCAGTAGCCTTGCGCGCAGGGAGCACAGGAAGTGATCAGGGACGATGGGGAGATTGTATCGGTTATTCGCGCCCGGTTGGCCGACCGGATCGGCCAGGATCGATACGAAGTCTGGTTCGGTCCGAACACCAAACTTGCCGTGCGCGGCGAGAATCTCGTAGTCAGCGTGCCCAACCAATTTTGCCAGGATTGGCTGCGCGCGAATTTCCGTAAAGATCTCGAAGCCCTCTCGCTCGAAGTGCTCGACAAGCCGCTCGGACTCGAGTTTCGCATCGCCGCCGGCACCGCAACCAAGTCCCCGACCCAGCGCCCGCAACCCACGGCGACGGCCGTGGCGGATGAATCGAGCAGCACCCCTCGGGCAGTCGCATCGCAAGAAGCGACGCTCCAAACAGCGGCGTCCCAAGCGCCAGATCTTTCGGATGGTCCCGCCAAGCTGGGCAGCCAGGTGACGCTCAAGCAGGGTGAACTGCCGTGCTTTGCGGCGGCGCCGGCCCCCTTCGCCGCGTCGCCCACCACGCGACGCCGGTTGGCCACGCTCGAGACGTTTGTCGTCGGCAATTCGAATTGCCTGGCGCACAAGGCGGCCCAAATGACCGCCGCGCAGCCGGGAACTTACTCGCCGCTGTTGATCCATGGTCCGACCGGCACCGGTAAGACGCACCTGCTCGAGGGTATCTGCACGGCATTTCGCAAGTCGCACCCGCGCTCGAGCACGCTGTATGTTTCGGCTGAACAGTTTACCGGTCATTTTCTCGAAGCCCTGCGCGGCAGCGGCATGCCGAACTTTCGCGGCAAGTATCGGGGCGTTGAGTTGCTGGTGATCGATGACTTGCAATTCTTCAAGGACAAACGGGCCACGCTGCTCGAACTGCTGCACACGATCGACGTGCACCTGCGCGCTGGCCGGCAGTTGGTGTTTGCGGCCGACCGCCCGACCGCGGCGCTGAAGTCCTTGGGACCCGAACTGATGGCCCGGCTGTCGGGCGGCATGGTCTGCCGGCTCGATTCGCCCGAATATGCCACGCGCCGCGGCATCGTGCGGCAGATTGCGATTCGGCTGAACGTGGACGTGCCCGAGGAAGTGGAGGCGTATATTGCTTCGCACTTTACCACCCAATCTCGCGAGCTGGCCGGAGCACTGAAGCGGTTACAGGCCACGAGCCTGGCGCACAATCGGCCGATCACGCTGTCGCTCGCCGAGGAGGCCCTGTCGGAATTGATCGATCATCAAGGACGTGCCGTGAAGCTCTCCGACATCGACAAGGCCGTTTGCGAAGTCTTTGGTCTGTCGGCCGAGAGCTTGCAATCGAACCGCAAGGTCAAGACCGTCAGTCATCCGCGGATGCTGGCGATGTGGCTGGCCCGCAAGCACACGCGGGCGGCTCTGAATGAGATCGGCACCTACTTTGGCCGCCGCAGCCACAGCACGGTCATCTCGGCGCAGAAAAAGATCGAGTCGCTCATGGCCAGCGGCAGTGCGCTGTGCGTGGCCGAGGGCGGCTGGAACCTGGAGGAGACGATCCGCCGGGTGGAAGAGACCCTGCGCGTCGGCTAAAACACTTCACGCATCAGGCAAAGCGAGTGATGCCCGGCTTGGCCACCGGCGGAATCGACACGGTGCCCCATTCGTACTTGGGCGGCGTCAGGTTCTCGCTCGAATTGAGGCACTCGTCCCAAGTCAGCGTTTGCCCGGTATAGGTGACCATGCGGCCCATGATGGCCAACATCGTGCTGCGGGCCATGTAGAGCCCGTTGTTGATCGGGCTGCCCGAGCGAATGCTGGCGAAGAGTGCCTTGTGCTCTTCGTCATACATGTTGGGCTTCGCGCCATGATAGCGCCAGGCCTGGGGGCCTTCGATCGCGGCCCGCATCATTTCGGCCGAGCCTTTATTGCCGATCAGATGATCGGAGACGTCGACCGAGCAGCCGGCCATTTGGCGGCATTGAGCAAACAGCTTGACGCCGTTGGCATATTCGTAGGTGACGGCAATGTGGTCGTAGACATTGCCCCACTGCTCCTCGACGCGCACCTGACGCCCGCCGAGTCCCGTGGCCCGCAACGGCGGCTCGTCGTGCATGGCCCAGGCCGCTTTATCGAGGCTATGAATGTGTTGCTCGACATTGAAGTCGCCCGATAGCCAGGTGAAATAGAGCCAGTTGCGCAACTGAAACTCCATGTCGCTCCACGACGGTTGTCGCGGATGGCTCCACAAGGTGCCGGTGTTGTAGCTGACTTGCATGGCCAGGATGTCGCCAATCGCGCCGTCGTGAACGCGCTTGATCAATTCGCGCTTCGGAGGATCGTAGCGGTAGCACAGGCCGGAGACGATCGCCAGATTCTTCAGCTTGGCAGCTTCGGCGGTCTCCAGCACGCTGCGCACGCCCGGAGCATCGACGGCCACGGGTTTCTCGCAGAACACGTGCTTGCCAACGGCCACCGCGGCCTTGAGATGCGCGGGCCGAAAGTGAGGCGGCGTGGCCAGGATCACGACATCGACGTCGGTTGCCAACAGTTTTTCGAAGGCATCAAAGCCCGCGAAGGTGTGCTCGGCGTCGACCGCCACGCGCTCCGGCGCGGTCTTCCGCAATTGCGCGAGCGACGAGTTAGCACGATCGGCAAAGGCATCGGCCACGGCCACGAGCCGGGTATTGGCATCGGCCGCGAAGGCATTGCCCACGGCGCCCGTGCCACGGCCGCCGCAGCCGATGAGACCGATCTTCAAGGTGTCGTCGCCCGCGGCATGGGCCGTGCGGCTGACCAGCAGATTGGCAGCCGCGGCGCCGCCGACGATCGCGGCAGTCGACGTCTTGAGAAAATCGCGGCGCGAGGCATGAGCACCGGCAGATGGGGCAAGTTCGTCGGCCATGTTCGATTTCCTTCGAGCTGAGCGGGGAGGGAAGTTTTTGAGGATTGCGAGCAGGTTAGCAAACCTGAGGCGATTATAACCAAGGGCCGATCGAGGGGGAAAGAGCGGGCGGGCTCGTTGGCGGACCAAGGTCGATTGAGCGGAGTGCTGCTCAGTGTACCTTCTGCATCTGCTTCAGAAAGTCGGAGTCCAGTTGGCTCAGATCACCAAAGGCAGCCTGAAACTCACGGAGGCGCGTCTTGGGTTCATCCCACAGGAACTGCTTTTTTCCGGAGAGCATCTGGAGGTAGGCCACATATTGCTTGGGCCGGTAGTGAATCAGGAAGTAGTTGAGCGCCCAGGCCTCGGCATAGGCGTCGAGCGCGGTGCGCGTGTCGCGAATGCGCTTGTCGTCGGAGAGCAACGATTTGAGCGAACCGGCCGGGCGCCGCGACAGGTACTCGCGAAACCGATCCAAGCGACTGGTGTTCACCGCGCCGATAGTGCGCCAACCTTTGGCACTTTGCAGGTCGGGCGTTTCGAAAAACACGGCCAGGCCCTCGCTGACCCACAGCGGAATGTCGGCAAAGCGCGTTTGCAGGCCGCTGTTGAAGGCGATCTGATGCGTGGCTTCGTGAATGATCGTGGCCACGACCTGCTCGGCTTCGGGACGCGAGAGCACGGCGTTGATCTGCCCCGGAGATCCGCGGCGATCGCCGGCGCTGCGCAGCGACTCGATCCCGGTCAGGTCGTACATCGTAACGCGATTGCTGCGCAGGCTGTAGTAGCCGACGATCGACGGCGCGGCCTCGCCCAATTCCGATTGCGCGTACTTGCTATAGGCTTCGGGCGAACTGAAGATCACGGCCACGAGCGGAAACTCGGGCTCGTGCAGTTTCAATCCCTTGCGCGACCAGGCATTGATAAAGCCCTTGTACAATCGCTCGAACAACGAGCCGCACCAGGCGGCATACTCGCGCGAGGTGTTGTAGCAAATCAAATAATGACGGGTCGAGTAAACCTCGAAGCCTTCCGGCAGCTCGCTCAGCAATTGCTTCGACAACTCATTGCGGGCGAGCGGGTGAAATTCCTGGTCGTCCTGCTCGCGGCTGACCAGCTTGTCGGGCTCGATCGCCCACAACGTGCCGTCGTTGGTCATCAACAGCAGCCCGCCGTCCTCGGCCGTCACCACGACCTGGCCCGAAACTTTTTGCTCGCGGCCATCGCGACGCACCGTGACGTGCTCGAGCGCGAACAGCGAACCGGGCATGGCCAGCAGCAGCAAAAGCACCCGAGAAACAAGGCGATTCATAGTTCAATCATACCATCGCCCGCGCGGCCGAACTATCGCGGCATTCGCGAGCCGTTCCGGTTATTCCGCCGGCTTTCGCGCTAAAGCGCCAACCACGGCCGCCAACAGAAAGAACGCGGCCAACACCACGAGTGAAATGCCAGCCACCTGGTCGTCGACGCCGTAATGGATCAGGTTGAATATCTGAATCGGCAATGTGATCACGCCGGGCGGCACGACCAGAATGCTGGCGGCCAGTTCTCCCCAAGCCACGGCAAACGCAACGAGCCACGCGACCGCCACGGCCGCGCGCCGCTGCGGTAGCGCGATTCGCAAAAAACGCCGCAGCCCGGTCGCGCCTTCCAGCGCGGCGCTGTCGAGCACGTCGGGCGAGATCGTGCGCAGCGCATACCAGAGCACGAGCGTACACAGCGGCAACGAGCGCACGCTCTGCGCCAGGACGATCGGCGCCAGCGAATGGTCGTAAAGATCGAGCAGCCATGGCCATTGCGGCCCGGTGAACAGTTCAATGCAGCCCAGACCGACCAAAGGGCCCGGCATGGCCAGGCAAATCGCGATCGCCAGCCATGCCAGCGTCGCGCGCCAACCGCCGCGCCGCGCGGGCCAGGCCAGCAGCAGCCCCAGCACCAGCGCCAACGTCGCGGCCAAGGCAGCCACGGCGATCGACCAGAGAAACTCTCGCGAGAAACGCACGGGACTGCCGGCGATCAGTCGCGCGCATTGACTGGCCGACCAGCTCCGCACCAGTCCCCGCTCGCCGCGGGTCACGAGCATGCCCGCTTTGACGATCAGGCTCACAATCGGCACGCCCACGAGAAATGCGACCGAGCCCAGAGCTGCCACGCCGGCGGGCCAACGCCAACGGCCGAGTGAAAAAACAAGACTCAAGCGTTCGCTGGCGTGACGATCGTCTGGCACGAGGCGGCTGGCCAGCACCAGCCCGCCGACGACGATCCAACCGGCCGCGATCGTACTCGGCAGAATGCGCCACGGGGCCTCGCCGATTACGTCGCCCAGGGCGAACTCGGTGTAAACCTGTTCGGCATAGGTGCGAATCTGAAACAGATCGGTCACCGTCATTTCGCCGGCGGTCGTCACGGCAACCCACAAAAACGCGGCACCGATTGATGGAGCGGCCCGCGGCAGCGTCACGCGGCGAAACACCTGGCCGGGCGTGCCATCCAGCAAAGCCGCTTCTTCGAGTTCCGGCTCGGCCAACAGCAATCCCATGCCCACGATCAGCACGACCCAAGGAATGGCCGCCGCGGTGTGAACCGCGATCGCGCCACGCCAACCTTCCAGCAGCACGCTGCCCCCCGTCTGAGCGGTGTACCACCCTTGCAGGCCGAAGCCCGCTTCCCAGGCCGCGGCTTGCAGGTAGAGTGGCACGAAGAGCATCGCCAGCAGCAATGTACTGGCCCAACGCCGGCCGAAGATGTCGGTGCGCGTCAACAAAAAAGCCAACGGAACTCCCACGGCCATGCTAGCAAGCGCCACGCTGCCCGATAGCACGAGCGTGTTGGTTGCCAGAACCCGCGCTCTCTGATCGGCGGCCAGCAGGGGCACCGTGACGCCCAAGGCCACCGCCGCCAATGCCAGGCGACGGGCCGACTTAACATCTAATTCGCGCATGTTGCTAGTGTAGGCCGGGGCGTAGGCGAAACCCACAGCGATCCCGCGTAAGGGGCCTTACCGGCTTCGTCGTTCAGCACAAACTTCCCAAGTTCCGGCCCCCGCCTGAGCGTTCGAATTCTCGCCTGGAGTCTCCGCGAGCGATGTGCTAAAAGCTCCCCTTCACTTCGCGTCGGTTCTCGATTCCTCAGCATTTTCCCGATTTTGGCATGCACGGCCCGGTCTCCAAACTGGCAGCGCTGGCGATTTGCTTCGGGATCGCGTTGTCGACCGGCTGCTCCATGTTCAACAAGAAACCGACGCCCGAGCAGCTGCTGAACATCAAAACGCCCGACGACCGCCTGAAAGAGCTGCGCGAGCTGGCCAAGGCTGCCAAGAAAAAGACTCCCGACGAGCAGCAGCGGATCGTGACCGATCTGTGCAAACAGATTCAAACGGAAAGTGAACCGCAAATGCGGCGGCAAATCTTCCGCACCTTGGCGGCCTATCCGCAGAAGGAGGCGGGCTCGTCAATTATTGTTGGCCTGACCGACGGCGACATGGAAACCCGCCGCGTGGCCTGCACCAGCCTGGGCAAGCACGGAGGCAAGGAAGCCGTCGGCGAATTGACACGCGTCGCCACCAGCGACACGAACCCGGACGTGCGGATGGCGGCCGTGCGAGCGTTGGGCCTGACGCACGACCCCGGCGCGATGATGCCTTTGACGGAAGCGCTGGGCGAGGGCGATCCGGCGATCCAGTCGCTGGCACATCAATCCTTGATGGCCGTCAGCGGACGAGACTTCGGCAACGACGCGAAAGCCTGGCGCGACTATGCCACGAACGGCAAGACGGATGCTCCGGAGAGCATCGCCGAACGATTGCGCCGCATCTTCTACTAACGCCCGAGCGGTCCGCGTAGCCCACCAAGACCGCACGTCTTTCTCAGCCGTCACGGCAGATGCCTCTCGGGCATCCGGGAAACCCCTGGTGCCGGCGGCACATCCGACCCCTTCCGCATTTCGGGTCTGGCCCCGATGACCGCACGGTGAAATCGGATCGAACCCGTAAGCGCCAGCATTGGTTCGTTCCGATATCAATACCCCAGCGGGGCAACCGCCCGCGGCGGCAGCCTGGTTCCGTCAAGGTGCACCGACACCGCCACGATTCATAAAACACACAAACTCTACCCGACCCGATTATTTTCGCGCGCGGGTTTTTTGGCATCGTTCGTGGAGTCATCTTTTGATGGACAACCTCAGTTCGCAGACTTCGGGGTCCTCTTCCAACAATTCGTCGCCCCCGCACGATCCGGCCACGGAGAACCGTGGCTCGTTGCCCGCCGCGTTGCGCGCTTGGATGATCGAGAACCCGTTGTCGGGTTTCGCCTGGGCCGCACTGGTCGCGGTTGCCGGCTCGGCGGTGCTCTCCAACGCGGCCGAACTTCGGCCTCTGGGGCCGCTGGCCACCCAGGTCGAGTTGAGTTGCACCGGTGAGCAATTGGGCGTCGCCAAAACCGCCGCGCGGCAAGGGCGTCTCAAAGAACCGCACCAGCCCACCGGCTATCAGGAAGCCTGGATGCCGACCTCGCCCGGCGAAGCCTCGGGTCGCAAGCCGATCACCGATCGGACGCCGGTCTTGGGCGGCATCACGGTCAACGTGTCAACCCAAGCGGGCCCCACGCCGCTTGTCACGTCACCGGTGGTCGCGTCACCGCTCGTCGCGCCGCCTGCTGTCGCGTCGCCTGCCGGCGCCGCACCCGTAGCGCCCTCGGCCGCGGACCTGACGCCGGAGCTCATCGCCTTGCGCGAGAAGCTCAAGCAGGTGTTGTTGATGTACTATCCGCGGCACCAGAACACGCGCGACAACACGCCGTGGGAAGTGATGCACGCGATCATTGCCTATGGCGTCGATACCCAGTTATTCAAAGGCGGCCCCGACGGCGAAAAGGTGAACGCGATCGGCTGGATGTGCTTCAACAATCCGATGGGCGGTCACCAGATGTTGTTCGTGAACAACCAGAACAAGCTCGATGCCCGCCGCGGCGTCGGCGTGCAAGGCCATGCCGGGCAGTTCCTGGCCATCCTGGCGCAGTCGCACCTGAAAAGCGACTATCCGATGCGCGTGCAGTCGCGAGACTTCACACTGGTCGACCTGATCGAGCACGAGAAAGAGGGCTGTGTTGCCGGTGAGGAGTTGACGTTCAAGCTGATCTCGCTGGCCCATTACCTCGACTCCGATGCCAGTTGGACCACTCGCGACGGTCAAGAGTGGTCGATCGAACGGCTGCTGCTGGAAGAACTGAAGCAGCCGATTCGCGGCGCGGCCTGCGGCGGCACGCACCGCCTGATGGGCATCAGCTATGCCGTCAAGAAGCGCATCCAGCGCAACAAGCCGATCACGGGCGAGTTCGTCAAAGCGCAACAGTTCATCCAAGGCTATCACCGCTACACGTTCAGCCTGCAGAATCCCGACGGCAGCTTCAGCACCGAGTGGTTCACACGCCGCGGCGATATCAACGACATCGATCGCAAGCTGAAGACCAGCGGTCACATCCTGGAGTGGATCGCTTACTCGCTGTCCGATCAGGAGCTGAGCGACCCGCGGATGATCAAAGCCGTGAACTTCGTGGCCACGATCTTGTTGCAGAACGACAAGCACACCTGGGAGATTGGCCCCCTGGGACATGGCCTGCACGGGCTGGCAATCTACAGCACGCGGATGTTCAAGGACTCGCCGATCGTGCCGCCGCCCACGATCGTACATGACGCGTCGAGCACCAATCTGGAAGCACGCCGACCGCTGTTTCTGCAGGAATAGCCGTCCGTCCGCCTGGCGGGCCCCGGCCTGTCGATGCCACCGGGGCCGCGCGTCCGATTGCGCCACCCGGTGCCATTACTCCGGCGTTTCGCCCGCATATCCATCCGCCGTGCCGGCCCTGGCGGCGGCGACGCGCTTGGCGTTGCCGAGGGGGTTAAAAAAACCTACGATTGCTGCGGAGCCGCCGCACCCAGGGCGTTTGCGATCATTCCGCGTCAGCCGACGAGGCACCACCGCGCGTGAAGACCTACCGATTCACCGAGCAATTCGAGACGGTTTTTGATGCCGCGGCCACGCTCTCGCGCGCGCTCAATGCCGATGCACTGCTGGTGCTCTTGGAAGGGCCCATCGATTGGAAGCGGTTGCAGATTCATGCCGACGGTCAGAAGCTGCTGGTCGCCGCCGATTTCGCGGCCCAAGTCGACGGAGCGCAAGAGGCGGGACTGCCGACGGTCGTGCTGAAGATGCCCGACGCACCGACCCATGAGAAGCTGACCCAGGCCCTGCTCGAGGCCGTGGCCGACGACATCCTGACGGCCGGAGCGCAGGTCGTCGCGGTCTATGGCGGCTTCGAGGGAGGCACGATCGACTCGATCAGCCTGATCCATCTTGACGAGCACTTGGGCCAGTTGACTTCGCGCGATCTGCGGCAGCTCGAAACACGCGTGCCGCTGGATACGCTGAAAACCGTGGTCGACATGGCCGTGGAAATCGGCCGCGAGGGCCGCGAGGGAAAACCGGTCGGAACCCTGTTCGTCGTCGGCGACGCCCGCAAGGTGCTCAACAGCAGCCACCCGGTCGGCTTCGATCCCGTGAAAGGTTACAACCGCCGCGAGCGCAATCTCGACGACCCGCGAGTTCGCGAGGGAATCAAGGAGATCGCCCAACTCGATGGCGCAATCGTGGTCTCGGCCGACGGCTATGTCGAAGCTTCGGCCCGTTACATCGACGCTCCGGCCGACAACATCACGCTGCCCAAGGGGCTGGGTGCCCGGCATTGGGCCGCCGCCGCCATCAGCCGCAAGACGAACGCCGTGGCCGTGGCGGTGAGCGAATCGAACGGCACCGTGCGCATCTTTCAGAACGGCGAAGTCACGCTGCGCATCGAACCCTTCCGCCGGCCGATGAAGTGGAAGGATTTTGAGTACGAACCGCCCCCGGCGGAATAATCGTACCGGAACGCACCACCTGCCGACGCGTTCCTGCTTTCAGAGAGCCTCGCGTGCGCTCCTGTTAGCGGTCTAAGATCTCGTCGACCAGTTTTCGCGGCGCGCCAATGTCGACGACTAGCACCTGACCGGTATACCGCTGGGCGCCAGCCACTGAAAAGCCGGGCTTGGCTGCCACGAAGGTGCAGGTTTGCGCGGCACGAACCGTGTGCCGGGCCGCCTGACCGGTGTCGCAATCCAGACCGCTCGGCAGGTCGATCGCCAGCACCGGCACGCCCGAGGCGTTGATGGCCTCGATCGCGGCGTCCAACGGCGGTCGCACCTCGCCCGTGGCGCCCGTGCCCAGCAGGGCGTCGACGATCCAGGCACACGAGCGCAGGTGGGATGGCACGTCGACGGTCGCCGGCCGCACGATCAGCCGGCCGCTGCGACGGATCACTTCGTAGTTGAGCGCCGCGTCGCCCGTCAGCCCCGCGGGATCGGCAAACAGCAACACGCGCACCTCATGACCACGCAGATCGAGGTGCCGGGCCACGACAAAACCGTCACCACCGTTGTTCCCCTTCCCGCAGCAGATCGCGATCGGACCCGCGATGCCCAATGTGCAGAGACGATCGGCCACGTTCCGTCCGGCGTTCTCCATCAGTTGGATGCCAAGCAAGCCATATTCGTCGACCGCGCGACGATCGAGCCGGCGTGCCTGGTCGCGAGAGAGCGTGGGGATTGGCATCGTGGTATCCGAGCCCGGGGTGCGGAATTCATATCGGCGCTTGCCCTGAATCTTAGCAACTGCAAGGGGCCGCTTGTCAAACCGTGCCAGACCGAATGGCCCGACGAGATGGCAGCGACAACCAGACGCGCACAAGCGTCGCGTTCACTAATCGCGAATCGCAAGACACTAATCATTATTCGCTGCACGACCAACCGACGATTTTTGCTGACGCTGGTCAAGCAGCCAGATTTTGCTATCAGGCCCCGCCTCCTGCGCCGATCACTGTCACTGCGCCAGGGTCGAACAGGACACTCAACCGCCGGGTGCGGTGTCCAGGGCGTGGTCCGTGGTCAAGCGAAAGAGCGTCACTCCAAGAACGAGGTCCTTGCCTATGATTGCCTGTTACGCGGTTATCGGGAAGCTATCCATTGGTGTGTTTGCCGCGTCGTCGCCGGTTTGAAATAACCATGACGGCGCGGCAAGAAATACGATTCAGCGGTCGCGATCACGGCTTACGTGGCCCCGCCACCGATCATGGCACCACCACCTGGCCGTAACCTTTTCCCAGCGTCTCGAACCCGCTTCGGACCAACAACCCCAAGCGGACTACAATTCGAATAAAAAAACCGCCAGGCCTCTTCGGGGGCCTGGCGGTTTGCTTTGACGGCGATCGCTGTTGGTCCTGGCTGCTTACGGCCAGAGCATGAAGCCAAAACCGGTCAGTGCCAAGGCCTCGCTGATCGAAGCCCGCCAGCTAAACGGGATAGCTTCGATCATGTAAGGAGCGCAACTGCCGGGGCGATAGTAGCCCAGCGTATAGATGCACTCCTGCGGCTGATTGAGCCCGATGTTGTAGGGCAGAAATGCCACGGAGGCGAAGAAATGGGCGCCCGACATGACCGGCTGCAAGATCGGGTTCCAGGAGTGGCCATAGCGCTCGAGTTGGGCATCTTCGAAGTAGAACGGCTTGTGGCACACGCCGGTCGCCTTCCAGTGAAACACGACCTGCGAGAAATTGCGCGGTTCAAACGGCGGCGAAAATTCGCGGCCCAGCTTGCACTCGCAGGGGAAGTCTTCGCCCTCGACGCCTTCGATCAGCAGTCCGACCTTGATCGTCGAGATGCCACGGGCTTGCAGATCGGCAATACCCCGCCGGCAGTCGGCGAGATTGCTCTCGCACGACAGCGCACTCGAAGGCCCCATGGAGCTGTCATTGGGTTCGCTTGGCGTGTAGGGCTCGTTCGGCGAAAACGTATCGGGCGTCGACGAGGGCGGCAAGGGGCTGGCGTCGTCGACCGATCGATCCGGCGATTGGAGCGGGCTGTCGAGGGAATTGTCCAGCGGCTTTTCGAGCGGCTCGAGCGAACGATCGCGCGGCTCGGTCGGCAGCGGCGACGGCTCGGACTCGAACTCGTCCTTGGGCATCGTGGGCTCCGCGACGGTCTCTGGCTTAAACGCCTCTTCCGGCTTCTTGCCGGCGTTGTCGCCAAACGGATCGTTGACCGGTTCGGAAAAACTGCTGACGCGCATCACGGCGTCGCGTGTTTTGGCCCGCGAGGTGCGCCCCGAGATCTCGCTGGCGGGCGCTCGGGCCGCGGCGCGCTCGGCCGTGACGGGTTTGGCGGCCGACCGTGGCTGCGATGTCGGCTCGCTCGAGTTCGTTTCGCTCGCCACGGCCGGGCGTACGCGCCATTTGAGCTTGGTGGGCGCGCCCGAGTTGCTGGGGGCTTCGCTCGCCATTGCCGGCGAAGCCAAGCAGGCCCCGGCCAGCAGGCACAGGGCCAGAGCGCGGCCCGTGGAACCCCGGCGGTTCGCGGGCCGCGGAGCCCGAAGGTTAGCCTCCGTAGCTGTCGCCGGCGATGTACTGCGTGCTGTAATTGGACGCTTCCTGCGTAATCGCGATGTCATGTGGATGACTCTCCCGTACGCCCGCCGCGGAGATCTGGATGAAGCGGGTTTTGGTGCGTAACTCTTCGATGGTCTGAGTTCCGCAGTACCCCATCCCTGCCCTGAGCCCGCCGACGAGCTGATAAACGAAACTGCTCAAAGGTCCCTTGTAAGGAACCCGGCCTTCGACTCCTTCTGGCACGAGCTTGTCGGGCTTGCGTTCGCCGCCGCGCTGGCGGTAGCGTTCGCTCGAGCCCTGCATCATCGCACCGAGCGATCCCATGCCTCGATAGACTTTGAAACTTCGGCCCTGATATAAGATTTGTTCGCCGGGGCTTTCGGCCAGACCCGCCAGCAAGCCACCGAGCATCACCACGTGGGCACCGGCCGCCAGTGCCTTGGTAACGTCGCCCGAGTAGCGAATGCCGCCGTCGGCAATCACCGGTATCCCCGCCGCGGAGGCCGCCTGGGCAGCCTCGTAAATCGCGGTAATCTGCGGAACACCCACTCCCGAAATAATTCTCGTCGTGCAAATCGAGCCGGGGCCGATGCCCACTTTCACGGCGTCGACTCCCGCGGCGATCAGGTCGCGGCAGCCGTCGCCCGTGGCCACGTTGCCGGCCACGACATCAATGCTCCAGCGTTTCTTCAAATTCTTGACGGTCTCGATCACGTTGGCCGAGTGTCCGTGAGCGCTGTCGACCACCAACACGTCAACGTCTTTTGCTAGCAGACTCTCGGCTCTTTCGTAGTCGTGCACGCCGATGGCAGCTCCCACACGCAGCCTGCCCTTCGCATCTTTACAGGCGGCGGGAAACCGCTTCATCATGTCGATGTCTTTGATCGTGATCAGTCCGGTCAGTGTGTAATTTTCGTCAACCAGCAAAAGTTTCTCGACCTTTTTTGCCATCAAAATCTTCTCAGCTTCCTCAAGCGTTACGGTCCCCGTCGCCGTGACCAGGTTTTCACGGGTCATGACTTCGGCGATTTTGAGCTGCGTATCTTCGAGAAAACGGAGATCGCGACGCGTGATGATGCCCACCAGATGACGGCCCGAATTGGTAATGGGCACGCCAGAAACATTGTGCTGGTCCATCACTTCGCGAGCACGGCCGACGGTAGCATCGGCTGGTAGCGTGACGGGATCGGTGATGATGCCGTTGGCACTGCGCTTCACCTTGTCGACCTCTTCGGTCTGGCGCTCGATCGACATGTTCTTGTGGATAACCCCCAAGCCCCCTTCTTGAGAGAGCGCAATCGCCATCTCATGCTCGGTGACGGTGTCCATCGGAGAACTGAGCAGCGGGATATTGAGACCGATCTGTTTGGTCAATCGGGTGCTGACACTGACCTCTGCTGGCACGACGGTGCTATAACGGGGCTCGAGCAAGACGTCGTCGAACGTAATGCCTAAAGAGAGTTTGTCTCGCATGGCTCTGCCTCCGGTGGGAACAAGCGAAGAATCCCGAATTATGCAGCCCCAAGCCCCGATTGGCAACGCGCCCCCAGTCGAGGGAAGGGAGCAGGCGAGCCAAGCTGGCGGCCAATGCTGGAACAGTCGAGCGGGTTTCGCGTGCGCGGAACCAAGAGACCACGACGTCAACGGCGCGTTCGGAAGATGCGCCGAGTGCGAAGCTGGCGCGGTTCAGCGGCGCGGCATCGCTTGCAACAGGCCCAGAACAGCCCAAGCCGTGCCGAAGTAGGTGATGACGCGGTCGTTCTTGACGTTTTCGTGCCGGGTATGAACGGCCCAGGAACCATCCTGCTGTTGCGTGGCGGCCAGAAACTTGCGCGCCCGCTCAACGACCTCTACTGGCGCGCCGGTGATGCCTAGCACGTAGAGGGCCTGGCCCGTGGCCACGGCGTCGCACGGCATCCCATCCAACTGGCTCCAGCCTCCGCTCTCCTGTTGTCTGGCGCACAGCAAATCCGCCAAGCGCTGTGCCTCGGCGGCATCGCCGGCCTGACGCGCCACGGCAGCCCGCAGGGCCAACGGCTGGGTTTCGTTGCGCACGGGGGCCGATTTGAGCCATGCGACCGCACGTTGCCGGGCAGCGGCGTTGCCATCCAGGGCGAGCAGAATCTCGGCCGTGAGGCAGTCGTGGCTGTCGATGATCGGCTGGTGATCAAGCTTCGTGGTCCATGAGCCATCGTCGTTCTGATGACGAGCGAAATTTTCATTGAGCCGGTCAATTGCCTGTTGACGGGGCGCCTGTTGACCGGGCGTTTCGCTGGCCTTGAGTCCCAGCGCCAAAAACACGGTGCCTGGACCCAGGGGCTTTTCCAGATAGCCCTTGTCCTGGCCGGTCGGCTGCATCGTCGGATCGTTCAGGTACTCGTCGAGCGTGCGCGTTTCGAGATCAGCCAGGGCTTTCTCATTGACCGCAAAGCCGCGCCGCCGGGCTTCGTGGTGCGTCCAGATCATCATGGGCCCATGGTGACAGGCCGCGCACTTGCGAACTTCAACCCAGTCCGTGGCTTGCTTTTCGAGGAATGGCAAAGCCCGCTCGACCATCTGGACCGAATTGGCGGTGACTTGGGACGGTTCGGCCGTGGCGTCCGCCGTGAGCAGCAGGCTCAACAAACCGATGGCCAGTGCGTGCATGTCTTCGCTCGAGCCTGAAAGTCGACCCCACCGATCGCAAGCGCGAATTATCGCAGCCGTTGGCCCACGAAGCAACTCGGGCCAAGTTCGTTCAGTTTGGGTCCGAAGCCTAGGAGTAGCCCCGGCGATGGCCTCCGATTAGCCAATTAATTGCCGCCCCGAAACGCCTCCTAGTCGTTACGTTCCCTGGAGTTGGCCCGACGCAGTTCGTTGATTTTCGGCGACATTCGCGGCGGGATGTTGCTCTGGCGTTTCATGCCTTGCGACGACCACGGCTGAATAGGCAGCCCAGTTCGACTAGCCCTCCGTAAAAAATTCTTTGGCTTCCGTGTCGGGCTGAGCCCCCATTTGTTGATTATCTCTTTCGTGGGGCGTTGTGCGCGCACGTCCCGGCTACAACGTTGGTTCTCGAGTGTCAAAATGCAGCACCAGCCTACGAGCGATCCCGCTAGGACTCCGGAAACCTGGCGGAAATTGCCGCGTGAATTTGAGACTTGTGCCGCCCAGCTGATGGCGTTGGCGGATCCTTGCCGAGTAATCGTTCACGCCCTGGTCCAC
>PLYM01000224.1 GCA_003153375.1 Planctomycetaceae bacterium
GCGACATCTCCTCCTGCGTTTGCCGTCCAACCGCACAGGAGATCCCATGTCCCCAACCGCAAGTGTTCGGGGACCAACAACCAAATCCCCAGAAGGTTGCCCGATACCTTGTCAGCCAAGAGTTGTCGAACACCTCGCTCCAAGCTGGCCGCGTCACACGGCTCTACCCGCAACCGTTTCTTGGTGCGCTGGGTCTCAATGGTGACCGGTTCATCCTTAGGACGGTACTTGTAGAGTTTTTTTTTGCAGGCCGAACTCTTCGACCACGCGTTGCACGCTCCGGATGCTGATCTTCAAGCCGCATTGATTGAGCCGCTGTGCGACCACCTCAGTGGACGCTTCGGGGTCGAGAAAACGATGGCGAATCACCTGCCGAACGAGTTCGTCGGTGCGTCGATGATTCTTTTTGGGACCACGCTTTTGAGAAACCAGCGCCAGGGCGCCGTTCCTGAGAAATGCAGCGCGCAGTTGGAAGTATCGTTGCTTGCTGTAGCCAAACTTTTCAGCCGCCTTGTTGGGGCCGAGGCCCTCACACTCGCCTTCGATCAACATCACCAGCTTGCGAGTGATCTCGTCGTCCGCCGAAACCTTGAGGGCTCCGCCGACCCCTGCCAGACGATTCCGTTTCAGCTCGAATTGCGCCATGGCTCCTCCATTGGCTTTTTGGGTACCTAGGATGCACCGCCGTAACCCGGACGCCGAAAGTCTAATAAAATATGGCGTTAACAGAAGACAGCACCGGCTAAAAGCCGGTACATATGCCGTTATCACGCCAAATATAATTAGACTAATACGGGCTGGCAACAGCCAGGAACGAACTGAGAGGTCGCGGGAGAGGCCCGCGAAAAGGAAAGCAATCTAGGGCGGGAAAATAGCTGCTTTAGGAAGCCGAAACCCGGGCTTCATGCCCTTGGTGAGAAACCGGTTCTTGAGCAGCGGCCCGATGAGCTTCACGATCCAGGGCGGCGAGAAGCTGGCGCCGTCGACAGCCGTGTGCATGGCCTTGGCCAGATGATCGCAAATCTGGCCCAGCGACCAGTTGCCGAACTGCCGGGTGGGACCGGCTGCCAGGCGATGCACGTCAGCCAACATCTCGTCGTAGTTGGCGAACCGCAGGTGACGGCGTCCTTGGACCGATTTCGTTGCGATTTCCATGGCGATTGTCCCCGGTGCTGGCCAGCGAGAAATTGGTCTTACCGCCTCGGCCGCTCACGATCATCCGCCCCGCAGCGCGAGCTGTTCGGCCATCTTCGCGAACACATCGGCCCAGTGGTCGAGCCGCGCCTGGCGGAAGAGGCGCAGCGTAGGATACCAGGGACTATCGGAGCGATCCAGCAGCCATCGCCAGTCGGGCGCCAGCGCCGTGGCCATCCACATCGGGGAACCCAACGCGCCGGCCAGATGCACCACGGCCGTGTCGGAACTGATCACGAGATCCAGGTTCTTGATGAGCGCGGCGGTATCGCAAAATGCCGTGCCGGTATTATCCAGCCGGTTGCCGAAGTCTTCGACGCTCAGCGGTGTCGCGGCCAACTGTTCGGTGCCGTACCCCTTCTGCAAGCTAATGAGGCGGACACCGGGAATGGCGGCCAGCGGGGCGAACTCAGCCAAGGGAATCGAGCGGTAGCGATCATCGGGAAAACCGGGATTGCCCTGCCAGGCGATTCCGATCCGCAGGCCGCACGGTCCGGCCAACTGGCTGCGCCATTGACTGACCAGATCCTCGCGCGCTTCCAAATAGGGAACCCGCGAGGGAATCGAAGTCACGTCCGTGCACAAAATTCGCGGCAGGCTCAGCAACGGCGCTTCCACGTCGAACGCTGGCAAGGGCTCGTCCTGCGGACAACAGCGGTCGACCCCCGGCGAAGTGCTCAACAGCGGGATCAGATTTCGTGGACAAGCAACCAACACGCGTCCACCGCGGTCGTGCACGAGCGACGCATAGCGAATGAATTGCAGGGTGTCGCCCAATCCTTGTTCGGTGCGCAGGAGGATCGTGCGGCCCTCGAGCGGCGTGCCATCCCAGTCGTGGCTGGGCGGCCAGACGGCAGTCTCGGTGCGGCGGCGCCATTCGTATTCCTCCCAGCCGCCGGCAAAGTCTCCTCGCAGCAAGAGCATAACGGCACGATTGACGTGGGACGCTGGCAACTGGTGATCGAGGGCAATCGCCCGGTCGAAGTGCTCAAGCGCCGCCGCGAAGCGGCCCTGGCGGCGCAGCAACACACCCAGGTTGTTGTGAGCGCCGGTCGCGGCGGAGTCCAATTGCACCGTGCGCTCGAAGGCGGCCACGCCGGCGTCGAGTTGTCCCTTGGCGCTGTAAACCGTTCCCAAGCCATTGTGGGCTTCGGCCAATTGCGGATCGAGCCGCAGGGCTCGCTCAAAGCACTCGGCCGCTTCGTCGATGCGGCCCACCTTCTGCAAGATGACGCCCAGGTTGTTTTGCATTTGCGCTCCGTCGGGCCGCAGGCGCACCGCCTCGCGAAAGCAAACGAGTGCGGCGGCGAAATCGCCCTGACTTTCCAGCACGGCGCCCATCGCATCCTGGATTTCGGGCAAATCGGGACGCAATCGGACGGCAGCCTGCATAGGAACCAGCGCCTTGGCCGGTTGCTTGCGATCGAGCAAGACCAGGCCCCAGGTGCAATGAGCTTCGGCACAGGCGGGATCCAACTGAACGGCCTGCTGGCAGCATTGCAGGGCTTCGTCGTACTCGTGCAACTGCCGCAAGACGAAACCGAGATTTGCCGCCACGTCTGCGCCAGGTCGCCGCCGCAGCACTTCCCGATAATGGCTCGCCGCAGCCGAATATTCTCGCTGCTCGCAGTAGAGGGCCGCCAATTCGGCGCGCGCCTCGACAAAAGCCGGTCGCTGGCTGACAACATTCTCGAACGCGTGGCACGCTTCGGTTCCTTGTCCTGCGTCGCGCAACAATAACGCCAGGTTAAAACGGGCCTCGACAAAGTCGCCACGGATGGCCACCGCTCGGCGATAACTGTCGATGGCTTCCTCCAAGCGGCCGGACTGCTGACAGACCAGGGCCCAATTGAATAGCGCGTCGGCACCCTGGGGATTGATTTCCAGCGCCCGCTGATAATGGTCGATCGCCTCGTCGACGCGGCCCTGCGCCTTCAGCGCGTTGCCGAGATTGCCATGCGCCTGCGCCGCCAGCAACCGACCGGCGGAGTCCAATGTCGGGGCCCGGTCGGCGGCGGTTCGCAGGGCGGCTTGAAAGCAGTCCGTCGCTTCGCGCATGCGGCCCAGCCGGGCCAAGAGCACGCCCAAGTCGTTTTGGGACTGGCCGTCGGCGTTTTCCATAAGGACGTCTGAGAGCACCAACTCCCCGGCCGCGAACATCTGCCGGCAGTGTGCTTCGGCTTCGACCCAGCGACCCGCTCGCAAGAGCTCGACCGCCGGCCGCAGGGATTGCGACATGGAAACCACGAGCTGGGGTGACGAATTGGGGCCGCGCCAAACCTACGAATCCACACCTCACCGTCAGCTTAGCGAGGCCAAATCCCAAAGCAACTTAAGCCCGACCGATTTCAACCGCCTGGGCAAGCGCAGCGGCCATTTCGGCGAAGGGCTCGGCCCAGTTGCCCGCCGTGCGCTGGCGGAAAAGCCGCATCGTGGGATACCAGGGGCTGTCGGCACGGTCCAGGAACCACCGCCAATCGGGCCAGCGTGCCAGCGCCAGCCAAACCGGCACGCCCAGCCCACCGGCTAGGTGAGCGGTGGCCGTGTCGCAAGTGATCACCAGATCGAGATTGCGCAGGATCGCAGCCGTATCCATGAAGGCGCCCGGCTGTGCGTCGATCTCGGGACCAAAGTCGTGGATCCCCAGCGGGCCAGCCACCTCGGCAAGTTGCTCGGTGCCCTCCCCTTTTTGCAAGCTGAACAAGCGCACGCCGCCAACGGTCACCAAGGGCGCGAACTCTCGTAAAGGGATCGAGCGTTGATGATCCAAGGCAAAGGCCCGCCGGCCTTGCCAGTGGATGCCGACTCGAAAACCCTCGAACGCGGCCAGCCTGACACGCCAGGTTTCGATCAACCTCGCCTCGGCGGTCAGATATCCCAGCGGGGCTGGCAGGTTGGCTAACGTAGTGCGAAAAATGCCCGGCAAGCTCAAGAGCGGCACGTGGACATCGAAGGGCGGCAACTCCGTTCCCTGGGCAAGGACGTCATAAAACCCCGATGTCTTCAGCAACGGCATCAACGCGCCCGGCACTTCCACGAAGACTTTGTCGCCACGCCGCTTGAGCAGCTCCACGTAGCGGATGAATTGCAAGGTGTCACCCAACCCCTGTTCGGCGTGCACCAACAGGGTTCCACCGTCGAGCGGTGAACCGTCCCATGGGGGCTGACCGAACCGGCGAGCCAGAGTCCCCTTGCATCGCAGGCGCCACTCGAACTCAGGCCAACCCTCGGCGAAGTTCCCCTGAATCAGATGGACCAGGGCCCGATTGTAGTGCGTTTCGGCCGAGTCGGGACGCAGGGCGAGGCTTTGAGAGTAATAGGCCAATGCTTCGGCGAACTCCCCCTGCTCCTGCATTGCGGCGCCAAGATTACTCAAGGCGTCGGCGCTCTCGGGCTTGAACCGCAGCGCCTGCTGAAAACGCGCGACCGCTTCAGCCGCCTTTCCCTGGCGCAGCAGCAAGGCTCCGACATTGTTGTGGGCATCGGCGTCCTGGGGCGCGATCTGCAGAGCACGTTGGTAACACTCCATCGCGTCGGACAGATTACCTTGCGCTCGATAAACGTTGCCCAGGTTGTTGTGCGCCAGGACGAAATCACCGCGCAGCCGCACGGCTTCCCGATAAGCAGCGGCGGCCTCGTCCCAACGGCGCAAGTCTTCCAGCGTCTTGCCGAGATTGTAATACGCCTCGGCAATTGTGGGCTCGCACGCGACGGCTCGGCGATAGGCGATCACGGCTTCTTCCGCGCGTCCGGCGGCGGCCAGGGCCGTGGCGCAGTTGTAATGGACGTCGGCGCTTCGCGGATCGAAGTCGAGGGCGCGCCGGTAGCGGTCGATCGCCGCGTCGAACTGTCCCTGTGCCTGATAGACCGCGCCCAGGCTGTTGAGCGCCGCCACCCACACGGGCCGAATGCGCAACGCTTCTTGATAGTGGGCCGCGGCCTGGTCCCATTGCTGCTGTTGTTGCAGCGCCATGCCCCAGCCGAAGTGGGCATCGGCATGTTCCGGGTCGATCGCCAGGCACCGGGCGAACGCCGCCGCGGCCTGCTCGAAGCGGCCGAGTTGTGTCCAGGCGACTCCCAGCGTCGCATGCGGTCTGGCCATACTCGGCGCCAGCTCGACCGCACGGCGGGCATGTTCGACGGCTGCTGCCCCCTGCCCCACCTGTGCAAGCGCTGCGGCCAACTCACTTTGCACGCGCGCGTCGTCGGATTTCGCAACGATCAATTGACGATAGTGGTCGATCGCCTCGGGCAATCGCCCTTGCGTTTCCAGCAGCGTAGCCAGGCGATGCCGGGCAGCGAGATGTCCTGGCTCAAGGCGCAAGGCTTGCTCGTAACAAACCGTGGCGTCGCCCCAACGCCCCAGCGAGCGAAAGGCCTCGCCCAAGTCAAAATGCGCGGTGGCTTGAAACCCATCAAGGCGGATGGACTGGCTGATTTGCTCGACGGCGGCCTCGTAGAGTCCCGCCTGCACGGCGATCGCGCCCAGCAGATGCCAGGCCGCGGCGTGCCGTGAGTCGGCGGCCAGCACCTGGCGACAGATCTGATCGGCCTGCTGAAACCCCCCGGCCTGATAGTGAGCCCGCGCGATCTGCGTGGCTTCGGCGATCGTGGTCATAGGTCATCGCGCGACCGATTGCGCGCTTCATCTCTCCACGGATGCCACGGTGGGCCTCATGTTTTGGCCAGGCGTGCCTTGGCCACTTGTGACAACGCGGTGGCCATGCGTTGAAAAACCTCAGCCCAGCGCTCTCCCTTGGCCTGTCGGAACAACCGCATGCTCGGATACCAGGGGCTGTCGTCCCTCTGGTGCATCCAACGCCAGTCGGACGCCGTCGACAGCGCGACCCACACGGGCGC
Source organism: Planctomycetaceae bacterium (assembly GCA_003153375.1). GTDB lineage: Bacteria > Planctomycetota > Planctomycetia > Pirellulales > PALSA-1355 > PALSA-1355. The sequence goes on from PLYM01000224.1 coordinate 6,055, forward strand.
GCCCAGCGCGCCGGCCAGATGCGCGACCGCCGAATCGCAGGTGATGACCAGATCCAAGTTGGCGATGATCGCGGCCGTGTCCATGAACGGCCCGGCAGCCTCGTCAAGCGCAGCGCCCAGGTCAATTACTTTGAATTGTTCGACGGCGGCGGGCAATTGGTCGAGGCCGTGCTGTTTCTGCAGGCTGATCAGCCGCACCCCCGGCAATGCGGCCAAAGGCTGAAACTCGGCCAGCGTAATCGAGCGAAAACGATCGAGTACCGCCAGGGGATTGCCTTGCCAGACGATGCCCACCTTCAAGCCTTCGACCGCCGAGAGTTTTTGGCTCCACTCGGTCACCAACTGCTGACTGGCCGACAAGTAGGGCGCGGTCGGCAGGTTCTCCAGCTTGAGGATATAGGGCAGGCTGAGCAGCGGAGCTTGCAAATGGCACTCCGGTGCCGGCTCGTCGGGTCGGACCATGTTTTCGAATCCCGATTGAGCCAACAGGACCGCCAACGGCGCCGGAACGTCGAGCACGGGCGTGCCGCCGCGGTGGATCAATTCAGACACGAAGCGGATGAACTGCACGGTATCGCCCAGCGCGCCCTCGGCGTGAACCAGCACGTTGTGGCCATAGAGCCGCACGCCATTCCACGACGGCAGCGGAAACGACCGCAACGCCAGCGACGGACATCGCAACCGCCACTCGAAATCGCGCCATCCCTCACCCAAGTTGCCCAAGGCAAGCTGCGCTTTACCCAGCGCGAAATGCACCTCGGCCGAGTCGGGCGAGAGCGCCGCAGCTTGCTGATAGCGCTCGAGGGCGGCCGGCCAGTCTCCGTCGACCGCCGCGCAGTTGCCCAGGCCGAGATGTGCCAGGGCATTGCCGGGCGAGAGCTCCAGGGTTTTTTCCAGCGCCGCGCGAGCGCTGACAAAGTCCCCTTGGGCCTCGAGCACCCGGCCCAGGTTCGCATGGGCTTCGGCGTAGCGCGGATTGAGATCGACGGCGGTCTCAAAACACTCGATGGCCCCGTCCAAGTCACCGACGGTTTCCAGCAACGTGCCCAGGCCGTTTTGCGCCTCGGGCACTTCGGCATTGAGATCGATCGATTTGCGGTACGAGGCGATCGCCTCGGGAATCTTGCCCATTGAGCGATAAATCTCCGCCAGGTCGGCCGGTAGCGGCGCATGAAAGCTGTCGGCCTTGATCGCCAGGTTCAGATACTCGACGGCCGTATCGTGCCGGCCCAATTGAAATGCGACCAGCCCCAGCAGGTGCACGGCCTGAATGTGGCGCGGATTGATTTTGAGCACGCGGCGATACATATCCTCGGCTTCGGCCAGGCGGCCGGCCAGATGATGTTCCACGCCCGAGCGAAGAGTTTCGCTGATGTCTGCCATGAGTGTTCGTGATCCGAGTTCAAAGCGCCGTAAAATCCGATTGTAATCGGCCGGCAAGTTCGCGCGGCGAAATTTTTCGCCGGGGCGAGGTCAGCCCGCGCCGCCGACTTCAATCATGGATTTAACCAGTCCCGGCGACTGTCGCAGGCCGGCGAATTGATCTGGTACATTGGCCAGCGAAAGGCGGTGCGTGATCCAGGGCCGCGTGTCCAATCGACCGTCGGCGATCAGACTCATGATCCGCGGAAAATCGTGACAACTATTACGGCTCGCCAACAGCGTCACCTCGCGGCGATGGAACGTCGGGTCATCGATCGCCACGCTGCCCAGCACTAGCCCGACGAAGACCAACCGGCCGCCATGGGCCACGTGCGCCAGACTGGCGGCCATGGCCGCGGCACTGCCGGTGGCGTCGAACACGACGTCGAAGAGCGCGCCGTTGGGTTCGGCCAACGTCGTCACGCCGAACTGGGCCGCGAAGGCGCGGCGGGCGCTATCGGGCTCCAGCACGTGAACCTTGCCCCCCGCCAGCAACGCGAATTGCGCCACGGCCAGGCCGATCGGCCCCGCACCGACCACCAGCGCCGTCTCGCCCGGCAGCAAGCCGCCGCGCGCGACGGCGTGCGCTCCGATTCCCAACGTTTCGACCAGAGCAAGCTGATCCAACGACAACGCTTTTGAGGGGTGCAATAAGGCCCGCGGCAGGCAAAACAGCTCCCGCATACCGCCATCGACGTGAACTCCCAGGCACTGCAAGGTCTCGCAGCAGTTATAGCGCCCCGCGCGGCAGGCTCGGCAATGACCACAGCGCACATAAGGCTCGACGGCGCAGCGATCGCCCACTTCGAGCGGCGGGGCCGAGGGATCCGGGCCGCGCCCCCCGGGAGCGATCTCGACCACTTCGACGCCCAGCTCGTGACCCAGGATGCGGGGATAGGAAAAGAATGGTTGCCGGCCGGCGAAGGCGTGCAGATCGGTACCACAGACGCCGATGCGACGAATGCGCACCAGCACCTCGCCTGGCGCGGGCCGCGGCGCGGGCACGTCGGCCGCCAGAAACTCACCCGGCTGTTGTAGCACGACTTCAAGCATGGACGTTGCGTCTCGGCCCGACAGACTCGCTCAACCAAAAAAAGGAGACGAGCTGGCTGCGGGCGCCGGGCTCGTCTCCCATGCACAACGATTGACTATGCACGACTATCAAGCCGCGGCCGGATTACTTCTTGGCCAGCTCGGCTTCGATCGCTTCGACGACTTGCGGCGCATCGGGTTTGATCGGCGGCGCGAAGCGCTTGACCACCTTGCCATCGCGGCCGACCAGGAACTTCTCGAAGTTCCACTTGATCTCGCCGTCCATGCCGGGGTTGGTGTCTTTCGAGGTCAGGAACTGATAGAGCGGGCTGATGCCTTCGCCCTTGACGACCATCTTGGAGAACATCGGAAAGTCGACGTTGTACTTGCCGGTGCAGAACTGGGCGATTTCCTGGTTGGTGCCTGGCTCCTGCTTGCCAAATTCATTGGCCGGGAAACCGAGGACCAACAGGCCCTTGTCCTTGTACTTCGAATAGACCTCTTCGAGCTGCTTGTACTGTGGCGTCAGGCCGCACTTACTGGCGACGTTGACGATCATCACGACCTGGCCTTTGTATTGCGACAGATCGATCGGCTTGCCTTCGATGTTGTCGACCTTGAAGTCCAAGGGGCTCTTGGCGTCGGCGGCCGAGAGCGGACCGATCATGGCAACCATCGCGAGCGCAAACGAAACCAAAGCGGCGAGTTTCATGGGGGGACCTCCGGAGCGGATTGAAGCGGGGACATTCGGATGGCGACTCAACCTAAAAAGCTAACGCCCCCAGAGGGCCGTGTCAAAGCGCGCCGCGGGCGGTCGCACACGGCCCACTACAACTTCTGTCGGCGACAGGGTAGCCTACGTGTCACGCCAGCGATGGCACCCGGAGTCAGGGATACACTCTGGACTCTTGGCGATCTGCTCGGTGGGAGTCGGTATGACCGCAATACAAAAAGGCTTGCCGGGCCTCAAAACGGCGACGTTCTCTACGATCCTTGCCGATCCTCCCTGGCGGTTCCAGAACAGTACCGGCAAGGTCGCGCCCGAACATAAGCGGCTCAAACGTTATCACACGATGACGTTCGACGAAATCCGCGCTATGCCGATCGGTGAACATGCGGACGCACAAAGCCACCTTTATCTCTGGTGCCCAAACGCCCTACTGGAAGAGGGCCTGTCAGTCATGAAGTCCTGGGGCTTCAAGTACAAGACAAACATCGTCTGGTATAAAATTCGCAAAGACGGCGGCCCCGATGGTCGCGGAGTCGGCTTTTACTTCCGCAACGTGACGGAACTTCTGCTCTTCGGAATCCGGGGCAAAATGCGCACGTTGAAGCCCGGACGTACGCAAGTCAACTTGCTCAGTACGCGCAAGCAAGAGCATTCTCGCAAGCCGGAAGAGGCATACGACATCATCGAGAGGTGCAGCCCTGGTCCATTCCTCGAACTATTCGCCCGCGAACGGCGGAAGGGATGGACTCAGTGGGGAGACGAACTGGATACCTATCTCCATACCCGTCCGATCCATAAGGCGTACAACGGTCACGCCATGATGGGCATGCCCTGAAACTGGCCACGGTCCGTTAGCTGGCCGCATCAAACATTCCTTGCGAATGCCGATCATGAGGCACGGGCAACCACTGGCTCCGTTCATTGCCCGACATGATCGCAAACTCGCATGCCAAACGCAATAAATCCACTTTCAATTTAGGACACTACCCGCGGGCGACCGCAAGAACGCGATTCTGGACACTCGACCGGCCGAAGTGCATACTCGTCGACGGCGACTCTCGCCCCTCCACATGAATCCTCCAACTGGGAGCCTGCCGTGACGACGCGATCGATGCTTCAATATTGTATCGTGCTGGCTGCGAGCCTCGTGGGACTGATTCTCATTGACGGCGCGCGGGCCGGCGAGATCGTCTTCGAAGAGGGCATCGAATACTCGAATCCCGACGGCCAGCACTTGCAGCTCAATGTGGCGCGTCCCAAAGACGCGCACGCCGTGGCGCCGGCGGTGCTGTGCATTCATGGCGGCGGATTTCGGGCTGGGAATCGCGATCGCTGGAACAAACTGTGCCAGCAGTTGGCCGAGCGCGGCTATGTGGCGGCCACGGTCACCTATCGCCTGGCACCCAAGTATCAGTTTCCGGCTGCCGTGCATGACGTCAAAGCGGCGGTCCGCTGGCTGCGGGCCAACGCGAGCAAGTATGGCATTGATCCGACGCGGATCGGCGTCGTGGGCGACTCGGCCGGCGGACACCTGGCGCAGTTTTTGGGTGTGACCGCCGGCGTGGCCCCGTTCGAAGGCAGCGGGGGCAACGCCGAGCAGTCGAGCGCCGTGACCTGCGTCGTCAACTACTACGGGCCGAGCGACTTCACGAAATCCTATGGCAAGAGTGTCGACGCCGGCGAGGTGCTTCCGCTGTTCTTGGGTGGCGACCTCGAACACGCGCGGCGGCGACACATCGAAGCCAGCCCACTGTATTGGGTCACGCCACTGGCGTCCCCGACCTTGCTGCTGCACGGCACGAAGGATCCGTATGTCGGATTCGAGCAGGCCACGTGGATCCACGATCGGCTCAAGGCGGCCGAGGTCGAAGTGCAACTGCTCGAGCTGAAGGACGCCGGCCACGGGTTCAAGGGCCCCGACGCCGAACGGGCCGAGGCGGCGATGTTCGAGTTCTTTGACAAGCATCTGAAGAAACCGGCATAAGCTGGCGGCATGCGATGAAACCGGCATGAGCCGGCGCCCTTGCGAAACTTTGGGGCCAGAGGGTAGCATTGCCGCAGCTTTGGCAGCCTGCACGCGAGAGCCCCATTCATGACCGCACTTGCCGACCTGTGCCTCCTGGCGGTGGAGGACAACACCTCGCTCACCACGGCATTCTTGCGACTGTACGTCTTCGTGCTGGCCGGCTTCGTCGGCTTTCAGATCATCACCAAGGTGCCGGCCCTGCTGCACACGCCCTTGATGTCGGCCACGAATGCCATCTCGGGCATTTCGCTGGTGGGCTCGATCGTGGCCGCGGGGGCCCAGTTCAGCACGTTCAGCACCTTTCTGGGCTTCGTGGCCGTGACGGCCGCCACGATCAACGTCGTCGGCGGGTTCATGATCACGGACCGGATGTTGAAAATGTTCAAGCGTCAGGAGCGGAAGTAGCCGATGGGCCACCTCTGGCAACTCATCTCGACGCTGCTAGCCGCCGTTCCTACGGTTGCCCATGCCACGCCCGAGCCGGCTACGAGCGGCGAGGCCCGCGAGCTGTTCATTCAGATTTGCTATCTCGCGGCCAGCGTGCTGTTCATTCTCGGCCTGCGCGGGCTGACCGCGCCCGACAAGGCCCGCCGGGGCATGCAATTGGCCGCCGCCGGCATGCTGGTGGCCGTGATCGGCACGTTTCTCGATTTTCGCATCGTCTCGTTCGTGTGGATCATCCTGGGCCTGATTCTCGGCTCGGGCATTGGCGCCGCAATATCGATCTGGATGCCGATGACCGCGATCCCGCAGCGGACCGCCATTTCGCACGCCTTCGGAGCCCTGGCGGCCACGCTGGTCGGCATTTCGCACTACGACTACATCACCAACGTGCTCCAGGAACCGATCGGCCACATCGAGATGGCGGCCCTGGGCTTCGAGGTCATGTTCGGCGCGCTAACGATCACCGGCAGCTTGATGGCCTTTGGAAAGTTGCAAGAGCTGCTGCCCAGCGCGCCGATCACTTATGAATATCAAAACGAGATGAACATCAGCCTGTTTATCGTGGCGGTGCTGATGTTCATTTTCCTGATCTTCGCCCCCTCCGACTGGGCGATCCATCATGTCGTGTTTTATCTGATGGTGCTGGTCGGACTGGCCGTGGGCGTGCTGATCGTGGTTCCGATCGGCGGGGCCGACATGCCGGTCGTGATCTCGCTGTTGAATTCCTATGCCGGGCTGGCCTCGAGTGCCACCGGCTTTGCGCTGGGCAACAACGTGCTGATCATCGCCGGGGCCCTCGACGGGGCCAGCGGATTTCTGCTCTCGGTGCTGATGAGCAAGGCCATGAACCGCTCGTTCTCGAACGTGCTATTCGGGGCCTTTGGCGGCAGCGTGGCCGCGGCTTCGTCGACGTCGACCTCGGGTTTGACCGTCAAAAGCGTCTCGGTCGAGGATGCCGCCACGCAATTGGCCTACGCCCGCAACGTGATTATCGTGCCCGGCTATGGCATGGCCGTGGCCCAGGCCCAGCACCAGGTGCGCGAGCTGGCCGAGCAAATCGAAAAGCGGGGCGGCGAAGTGAAGTTCGCCATCCACCCCGTGGCCGGCCGCATGCCAGGACACATGAACGTGCTGCTGGCCGAAGCCAACGTGCCCTACGACAAGCTGTTTGACATGGACGAGATCAACGGCGAGTTCAGCCGCGCCGACGTGGCCCTGGTGATCGGCGCCAACGACGTCGTGAACCCGGCCGCCCGCACCGATCCGGCCAGCCCGATCTACGGCATGCCGATCCTCAACGCCGATCAGGCCGCCAACGTGATCGTGCTCAAACGCAGCATGAACCCCGGCTTCGCGGGCATCGAGAACGCCCTGTTCTACGACCCCAAGTGCTCGCTACTCTTCGGCGACGCCAAAGCTTCGCTCACCAAACTGGTGCAGGAAGTGAAGAGAGCGTAGGCGACCCTACGAAGACCTCGCGGTCGAGGTCAGGGCTTCGTCCGTTTTGTCACTCGATATCAATCTCAATCGGCGGCCGCGTGTCGTAAGCCGAGAGCAGTTCGCCCAGGCCGAGGGCTTCGCGGACTTTGGCGTTGAAGACGTGGCCTTCGCGCGTGACCAGCGTGTCGCGGGTAATCTCGTCGGTGATGTCGATGCGGAAGGCGCCGTCCTTGACCAGGTGGCTCAGGAACGTGGTGATGTTCTTGGCGAACATCTGGCTGGCGTGGTAGGGAACGTCGGAGGGCAGGTTGTCGGGGCCCAGAATCGTGACGCCGTGCTCGACCACGGACTGGCCGGGTTTGGTCAGGGCACAGTTGCCGCCCCGCTCGGCGGCCACGTCGACGATCACCGAACCGGGAGCCATGGCCGCGACCATCTCGGCGGTCACCAGCGTGGGGGCCTTTTTGCCGGGCACGGCGGCGGTCGTGATCACGACGTCGTTTTCGGCCACTACTTTCAGCATCAACTCACGTTGGCGGCGATAGAACTCTTCGTCCATGGCCTGGGCATAGCCTCCTTGCGCTTCGCCCTTGCCGGTTTCGAGCGGCATCTCGACGAACTTGCCGCCCAGGCTTTGTACTTGCTCTTTGACCGCGGCCCGCACGTCATAGGCCGACACCACCGCGCCCAGCCGCCGCGCGCTGGCGATGGCCTGCAAACCGGCCACTCCGGCCCCGATCACGAACACCTTGGCCGGCGTGATCGTGCCGGCGGCGGTGGTCATCATCGGAAACATTTTGGGCAGCGTCGTCGCGGCCAACAGCACGGCACGATAGCCGGCCACCGTGGCCTGCGAGCTGAGCACGTCCATGCTCTGCGCCCGCGTGATCCGCGGCACCAGCTCGAGCGAGAACAGCATCGCGCCCTTCTCGGCAATCGCCTTCGCCGGCTGCGGCGTGCCCAGCGGATCGCACAAGCCGATGATCACCTGCCCCGTGCGCAGCCGCGGCACGTCAGCGGCGCCGGCATCGGCATTGGCGCCAGCGGCGCGCACTTGCAGCAAGCAATCGGCCTCGAAGGCCGCCGCGCGGGTGACGATCTTGGCCCCTTTTTCCTGGTAGAGGGCATCCGGAAAACCGGCCGACGCGCCGGCGCCTTCTTCGATGCGCACTTCCCAGCCCAATTTGACCAGGGCCGGAATCAAGGCGGGAACAAGCGCCACGCGGCGTTCGCCCGGAAAAGTCTCGCGGGGGACGGCGACAATCATGTTCGCATTCTCGGACGGCAGATTGACAAATGGCCGCTCTTGCCAAGAGGCGCTCTGAGCGGGCGAAGACCCCGATTGTGCCAGATTGCCGCGCCGCTCGAAAGGCAGACCGGCTGCCGGGCGAAAGCATCCCCAGGAGCCAATTTATGACCGCACCCGCCTTGTACGCTCCCGCGGCAACCGGTAAATTGGCAGTTTCGTTGAAGTCACCAAACGGTCGCCCCAATCGATGGCGGGCGGCACCGATCACGTCGCGAGCGAGCAGTTAGTCATGAACACGGCAACGGTTAGAAGTTATCAGGCCAAGCCCGGCCAGGTCGAACAAAAGTGGTGGCTGGTGAACGCCGACGGCAAAGTGGCCGGCCGGCTGGCCAGCGAAATCGCCGTGATCTTGATGGGCAAGCACCGTCCCACCTACACGCCGCACGTCGACACGGGCGACTACATCGTGGTGGTCAACGCCGAGAAAATCGTGCTGACCGGCAAGAAGTGGGACCAGAAAGAATACACCTGGACCACGCAGTATCCGGGTCTGAAAAAAGAAAACGCCCGCACCCGTTTCGAGCGCAAGCCCGAAATGATCCTGATCGAAGCCGTGCGGCGGATGTTGCCCAAAAACAAGCTGGCCTACAAGATGCTGGAGAAGCTCAAGGTTTATACCGGCGACCAGCACCCGCACCAGGCGCAGGATCCGCAGCCCAAGGAACTGGCCAAGAAAGTGCCGCGCGAGAAGAAGGAAGAAAAGGCCAAGGTCAGCTCCCGCTCCAAAAAGTAAAACCAAAATATTGCGGGCATCGCGTCTCGTTGAGAGACGGGCCCTCACACCCAATATCCCCCTTAGACACGCTCAGCAGGAAACACGATGGTCGTCGCCAAAGTCTCCAAGATCAATGATTCTCTCGGCACCGGACGCCGCAAGACCGCCGTGGCGCGCGTGCGCATCCGGGCCGGTCAGGGCACGATCACCGTCAACGAGCGTCCTTTCGAGGACTACTTCCCCAACGACCAGGAGCGTCGCAACGTGATGGCGCCGCTGGTCAAGAGCAGCAAGCAGGGCACGGTCGACATCTCGATTCGCGTCCACGGCGGCGGTATTTCCAGCCAGTCGGGCGCTTGCATGCTGGGCATCGCCCGGGCACTGATCAAGTTCGACAGCGAAACGTTCGATCCGCTGCGACACAATCACCTGCTCACCCGCGATAGCCGCATGAAGGAACGCAAGCACTACGGTCTGCGCGGCGCTCGCAAGGGCACGCAGTTCTCGAAGCGCTAAGAGCAGGCCGCGTCCTGCCGCGAATCCGGCACTTGGGCATCAACAGTTTCGCGATCCGCGCCTACTGCCCGCAATCCGCGCTTACTGAAAAATCAGCAGCCCAAATCCTTCGGGCGTGATCTCGGGCGAGGCGGGGGTGTTCCACGATTGAAAGCCGACGCCCGGCACGACGCGCTGCACGCCCAGGGCCCAGGCGGCCCGCGAGGCCGGCGGCTGGCCGGTCAACTCCGCGAGCGGGATGGCGGCCTCGACGGTCCACGTGTGATCATCGCCGCCCGAGGCCACAAACCAGTTGGGGTTCCAGGTCTTGTCGCGCCAGCAGCTCTCACTGGTGAAGCCCCGATGATCGACGACCAGCCGATAGTACGTGGCAAAATCGCGGTCCAGATCCAACAACACTTCGATGCGGTCTTCGTCGCTTAAGTCGGCGTCGCGTGGCCGAGGCTGGTCGTTGGGCGTGTATTTGACGCCGGCGGCACGTGTGCAACTGATGCCGACGTACAGAAACTCCTCGTCGTAGGCCAACATCGCCACGGCGCCCCATTCGGCGTCATCGCGCAGCGGGCTGTGCAGTTCAATGGTGTCGCCGCGCCACATCGGCTCGTCGAGTTGGCCGTCCAGCCGAGGCTTGCCGGCGGCGCGAACACAGTTGCAAAGCTCCTTGGGCGGCTGATTCTTCCGCTCGGCCAGCCACAGCTCGGTTTGCGCGCAGGCCCACCAGGCATCGTGCGGCCGCGCGTGCCGCAGGGCCAGATAGAACCGCTCGGCTTGCCGGGGCAGGCCCTGCTGTCGCTGTGCGCTGGCCAACGAAAAGCGGATGTTCGGCTCGCCGAACAGCGCCGGCTCAAACTGTTCGAGCTGCTTCGCGTAACCTGTGGCCTTGGCCGCGCGGCTCTCGCCATCGTTCAGATCCTTTGCCAGCCGGCTGCCGCGTTCGACCCGCGACGCGGCAGATAGGCCCCCGGCTTGTTCGACCCCCTCGGCCCCTTGGCTGGGGCCGCCGGTCGGCGCGAGGGCCGCGACTTGCTGCACGTCGAGCCGCTGCGCCGTGCGATTGCGCCAGGCCGCTTCGCCACTGGCGTAATACTGCACCAACCAGACGAGCGACGAGGCCGCGAGCGGCGACTTGGAATAGCGATCGGCCACGAGCGAAAAGCATTCCGAGGCCAACTCCCAGCGTCCCGCGCGATCGTAGCGCTCAGCCAGCTGAAACACCAGCTCCGCCGCCCGGGCGGGCTCCATGGTGCGCGTCTGTTCGCCGATGCCGGCCAGAAACCGCCCGTCGCTCGAGTCGCCACTGTCGGCCTGGGCCAGGATGGCTTGCAGATTGCGGCGCATCTGGGCTTCGCGGCGCATGGCGGTCAGGTTGCTCTCGCCCGCCAGTTCGTAGGCCCGCCGTGCATCGCCGCCGGGCGACAAGGGAATGCCGCTAAAGAAGTCGCGCTGACCGAGCCCCTGCGGAACGTGGTCCAATAGCAGACGAAAGCCGACGTTCGCCGCCGGCGGAGCAAACTCGCTGGCAATCACGCCGCGAGCCGGCGCGGCCAACTCGCCGATCGAGCGTCCCATCCGCACGGCCAATTGCCCCGTGTTGATGTTCACGTTGCCCGATAGCCCCGGTGGCAGGGTGCCAAACACTTTGTGTACTTTCCACGGCTGCAAGCCGGCCTCGGCCAACTGTTCGGGATACTGGGCCGGATCGGCGGCCCGGTCGACGGCCCGCAGCACGAGCTGATTGACGAGATGCGAGAGCGGATCGAACGAACGCGACTCGGCCGCCGCGGTGAAGACCACGCTGGGGCGCCACATCCGAATGCGGGCCACGACCTGGGCCTCGAGCTTGTCGATGGCCCCGCCGTCGTTCGCCTGATTCCAGGTCTCGACCAGTTGCTCGGCCGAGAGCCGCAAGCCGGCCGATCGCAAGGGAAAGCGCCAGGCCTGTTGCGCTGCGCTGCCGCCGGCCAACACGGCTGCCTCGTGCGCCGCGGCGGCGCGGTCGCCACCGTCGGCCGCGCCAGTTTCAAGGTCCTCGCGATAGAGAACTTCCATCGCTCCCAGATATCCCTCGTCGGCCGAGAGTCGCGCGACGAGTTCGAGCGGAATGTCGATGGCCCGGCTGTAGAAACCGACGAACGCCGCACGCGAGCCGCCGGCGCGTTGCTTTTTCCAGGTACGACCGCCATCGGTCGTGGCCAGAATGGTTCCCAAATCGCCAACGGCCCAGCCGGTCATTTCATCGGCAAAAGCCAGGCTGCGAATCGGCAACGTTTGACCCGTGGGGTGTACGCTCCAGGTTTTCCCGCCGTCGCCACTGTGCAACACGAGCGTGCCGGGCGTGCCACTCACCCAACAGTGTGAACCGTGAACGGCCAGGGCCGTGAAATCGAAATGGTTGCGCAAGGCCGATGGGATCTCGCCCTCGGTCGTTTGCCACGACTTGCCCAAGTCCTGCGTCTTGAGCACCAGCCCGCCATCGCCCACCAGCCAGCCGCCGGTCGGCGCCACCAGCCGCATCTGCCAAATCGCGCGGAGTCCATAGTCGGCGACCAAAGGCTCGGCGCCATGACGGCGGATGACCGCCAATGCACTGGCGCGGCCGCCCACCGCGCCGGTATCGCGATCCGTCAGATCGCCGGCCAACCAGTTGTGTGCTTCGACCGCCGGCATGGCCGACCAACTGCGGCCGCCGTCGCTGGTCGCATACAGGCCCGAGGGAAAGTAGGCCGAGACTTGTCCCAAAGCCCAACCGTGGGTCGCGTCGAAAAAGCCGAGGCGGCGGATTGCGGGCAGCACGAGCTTGCGATCGATCGACCAATGCTCGCCGCCGTCGCGCGTGCGCAGCACCACGCCGCGCGTGGCGTGCGTGTAGGGTTGCGTGAAGCCGCCGGCGGCCCAACCGGTTTGGTCGTCGAGAAAGCAAACGCAGCTCAGCCGGCAATCGACGCCCGACGATTGTGACTGCCAGTGCTCGCCGCCGTCGTCCGTGTGCCAGATCGCTCCGCGATCGCCGACGGCCCAGCCTTGCTCCGCGTCGACAAAGCAGACGTCGGACAACTGGGCGTCGGCGAGCATCGCCGTCGGCACCGCCGGTTCCTCGGCGGCCCTGGCAACAGCGACCCAAGTCGCCAAGACGAACCCTAACGCGCATAACCAGCGACATCGTAACAACATGGGGGTGGGCTCCCGGCCCGCGGCAGGTGACGGTTTTTCGGCAAAAAAGCGGGCGAATTGTAGCTGGATACGCGCGGTCGATCCAGGTCACTCCCAACACCGCAAAAGCCGGCAAATCAGGGCTCGCCAGGTCCGTGGCCAAGCAAGTTACAACGACCGCCTTGCGGGTCACCCGTTGGATTGGCCGAGGGCTTCAATTACAACTTGGTTGGAAACATCACAAGGCCCGCGGTGGCTGAGAAGAGTCGATTGGCCGGGAGTGGTTGAACCATGCGTGTGATCGTCGAGCGGGATCAGGAGGGCGTCAGTCGGCGGGCGGCGCAATTTATCGCGAATCTGGTGCGGCGGCGGCCAACCTGCGTGTTGGGCCTGGCAACCGGCGGCACGCCGTTGGGCACCTACACCGAATTGATTCGCCTGCACCGCGAAGAGAATCTCGATTTCTCACGCGTCGTGACGTTCAACCTCGACGAGTACGTGGGCTTGAGCGCCACGCACCCGCAAAGCTATCGGCATTTCATGCAGCGGCACTTCTTCGATCACATCAATGTCGATCCCCGCGACACGCACGTGCCCGACGGCCGGGCGTTGGATTTCGAAGCCTATTGCGAACAGTATGAGCGAATGATCGCCGACGAAGGGGGCATCGATTTACAACTGCTGGGCATCGGCAGCGATGGGCACATCGCCTTCAACGAACCCGGCTCTTCGCTGGGCAGCCGCACGCGACTCAAAACCCTGACCGAGGAGACGGTACGCGACAACGCGCGTTTCTTCGGCAGCGAGCAGGAAGTTCCGCGGCTGGCGATCACGATGGGCGTAGGCACGATCCTCGAATCGCGACAATGCCTGCTGCTGGCGGCCGGTGCCACGAAGGCCAGCGCCGTGCGCGACACGATCGAAGGACCGATCACGGCCCAGGTAACGGCCTCGGCCCTGCAATTGCACCGCGACGTGATTGCGATTCTGGATGAGGAAGCCGCCCGGCTGCTGGAGCGCCGCGACTACTATCGCGAAGTCGAGCGTTCGCAAGCGGCCCTGCAGGAAGGCCGACTGGGCAAATTTGGCCTGGCGCCGAGTTAGCGTCGCGTCACGCTCGCAGACCGGAGATTACTTGCTCGCCGCTGGCTCTTTCGCCGGCGTTGCCGCCGGCTCTTCGGCGGGCTTCGGGGCTGNNTCGGGGCTGGCTCTTCGGCGGGCTTTGCAGGCTCACTGTTTTGATCCGCGGGGGATTGCGGCTTGTTGTCGACGGGTTCGGAGCCAAACTGCTCAACGAAGAACTCGTGCAGGTCGGCATTGGCCTCGCGGTCGAGCAGGGCTGTCTTCTTGCCGCCGGCCAGGGCCACGTGACGCGTCTCGAAGTCGAACAAGAGCGTAGCCCAGTAGCGACCATCGTTGACGGCCAACGCGTATTCCCAAATCGGCTCTTCCTGATCGCGCGGGGTCTTCCAATCGAAGGTGGTGTCTTGCACCAGGGCGCGACGGACGTTGCTGATGCCCTTGGCCATCTTGGCATCTTGAGCGCCCGCGACTTTCCATTCGAAACCGGCGAACTCCACCGACTTGGGCGGCGCTTCCTCCTCGGCGGGCGCGGCGCCTTCGCCCTCGGGCGGTGGATTGTCGTTGCCGGTCGATTCCTCGGCGGCCGGGGCCGAATCGCCGAGTTGATAGACGCGGACCTCCGGCCCCTCGGCGATCAGTAGCGCCGTACGCGTGCCCCAAAAATCGAGTGCCTGATGCTGGCCGCGATAGTGATACCAGGTGCTGAAGATGGCCGAGGCCAGCGCGACGCTGACGATCGCGATGATGACAAGTTTTCCGCGATTCATGGGCGCAGGGAACTCTGAGGGCAGCTTCGGAGTCGCTCGCGCGGGCCACTAGCCACGCGCCACTCGGCCAGTATACTGATTGACAGCTGGAGAACGACGGTCAAAATGGCTTTTCTGCCCTGCCGCTCTCGCCACTATCCCTCGATTTGTCGCAGCCCAATTGTCGCAGACCATGCCGAACGAATTTGATCCCTACCGCGAAGCCCTGGTTGTTGAGTCGATCACCAACTGGCCCGAGGAATATGACGATTGGGAGCCGGCCGATCGGCAGCGCTTCGAACAGCGGCTGCACGCCGAGCCCGCGCAGGCCGCCCAGTTGGAATACGTTCGCATGCACACCGGCTTTCAGCGGCAAATCACGGTCACACCGGCCGACATCGACCGCGTCAGCAGTTGAACGTCGCGGGCCGCCCCCTGCCCTGCCCAAATCGGTTCGCAGGCGCGCCGGCTGATGGTGTAAACTCTTCGCTGCACGTTGGGCCCAGCAAGACGCGCACGACGCCGCCGGCACTGGCCACCTTCGCTGCCGTTCCAACACGCTGAATTGATTGGTCGAGGATCTGCTGCCCGTGACGACTGTCGAGGTTCAACTTGCCGAACGGACTTATACGATCGAGATCGGCACGGGCAATCTCGATACGCTTGGCGAGCGCGTCGGCACGTGGTGCGGCGCGTCGCATGCGGTGATCATTACCGACGAACACGTTGAGACACCGCACGCCGAGGCAGCGGCTGCCAGTCTGGCCGCCGCGGACGTAACCGTGGATCTGTTGGTCGTCGAACCCGGCGAGCAGACCAAGTGTGCCGACGCGGCCGCGGGGTTGTGGGACAAGTTGCTCGACTGCGGCGCCGATCGCAAAACGCTGATCGTGGCCGTCGGTGGTGGCGTGATCGGCGACCTGGCCGGGTTCGTAGCCGCCACCTTCGCCCGCGGACTGTCGCTGGTGCAAGTTCCCACGACGCTGCTGGCGCAGGTCGACAGCTCGGTGGGCGGCAAGGTGGGCATCAACCTGGCTGGCGGCAAGAACATGGTGGGGGCCTTTTGGCAGCCGGCCGGCGTGCTGATCGACACTGAGGTGCTGGCGACGCTGAGCGACCGCGAATATCGAGCCGGCTTGGCCGAGGTCGTCAAATACGGCGTGATTCTCGACGCCGATTTTTTCACTTACCTCGAGGGTAATACCGCCGGGCTCTCGGGTCGCGATCCCGACGTGCTGCGACACGTGATCGCCCGCAGTTGCCAGCTCAAGGCCCACGTCGTCGAGCGCGACGAGCGCGAGTTGACCGGCTTGCGGGCCGTGCTCAACTATGGCCACACGTTTTGTCATGCCTTGGAAACCATTACGGGCTATGGCCGTTATTTGCACGGTGAAGCGGTTTCGATCGGCATGCTGTGCGCTTCGCGCCTGGCCGAGCGGCTGGGGCGCGTCGACGCCGCGTTCACGGCGCGGCAACGCGCGTTACTGGCAGCCTTGGAGCTGCCGGTGGAGTTTCCGACGGTGGATCACGATGCCTTGCTGGCCGCCATGTCGCACGACAAAAAGGTCGAGCACGGGCTGCTGCGATTCGTGTTGCCGACGCGGATGGGTCACGTCGAACTGGTGGGCAACGTCAATGAGACGGACGTGCGAGCGTCTCTGTTGGGATAAACTGCTGGGATAATTCGCGGCGAACTTCGACCTTGGGGAGTTGCGCGTGAGTGGTTCGCCGTCACTGCCGAGCGACGAGGGCCTGGCCGATGCCTTGCGGCTCTCGCTTGTGGCCGGCGTGGGACCGCGATTGCGCAAAGCCCTGCTCGAGGAATTTGGCACCGCCTCGGCCGTGCTGGCCGCGGCGCCGTCTGACTTGCGGCGCGTGCCGGGCATCGGCGCCGAGCTAACCCGGCGGATTGCCGTGGCTCGCACCGACATCGACGTGCAGGCCGAATTGGATCTGTGCGCCGCCAACGGAATCGCGATTCTCAGCGAACAGGACTCCGCCTATCCGCGCGTGCTCCGCGAGATTCACGATCCGCCGGGCATTTTATTCATGCGCGGCGATTTGCTGCCGGCCGATGCGATTGCGATTGCCATCGTCGGCGCGCGGCATGCCACGCACTATGGACTGACCCAGGCCGAACGCCTGGCAGGGAGCCTGGCTCGCGCGGGCATTACGATCGTCAGCGGCCTGGCCCGTGGCATCGACGGCGCCGCGCATCGCGGCGCGTTGGCCGCGGGCGGGCGGACGTTGGCGGTGCTAGGCAGCGGGCTGTTGAACTTGTATCCGCCCGAGCATGCCGAGTTGGCGCACGACGTCGCCCGCAACGGCGCCGTGATCAGCGAGTCGCCGCCGCGCAGTCCGCCGTTGAGTGGCGCATTCCCGCAGCGCAATCGGATCATCTCCGGCCTTTCGCTCGGTGTCGTGGTGGTCGAAGCCTCGACGCAGTCCGGCGCGCTGATTTCGGCACGCCACGCCATGGAGCAAGGCCGCGAGGTATTTGCCGTGCCCGGCCGCGTCGACAGTCGCATGTCGCGGGGCTGCCATCGCTTGATCCGCGATGGAGCGAAGCTGGTGGAGACGGCCGATGACATCCTTGAGGAGCTTGGGCCGCTGGTGGCGCCGACGTCGTCGGCTACGGGCGAGGCGGTGCACCATCCGGCCGAACTGTTGTTGAACGAAATCGAAAAGCAGGTGCTGTCTCACGTGTCCAGCGAGCCGACGGCAATCGACGCGGTGGTCACCGCCAGCGGGCTGCCGACCGGGCAACTACTGGCGACGATCAGCGCGCTCGAAATGCGGCACCTGGTTCGCCGACTCGGCGGCAGTCGCATCGCACGGCCCTGAGCGATTACGCGGCCCTGAGCAACTCTGAGACTCGAGCGCGGTTATCGCGCCGGTCGTATCAGCGGCACGGCGTATTGCAACAGCAGCCCCAACAGAATCAATCCGCCACCCACCACGGTCCATGAGGCGGGCGCTTCGGACCAGGCCAGATAGACCCACAAGGGCAACAACAACGGCTCCAAGAGTCCGATCACCGTGGCTTCCTGCGAGGTGATCGTGCGCAGCCCGCGGGCGAAGAAAACATAGGGCAACGCCATTTGAATCAGGCCGAAGGCTGCCAGAACGGGCAATTGCGACATGCTGGGCCAGATGTTCAACCAGATCACATAGGGCAACATCACGGCGGCCGTGGCCAGATGGCTGACCGCGACCAGCCAGACCGCATCGTGCCCGCGCAAGGCGCGCAGCGACATCACGACGCCCGCATAGGTGATGCCCGAGATCAATCCGCACAACACGCCGGCGCGGGCCTGTCCCTGAATCTCGAAGCCGAGGATGATCGCCAGCCCCAGCCCTCCGATCACGAGCGGAGCGAGCTGCGCGCGGGGAACGGGCTCGCGCCAAAGGACGGCACTCGCCAAAAACACCCACCATGGCGCCGTGCTCTGTAGCCAGATGGCATTGGCCGCGGTGCTGAGCGTCATCGCCGAGAGGTACGTGACGTTCATGGCCGCGAACGTTGCGCAAAGCGGGACCAGCTTCGCGTCCCAGCGGGGACGGCGCACCCAGGGCACGAGCAACAAGCCGGCGAAAAAGGCTCGCCAGAATGCCAACAGCACGCCGCGTGAATCGAGCGGCCAATCGGCAAAGGTCGGAGCCTTGGCGAACAGGCCGCTCGAGCTCCACATCACGGCGGCGGCGGCGATCCACAGCCGGCCGCTGATCGCGCGGCGGTCGCTCGACGCGGCAGGCTTGGCAGCGGAGGGCGCGGGCGTTTCGTCGGCGGCAGTCACGCGGCGTTGCGCCCGGGGCCTGAAGTCGTCTCGAGCGGTCGATCAGGAAACCAACATCAGCACGATCATGATCAGCAGCGCCAACCCGACAACGGCCGCCGCGGCGATGGCCGCCTGAAACCAGAACTGAGCGCGGCGCCGCTCCAGCAGATCTTGCTCGTGCTGATACTCGATGCTCTTCTCTCGCTTCAACGTGAACTCGGCGCGGCAGTGCGGACACATGACCCGCTGGCCCACCATGCTCAGCGGCGTTTCCAATTCGTGCCCGTTCGGGCAGGGAATGTGCAGGAACGACTCGGCCGCGATGGCCGCGTTCAATCCACCGACAGCGACGTCGGGCTGATCGAAGTCCATCTCGCTCGGACCCGTCGCCGCCGGGCCCGGCTCGGTCGTGGCCGCAACTTCTTGTGGCTCCCTTTCGTGCGCGGGCTCATATGCCGGCTCGTAGGTGGGTTCGTCGACCGGTTCCATTCCGGGAGGCGTCGCAGTCAGATCGTCGACGCTCGCGTTGCCGCCGCCATAGTTCGGGCGCTCGACGGTGGGAATGATGAAGGCCATGCCACATTGGGGGCATTGGCACTGCATGCCCATGTCGGCTTCTTCGCCTTGCAACAGGTGGCCTTGCGGACACAAGAACTGAAACGTCATCGAACCGATCCAGAGCCGAAAGAGACGCGAGTGTCGAGGCCCGCAACGAATTGTGGCGGCCCCCAGGCCGCACGCAGCCTCAAGACACCGCGAATGAATAGTTCAACGACTTCTTTCCTACCTGTTTATACCGCTAGCGTCAACGCGGCGTTGGGTGAGTACACAAACTTACTGGCGACAAACGGGGATGCACCTACTCGCCGATCGCCTGGCGATAGCAGTAATCGAAAAGCAGCTCCCACTCTCGTTGCTGAATCAACATGCAAAGCTGCCGCAGCGGCGGCGGGCCTTCGATCGCCCGCTGGCACAAGTCGACGAATTGCAGATCGTCCCAGACACCCGTTAGCGTCAATGTTTCGGCCCCAGGCACCTTCGTTTCGCCAGCCAGTTCGTGGGCCGCCGTGGCCAGAGGCCCGAAGACCGGGTGCCGGCCGACGCGGCGAAACCAATACTTCGCGTTGCTATAGTCACCTTCGCGACGGTGCAGAATGCCGTGCCAGAAGCTGCCGGTGGGGCTTTCCAAATCCTGACTGATGCGGTGCGACTCCTCGAGAAAATCGTAGCGGAGCCAAAGCCCCGCCAGACAGGCCAGCGCCATCTCGCGCGAGCCGAGCCGGTGTGGTGCCACGAGATCCTCGGCGGACAGGCCCGCGAGGGCCGCCTGTTGCCCCGAGTCGGGCGTGCCTGGGCCCAGCTCATTGACGCGGGCATTCTTGACCCATGCCGAGACGACGGAACCGTAGGGTGCGGTTTGCGATCGCATGGCCGACGATGGTTCCTGCCCTGTTTTTGCTGATATTCGACAAAAGAAGCCGCCACTCGCTTGCCTTGCCAAGGCCCAGACGGTGCATTGTACACGCGCCGGCCTCGTTGCTAAAATGGCCCGCTTCACCGGGCGCAATCCCGCGCGCCGGCAATCCTCGCCCCCTGGTCAGCCGTAAACAGTTCGATGAGTAGTCAACCTGAGAGTGCGTCGTCGTCGCCCGAGTCCACGGGCGATTCGTCTGTTGATTCCGCAGCCCAGTCGCGCGTCGCGGTCGAGCCGCCGGCAGCCGTGAGTGAACCGCCCCGCAAGCCGCCGATTCGCATCGGGACGCAGCGGTATGGCGTCAAGGTTCCCACCGCGATTGCCCAGCCCGTGCTGCCGTCGCCTCCTGCTGAATTGCTCGGCCGGTCGACGGCCCAAGCGGCCCCGGAAGCCGCGGCCCCGGAAGCGGCGACGAGCGAGGAAGATTCGGGGCAAGCGCCGGACACGAAACCCGCCAAGCCACAAGCATCCACAGGCAAGCAGCGCGCGCCGAAGCCGGCCGTGGAGTCGCGCCCCACGCACAAGTATCCGCCGCCGAACATTCGGGCGCAACTGTCGCCGGAGTTGGAAGTCGAGTTCCTCGCGGCACTGGGCGGCGAGTCGATGGAAGACGTCATGGCCGTCGGCAGCCCCGAAACGATCGTGGCCGAACTAGAGCCAGAGTCGCGCCACAAGGGCAAAGTCATCTCGGTGCACCGCGACAACGTGTTTCTCGAAATCGCCGGGCATCATCAGGGCATTGCGCCACTCAAGGATTTTGCCACGCCCCCCGAGCCGGGCACGATGCTGGACGTCATGATCAGCCGCTTCAACGCGGCCGATGGGCTGTATGAGCTCGCGCTGCCGGGCACGGCCGTCGACGTTGGCGATTGGTCGGAAGTTGCCGAAGGCATGCTCGTCGAAGCCCGCGTGACGGGGCACAACAAGGGCGGGTTGGAATGCGAAGTGAATCAACTGCGCGGATTCATTCCCGCCAGCCAGGTCTCGATGTATCGAGTCGAAGACCTGTCGCAATTCGTCGACCAGAAATTCCCTTGCATCGTCACCGAGGTCAATCCGGCCAAGCGCAATCTCGTGCTCAGCCGCCGCGCGGTGCTCGAACGCGACGCGGCCGAAGCCAAGGAGAAGTTGCTGGCCGAACTCGAACCGGGCCAGATGCGTGACGGCATCGTGCGCAGCCTGCAACCGTTCGGCGCGTTTGTCGATCTGGGCGGGGTCGACGGTTTGATTCACATCAGCCAGATGAGTTGGGACCGCGTCAAGCATCCCAGCGAAGTGCTGGAAGTCGGCCAGAAGGTCAGCGTCAAGATCCAGAAGATCGACCCGCAAACCGGTAAGATCAGCCTGGCGTATCGCGACCTGACTGAAAGCCCCTGGGCCACGGCGGCGCAGGATTATCCGGCGCGCTCGACCGTCAAGGGCACCGTGTCTCGGCTGATGGAGTTTGGCGCCTTCGTGCGCTTGGGTCCCGGAGTCGAAGGCTTGGTTCACATTTCCGAGCTGTCGCACAAGCGCGTGTTTCGCGTCTCGGACGTGCTGACCGAAGGCCAAGAGGTCGAAGTGCAGGTGCAGTCGGTCGACAGCGAACAGCAGCGCATCAGCCTGTCGCTCAAAGCGCTCGAAGCACGGCCGACGACCCAGAAGGCCGCGGCCGAGCCGGAAGAACCCGAAGCTCCGCCGGAACCCCCCAAGAAGCGCAAGACCCCGTTGCGCGGCGGCATCGGCGGCCCGCCAACCGGCGATCAATTCGGGCTGAAATGGTAGGAGAGAAGGATGAATAAGCCCGGGCCGGTATCATGCCGGATCGGATTTCTTCCTTTTTCATCCTTCCGCCTTTTTCCTTTCCCATCCTCTCTTGACCCTACAATAGGGTTGTGGTCGGATTGATCCGATTTCTCGGAAAAGCCCGGATTTTCAGCACTTTCCGCACCGGGTGCTGGCTCCCAAGGCCGCTAATTTTGTGACCGTGCGCTAGGCGAGCGGCAACCAATTTAGCGGAGGCCGAACGGACGTGGCCCGGTGCGTGCCATGCTTGTTTCGGGGTATCGAGTTGGAAGTCACCGAACAAACCGACGAGCAGTTGGCCGCTGAAGCTGCCCGCGAGGGCTCTGATGGTCCCGCGTTCGTGGCGCTGGTGGAGCGATTCCGCCAGCGCGTATGGCGAATCTGCTTTCGGTTGCTGGGCAACGAGCAGGACGCCAACGACGCGGCCCAAGAGGTCTTCGTGCGGTTGTTTCTCAACCGGACCAAATTCGCCGGCCGCTCGAAGTACGGAACCTGGGTACACGCGATCGCGGTGCGGACCTGCTTGACCATCCGCCGCGGACGCGGGCGCCGCCATCGACACGAAGACACGACCAGCGAAGAGCAATGGGAAAGACAACCACAAACTCGCGATCAGCCCGCCAGCGGATTGTCGCTGGACCTGATGCAAATGCTGGAGATTCTGGACGAAGAGGATCGAGCGATGCTGATCCTCAAGTATGCCGAAAGCTACGACTACGAAGAACTGGCCGCGATTTTCGACCTCTCGGTCAGCGCTTGCAAGATGCGGCTCTCGCGAGCCCGCGAAAAGCTGCAACAACGATTCCCCGATCAGACATCTTGACCCCGATGGACCGCCGTCATGGCTTCGAATCTTTTCGATCGACTCGCCGACCTGGAAGTGCCGCCTCCGCCGACGCAATTCGACGAGCAACTGCACGAACGCGTGAATCGCTCGCTCGTGACATCGCAACTGATCGACCTGGCCGTCAAGGGTTTGCCCTGGGCCCTGCTGCACTTCAGCCGAGCGTTTATCGGGTTTGTCGTCTTCACTTTGACCGGACGTTACGAAACACCCAACCGGCGCGATTCGCGACGCTAGTCGTCGGCTTCGCACCGGCGGCAGGAAATATGGAAATCAAAACGCGGCGGATCATGTGACCGGCCGCACAAGTCACTTCTCCCTTTTCGCAAAGGAACAGTTTATGAACCTCTTCGCTTTTGCCGACGCCACGTCGGTCGCGGAACAAACGACCGAAACCGTCACCACCACGTTCAACACGTCGTGGGATGCCGTTAGAACCAGTTTTGAAAATGCCGGAGCCCAGGCGATCGGCGTCGCGCCGAAGATCGTGGGCATGGTGGTCGTCTTGATCATCGGCTATGTCGTGGCCCGCTTCGTGGGCCGCGCCATCACCACGCTGGCCGAGAAGGTCGGCCTGCAAACGGCCGCCGACCAGAGCGGTCTGGCCGACTCGATGCACCACATGGGGCTGCAGCGGAACGTGCCGGCGATCATCGGCACCATCTCCTTCTGGCTGTTGATGTCGGTGTTCATCACCGCCGCGTTCAACATCCTCGGCTTGGAAACCGTCTCCAAGGCCATGGAAGAGATCGTCCTCTACATTCCGAATCTGTTGGTCGCCACGGTATTGATCGTCGTCGGGTTGCTGGTTGCCACGTTCCTGCGGGGCGTGGTGGCCACGAGTGCCGATCGCGTCGGACTCTCGTACGCCGAGCATCTGGCCAACGGGTGCTACTATGTGTTCGCGATGCTGACCTTCATCGCTGCCTTCAAGCAGTTAGGCGTGCAGTTCGCCTTGCTCGAACAGTTGATCCTGATCGCCTTCGGTGCCGTGGCGGTGGGCTTTGGCCTGGCGTTCGGCCTGGGCGGACGCGACGTGATGGCCGGCATCTTGTCCGGCTACTACATTCGCCAACGCTTGCACGCCGGCGACCACGTTCACGTGGGTGACTTGGAAGGCACGGTTCGTGAAGTCGGCCCCGTGGCCACGATCATCGAAACCGAAGAAGACGGCCTGCTGAACCGTCGCAGCGTGCCCAATACCAAGATGCTCAACGAAGCCGTGCGGTAAGCAGCACGCGGTACCTTGTTAAAGATCGAAGCCCGGAGAGCCCAGCCGCTCTCCGGGCTTTTTTTATCGTTGCTGGCTGCTGGCGCGGGGGTGAATCGGTATAGGCCGGTATTTGGACACCCGGCTATAATCCGGCCCATGCGATCCATTGCTATCATCAATCAAAAAGGCGGCGTGGGCAAAACGACTACGGCCGTCAACTTGAGCGCGGCCCTGGCGGCCACCGGCCAGCGTGTGTGCCTGATCGATCTCGATCCGCAAGCCCATGCCACGCTGCACCTGGGCCTGCAACCGGCGCGCGACGAGCGCAGCGTCTACGACGTGCTGACCAGCGACGCCGAACTGGCCGACGTCTGGCGCGAAGTGGGCGAATGCTTGTGGGTCGTCGGCTCGCACATTGACCTCGCTGCCGCCGAGGTCGAATTGGTGGGGGTCGTGGGCCGCGAGGTCATCTTGCGCGACAAGCTGGCCAATTGCGCCGACCACTTCGATTACATCCTGATCGACTGCCCGCCGTCGCTGGGCATCCTGACGCTCAACGCGCTGGCGGCCGTCGACGAGGTTTTCCTGCCGTTGCAGCCGCATTTCCTCGCACTGCACGGGCTGAGCAAGCTGCTGCAAACGATCGACCTGGTCGCCAAGCGGCTCAACGACCGGCTCAAGCTGACGGGCGTCGTCTATTGCATGTATGAGTCGGGCACCCGGCTGGCGGCCGAGGTGGCTCACGACGTCGATCAGTTCTTCAGCACGACCCGGCAGCCCCTGACCCCTTGGGCCGAAGCCCGGACGTTCCAAACCCGCATCCGGCGCAACATCCGCCTGGCCGAGGCTCCCAGCTTTGGCCAGTCGATCTTCCACTACGCGCCGGGCTCGAACGGGGCCGAGGACTACGAGCAATTGGCCCGCGAAGTGGCCGGCGTCTAGCAGCGGCCGGCGTCGAAAAACGGCCCTGCACCCCCGCGTTTCCGGCCCGCGGACCGCCCTTCTGCCGACCCTCGGACGCCGAAGGTCCGGTTATGACGCTCTTGCGTGGCCTGCACTCTGTAGGGCTTTTACCCTGAGCGGCGGTCCTCTGACCGTTGCGATCAGCCGCCTCTCGCCAGCCGGGTCGATGATTTCGCCCTTCACTTGCCACAGGGCTCGGCAAATCGTCATGCGCGGCACAGTTTAAGGCGCGCGGCGATTTTTTCCCCACAACAGGGTGGCTCGGTAGCGGACATTCCGTGGGCGCCATCAAACCCTAGGGGATATTCCACGGCTGGCGCACAGTTGCGGCACGCCTGATGTACCGATCGCGCTGATCGCTCCTAAGTGCGCGACCGACTTGAGGAAAAAACTGGCATGCCATGAGCAATCGTCGCAACACGCGCCAGCTGGCTTGACGATGGGTTGTACTGAAGGCAACGGAGTTTCGTCTGTGGAATGGATATCCACGCGGCGGGCACACAACGGCCCACGAAAGACCCTTCCGGACACTTCCAGCGCAGCGACTACGGATAACAGCGCGGAAGTCAATTTAAGTCACCCGAAAGGAGTCTGATCGATGAAGTCTCTCTGCACGGCTTGCCTATTGTTGTTCGTAAGCCTCGGCTGGGCAGCCAGCGCCGCCAATGCTCAAAGCGGCGAAGATCGCGCCCCAACGCTTCTGCCCCTGCCGGACGCGGCCCCCATGCTGTCGGCGCCCCCGGCTTTGAACACGCCCCCAACCACCAATACCAACGGCAAGACGCTCGAGCCGTATCACTCGGCCTTTGCCAGCCGCAGCAACCCGGCCACGCCCGCGCCGGCTGATCCGGCGCCGGCCGTGCCGTCGGCTCCGGGCGCGGGCCCGGCAGCCAATCCCTCCGATCTGGCCGACGCCGGTGACCCGAGCCTATGGGACGATTGCGGTTGCCAGTCTTGCAAGAACGGCGGCTGGTTCACCTACTTCGGTGCGTTGGCCATGACCCGCAATCGGGCCAACCCCTATTGGACCACCTACCAGACCAACAATAATCCCAACCAGCTGATGAACACCCAAAACGCCGGAGCCGGTTGGGCGGGCGGCGGTCAAGTCACGGTTGGTTACGGGTTTGGTTCGTGCTGCAACACCTGCGCCAGCCCGTGTGGCGGTAACGGCGCCGCGGACCAGTGCAACCCCTGCGGCGGTTACGGCTGCGGCGCCGGTCCGGCGATTGCCTTCACCTACTGGGGCCTGACCCCGATGAACGGCTTCGCCAGCACGGTCGACCAGACCAATAACATCAACACCGCGCTGAGCACGCCGATCGACTTGGGCGGCGTGAACATCAACGGCCAGCCCGCGGGCAGCTTCTTCGACAATGCCCACGAGCACCGGCTGTGGCGGACCGACCGGTTCAACAACTTCGAAGTCAACCTGTTTCAAGGTAACTTGCTCAATGCCGGACGATTGTCGGTGGCTGGGTTCGCCGGTTTCCGCTACTTCCGCTTTGCTGAAAACCTGACCTTCGGCTCGGTTGCCTTTGGCCACAACTTTGGTGACAACGGCGGCGCCGACGAAGCCTATATGGGCTTCACCTGCGTCAACAACCTCTACGGAGCTCAGATTGGCTCGGTGTTCAACTATGCCCTCACCGACCGCTTCGGGTTGTACTTCGTTCCGATGGCCGGCATCTTCGGCAACCAGATGAACTGCCGCACGCTGCTGTATAGCGGTGACCAGGCCAACAACCCGACGTACGACATCACCGCCCACAAGAACGATGTCTCGTTCCTGGGCGAGTTGGACAGCGGGTTCAACTGGGCCATGACCAACAACGTCCGCGTGTACTTCGGCTATCGCGTGGTCGGCATCGCCAACCTGGCCTTGGCCGACAACCAGTTCCTGCCCTTCCTGGCCGACACCGCCGGTTTTGCCCAGGTCAAGCAGAACGGTGGCATGATTCTCCACGGTGCCACGGCCGGCTTCGTGTGGATGTTCTAAAAGGCTTCGATCGGGTGATGCGAAGCGAGTCCTCGATCTGCCAACGTGGCGGGTCGAGGACTCTTGCGTTTTGCCAGGGCGCGCAGCGTGCAACGATCAAGGCTAGACCGTCACCCGCACCAGCGATTGGAACGCCGGGTCGGAACGGATCGCGTCGAAGTCCGACTCTTCGGCCACCAGCGATCGGTAATGATCCTTGAGATCGAAGGCCCGCGAAAGGTACTTGAGAGCCTGACGCTTATTGTTCGCCAGGCTCCAGTAGCAGGCCAGGTTGTAGTGGATCAGGGCATCGCGGGGCTCGACGGCCAGGGCTTCCTCGAGCGACTCGATCGCCAGATCGATGCGGCCCACGCGCTTGTAGCACCAACCCAGGGCCAGCCAAATCAGGATGTCGTCCGGCTTGCCTTGCGCGGCCCGCGAGAGGACCTCGACGGCTTCGTGGAATTGACCCAAAGCCCGCAGGCTCTGCCCCTGCAAGTAGAGCGCATGGTCGGGCAAGGTTTCAGGATCGCCGTAACGGGCCAACACGTCGAGCGCATGCCGAGCCATCCCGAGCTCGAGATAACCCTCGGCTTGCACGACAAGCTGCTGGCGACGAATACGATCGTGAGAATTCACGGCCCACTCCAAGAAATGAGGCGGTCGCGTGGCTTTCGCAATCACACTTCCACCTCTCAATTCTACACGCCAATTGGGCATTGCGAAAACGGCTCAGGAAAATAGCCGCGCCTAATCTGCCCGTCGGCGATCGAAATCGCGACGCCAGCGCCGGTTAGCAAAGCTCTGCCGCACGCCGAAGTCGACCAGGGGTGCTCGGCGGACAGCCGTTTTTCCGCCATTGCGTGACACTCGAAGCCTCCATTTCCTGTTGTTTTCGCCGCCGAACGTGGCGTTTCGGCCACGGCGACGGCGGGCCTGCTGCCGAAAGTCAACGCCGTGCACGACGGGCCGGTGGCGATCGCTAGAGGGTAAGCGCCATCGCGACCGGGGCTTAAGCGTGCCCGCCTGATGCGCTCACCGGTATTGGCTCGCAAGCTGCTTAGCTCGTTAAGCGATCGCTCTCACGGCGCTCTTCCGCCTTCCGCCGCGCGATCGCGCTCGGCGTCTCATTTCACCGGGGATGAAACTCTGCATGTGGTGGCATCGTCTGGCCGTGGCGACTCTGTGCCTGGTGTTGGTCCTCCTCGGCCTGCTGCTGTCGCAGACGGCCGAACTGGCACCGCCGCCGGTAGCAACCCCAAAATGGGTGTATGGCAGCGACGGCTGGCAGTTGGCCCTTTGGGAGCACGAGGTGCCCACCTACACGCCGGCGCTGCATCCGGCGGTGCTGGCAACCTTCCTGGCCATGGCCTCGCTCACGGCCTTGCTCGCGTTCTCGCGCTGGGAGGCTGAAGTGCCCACACCTCGGAATCGAAACGACGGTCAGTAGACGAGTTGCGTCGTCGCGGCAGCCCTCACCGAGACCGTGAACGCGAAAAAATCTTCGCTGGCGTGTACGGATTTGAGCTGCGGACCTCACTATTCAGTTCAGAGGGGCATCGTGCGCGTCGGTTACCGGCGCCACGCTGCAATCTTCCATCCCCCTGGCACGTGAGCTGATCCGATGCGATTGACGCTGCGAACCTTGCTGGCCTATCTGGACGACATTCTCGAACCGGACGATAGCGAGCAGATCGCCAAGAAGATTGAAGAGAGCGAGTTCGCCTCGAACCTGGTGCATCGCACGCGCGATTGCATGCGGCGGCTGCGGTTGGGTGTGCCGGCCTTGACCGGCCGCGGCTTGGGCGCCGATCCGAACACCGTGGCCGAGTATCTGGACAACACCCTGGCGGGCGACCGGGTGGGTGAGTTCGAAAAGATCTGCCTGGAGTCGGACGTCCATCTGGCCGAAGTGGCTTCGTGCCACCAGGTGCTGACCTTGGTGCTGGGCGAATCCGCCGAGGTCTCGCCCGAGTCGCGACAGCGGATGTATCAACTGGCGTCGCATGTCGACGCGCCACCGGTGCAGAGCGACCCCATGCGGGTCGCCGGCACAGCCACCAATCCGCCCGCCATGCCAGCGCGGCGTGCCAAGCCCGAGGTGCCCGATTATCTGCGCGAGTCGCGCTCGCGGCTGTGGCCGCTGGCCGCCATGATCCTGGTCGCGGCCCTGTTGACCTTCGGGGGTCTGGCGCTGTTCGGCCCGGCTAGCCTGCGCGAACGGATGACGGCCTGGCAAACGACCGAAGAATCGGCCGCCGCCGAAGCCACGCCCGAGACCGCCGCAGCCACGGCCGCCGACCCCAGCGAACAACCAGCGGCGGACGCGGCGGCACCGACCGAGAACGCTAACGCCGCGGCGGACGCGGCGAAAAATCCCGTCGAGACAGCAGCCGTTGACGCTGCGGCAAACGACGCATCCGATTCGCCTCCGGCGCCCGACACGGCTGCGGACGCGAAGCCCAAAACGGCCGACCATCCGCCGGTCAATGCGCCGCCGTTGCGGTTCAGCGAGTCGTCGGCGCCGCGAGCTGGCATTCCGCCCTTGGACGCGGACGCCGCGCCCGAGCCAGCCACCGGCGACATCCCCGCAAAACCGGCCAAATCAGCCGACGAGGCGGCGGCGCCCGAGGAGCCGGAAAGCTTTGGGCATTTCTCCTCGAAGAGTGACGTGCTGCTGCGGTTCAATCCCACGACCGCCGTATGGTCGCGATTGCCCAGCATGGCGCCGCTTGCCAAGGGAGATCGGTTGATGTCGCTGCCGCTGTTTCGGCCGATGATCACGCTGGGCTCGGGCGCGACGATCCGTTCCGACGGCGCCGCGGCCTTCGAGTTGACCGGCTGGACCGACAAGGGTGTGCCGATCGTGAACGTGGAGTTTGGCCGCTTGCAAATCCGGTCGCCCGGCAAAGATGGGAACTCGGTGGTCTTCAAGCTCGACGACCACGAGGTGGAAGTCACGTTGGTCGATGCCGATTCGACGGCCGCTTTGGAAGTCGCCCGGGCGTTGCCGCCGGGACAAGATCCTGAAGCGGCCAAGCCGGCTCCCTTGACGGCCGAGATCTACGTGGCCGCCGGGCTGGTTCGCGTGCAAGATGGCGACGCGCCGAATGAAATGCAGGCGCCGGCTCACAAGGTGTTGTTGGGCAATCGGGCCGACCGGCCCGCGGATGGCGAGATGCCGAAGTGGGTTTCATTCGAGTCGCCCAGCGACGTCGATCGTGGCGCCATGGCAACGCTGGAACCGCTGTTGGTGGCCGACCGCCCGCTCGCCTTGAGCCTGGGCGAACTTTCGACGCATCGTCGCCGCGAGGTGCGAGCGTTGGCGATCCGCAGCAACGCCTACTTGGGCAACTTCGAGGCCTGCATCGAAGCGCTCACCGACACCGACGAAAAGACGCTCTGGCCCGTCTATATCGAGGAGTTGCGATCCGCGGTGGCTCGCAATCCGGATATGGCGGCCAAGGTACGTTCGGCGCTGGAAAAGAAACGCGCCCCCGACGCGGCCGGTTTGTATCGCATGTTGTGGGGCTATAGCGCCGACGACCTGAAAAACGGCGCCGACTCGGACCTGGTCGAGGCCTTGAACCATGACGGGGTCGATTTCCGCGTGCTGGCTTTGTGGAATCTGCAAAACATCACGGGGCTGCCAAACTACGGCTATCATCCTGGCAATCAGGCTAAGGCCCGCAGCTCGGCCGTGCGAACTTGGAAGGAAAAACTGCGCCAGGGCAAGATCGTGCCGCGCACGGCGACCGCTCCGGCAAAGGCCAAAGGCTCGGCCCGCGGCACTGATCGGGGTTCTTCCTGAAATTCCGTTCAGCCGGCGATTGAGCTGCTGTTTTCAGGCCTGAGAAGCCATTCGCCGCGCCGCCGCCGGCCGCCAGCCGCGGCAGGCCCCCCTTTCGTGCGCCCAGCGAGAAGCTAAACTGAGGGCGCCATACGCGGCCACATCAGCCGCGGGACCCGCGAGTGAGCTTTGCGTTTGTCCGATTGGGTACCGGCCGGTAAGATGAGCCTGGCCGAGCCGCCTTGCACGTGACCGCAAAGCAAAGCCAAGTTCCAAGTTAGCTTAGGAGTGCGCTCCCAGTGCAAATCAAAATCTCGGCCCGGCACGGCCATCTGAGCGACGCGACGCGTGAGAAGATATCGGCAAAGGTGGAAAAGCTGGCTCGGCTGTTCGAGCGACTCCTGGCCATCGAAGTCACGGTCGACTTGGAGCACGAACAAACGCCCCATGTCGACATGCGCGTTTCGGCCGAGCACAAGCACGACTTTGTCGCCGCTGAACAGTCGAGCAGCCTGATGGGCGCCCTGGACGGCGTGATTCACAAGCTGGAACAGCAACTGCGTAAATATAAAGAGAAGGTTCAAGATCATCATCGCACGACCTCGCCACGACACGAAACCGCATCTTCTGAAGGGGAAGCCGGAGGCGAGTGATGAGAAGCGTGCTGCGACCGCCGTCGCGCCGGGCTGAGCAAGCCGGGCGCGAATCTCTCGCAGCCTCGAGCGCGGGCGGTAACGGTTAGAAAGGAAAAGAGGGTATGAAGTTTGGCGATTTTGTGAGCAGCGAAGCAATCCGGGCTCAGTTGGCGGCTGAGGACAAGGAAAGTGCGATTCGCGAAATAATCGGGGCGCTCCTGGAAGCGGGCAAGATCGCCCCGGCGGAACTCGAGAGTATCGTCAAGGCGATCATGAAGCGGGAAGAGTTGGGCAGCACCGGCATCGGCCGGGGCGTAGCCGTGCCCCACACCAAGCATCCCAGCGTGCAACGACTCGTGGGCACGGTGGCCGTCAGCAGCGAAGGCATCGACTTCAACAGTCTCGACGGCGAGAAAGTGCAGTTGTTCTTTCTGTTGATCTCGCCGCCGGACCGTCCGGGCGATCATCTGCGGGCCTTGGAAAATATCTCCCGGCAATTGCGCGACGACACGTTTTGCAAGTTTCTGAAACAAGCGACCACGGCCGACGACATTCGGCAATTGCTCGAGGAAGCCGACAACAACGGCTTCGTTTCCTAGAGCAATTCGCCGGACACGCTGCCGCATGAATCGCGCCGAGCAGGATCCCGCGGACTCAAGGCACTTGCCAGGCGCACCACGCGGCAGCGAAACATTTGGGACACTATGGCTAATGGCACCTTCAGCAGAACCGTCGTAGTCACGAACCCGCAAGGCGTGCACGCGCGGCCTGCCGACATGTTCGTCAAATTGGCCAGCCAGTACGAATCGAAGATCGAAGTGATCAAGGACGGCGAGCGGGTGGATGGCAAGAGTATCTTGGCCATGCTCACGTTGGCCGCCGTGGAAGGTACGACGTTGAAGCTCGAGGGAACCGGCCCCGACGCCGAGGCAGCCGTGGCTGCTTTAGCCGAACTGGTGCTGCGCGACTTCGACGAAAATGAACCGTTGACCAACAAATAACAGCAGTCCGGCGTTCCCGTTTTGTGGCACCTTTGCAAAGCCCCACAAGCGGTCAGCCGAACTGGGTGACTCCGCCGATAGCGCGGTGGCACTGGGCCGACAGCGCGGCGACAGCCGCGGGCCCCGCGCCCGCCGCGCGTAAGTGGTGGATGCCGACTGGCCCCAGGGGCGCGAGTCGTTGCCTCCCACTTGCGGCGCCGTGAAGAGCGTCACATGCAAAAACTACAAGGAATTGCCGTTTCGCCCGGCGTGGCCATGGGCGAAGCCCTCGTTATGGATAACGAAGGCTTCCGCATCCCGCGCCGCTTTGTCGCGCGCGACGCGGTGGAGCACGAGCTGGAACGGCTCGATCAGGCAATTCGCGCTGCCGGCGAGGAAATCGATGCCAATCGCCAGGCAGTCTCCCGCGAGTTGGGCGACCAATACGGCGCCGTCTTCTCCGCCCATCTGCAAATGCTGCGCGATCCGGCGCTGCGCATCGAGCTGGACGAAATGATTCGCCAGCGACACTACTCGCCCGAGTACGCCGTCAGCCGCGCGCTGCGCCGCTATGCCAAGGTCTTTCAGTCCATCGAGAGCAGTTACCTGGCCGAGCGGGTCAACGACATCTTCGACATCGAAAAACGCCTGCTCCGCAACCTGCTGGGGCGGCGACGCGAGGAACTTTCGCAGGTCATCTCGCCGGTCGTCGTGCTGGCCCACAACCTGACGCCCAGCGAAACGGCCAATCTGAATCGCGAATTCGTGCGCGGCTTTGCCACCGAAATCGGCGGACCCGGCAGCCACACGGCCATCGTGGCCGAGGGCATGGAGATTCCAGCCGTCGTCGGCACCGGTCCGTTTCTCACCGATGTCTCGGGCGGCGACCTGGTGATCATCGACGGTGATCTCGGGCTCGTGATCTTGCAACCCGACGAGGAGACGATCGCCCGCTATCGGCACGAGGCCGCGGAGCACGTCAGCCGAGCCACGCAACTGGAAGCGTTGAAGGAATTGCCGGCCGAGACGGCCGACGGCGTGCGCATCGAGCTGTTTGGCAATATCGAATTTCCGCACGAAGTGCGGCATTGCGTCGAGCGTGGCAGCGATGGCATCGGCTTGTATCGCACCGAGTTTCTGTATCTGGGCGCGGCCAGCGAGCCCGACGAAGCGGTGCACTATGAAGCGTATGCCAGCGTGATGAACGAGATGCACGACCGGCCGGTCATCATTCGCACCTGCGACCTGGGCGCCGACAAGGTTTCGCACGATGCCGAGGAAACGCGCAACCCGACGCTGGGTTTGCGCAGCATTCGACTCTCGCTCAAGAATCTGCCGCTGTTTCGCGTGCAGTTGCGGGCGTTGGTGCGAGCTAGCGCGCTGGGCGATCTGCGGATCATGTTTCCGCTGATCAGCACGCTCTTGGAACTGCGGCAAGCCAAGATGGTGCTGGCCGACGTGATGGAGGATTTGGACGAGGAAGGCGTGAAGTTCAACCACCAGTTGCCCGTGGGCATGATGGTCGAGGTGCCGGCGGCCGTGTTGATGATCGACCACTTCGTCGACGAGGTCGACTTTCTCAGCATTGGCACCAACGACCTGACGCAATACACGCTGGCGGCCGATCGCAGCAATAAGGACGTGGCGGGGCTCTATAGCTCAGCCGATCCGGCGGTGCTGCGGTTGATTCGCATGGCGATCACGGCCGCCGATCTGAAGCAAGTGCCGGTCAACATCTGCGGCCAGATGAGCGGCAACTCGTTGTATACGTTGTTGCTCTTGGGGCTGGGCTTGCGGCGGCTGAGCGTGCCGCCCAGCACCATTCCCGAGATCAAGATGGTTTGCCGCACCGTGACGATTCCCCAGTGCCAGCGCGTGGCCGACCACGTCATGACGCTGGAAAACTCCCGAGACATCAAGAATTACCTGCGCGATGAATTGAAGAAAGTCGTACCCCAATTGGTCTCCTAGGACAGCGAGCCCACGAACGCGATGTGCCAGCCGCGCCGTCCGACGGCCAGGCCCGGCCCGCGGAAGCGATTCAATCTCACAAGATTTCGACGCGTTCCTCCCCGGAACGCGTCCCCAACACAGAAAGCTACAGAATGAAGCAAGAAATGCTGATCAACGTCGCCCAGCCGGAAGAATGCCGGATCGCGATTGTTGAGGATGGATCCTTGGAAGAGCTCTACATCGAGCGTACCAGCCAAGACAACTACGTCGGAAACATTTACAAGGGAAAAGTCGTCAACCTGGAGCCCAGCATACAAGCCGCGTTCGTCGACTTCGGTGTCGGTCGCAATGGCTTTTTGCACATCAGCGACGTCGAACCGCAATATTATCGCCAAGGCGGCTTCGATCCCGACAAGCCCATCAACGGCGGCGGCCACCACACCCCGGCCGACATCGACGTGGGCGATGAAGACGGCGACATCGTGCCGGATGAAGATCGCCCGCGCAGCCGGCAGCGGCCGCCGCGCCCCGGCGCGCGTCCGCGCATCAAGCCGCCCATTCAAGACATCCTGCGCCGCGGCGACGAGGTGCTGGTGCAAGTCATCAAGGAAGGCATGGGTACCAAGGGCCCCACGCTGTCGACCTATATCAGCATTCCCGGCCGCTACCTGGTGCTGATGCCAGCGCTGGGCCGGGTCGGCGTGTCGCGCAAGATTGAAGACGACGACGTGCGGCGCAAGCTGCGCGACGTGATGCTCGAGCTGAACCCGCCCAAGGGTCTGGGTTTCATCGTGCGCACGGCTGGCATCGATCGCACCAAGCGCGAGCTGTCGCGCGACCTGGCCTACTTGCTGCGGTTGTGGAAGGTCATCGTGCGGCGGATCAAGAAGTATCCGGCGCCGATCGACATCTATGAAGAAAGCGACATGATCATCCGCACGATCCGCGACATCTTCACCGGCGATGTCAACTCGATCTATATCGACGAACCCTCGGCCTATGAGCGCGCCAAGGAGTTCCTGCAAATCGTGATGCCCCGCTACGTGAACCGGCTGCAGCTCTATGAAGGCAAGGAGCCGCTGTTTCACAAATACAATCTCGACCGCGAGATCAGCCTGATTCACCAGCGCAAGGTGCCGCTCCGCCAGGGCGGCTCGATCGTGATCGATCAGACCGAGGCCCTGGTGGCCATCGACGTCAACAGCGGCAACTTCCGCGCCGACGATTCGGCCGAGGAAACCGCCTATCAGATGAACCTGCTGGCCGCGCGCGAGATCGCCCGGCAATTGCGGTTGCGCGATCTGGGGGGCGTCGTGGTCAACGACTTCATCGACATGCGCAAGGAGAAGCATCGCCGCAACGTCGAGCGCGCGCTGCGCGACGCGGTGAAGCGCGACCGGGCCCGCACCAAGATCCTCCGCACCAGCCCCTTTGGCTTGATCGAAATGACCCGCCAACGCATTCGGCCGAGCCTCAAGCGCAGCGTCTACAAGGACTGCCCGGGCTGCTCGGGCAGCGGTGTGGTGAAGACGGCCGAGAGCATGGCTATTGAGGTCGTGCGGCTGCTGATCCTGGCCACGCAATCGGCGGACGTGGCCAAGGTGACGGTGAGCGTGGCCGACGACGTGGCGACTTACCTGAACAACAAGAAGCGCCGGGAACTTTCGCGGCTCGAGGACGAGAACTCGTTGTCGGTGCAAATCTTCGGCCTGGAAGAGGTTTCGCCCGAGTACTTGCTGATCGAGTGCCACGACGCCCAGGGCCGGGAGGTCAAAATTCCGGTCGCTTAGCCCTCGACTGGCGCTCGTATTTTCGTTAAATTGATGGGCTCTAACCTGCCCCGTGGGACGCCTTTTGCAGCCCCGGATGGGCCCTGGCCGCTGGCGGCTCAGAGTCCCAGGCAGCCCTGTTTTCGGTGATTTGAACGATCGAGGTGGATCATGTACGCGATTATCGTGGACGGCGGACGGCAATACAAAGTCACCGAGGGCCAGGAGCTGGTCATCGATTATCGCGACGTTTCGTCGGGCGACGCCCTGGCGTTCGAAGAAGTCGTGGCCTTCAGCGACGGTTCGCAATTGACGCTCGGCGCGCCCACGCTGGGCGGCGCCAAAGTCACGGCCAAAGTGCTGGGCGTGCTGCAAGGCCCCAAGCTGACCGTGCAGAAATTTCGCCGCCGCAAGACGTTTCGCCGCAAGACCGGTCATCGCCAGCTCTTCACCAAAGTGCAGATCGAGCAGATCGTCGCGGGCTGAGAGGTCTCTTAAGACGACGGGGGCTCTTGTATCGGCCGCGAAGCGTTGACCATGGCAGTCGCGTGCTGCCGACGAGCTTGGCGGCAGAGCCCGAGGGCTTCTCATGGCTGCCAACGAGCCACTGTCCAACCCTCCGCCGCGGCCAGCGGCTGGCAGATCGCCTCCTCCCCCGTTGCGGTTGCTTAAGCAATTCGGCATCGGGCTGACCTGGTTTGCCTTGCTCGCGGTCAACGTGACCATCCTGACCGGCACGCACTTTCTCATCGTGTTGCCCGCGATGCTCTTCGTCTCGTTGGTCGTGGGTGGTTTGACGATCTGGTGGCTGGCCGAGCGCGTCTCACGGGCCGACTTTCGCCCCGGCCGGTTTAGCATCGCCTCGCTGATGCTATTCATGGTGTTTGTCGGAGGGTATCTGGCGCTGATGCGTTGGCTCGTCCTGGCGACGGCGGCACGGATCCGCCACGTGGAGCCGGTCAGTGCCCTCACGTTCCTCGTCAGCGGCGTCGGCACGCTGCTGGTGTGCCTGATTTCGGTCCAGCTCGTCGCGGGAATGCTCGACAGCCTGGTGTGGTGGGCGATGGGGTGGCTGCGGCACCGGCGGCCCTAAACGGCAAATGGTTGCGTGGAACTGAATCCGATCGAGGCGATCGGTCTGCAGCCGCTTGAGCGGCTCGTCGATTTGGTTGGTCGCGGAATTGCGAGCCTACTGGCCCCTCGGTTCCTTGGGTCTCGGCGCGCGACAACGGGCTTCACTCTGCTGGACAGAAAAGGTCGGTGTCACGCTCGGCGGGACGACCATGCTCCCTATCCCTCCCGGGCGGCTTCCTACTCTGCCTAACTTATTCCAGCGGCATTTAGATTGCCGGAAAATCTCCAAATTTTTTGCGCGAGCTAGCAACGCGCTCCGCGGAGTTAGAAATCGCACGCTTTCACGGTGATTTCCGAGGGATCCCAAGGCCGTCCTGGCTCTCCGCTAGCACGAGCCGAAATCGGCCCTCGAAACCCAAAGCGAACTCTCACAAGTTGTTGGGGAGATTGTTAGGGCTTCATTGACGAGGCCAAAATAAAGGTTAAGATTGGGCCTCGTCACACCGTATATTGTGGCAAGACGGGCATCTGCCTACAATATATTGTGGTCCCCTTGCGGCTTATGCCACCTTTGGGTGGTTCGTATCTCGATTGCTCCGCTCGCATGGATCGCGCTTCAGGTTTTGGGATGAAGAACCTGATATAGTATACGAATGTACATTGAGCAGGATGCCCTCAGGAGCCCTTCAGAAGGAGCTTATTTCCATGGCAACAATTGGATCGGGCGTGGCCCGCAAACCGTTTTCTCATTCCGGCAAACCCATGGGTCTCGATCAACCCGGCCTCGACCTATCGCAGCCGCAAGGTCTGGTCGTTGAAACCCGCTTCTGTCCCACGGACGCCGTCGATCCGTTCGACACGGTCGAGTGGAGCCTGCGCGTCGCGGCGATTAAGGGCGAAGGGGGCGAAGTCCTCTTCGAACAAACCGATTGCGAAGTGCCCGCTTCCTGGAGCCAATTGGCCACGAACGTCGTGGTCAGCAAGTATTTCTATGGCGAGGTCAACACGCCCGAGCGCGAGCACAGCGTGCGGCAGTTGATCCACCGCGTCAGCCGCACGATCGCCGATTGGGGTCTTGAGGACGGCTATTTTGCCTCGGCCGAGGACGCCGAGCGATTCTATCGCGAGCTGACCTGGTTGTGCCTGCACCAATACGGAGCGTTCAACTCGCCCGTGTGGTTCAATGTGGGTCTATTCCACCTCTACGGCGTCAAGGGATCGCAGTGCAACTGGCATTGGAACCCGACGAGCGAAGCGGTCGAGCAGCCGGAGAATCCCTACGAGTATCCGCAGGGCTCGGCCTGTTTCATTCAGAGCGTGCGCGACAACATGGAAGACATCATGGAGCTGGCGCGCAGCGAAGCCATGCTCTTCAAATTCGGCTCGGGCACGGGCACCGACCTGTCGACCTTGCGGTCGCATCGCGAAAAGCTTTCGGGCGGCGGCAAGCCTTCCGGCCCGCTGTCGTTCATGCGGGTTTACGACCAGATTGCCGCGGTCGTCAAAAGCGGTGGCAAGACGCGCCGCGCCGCCAAGATGCAATCGCTCAAGGTCTGGCACCCGGACATCATGGAATTCATCGAGTGCAAGAGCAAGGAAGAGAAGAAGGCTCGGCTGCTGATTGAAAAAGGTGGCTACGAAGCCAACTTCAACGGCGAGGCCTACAGCTCGATCCTGTTCCAGAACGCGAACCTGTCGGTGCGGGTCACCGATGAGTTCATGCAGGCCGTGATCGAGAACAAGCCCTGGGCCACGCGCTGGGTGACCGACGCCAACAAGGCGGGCCCCTCGTGGCCGGCCCGCGACGTGCTGGCCAAGATGGCCGAGTGTGCCTGGAGCTGTGGCGATCCGGGCGTGCAATACGACACGACGATCAATCGCTGGAACACCTGCCCGAATTCGGGTCGCATCAACGCCTCGAATCCGTGCTCGGAATACATGTTCCTGGACGACACGGCCTGCAACCTGGCCAGCATCAACCTGATGAAGTTCCAGCAGGGAGACGGCAGCTTCGACGCGGCCGGTTTCCATGCCGCCTGCCGCATCTTCTTCATCGCCCAGGAGATCCTGGTCGATCACGCCAGCTATCCGACCAAGCGCATTGCCGAGAACAGCCATCGCTTCCGCCCCTTGGGATTGGGCTACTCGAACCTGGGCAGCCTGGTCATGGCCAGCGGCCTGGCCTACGACTCGGACGCGGCCCGCGGACTGTGTGGCGCGATGACCGCCCTGCTGCACGGTTCGGCCAACCTGACCAGCGCCGAGCTGGCCGCGGCCGTGGGACCGTTCGCCGGCTTCGCGCAGAATCGCGAGCCGATGTTGCACGTGATGAAGATGCATCGCGACGCGGTCGAGGAGATCAATCCGGCTTGCCCGACGTATCTCAAGCAAGCCGCCCGCAGCCTGTGGGACCAGGTGCTCGACAACGGCCGTCGCCACGGCTATCGCAACGCCCAGGCCACCGTGCTGGCTCCCACCGGCACGATCAGCTTCCTGATGGATTGCGACACCACGGGCATCGAGCCCGACATCGCGCTGGTCAAGTACAAGCAACTGGCCGGCGGCGGCATGTTGAAGATCGTCAACCAGACCGTGCCCTCGGCTTTGAAAAAGCTGGGCTATGACGAGCCGGTCATCGAATCGATCCTGGGGTACATCAATCGCGAGGATTCGATCGAGGGCTCGCCCGAGCTGAAGCCGGAGCACCTGAGCGTGTTCGACTGTGCGTTTCAGCCGCGCAACGGCACGCGTTCGATTCCCTGGAAGGCGCACGTGCGGATGATGGCCGCGGCGCAGCCGTTCCTGTCGGGCGCGATTTCGAAAACGGTCAACATGCCGCGCGAAACCACGCCGGCCGATGTGGCCGAAGCCTATCTGGAAGGCTGGAAGTTGGGCCTCAAGGCCTTGGCTGTCTATCGCGACGGCTCCAAGGAGAGCCAGCCCTTGTCGACCAGCAGCGAGACCGACAAGGCCGCCGCCAAGCAAACGGCCGTGCCGCGTCGCGAGCGCCTGCCTGACACGCGCAACAGCCGCACCCACAAGTTCAACGTGGCCGGTCACGAAGGCTACATCACCGTCGGGCTCTACGACGATGGCCGGCCGGGCGAGTTGTTCATCACGATGGCCAAGGAAGGCAGCACCATCGGTGGTTTGATGGACTGCTTTGGCACGGCCGTGTCGATGAGCATGCAATATGGCGTGCCGCTGGAGGTTTATGTGAGCAAGTTCTCGCATACCCGCTTCGAGCCGATGGGGCACACCAAGAACCCCGATATTCGGATTGCCAAGAGTATTGTCGACTACATCTTCCGCTGGCTGGGCATCGAGTTCCTGCCGGGGTATCGCGAAGCCATGCTGGGGCATCCGGCCGCCGACGAATCGCATGGCGCGGCGACCACGACCGAGGAGGACTCGGAAACAGAGACCAAGCTCGCCGCCAAGAAGGCTGGCGAGCTGAACGCTCAGCCAGGATCGGCAGCTCAGACGGTATCGTCGACCCAGACTGGGGTGCAACCGGCAGCCAAAAAGACGGCCGGCCACGGCGTGGCTTCGACAACCGACAATGCGGCACTGCTCGAACGGGCGGGCGTGATGAAGGTCGACCTCAACGGCGGCAACTTCACCAACCGCGCCGAGCAATTCGCCAGCTTCCAAACCGACGCCCCCAGTTGCGACAACTGTGGCGCGATCACGGTCCGCAATGGCAACTGTTATCTTTGCCACAACTGCGGCAACAGCATGGGTTGCTCGTAAAGGGATTGCAGGGCTGGAAGCCCGCGAGCAACCCTCTAAAACCTCGCCGGGTGTCGCTCCAAACGTCGGAGCGACACCCGGTTTTTTGCGCGCGGCCGGAGTTCGACAGAACACGCGACATCGAATGGACTTTCACGGGGACTGCTGATACGGTGGATGCCGACCGGATACCAGGCGAGCGCAAGAGTGACCGGGCATGGCACCTATTGGCACCGAGCAAAGCATCGCGATGTCACGATTGATCATTGACGGCGAAGTGGAAGCACCGGTGACGCTGTCGTTTGCGGATCTGGCCGGGATTCCCGCGGAGTTTCAGATCGCTGACGTCAGCCAGATCGATCCCAAGCGACGGGGCGGAGCGGTGAAGTTGGCGGGGTTGCTGGCCCGGGTGAAGCCTCGCAAGTCGGCCCGCTATTTGACGCTGCACGCCGCGAAGGACGATTTTCACGCCAGCATCCCGCTCGACGCGGTGATCGAACGGGCAATCGTGATCTATCGGCTGGACGGTCAGCCGTTGCCGGTGGCCAGTGGCGGACCGGTGCGGTTCTTCATTCCCGATTTTGCCGCCTGCCACGCCAGCGAAGTCGACGAGTGCGCCAACGTCAAATTCGTCGACCGCATCGAGCTCACGGCCGAGCGCGGCCAAGACAACCGCCCGCACGACGAGAAAGAGCACGCCGAATTGCACGAGCGGGAGCAGGGTTAATACCAACCACCGAAATTGCTTG
>PLYM01000092.1 GCA_003153375.1 Planctomycetaceae bacterium
GCACTATTCGAGCACCGTTCATATCGGCGTCGAGCACGGTGAGGTAGGGCAGGCCGTGCTTCTGCCACTCAGCCTGGTATCTTTTGGCCAGATCCTTGTTTGCCTCGGTGTCGATGTTGATCATGACCAGTTCATAGCTCTTTTGCAGGCAGTCGCGAATCGGAGCATCTTGCTCGAATAGGTCGTGCAGTTTGTAGCACCACCCACACCAGTTGCCGCCATACATCAGCACCACGCGTTTTCCGGCGGTCCGAGCTTTGATGAGGGCTTCGCGTACTTGAGACGCGCCGTTCGCCTGAGCGTCATAGATGTCCGACCGCTTGGGCTTTTCCGCGGCCGGCTCGCCTGGCCCTGCCGGTGATGGTTGATCGAGGCTTGTCGAGTGCCGATAGGCAGCCT
Organism: Planctomycetaceae bacterium; assembly: GCA_003153375.1. Classification (GTDB taxonomy): domain Bacteria; phylum Planctomycetota; class Planctomycetia; order Pirellulales; family PALSA-1355; genus PALSA-1355. The sequence continues at coordinate 400 of PLYM01000092.1, forward strand.
TCCCTGGCGTCCGGTGGTCGTTCACCCATGCCCCTTCAGGAATCGGCGATTGAAATGTTGCAATCGGTGGGCTCCGATTGACCTTCCAATCGTGCAAGGCGAGTTCGTAGCGCCATGCGACCGTTGGGGGATTGTTTCCCGGGTGTGTCTCCAGGGATTCATAGACAGCTTCTGTGGGAAGCCATATATCGCCGACCACCTGTTGATGGCGTTTGCCATCGATGTGCGTGTAGATTTTCCAATCCGTGTCACCCGGGTGTCTCACGAGGACCGCACGGCGAACGACCGTGAAGTTATGGTTCGTGTTGACCCAAAATCGCGTCTTCCTTGGAGTTTCGTTGTCGCTGGGTTTCGTTTCCGCGACAACGAGAGACTGACCGTCCAGATCTTCTGTGCCTACCACCGTCCCGCCGCCATCGCGCAATTTACTGCTTATCGTAGTGCGAAAATATTGAGTGGTGAACTCCAACGGCGAGACCGCGTACCACGTTGCATGCGCATCAAGCCCCACGGTGGGAGACTCAAGTAATCCGTGCGAAACAAATTGTCGTGCGTTAGTTCCGTCGAACACGGTAAGCCAATGGAAGCTCCCGAAGGATCGTTGCTTGGGAGCTGCTCCACGATTCAATTGCTCGCCAAATCCTTCTTCTCGCATTCGGCCCGCCGAATCTACGACGGTACGACAGAGAAAATGCTGAGGATCGGGCTTGTTTTCTCCGGAAGAACTCTTTGTGAGGGCAGAATCCTCCGAGACTTTGGTCGTGATGATCACCACGTCCAAGTCCTTGATCAACGCTTCCGTTCGTGCAAGACCTTGGATCAATTCATCGATAGTTACGGTTGTTTTGTTACGGTCCTCCGCCAGAGCCTGTGCCGTGACGGCGGCCGGCTCTACGCCCGCAGTTGCCACAACAAGCAATCCCCATAGACCCACCGCGAAAAACACGGTATTGCGGCGCATGCTTGAATCCCTTCTCTTATGAACGGGCCCGCAGAACGACAGACCTATCACTCAATCGTTCTAACCCTGCCACTCCGATGACGCAACTCGACCACCCAACTGAAAGCTTAGGCCGTCACTTGTTCCCGCAATCTCAGTACGCCGAGAAAAGTCAGCGATCTCCAGCGGGTGCGAATCCCGCCCGGCCAATCGGTCGCTCGGCCGGAAGCAGGCCGATCCAAAATCGGCAGATTCTCATTTACCCGTACGTATAGCGGGACGTTCCGTAATACCACCGTATTGGGCACTACTGCCCGAGCCGGGAGCCCCTTTGACGGGACCAGCATAGGCGTCCCGGTGAGGAAGTCGTTTACCCCGGAATTGTGCGAGCACGGTGGCCACTGCGGGCGTTCCGGGCTCTGCTACAATTCCAAACGATCGAGCGGTCATTGAGACCGTCGCGGCTGGGTAGTGTCCTAGCAATGAGTTGGTCGGGCCGGGCCTGTTCCCCCGGCGATACTGTCTTAACTCAGTGTTGCTGGCGAGCAGTCAAAATCGACGCCCTGATTAGTACCGGCCAGAGTGACATGACATACAGGCCGCTGGCTATTCTCAGCGCATTCAGAACTGGATGTATTGGCTCATCAAGTTGAAGCGACCCGTATTGGAGCCAGCCGATTGCGATGAGCATCGTTAGCAGTCCGACCAGGGCATATGCCGCACCGGCGCTTTTACGCGTCCGGATTAGCCACGCCGCAATCGTTGACCATATCCCCAAGATGCCAAGGATCACGAATGTTTGAACTACGAACGCCGGATCATGCCGGGATGGATTGAATGCCAGCACGGCAATGAGCACGACAAGAACAAGTACGGCGAGGCCGACAAAGCACATAGCTGCGAGTTTCATCGTCACACCTCGCTTCGTTCATTTCACCAGATCGCCTAGCGTGACTCCTATCGCGTCGGCAAACTTCTGCAACATGCTCATTGGTAGACCTCAGGCGCGGTGACACGCCGCTCACCCAATTCTATCAACCGCCCGCGCGTTAGTCGCGTGAGTCAGGCTGGGGATAGTGTCCTAAGATCGTGTGCAGGCGAGGCGGCAAGACTTGTGTCGCTTCATTGGCTCTCCGAAGCAAGCTTTTCGGCTTCGGCGTAGAACCCAGCGACTTCTGCCACCGCTTTAGAGAGTTCGTCCTCGTGACCGTGAGCGGGATATCCTTGCCCATACACCAAATCGACCAGTTTTTTCAATTTGGCGACTCGCCCAAGATGGGCGATAGCTGCCTTCTCGCGGTTTGCAAAGGGGACCGATGTCTCGGCTTCATAGAGGTGAAGTGACGCATTGTAGAGGTCGGCGGCCGTAATCACTTCCGCGTGATAGTCGACAAGCGACTGTTCGTATGCGTGACCGGCGCGCCGAAACCCAGCTTCACGAACAATCCAATAGCTCCCGAGTCCCGCCACCGTCACCAGCACGAACAGCGTCCGCAGCGAGAAGGACCAGCGGCGTCCAGGGGTGGTGGTCATCTTAGCGGCCTGATCCACAGCCAAACCTTGCCGAACAGCAGCGCCGCGACAATCGCCACCACGGCGAGTTCAGTCGGTCCAAAGTCGCTCATTGGCGAGACCTCAGGCGCTGTAGCGGGCTACTCACCCAATTCTATCACCGCCCAACCGCGTCAAGGTAGCCAAATCACGCCGCGTTCAGGTGGACCGCGTTCAACCCCGAATTGCTTCCTTCAGTGACCGCGCACGAGCCGTTGGATTCGTTCCAAAATCACCCGAATAAACTCAGGCGTTTTTGCAGGGCGACTGGACTCAGTCGAGACCCGAGTGAACAGCTGCATCGTATGGCAAGGTGCATCCGGTGTCGTGGCCGAAGGGGCCTGGCCAGCAAATCGCTCGAACCGCTTACCGAACGACTTCGGCATCGGCGCGGTCGCCAGGCGCCGCACTCGATGATTGGACTCGTGCTGCATCATCGAGCGCAGTTCGGCCCAGGCACCCAAACGTCGTAGTGCACGAGCGGCTTCGTACCGCACTCGAACATCACGACTCTGGCTGAACGGAGAAATTGCCCAGATGGCAACACTCGTGTGAGCACGTGCAATCAGCCAAATCGCCAGCCGGACTACATCGAGGTCGGGCTGTTGGAGACATTCAATCAGGCCACCAATTCTCTGTTGATTGGCAATGCGTCGAAACTCCTCGCGAAAGGTGACGAGTCTCGGCGGCGTTTTGCCAGCGGCTAACGCTTGCTGTCGAGCGGCAACGATGCGACGGATGAATCGACCATTCGCCAAGTCTGCGTCGGTTACCACAAAGCTGCGGCCACGATAACGGACCCTCTGCGAATTCATCGAGGCCATGTCGATCATCGCCTGAATCAGGAGGGTAGACCATCGCGGCTTATTGTCACGACCGGCTGGCATGGAGTTGTTGGGAGACCTCGGATACTGGAAGCGTGACCTGGCGTTGACGATCCGACGCCGGTCGATGGGGCGTCGCTATGTCTGTGGTTCCTGGGCAGCAACTTGTGAATCAGCTGCCGGCTAAAGCCCAGTGCGCTATCGTTGCTGGGCAGGTGCCTGGCCTCATTTTCTCTCGGCATCCTTGAGCAGCCGAACGACCTCGGCGTGCCCCTTCACCTCAGCCATAGACATTGCCGTTTCGCCCTTGTCGGATTGAACGTGGATGTCCGCGCCCGCGGTCAGCAGCGTTTCAACGATTTCTTTTTCGCCATAAGATGCCTGGCGCATCAGAGCGGTGCGATGGCGCGTGTCCGTGGCGTCCACTTTCGCACCGTTGGCCAGGAGCATCTTTGCTCCCTCCTTGCTGTGGACACCCATCAGCGGCGTACCTCCTTCGTTATCTCTTACATCCACTTCCGCCCCGCTGAAGATTAGCAACCGTGCGTTCTCCAGCGCATCGCGTTGGATGGCGAATACCAAGGCGGTCTGGCCGAAAGGATTCTTGACAGTGACGTCCGCGCCTTTCACCAGCAGTAGTTCCACGATCTCCTTCCGCTGGGAATCGCCCACGACGTTCATTAGGACGGTCTGGCCATGCTTATTCTTCCTGTTGACGTCAGCTCCCATCGCGATCATTTGTTCAACGAGTTCTTTGGAGCGCGCCCTCGTGGCAGCATAGGTCAGAGGCAACTCGCCTTGTTCGTCTTGCGCATTAATGCCCCTTCCGTTTCTGAGATAGTGTTGCTCGATGACCTTCTTCAGGGCATCTTGGTCCCCGGCCCTTACGTTTGAGTCAAGACCACCGTTCTTATTGAAACGAACAACGTTCAGATTGTGGGATTTAATGGCCGCACTGGCCACAACGATGTTGCCCCCATCGTCGACAGCGGCTTGAGCCGAGTGGATGAGTCCGGTCAGTTTGTAGGTTAGCTTGCCGTCCGTTGCGAAGGTCTTATCCAGTGCACCGTTGGCACTGAGCCTGAAGGCAAAACAGCTCCCTTTGGCAGCTCCGAGCTCGCCGAAGAACCCGACGACGAGTAGGTTCTTTCCTTGCTCGCCGACATATTGAATCCGATCGGTGGCACCATTGAGGGCCGAATAGGGCGCGTCGAGAATCACGGCTCCGTTATCTCCAAAACTGACATCAACCTTACCGTCCCGCAAATAGCGAAAGAGCACAAAACGATCGTCGAAGTTGCCGGCGACCAGCACCTTTCCGTCAGGCAGGGGCACGATAGAATCGAGTTTTGCGCTTGCCGACTTCGACTCGCGAATCACTTTTCCGCCGTCGCCAAAGTCCGAATCGAGCTGTCCATCTGCCAAGTACTTGGCAAGCACGAGGGCGTTGGTTACCTGCTTGGACATCTTCTGAACAACACCGGCTCCTCCGAGCAAAAAACGACCGCCGCCCAGCGGTCGCAACGATTCGGGAGAAGCGCTGATGACGGAGCCGGCGCTCGACTTGAACGCCGTGCGAACGAATCCTTGGTCCCCAAACGCCTTGTTCGGGCTTCCGTCCTTGAGAAACGAATACACGACTAGCTCGTACGGATTGACCAACGCACCTGCCAGGATTTCGCCCGACGGCAACACGGCCACGGCATTCACGCTGCTGGATCCGTTGCCAAAACTCAGGCCGCCGAGGGAGCGCAGCTTCTCTTCCGCGCGCAGCGCTTCTCCACTCTGTGCCGCACGCACGTCAGGCGCGACCAGACCGTCTTTGCCAAACGTCGTGTCCAGCTGACCCTTAGCCGTCAAGACACCCACGGCCGCGTTCCGATCTGCATAACCACCCACCACGATGTGGCCCTCGCGATCCGACGCCAGACAGGCGGCGCCCCCGTTTGCATCCAAGACGGCAAACCCCGCCTCACCGAAGGTTGCATCCAGAGTTCCATCGGGCTTGTAGCGAGCAACAGCAAAGGCGCTTCTCGACCCAGGGTGGCTTCCCGTCCCTTCGTAATGGCCGAGCGATCCAGCTGCTAGCAGCGTTCCGTCGCGTTGAAGCATGAGTTGCGACGGAGAGAACGTAGAATCAGGTGGAAGCGCAGCTTTGGACGGCTCCTCAGCGAAAGTGATCACGGCAAACTGAAACAAGGCGAGCCACGCGCCGATGCCACAGAAGAGCAACTTAGCCGCCCAAGGGTAGCTCGGGGGCTCGGATGTTCGCATAAATCGCTCCCTTAAAGCTCAGCTTTGCCGGGGTGTCTCAACCTCATTTTCAATGCGGCCAGATTATATCCGGCCCTATCCTGTGGCCGCCAATGGTTTGCGACAAATGATCGAGGGGGAATTCCGACACATAATGCGTGAACTGACTTCGCAAAGCGCCGCCCAGATCGTTGACTCGCGCGCAAGCGCATGCCGGATTGCCGTTCCTGGCGGCCACGCCTGTTCGTCCGTTTTCAAAAACGACGCGGCGGCAGGAGGTGACAGCAACTGCAAGCAAGTCAAGGTTATCCCAAGCCCCCAGTTCCCCTGACGACCCGGCAAGCAACTCGAACAGGTGCTAGCAACGGCAGCTCTGTCCGTTGGCGGCGTCCTGGCCGGCTGTCGGCCTCCACAGGATCCACCAGAGCTTCGCACGGGGGCAGACCGTCCCAAATCCGATCTGACGCCATCGGCGTCGCTAGCGGCAAGCTGCGAGCTGTCGGCAGTGCTAGCATTGATCGAGGCGAAACCAAAGGACGAGGCGTAAGAGGCGTGATAGCACCCATGGCCGCACGAAGCGACGACCTGGGCGATTACATCGCTCTCCAACCTTCGACCTGGCGCTGCTCGCGGTCCTGGCCGGTGACCGGTCCGCTGATCGGTTGCCCAGTTACCGTGCTGGAATCGTCGCCGAGTGGTCGGAGCCCCACGAGCCCATTCGCCGCGCGATATTCGCGCTGATCGGCTAGGCACGCTTCCGTCGCCAGCCGTATGCCATCAAGCTGACGATGCCGAGGGCGGCGAGCATGATGCTGCTGGGCTCGGGAACCATAGTCAGGCGGAATCCCGCTTGGCGGTAGTGTGCCATTAAGTTGTTGCTGGCCGGCGGTTCGATTAGTTGAACAAGCAAGTGCTGATTCCCAAACCTATCCCAGCGCCCATTAGGACGGAAGCCATCATGACGGCCAACCGAACGAACGAGCCCGGAATGACAGGAACCACGTAGGAGACTACTGCATAGCCGATAGCGGCACCGATCACCACCAAGGCGGCGCGCGTGACATTACTGCGAGGTTCGTCGCTCATAGCCGATTTTACCAGCGTGCCAGGGAAGGACGGCTAGGGCCTGCTCCGCTTAGCACGCCAGAACGCATACCAAAGGCCAAGCAAGGCACACGGGATCCCTCCAGCCACTATGCCGCCCAGGATGCGATCCCGAGGCTCGATGCTCAGAACCAGAGGGCTGACGATCACGGTTCCCAGGGCGAAACCTATTAGCGGCCAGATGTAATTTACGTCCTGCCTTTTCGGCTGTGGTTCCATGGCCTCTGATTCTACCAGAGGGGGCGAGACTCGCGCCAGATGGCGAACAGGCGGTGGCGCGTGAGTCCGAAATTGGATTTTGGGAAACAGACGGGCCGCTAAAGCCTAAGCCCTCCAAAATTAACCATGAAAAAGACGAACAGATACAGGGAGATTACGACGAGCCCGACAAGCAAGCCAGCACGCGGATAGCCAGCCAGCGATCCGATGGCAATGAATGGGCTTACGAGCATGATCGAGATGGCGGCAATCAACAGGTAGGGACTGGTGCCGTCTTGTGAGGCAAACAAAAAGCTCGTCGCGGCAATGCAGGCGATCGCCCAGAATGCGAATCGTTGCCAGGGCCGACGACTTGTGGGGCCTTCGCTCATCGCCCCATTATAAAGCGGGAGGGCGGGCTTGCATCACGTCAGCTATGACGGGTGGTGGGCCAGATTGAAATCAGGACTTGTTTCGGCGAGCACACTACAATCGGGGCATGGCGGCGGTTGCGAGCGGGATTGAAAATCATCGATGGTCAGTTCGTGAGATGATTGAACAGACGGCAACGCATTGAAGAGCCCAAACCCAGGAGACGCATAACCATGAAGGTACTGTGCATGCTTTCAGCGATCATTGCTGTAGCTACGGTAGTCTCGGCCGTTACGGCGGCACCCCCCAGCAACAGGATTGGGTGGACGCGACGTGGAGTCGACGGCGGAGAACAAGTATTTCTGTATTCTGGAGGGCAATCGCAAATCTCTATTGGGCGGTTCGGCGAGCCGAAAACAGCAAAACCTGGCTGGACGGTGTCTACTAATGAGAAGGGCACGATCTATAGAAACGACGCACCGTTTTCGCCCGAGGACACCAAAAAACTATACCAGGAGATTGTGGCCGCAGGCATCGAAGACGTGAGGCCGTTTGAAATGCGTGAAGGGGGCACACTGGCTGCGATAATTACGATTCGCGGCGTGACGGAAATCAAGATCCCTGATTTCTATGGAGTAGGCAAGGAAGATCACAACGTGGCCTCCGAGAACCATAAGCGGTTTCTGGCCGTCAAGAGAATCATGGATAAGATTCTGGACGAAAACGAGAAAGCCGCCTTCGAGGACTCGGACTGAATCGCCGGACACAACTTAACCGCACACGACCTAGGCTGGCACGACCCTGAAACCAGCCTGCGTGCGGTTCGAGGCTACTCGGTTTTCGGTAGTGGTTTACCTTGAATCGGGATTTCGTCAATTACTTGCGGGGCGATTTCATGGCCTATGGATTACTGAAATTCAGCACGATCAGTGCTGCGGCGATACAGCCGATGGCTACCGCCGCTCGATGCCGCCCGGACAGGGCGACGGCACCGGCCACAATGGCGATAACCAACGCATTCGCGGACAACATTTCGTTGTTTCCGCAGACCCACGATCCATGAGTACGAGCAATGCGGGCGAGTTCCCTGAAATGAACGATCTGTGCTAGAGCTAACGAGGCGATGCCGAACCAAGGAACGGCAAACATCAGGCTTCGCACGCTGAATTGCATCCCCCCCATCATAACCGATCGGGATTGCAACCCTGAAGCCAGTCTGCGTGCGGTTCGACGCTAACCGGTTTTCGGGTAGCGTGTCATTAAGTTGTTGCTGTCCGGTTTGTGGTTAAAAACTCCATGCGCCGCCGGTGAATCTAAGAGAAAACAGCAACAACATCACAAGCAGAATCAGCGCCGCGAAAACGGCGACTCCAATGCCCGCTCCGAAGACTGCCCTCCCATATAGCGCACCGACTGCCGGGAAAATTGCGCCAACCCTGAGCAAATAGATGCCGAAGAGAGCCCCTTCCCAGCCACTGTCCTTAAATCTGCCGGCGTCCGTTGTCCACACTGCAGACAAAACTGCCAGCCATAACACGGCGACAAGGGCTCGCCGCAAATCAGTCTGGAATCGTGGCAGCTTCATGCCCTGATTCTACCAGCGTGCCGGGGAAAGACGGCTACTGCATCCACGCGAAAACCAATCGGGCAATCAATATTGCTGCAATGACAAACAACACGAACCCGGTTAAGAGAATGACGAGCTGTTTCATGGCCTCTGATTCTACCAGAGGGGGCGAGAATCGCGCCAGGCGGCGAACAGGCATTCGTGGGCCAGTTTGAAATCAGATTTTCGGAAACAGGTATATCCACAGAGGCCAAACGATTGCCGCAACCTCAGTGATCGCAAAGGCCAGCAGCGTTATGAGCGTCAATCTTCGGCGGCCCATCGAATACGCGACATAGAGCAATGGGACGATGATCGGCGATAGCACGAGCAATTGCGGGCCAAGGAGACCGCGCTCCTCAGGCACCAATCGACGCCATACATGAAGCGCCCCTCCAGCACTAATTCCAGCGAACGACAGGGCCAATAGGAGTGACGAAATGCTGAATTGAAATCGCTGCTTCTCGGGGCCTTCGCTCATCGCCCCATTATAGGCCAATTGGAGTACCGAATCGCTAGCCGAAGCTCAAGTCTTCAGGAGCGTCGATCGGTTCCATCAACTTCGGGCCTTGGTTGCGGGCGTTGCCCACGGCTTTCCCAACTGGCCACGTTTGCAATTCAACGCCGTGCAACGCATGCAGCATCGGCTTCAGGTCGTCAGCATCCGAGACGGCGGGATCGAGCCAGTGATCGACGGCGTGCCGTGGCAGGATGATCGGCATCCGATCATGCAGTTGGCCCATCGTGTCGTTCGCGTCCGTGGTGCAGATCGTGCAGCTCTCCACCGGGCCGAGCGGCGACTTCCAGAATTCCCACAAACCGGCGAACGCCATCTGCTCACCAGACTTCAAGCTGATGTAGAACGGCTGCTTGTCGGACGGGCGCCATTCGTAGAAGCCATCCGCCATAACCAGGCATCGCCGCTTCTTGAAGGCCGAACGAAAGGCGGGCTTCGTATCGACCGTCTCGACTCTGGCATTGATGCACGAGGAGCCGATAGTGGCGTCCTTAGCCCAGCTCGGGATCAAGCCCCATCGAGCCTTGAAAACTTCCCGCTCTTCTCGGTCGCGCACGCACACGACAGGCTGAGTTGGTGCGATGTTGTACGCGGGCTGCCACTCGGCCTCAAGCTGCCGGACGACAGCGAAGATGTCAGCCCATTCGCGTGGGTTGGTCCGAAGGGTGAAGCGGCCACACATGGATCACGCTCCCGGCTCGCCGAACGCCATTTCGTGAAGCGAGTCTTCCCCCTGCCAATCCTCCCACTGAGTGCGTAGGCGGGCGACGATAGACCCAAACTCTTGGCGCCCGGGCTCGTCAGTCTGCGCCTCGAGCGCGGCGATCGCTCGCCGATACTGGTCGACGGCTTTGCCCGGCTCGAAATCTTCTGGCATGACGTGGCTCTCAGTCCGATTCTGGCTCTGGGCGGCGCCCGGTTTGGTTAGGGCATGACTGGTAGTGTAAGTCGACGGTCAGATAGTGCATAGCATCGCGGGCCTGAGTCACGAGCTTGAGCGACTGATCGTCGGGCAAAAAGCCCACCTTTCTCCATGCGGCGATGCAGCCGGTTCAGATAGCCCAGCATGGGGCTGGCAGGATGAGTGTCCGCCAACTGCGCAGCGGTTTGCCGTCCGCGTCGACGGTGTAAGCAGGTGGCAAGACATCGTAGGTGACTGCATAGTTTTGCAATGCGAGCGCGATTTGCTTCAGGTTGTTCATACATTGGTTGCGGCGGGCCGCTGGCCTGGCAGTCCGCACAGCCGGCAACATCAAACAAATCACAATCCCGATGATGGCCAGCACCGCCAGCAGTTTGAGGCCCGTAAAGATCGGACTCTTCTTCTGATTCGGCGGGCCGCTGACATCGCCCGCGCTGGGGCCGCGATAGGGGTCTTCATCCATTGGATCGATTCCAGGTTCGCAGTAGAGAATCTCGACAAGCCGGCTCTCAACGAGCTAGCCCAACTCATTCTACGGGCCGGAGGAGGTAGCCGAGCCCTCTTGCCTAGCATAAGCACCGATCAACACCATTGAGCCGAGGCGGCAGGAATGGAACGCATGCCAAAGAAGGCGAGGTTTGATCCATGAACGGGTTTAACGGCCCAAAACTGTTTACAAAGTTTGCCCTGACGTGCATCGCCGGCGCCTTGATTGCCCTGCCACAAGTGGGCTGGATCGGGTTCGTTGCCGTGCTCATCGGACTGTATTTCGTGTTCCACTTCTTCAGCGAGCTCAACCGTCGCAAGTGACCATCACACGAATTGGGGGGCTGGTTCCAAACGGTCAGTCTGAAGGAAGTGGCGAGTCTTGACATCACTCCGTTTTCAAAAACGCACGCGAGCGGGAGTGAAGGCGGCCATGGGCAACGATGCGTCGCAGTACTTTGAGTGCCTCGTGTTTATCCATTTATCGGGATCTCCCAGTTGGTTGAATGGTTGCAGTCCCTTGAAATACTCCCCTCGCCGAGGCCTGACTGGGGGCGGGTCGTTTTTGAAAACGGCGGGCGTCCGAACCCGACTCATCGGTCGATATCCAAGGTTCCTGTAGGTCTTGAATGGCGACAGCGGATATGCATGAAGGTGGCTTCACCGACCTCTCACAACCTCACACTCCGTCGAGTGTGAAGTTAATCCCTTTGACCGACATCGCTTAGGTGCAGTTCACACTTTTTCGACCCGCCAACGCCCGGTATTACGCACCCGGGGCAAACCTGGAGCGCCGTGGCTCGTTGATCGGCCGGTATTTCTGGCCCGCAATTCGGAACGGAGGGCCAGGCTCGACTGATCAACTTCGACCACGCCCGAGCCGAATCTTCGCGACGTCCTCTCGCCACAGACTCATGCCACCGGTGAGCGACCGCCACACTTGCTGGCAAAAGCGCGGCCGCCGGACGTCGGCCTACCAGGCGAATTCCAGGCCAAGCGTGGCGCCGTAGAGGAACAGGCCGTGCGAAAGATTGGTGGTTAGCTCGCCGCTATTGAAGTTGAATTGCGAGACCTGATCGGAGGCGGTGGCCACGCCCGAGAGCCAGAGGAGTTGATAGCCGGCCCGAATTGCCCAGTGATCGTTGAGCTGATTGACGGCCGTGAAATTGACGTCCCCGACAAATGCTTCACGCGTGCGGCTGGCCGTCGCCGCGATGATGTTGCCGGAGGTGTCGTCGAGACGGAAGCCGCTCGTGGCCGTGTTGGCGAGAATCCCGGCCTTGAACGTCCCCTCAACGCGGCAACTCTTGCCATCGCTCCACATCAGCGTTTGGATGCCGACTTGCAGCCCGTAGAGGTTGTTATTCCCGTCGATGCGCACGTGCGTGACGTCGGGGGTGACGGTGTCGACGCCAATGGCCGACATTCGATCGCGGAATGAAACGTAGCGAAACCCGGCCAGCAACGAGCAGCTTGCAGTGAGATCGCGGCGCAGGTTCGCCTCGGCGCTATTGAGCGAAAACA
>PLYM01000149.1 GCA_003153375.1 Planctomycetaceae bacterium
GCGTCGTGGCCTGGCACCAGGACTATTCCTATTGGACCCGCACCAGTCCGATGGCCCATCTGACCTGCTGGATCGGCCTGGACGACGCCACGCGCGACAACGGCTGCATGCAGTACATTCCCGGCAGCCATCGCTGGCAGTTGTTGCCCGTGACCGGCCTGGCCGGCGACATGAACGCGATCCAGAGCGTGTTGTCGCCCGAGCAAAAGGCCCAGTTCCGCCCGCTGCCGATCGAGTTGAAGAAGGGCGAGTGTACCTTCCATCATCCACTGATGGTTCACGGCTCGTACGAGAACTCGACCGATGGCCCCCGCCGGGCAACGGTGATCAACGCCTTTCGCGACGGGGTGCTCTCGGGCTCCGACAGCGAGCTGCTGGCCGGCGTGCCCCCCATTCCCCAGGGCCAGAAGATGCAGGGAAAGTTCTTTCCGCTGCTGTTTGATGGGACTAATTTTTGATGCGGCTCAATGATCAGCCCGCTCTGCCCCTTGACGCCACCTGACAACCTGCCGTCGACGCTCGATGCAGGGTCCATGGAGCCCTGGGGCTCAAACGTCGAAACTTGCTCGCGGCGAATCAACCGGCTACCATGCCGAGCGATGCATTGCAGTCATCAGACCACCTTCGCGTCCACCTCAGGAGTCGCTTCCATGCTGTGCAACGATCGGACGAAATCGCCCCGGGTTCTGCTATTGGCGTTGATGTTGGGCAGTTTGACCGCCGTGGCGCGGGCAGCCGATGCCCCGGTGGTGCCGCCGAAGAAGGGCACCTCCGAGACGATTAAGCTGTTCAACGGCAACAACCTCGAGGGCTGGCACGGCCACCAGGACAAATGGTCGGTGCAGGACGGCGCGATCGTGGCCAAGAACAACGAGCCGGTCAAGGTCAGCACCTACCTGCTCACCGATCGCAACTTCTCCGACTTTCGCCTGCTGGCCACGGTCAAGCTGGCGAAGAGCGAAATGCACTCGGGCATCGCCTTCTGGGGGCGCAATGCTCCGGATCATGGCGACCCGTATACCTACGCCGGCCACTTGGTGATGTTTCCCAGCGGCTGGGGACTGTACGACCTGTTTGGACGCAACGGTCTGGGCGTCGACGGCGAGCCGGCCAAGAAAGTCGGCAAGCAGCACGATTGGAACGACTTGGAGATCCTGGCCCAAGGAAATCGTATTCGGCTGGTGGCCAATGGCGTGCAGGTGATGGACTGGCGCGATCCCGAGCCCGACCGCATCAAGGAAGCCCCGATTGGATTGCAGTTGCACTCGAACAATGAGTCGCAGGAAATCCAATTCAAGAATCTGGTGCTGACGACGTTTCCTGAAGACAAGCTGATTACGTTGAAGCAATAAACCGCGCGCGGCGGCTGTCGGGCGGGCGGGCGTGGCAACGAATCGTTTCGTGACTTCAAGATAAGGAATTCGCCGTGAGCTATCTCTCGCGTGGTTTTTGCGTGTCGTTCGTCGTGCTGTTGCTGACCGCCTGGCCGGGCCTGGTTCAGGCCGAACCCAAGCTCGAGTTGCTCTGGCCCGCCGGAGCGCCCGGGGCGAAAGGGGAATCGGACAACGACAAGCCGACGATTTCGATCAGCCTGCCGCCAGCCGACAAGGCCACGGGCGCCGCCGTGGTCGTGTGTCCCGGCGGCGGTTACGGCGGGTTGGCCATGAGTTACGAGGGGATCGACGTCGGCGAGTGGCTCAACACGCACGGCGTGGCGGCCCTGGTGCTCAAGTATCGCCACAAGGGCTCGGGCTATCAGCATCCCGCTCCGCTCGAGGATGCGCAGCGGGCGATTCGCACGGCGCGAGCGCGGGCGGCCGAGCTGCACATCAATCCTCACCGCATCGGCATCCTGGGCTTTTCGGCCGGCGGGCATTTGGCCTCGAGCGCGGGCACGCACTTTGACAAGGGAAAACACGAGGCCAGCGACCCCATCGAGCGCGTCAGTTGCCGCCCCGATTTCCTGGTGCTTTGCTACCCGGTGGTCTCCTTCACCACGCCCTACACGCATCAGGGCTCGAAGAAGAATCTCCTGGGAGAGAATCCCGATGCCAAGCTTGTGGAGAGCATGTCGAACGAGTTGCAAGTGACGGCCGACACGCCGCCGACGTTCATTTTCCATACCGACGCCGATACCGGCGTTCCGCCGGAGAATGCCGTGCTGTTCTACATGGCGCTGCGCAAGGCTAAGGTGCCGGCCGAGCTGCACATCTATGAAAAAGGCCCGCATGGCGTCGGACTGGGGCGCAAACATCCGGAGGTGGCTAGCTGGCCCGACTTGTGCGCCGCCTGGATGCGCGGCCGGGGGCTGTTGGACAAAAAATAGCAGACGGTCGCGGAGCGCCGTTGAGCCGGAAATTCAAGGGAGTGTATCACATGGAACGAACCGTGAGCCTGCTGGGGCATCCGGCGGTGATCGTCGATCGCGACGAAAGCCATTATCTGAGGACTCTGCCCAGCCACTTCGAAGCGGACACGCTGGCCGTGTTTTCGGCTTTCTGCGCGCCGCATTTCAACGCGCTCGACGTGGGAGCCAACATCGGCCTGACGGCCATCGCCCTGGGCAGGCTCTGCGCGCAGGGACACGTGTTCGCGATCGAAGCCTCGCCCGATACGTTTCCCTATCTGTATCAGAACGTGGCCCGGTCCGGCCTGAAGAATGTCCGTTGCGAGAACCTGGCCGCCGCCGCGACGGCCGGCGAGGTTGAGCTCTCGCATCCCGAGGTCTTCAGTGCCGGCGCCTTCGTCAGCGACAAGTATCAGTTCGCCAAGCAGGCCCTGCTGCAACATCGCGTGCGCGCCCTGCCGATGGACGATTACCTGGATGGACGCGGCGTCGAACGGATCGATTTCATCAAGATCGACGTCGAGGGATTTGAGCTCGAGGTGTTGCGCGGCCTTCGTCGCACGATCGAGCGCTGCAAACCGGTCGTGTTTTGCGAAGTGAACCACTGGTGCCTGAACGTCCTGCACCGCATTTGCTTGCCCGACTTTGTCGAAGAGGTGCGCTCCATTCTGCCGCACGTCTTCGCGATCAACACCGACGCCGAGGTGTTGGATTTGAGCAATCCCCACGCCTTGCACAAGTTCTACCACGACCACACGACCCAGCAGGCGTTTCCGAATTTGCTGTGCGGTTTCGATCACGATGCACTGCAAGCCAGGCTGGCATGGCTGCCCCGTTTCTATCGGCTGGAGCGCAGCGACGTGGAAATGGAAGCCGAGCGCGTCCAGATGCGGGCCCAGTTCGAGCAAGAAGCGGCCGCCCTGCGCTGCGAGGCCGAGACACTGCGAGCGGAACGTGACGCCATCGTGAATTCGCGATCCTGGCGCTTTGCCGCCCCGCTGCGAAAGTTGCGGGCTTGGAGCCGCGGAGCCGCCCCAAACGGCCAAGTTCACTAACCGTGCGTTGACTGAGTCATCGAGAGACTATTGCCCAGGCTCGACTGTGACGTCGATGTCCTGCGCCACCGATAATTCCTGGCCGTTGAATTTCGACACGGCCTGAACGTTGATCGTGTGCTTGCCGGGCGTTGCTTCCTTACCGGCTTCAATGAGCAGCTTACCTTGCGACTGGCCCGCGGCAATCGTGGCCTCGGCGATTTTCAGGTCCTTCGCGCCGCCCGGCAACTTGGCTTTCACTTGCACGGCATCGGCATAGCCGTAGAGCCGAACGATCGTCAGCGGCACCTCGAAGGTGGCTCCCTGCTTGACCGTCGTTCCGGTAGGCATGGCATTCATCGTAATCGGGGCGGCCGTGATCTTGAGTGTCACGGTGGGCGAGGGCGCCGCCAGGTTGACATTGGCCGGCTTGGCCTTATTGGTCGCATCGGTCACCGCCTTGGCCACGCCCTGCTGGACCGCAGTGGCTTCTTTCAACTTGGCATCGGCATCGCTGCCCGCCTTTTGGGCAACAGCCTTGGCCTCGGCGGCGGCTTTGGCTTGTGCGTCGGCGGCGGCAACAGCCTTGTCGGTCGCAGCCTTGGCGTCAGCGGCCGCTTTGGCGGCGACGGCGGCATCGGCCGCGGCTTTTTCCGCGGCGGCCTTCGCGTCGGCGGCTGCCTTGGCTTTGACCGCGGCATCTTGGGCGATCTTGTCGGCCGCTTGCGCCGTTTCGCGGGCCTTCTTCAAAGCCTCGTCCATGTCGGCCGCCTTCTTTTCGGCGTCGGCCTTGGCCGCGATGGCTGCCTTGGCAGCGGCGTCCAACTCGCCGACGATCTTATCCACCGCGGCTTTGCGATCCGTGGCCGTCTTCACCGCTTCGGGATCGCGCGAGTAGCTCACTTGCGTTGTGCCAAGCACCGAGAACGTGAAGGTTCCGGTCGGCACATTGGCCGGCAAATTGATCTCCAAATTGCCTGCGGCCGTATTGGCATCCAGGCTGAGGTTCGTCGGCCGCGCGTTGGGCGGCATCGACGAGGGCGCCAGCGCCACCGCCCCCTTGAAGTCGCCTCGCCGCACCAGCTTGATAGGTACCTGTACCTTGCCGGCTTTGCACATCTCGACCACGAGATTCTGGCCCGAGTCGATGAAGAACGGCGCCGTTTCGCTGCCGCTGACGGCCACGGCCAGGTTCCGCGTCAACCGCGTCCGCGGCGAGACCTGGTTGACCTGGCCACCCCAAACCATGCTGGCGCTGCGCGCCGGCCGCACGATCTCGGCGTCGCCGATCTTGGCCTTTCCCAGAACGGTGATCAGGTTCATCGACTCCGCGGCGTTCTCAGCCGCCGACAGGACGACCACGCCGGTGTTCTGGCCCGCGGCAATCGTGATGGGCGTCGAGGTGACCCCGGCCGGCAGACCGTCGACCGTGACGTGGACTTCGCCGTCAAAGCCGTCACGGCGAAATACCACCACGTCGATCGATTCCGAGCCACCCTTGCGCAACAGCGGGCTCCACACCGTCGGCGGGTTCATGTTCGGATCGGCGCTGAACGGCAGCAAATCGGGCACCACGACCAACCGAAAATCGGGCTGCGCCGGTCGAATGGCCAGCCGATACACAAAGCGCGGATCGGGTCGGGCATAGGTCGACAAGTTGCGGACCAGAATCCGATAGGTGCCGTCGGCCGGCGCCACGAAGCGGAACGCCGGATCGTCGGTCTTGATGTCGAACACAGAACGCGGCGGGTTCTCGAGGTAATCGTCGACTCCCTGGATGTCCTTCACCTGCTCTTCGCCCTTCTCGTTCTTGGTCACTTGCTGTACTAGCAGATAGGGATCGGTCGGCAAGCCGAGGCGTTGGGAGAAGACTTCCATCCACAAGGCTTCGCCGGCCTTGGCCTGAATCGTGATCCAATCGCGGTCCGTTTGCGGATAAAACTGTCCCACGTACTCACAAGGAACCGTCACGGCTTGCGCCTTGCTGGGGTCGTCGTTGGGCTCCTGCTCAGTGATCACCGGCGCCGTGGCAAAGCACAACAACACCGAATTGGTCAGCCCCTGCGGCGTGGCCAGGCGATAGGCCAGCGCGTCGACGCCCGACTCATCGGGCTCGATCGTCGAGCCAATGTCCAGGTTTTGCACGCTCTGGTCGGCCGGCAACGGAATCTGCACGATCAGCGACTCCAACGGCTTGCCGTCGGCCGAGACGAGCTTGGTGGACTGTCCGCCCGGCAGGTTCCGCCCATAGAGCGTGTATTGACCGCTGGATCCCGGCAACCCGGCCGGCGGAAAGACGTAATCGAGATAGGCCTGGGTGCCGATCGAAAGGCGATAGAAGTACTCGTTGCTGCCGGCGTAGAGAAAGTCGTGCACTTCGATGTAATACACGCCGTCGGCTGGCACGGTGAAATCCAGCAGCGGATCGCGCCGATTCGTATCGCGATTGCGATCCAACTCCTTGCCCGTGGCGTCGTACAAAACGAGTGTGGCATCCATCCGCGAGTCGATGCGATAGGCCCAGCAGTCGGCGATAATCCGCTGGCCGGCTTTGGCATTGATCTTGAAGAAGTCCTGATCGGCGGCCGCGTTCGACTGGCCGTTCACCAGCGTGCCCAGCGCCACTTCCGTGGCCTTGTCGAGCGTGTTGTTCGGCTCGACCTCGACAATTTCGCTCTGCGTGCCGACCACGAACGAGCGCGGATTCGAGACGCCATACTTGCCGACCGCCCGCACCTCGCAAATACCCGGCTTGGCCTCGGGGCCAATCGTGATCGTGAACTGCCCCGACACGCCTTGCGGGCCGGTTTCGCCCAGCCCCGGCGGTACCGTCTTCTGCGTCGCGGTGATGCCCGGATCGGAGAAGTGCAGCTTGGTCACCCCTTCCAAATCGGCGCCGGCGATCGTCACCTCAACCGCACTGCCCTGCTTGCCACCGGCCGGATTGACCGAGAATAAGCGGGCCACCGGCAGTCCGGCTTGGACCACGGCCGGAGACAGCGCCGAGCCAAGAACCATCAAGCCCAGGAAAAGCCGAAGACTCACGCGAGCGAAGGACATGCGCATGGCAACCTCGTGTTCACTTGTCGATCAAGCAGAGGCGTCGAGCCCTCTGCGTTTGGGAAGAGGCAAAATGGCGGGGCAATAGGTGGTTGGCAAACGTGCTTGGCAACCCGAGACCGGCACCGCGCGAGGATTCAGGGCCGCCAGGATCTCGCTTGAGGTAGGCGCGGTCGATTATGGCCCGCAAGATGCACGAATGCAAGGACTTTTATGGGTCCAGAGTATCCGGGTCGTGCTGGCCAAGGGGCATCAAGACATCGGTGCTGGAACCTCGTAACGATCCTGCGGGCCGCCATTTATTCTTGTGCCCCGGCCGGCGAGTCCGCTAAACTCCCTCCGCACGCCCGAGCGCTTTTGAATTCCTGGCTCGTTTTGTCGCGGGAAGCCCGGGGGACTTGGAAAGATAGGGATCGAATTGATGAGCCAGCGTCCGAGAGTGGTGATTACCGACTTCATTGCCGGCCCGTTGGAGATGGAGCGGCGCATCCTGGGCGAGATCGCCGACATCGCCGCGCTCGATGCTTCGAGCGAGGACGAGCTGCTCGGCAAGATCGAAGACGCGTCGGCCATCATGATGTATCACACGGTCTCGATCACCGCCAAAACGATCGACCGGCTCAAGGACTGCAAGATCATCGTGCGCTGCGGCGTGGGCTATGACAACGTCGATTGGCGGTTGGCACGGCAGCGAGGCATCGCCGTGGCCAACGTGCCCGACTACGGCACGGAAGAAGTCGCCGACTCGGCCATCGGCATGACCTTGGCCCTGACCCGCGGCATTTCGCTTTTCAATTCGCGGCTGCGCGAGGCCCAGGGCGATTGGATGTTCACGCAGGCCGCGCCGGTCTGGCGGCTGCGCGGCCGGGTGTTTGGCATCGTCGGCTTGGGCCGCATCGGCAGCGCCGCGGCGCTGCGGGCCAAGTCGCTGGGCATGGACGTGGTCTTCCACGATCCTTATGCCCCGGACGGTCGCGATAAATCGCTTGGTGTCCGCCGAGTCGAATCGCTCGAGGCTCTGCTGGCCGAGGCGCACGTCGTCAGCATGCACTGTCCCTTGACGCCCGAGACCTACCATCTGATCAACGCCGAGACGATTGCCCAGATGAAGCGCGGATCGTTTCTGGTGAACACCGCGCGGGGTGGCGTGGTCGACGTGACGGCCATTCCCGCAGCCCTCGCTGCGGGCCAGCTGGCCGGGGCCGGAATCGACGTGCTCGAGCAGGAGCCGCCGCCGGCCGATCACCCGTTGCTCGTGGCCTGGCGCGATCCCCAGCACCCGGCCTATCATCGCCTGATCGTCAATCCGCACGCCGCCTTCTACAGCGAAGAAGGCCTGCAAGACATGCGCATCAAGGGCACCGAAGCCTGCCGCCGGGCGATGCTGGGCTTGCCGCTGCGCAACATTGTCAACTGATCGTCGTCAACGAATCATCGATGACCGGTCGACCAGGTGGGCCAGCCACTAAGGGGCTGCAACCTCGGCGGTCGCCGTGGCGGTCAGGTCTTCCTTCGGGTCGATCGACGAGTAGATACCGATCATCATTTCATCCCAGGTTTGCTCGCCGAACGTCACTTCGCGAGCCGGGTCGGGATTGGCCGGATTGTTGGCCGAGTTGTCGAAATGAGCCGTGGTGTGCAGCCAGGTTCCCTTCGGAATCAGCTTTGGCTCGCTGAGGATATAGCGCAGCTGCCAATTGAAGTCGTAATGGGGCACGTCCAGCAGCACCTCGTGCGTGCCGTCGGGATAGTCGGCCTCGAACTTAAAGCTCTTGCCGCGCACGTGCATGTGGGGCGCCAATTCCAGCAGCGTGAAATCCTTCCGCACCTCCTTCTTGGCTTTCATCTCGTAGTCGGGGTCGCCCGGCGGAATGCGAATCGCCAGATTCATCACCATCGAGCTGCGCAGCAGTTTCTTGACCGTAGTGGGATCGACGAACTTGATGCCGACCATGCTGCGGTCCTCCTGCACAACGCCGTTGGGCGTGTAGTGCATCTGGAAGACCAGCTTCGAGCCGGCCGGCACGAAGGTCGCGGTGCCTGGCGGGCAGACCATCGGCATGCCGCCCGGGGCGTAGCCAGCAATGCCCGTAAACGGCGGAGCGCTGCTCGACTTGCCCGGCGGCGCCTTGGGCGTGACCAGAATGTGATGCACGACCGCGCGGTTGCTCGGCCGGCATTCGGCCGCCTGAATCCACTTGTCGGTCGTCCAACCCGGATCGACCGTATAGACCTGATAGGGCAGCACGCCCTCGGCCGGCAGCTTGAACGCGGCATCGGCCATGTAGTGAACTTCATCGGGTTCGCCGATCTGCCAGCCATCGACAAACGTGCGCGGCGTCGGCAGGTCCTTGGGATCGCCCTGCGGACAGCCATTGTCGATCCAGCTCAGCAACACCTGCTTTTCGGCCGGGGTCAGCCGAGCGTCGTTGGCAAAGTGGCCATAGCGCGGATCGGCGAACCAGGGGGGCATCCGCGCCTCGTCCACCACTTCGCGAATGGTCTCGGACCAGCAGACCGCGTCTTCGTAGCTCGACAGCGTAAACGGAGCCACTTCATCCTTGCGATGGCAGGTAACGCAGCGGTCCTGAATCACCCGCGCAACCTGCTTCGAGTAGGTCACATCGCCATGCGGCACGACCTTGCTGACGCGACCAATGTGACAGCCGATCGCGCTGACGGTCGATTGGGCGACCTCGTGGCCGCCGAGCACCGCCGTGATGGCGTCGGCCAGATAGCGGGCGGTGAGCTTCGGCCGCGCATAGCCCGTGCCCGTGGCCTGGCCATACTGATCGTCGATCCGCCCCCAGTAGCGCACGACACGATCCTGATCCAGCAAAAACACCTCGGGCGTGCGCACGGCACCCAGTTGATCGGCCA
The DNA here is from genome assembly GCA_003153375.1 of Planctomycetaceae bacterium. Lineage (GTDB taxonomy): Bacteria > Planctomycetota > Planctomycetia > Pirellulales > PALSA-1355 > PALSA-1355. The sequence goes on from PLYM01000149.1 coordinate 9,322, forward strand.
ATTGGCTGTTGTTGTCCTTGAGCAGGGGAACGGTGAGCTCCGTCTTCTGGGCGAACACGGCCATCTCGCTCAAAGAGTCCTGGACGTTGGAGTCGATCGCCAGAAAGGCCACGCCTTGCGGCGCGAATTCGGCGGCCAGATCGCGCAATCGCGGGGCATAATTCTTGGCCAGCGGGCACTCCGTGCCCAGAAATGCCAGCACGACCACTTTGCCGGAAAAGTCACTCAATGAGACGGTTTGTCCATGGGTGTTCGGCAGCGAGAAGTTCTCCACCTGCTTGCCGACCGGTGTCGCACCGCCCTCGGCCGCATGAGCAACCGTTGCCGCCGACGCCATAGCCACAGCAACAACGACCCGTCCGATCCATTTCATGTGCGCACCATAAGTTTCGGGTTCAACAATCCGTCTTCCGCGGCCCCATCACGGCTCCGCTTGGCAGTGGCGGCATCTTAGCAAATCTGATGCGAAGATCATCTATCAGCCAGGCGATTTCTCGCTGATTTTTCCGAAGGAGCCGGGGGAAGAAGGACGGACCTCGCCGGACGACCATCTTGCCGGAGATTCGCCGGCCCGGCGACGCTATAATAGCGGCGGCGGTTTCTGCGGTCGAAGACGGGCATCCGACCGCGTGGGGTCTCCGCGCTGGGCCCTTGTCGAAGCGCGTCGAGACTGGTCATCCAGGAGCCGGACATGCCGCGAGGCAACTACACGGGCAAAGCCACAAGATCACGCTGGCCGATCAAACGCTTGCGACTCGAGCAGTTGGAAGCTCGGCGCATGCTGACAATCGACATTTCGGGCAATGGCAACACCGACGCCGCCAGCTTGCTCGCCGCCGGCGGCCCTGGCGATCCGTCACAAGGGGGCTTTGTCAACGTCGGCCTCAGCCCCACGCACGGCGCCGGCGTGACCTACTTGGGAAACGGCTGGATCATTACGGCCAATCACGTCTCGGTCGGCGCCACGAGCAATACGGTGGTCCTCGGCGGCAATACGTTCACGATCGACGACCCCACGACCGGCGTGGCGTTACACAATCCCGACAACTCGACCGCCGACCTGAAGCTGTACCATCTGTCGACCACCCCCAACCTGCCCTCGCTCGTGGCCTTGATCGATAGCGCCGCCCCGAGTGGCCGCGTGATCATGGTGGGCAATGGCTTGAACATTGGCACACAACACTATTGGCACGTGAATACGAGCCTGCCCGCCTGGCAATGGACCGAACAATCGCCACCTGCCAATCCGGGCCCCAACGACGCCTCGGGATTCGACATCACCGGCGGCCACATCATCCGCTGGGGCGAGAACACGGTCGCAAGCACGGGGCTGCTCGTCAACGACGGCGCCGGCATCACGAGCATGTTCACCACGGAATTCGATGACCTGCAATACACCGGCGTCGCCCCCTTGGCCAGTGAAGCCCAGGCCACGAACGGCGATTCGGGCGGGGCCGTGTTCGCACTCGTCGGCGGCCAGTGGCAACTCTCGGGCATCATGCTGGCCACAAACGACCCCTACAATAACCAGCCGGCCAACACCGCGATCTTGGGCGACGTGACCTACATCGCCGACCTGTCGTCTTACCGCAGCGAGATACTGGCCACGATCAATACCGCCCCGACGGTCGACCTCAACGGAGGCGCTGCGGGCGCGGGCTTTACGTCGCAGTGGACTGGGGCCGCGGTCGCGATTACCGACGCCGCCAACGCGACCGTCGTCGACGACGGCACCACGCTGGCTTCCATGACCGTGAAACTGGTCGCTCCGATGTCGGGCGACGTGTTGGCCGCCAACACCAGTGGCACCAGCATCACGCAGAGTTACAGCAATGGCACGCTCAGCCTGACGGGCAGCGACACCGTGGCCGATTATCAGCAGGTGCTGCGCACGATCACCTATAACAACACCGCCGGGCCCCCGGGGGTCGCTCAAGAAACGGCCACCGTGGTCGCCAACGATGGCGTCGTCAATAGCACGCCGGTTACGGCCACCATCAACATGCCGGCGCCGACGCTTTCGCTGACCGCCGGCGCCGGTTCGGGTGCGCCCAACTTCACCACGACCTGGTACAACCAGGGCACGATTCCGATCGAGAACAACGTGCTGGCCACGATCGGCAGCCCCTCGGGCATGTCCACGCTCAACTCGCTGACCGTCACCTTGGCCACCTTCCACACCGGCGACGTGCTCAGCCTGGCCCCGTTGGGCGGCGTCAGCCTGGCGCTGACCAGCAGCTACTCGGCCGGCACGCTCACCCTGAGCGGCACCGATACGGTGGCGCACTACCAGCAGGCTCTGCGGTTCATCAACTACAACAATACCGTGGGCGGCCCGGGCGCCACGCCCATCACGGCCACCTTCGTGGCCAACGACGGCACGCACTCGAGCAACCCGGTCACGTCCACGATCAATATCAACGTGGGCAGCGGCCAGGTATTGGGCAACCGCTTATTCTACAACAACTCGAAGTACGACCTGAACAACGGTGCGATCGATGCCAACGACGACCTGGCCATCGCCTCCGACAAGACCGGCTACAACGGTATCGGCACGGCCACGTTCGCCAACATCNNCCTGGAGTGCCGGACCATCACCGGCGGCCGTCTCGGTGCGCATCGGCGCGGGCCAAGGCGGCTCGGATCGATTGGAGATCACCTTCGGCACCGGCGTGATCAAGAACCAGTGGATCGAAGTCGACGTGCACTCGGGAGGCAACACCGGTTTAAGTGCCGATGACGTGTTCTACTTCGGCAGTTTGATCGGTGACTCGGGCGCGGCCGA
>PLYM01000047.1 GCA_003153375.1 Planctomycetaceae bacterium
ACTATTCGGGCGCCGTTCACACCTGGTTCCGCCTGAAAATCAAAACGCGTCGTTCGTGAATGCCTGGGCATCCCGAATCAACTCGCTCTCGATTCTCATTAGCGTTAACCCTTTGTTGACTCGCCTTGCGGCCGCCTAACGGCCACAACCGGCTTCGCCCGGTTCAAGCCGAGGAAGCCAAACGTGGATTCCGTTGAACCGTTCGAGGGTTATTTTAACGCCCGCTAAACTCGTCAAGCAAGAAAATTGTAGGTTTGCTTTCATCTTTGTAATCCAACACCCTTTATCGATGCACGAGATGTTCATCGAGACGCACTATCTGTCATGCGACAAGGTCGGGCGGAAGCCAAGGTAGGGGCGATTCTCTTCCGTCGCCGACGCCTCTGGTCGGCGGTGAACGACGTGCCTGCTTAGGCAACTCGTGCGTTGCGATCAATCAGCATTTGGAGTTCTGCCGATGCTGCCCGGTTCTGAAATCCGCACTACTTCGCACTCAGGGTAAAGGGACCGTATGCGGAGAAGATCGGCGTCGGTGAATTTGTCGTCGGGCAGTCGAATATCCAATTCAAGCGGCTCGGCTCCAAGAATGGACCATACAAGAGGGATAGCTGGCGGCTTTTTTCGTAGCTCATGTGCCTTGTAGCCTTGTCGTGACATCCTTGCCGCGAACGATCTCATGGCAGCCGTATCCACGTAGCCCGTCGGAGATTCCAACGCTCGGAGAAAATCTCTGGACTCAAGAAGCCGGTCGCGTTCCTGCACTTGATGCACGTTCCATCCCAACCAAATCGCAAACACCGTCACCACCACGAACAGCGTCCGCAACGAGAACTTGAACCAGCGGCGTTTAGGGGCGGTGGTCATGGGCAGTGTGGACACAACGCGGTCGGTTGAAATGGCGCTAATTTGATGAATCGCCCGCCGTGAGAAAATAAAGGAAAGTGGCAACGCCTTGTCGCGTTCTTGTGTCAACCGATTCGCCTGCGACTACTTGGCAGGCATCAATCGCACTTTGCTGGCCTACCTGCTCTCGCAAGTAGTCGGCAATTTGGTCTGCCGAGGCGTTAATTGTCGGGGCAAGTTCTCGGACAAATTCGTGCGCTCCGTGAAGCAGAGGCGTTTTCGTCCTATTGAGCACGCTTCCCATCAAATGCTGGTGCTGATAAACGGGAGACTTCATGACGATCGTTGCGGCCTCAAACCGCACTGACGCATCGAGCGTAGTAAACCAATCAGTCATGCTATCTCGGAGCGCCGCCCACCCCATGGTGGTCATATCGGTCGCAAGAAACGCATCGATGCCGGATTTGAATACTTCCGCAATTACCTCTGGACGTGGACAATCCGCCATCCTGATTTTGTCCTTGCGAGATTAAGAAAGCCCGCCTTGCGTCTGTTTGATTTGGGTGTAACTCGCATCCCGCGTGCGATAGCAGATAAGCCAATGAGGCCGAAGGCCGCTAGCGCGATGCTGCTGGGCTCGGGAACTACCGTAAGGACTCCTGACATAGCGTATAGCGGCATGAGCCGGGAAGGACTTCCTCCACCTTCCCCCGCCCAATCAAGGTTAGAGAGTCCGCTGTATCCGAAAAATACTGGAGATTCTTCGCCGAGTGAGCCCGTTGGGTAGCCGCTATTTCCGCTTGAATCTGTCCCTGTCCAAACGAAAGAGTTGATGGTATTGCCGGATTCATCGATATTTATCGGACTAATTATCGAGCCGGACCAGAGACGGGAATTGGTGTTCGCGATGAGCGAATTCTTTAACGTGTAGATTGGAACGCCAATTGGATTTATCGAAGGGTCGGTTCCGGTATTAGTGAAGGCATTGACGTCAGAAATGATGACTCCTCCGTGATAGTCGACTGCGCTCGCGATCGCCGTCCAGTTTGTATTCAACGCCGTTAGGGCCGGATTCAGGTTTGCCGCAGCGGTGACGAATGCGTTGTACTCCGCGATGTTCGAGGACGTAGCGTCTCTTGTCGTGCTGGTTACAAAAGCAAGTCGGTATTGATCGCCGGGACGAAGGCCGGTCGGAACCGTGACTACCGCAGCAGGAAGGAAAGTTGGGGAGACGAAGAGCGCGGCGACTGCCGCTAGAAGAAATACAGCGATCGAATTCCGCATTAGCGTTCCCTCCGCCTGAGATTGAATTCGCTCCATCATGGCCCGGCGCCCCGCACGGGTCAACCGTGGTTGCCGCCCTTCGCTCGGGGAGTACGGCCGTGGCCACGTTTAACCGATCACCGAGAGCCGGCCGCTATCGCTCCGCCGCAGATCCGGCCGAGTCACGCCGCAAGAGCCTGGAGCGCTGGCATCGCCGGCAGGCGAGCAAGGGCGCATGACGGAGGGCTCGCGGCATCAAAGTGCCCCGCTGCTCAAGTATCCTCGTCCACTCCGAGCGCTTCACCGACACACTTCGCCAGGAAGGTTTCTATCAAGGGGCGGACGGTTTCATAGCACTCGGGGTCACCAAGGTCAAAGCTGCCAAGTTGGTACGGCTGGTTGTCGGGCAATGCCTTTAAATGTCCGGTGTAAATCTTGAACGCGACTTCAACTTTGTCACTAGCTGATAGGCTGACGACGAATTGAACTGCCTTGGAGTTTGCAGAGGCAATCTTATTGGTGAGCGACACTGTCCATGCCACAATGATGCCTTGAAAACCGCCTCCGCCTTGCCCAAAGTTCACTTGCAACTTGTCTACTCGCTGCTTGATGCGATTAACAGCCTCGCGCACGACTTCGACGAGCCCCGACGCCATCCTTTGGGCCTCTTCCATTCGTGCCGTGCTAGAACTGGTTTTCGCACGCAGAACGAGGCTGTCTATCTCCAACTGAGAATCAGGGTCGACGGCCTCATCAGCATTCAACAGCGATTCCAGGCGATGAATTAGACGATCGATCAGTTGCCATCGACGGTTAGGCTCCCATTCAAAGCCGACGTCAAAAATCTGGATTAGCCGCTTGTGCTTCCAAGGTGGGAGATCGTCTCTTGGTATCGAATACTTCTCGTGCGGTTTTTTGCTGTCGGTATCTCGCAGGCTGCGGGGATACTGCCTCGTGATGGCGTAAAACAGCAACCCGAGGCACTGGCAAATGTCCGTCACCACATTTCTGGTGTGAATGGGATTTCCGGACGAATGCTCCGGACCGGTCAAGAAGTTATTACCTCTTGCATCTCCCTCTTTCGTTTCGGCCTCCGGTGGCTGAGACTCCGCATTATAGGCAATCCCAAAGTCGATCAAGACAGGATCGATCGGAGAGTTGTCACGCAAGATCACGTGGCACGGCTTTATATCGCGGTGCAGCACGCCGCGCGCGTGACAATGGCGAAGGATGTCAAGAACGCCGAGCGTAATGCGGACAGCGTCATTAAAGCTCACGGTGCCCGATTTGGCCGCTACTTCTAAGTCTGTGCCGACGATTGCTTCAGTGATGATAAATAGTTGGACGCTTCTGTCGCGGTACTGATCCGCATTCGTCTCCACGAGCTTTGCTACGCCTGGGTGCTCAAGCACTCGCATCGATTCAACTTCATTGAAAAAGAGCGCTCGGCGATCGTCGTCGCCCTGTCGCCTCAGTTTCTTTGCTACGTAAGCGTACTGATCTGGCGGGTCCGTCGCACGTCGCACCCGGTAAGCGATTGCTTGCTGGCCATGCTGTAGCGCGTCACCGGTTTCAAACCCTAGGGCGGTCCAAGGGTAGGTTTTGACCATTCCATTAAACTCCATTTTTTAACGAAAGAGCCATTTTCGATGGTTTCCTGTTCAACGACAAGTCCCGAAGTATTGCTTATTGATGGCCGTGAAGCGTCGCGGCTGCTGTGCGTGTCGGAAAGCACTCTTGCCCGACTTACCCGAACTGGCGGCTTGCGCTCCGTTCAAATTGGCCGAGCCGTTCGGTATGACCCCGCCGACCTGCGAGCTTGGATCGAAGCCCGCAAATCGGGCCGAGCTAGACGCTTGGCAGACGGATAAGTAGTTGGTATATTCGGCGGCATGGAAAAAAAGCCACTTACCGAGACTTTGCGGGATGCATTGAAGAATGCGCCAATGAGTCGATATCAAATCAGCAAGGATACCGGAATTTCGCAAGGCAATTTGTCGAATTTCATGCACGGCACTCGCGGGCTTTCGCTAGCGAGTCTTGACGTGTTGTGTGACTATCTCGGTCTTCGTCTCGTCAGCACCAAACGCAAAGGCAAGTAAACCAAATGGCCAGCATTTCGACCGCCAAGGATACGGGCAAGCGACGAATCAAGTTTATGGGGACGGATAGCAAGCGTCACACCGTCCACCTTGGCAAAGTGCCCAAGAAGATTGCCGAAGAAGTGAAGACGAAGATTGAGGCTATCCTTGCCGCCGCATTGCACACGGTTAGCCTTGACGCTGAAACCGCTGCTTGGTTGGCCAACATTGACGACACGCTATACGGCAAGCTCGTAGGCGTTGGACTTGTCCCGCAACGCGGCGCGACCGAACGGGCCGTACTTGGCCCATTCATCGATTCGTACATTGCGTTACGGGCCGACCTCAAGCCGAACACAACGGCCCATTTGAAGCGCGCCAGACGGAACCTTGTGGAATTTTTCGGCGAGCAAAAGCCGCTCGACGAAATCACACCAGCGGACGCCGACGAATTCCGCTTGCACCTGGCCGAGACGATGGACGCCAGCAGCACGGTCCCCCGCATTTGCGGCCGGGCCAAGCAATTCTTCCGCTTCGCCGTTCGCAAAAAGCTCATTCGTGAAAGCCCGTTCGGCGATATGAAGGGAACGGCAGTCCGCGCCAACAAAGACCGGGAATTCTTCGTCACGCCAGAAATGGCTCGCCGCGTGCTTGAGGCGTGCCCCGACAACGAATGGCAATTGTTATTTGCCTTGTGTCGCTTTGGGGGCCTGCGCTGCCCGTCAGAGCCCTTGGCGTTGCGTTGGGGCGACGTGGATTGGGACCGCAACCGGATTCACGTCCAAAGTCCGAAGACCGAGCACCACGAGGGGAAAGAGAGTCGATGGGTTCCGATCTTCCCCGAGCTTCGGCCTTATCTTGATGCGGCTTGGGATGCCGCCGACGAGAACGCGGAATTTGTCATTACGCGCTATCGGGACGCCAATGCCAACTTGCGGACCCAATTCAACCGGATCGTCCGCAAGGCCGGGCTAGAGCCCTGGAAAAAGCCCTTCCAGAACCTCCGCAGCACGCGGGAGACGGAGCTATCGGAATGCTTCCCGATGCACGTCGTTTGTGCCTGGATTGGCAACAGCGAGTCCGTGGCCAAAAAGCACTACCTGCAAGTGACCGACGACCATTTCAGCCGGGCGGTAGGCGTGGCCCATTCTGCGACCCACTCAGCAGCGATCGGGAGCAATCCTGAGCAGTCAGGGGAAACGGTCGCCCCCGGTTTTAACGGGGAAAACGCGAATTCCCCGGTACTTGTCACACTACCAAGCTCCCCCGGTAGGACTCGAACCTACGACAAGCCGGTTAACAGCCGGCTGCTCTACCAACTGAGCTACAGGGGATCGAAGAACCCATGATCGTAATTTCTGGTAGCGAAACTGGCAAGGGTTGGCGACGGGAGGTTTGGTGAAAGGCCGCGATTTTGAGGCCTGGGGCCGCGGAAGAATCGTGGCAGTCGGATTAATCGGGCCGAAAAAAGTGCGCGGGCCGACCGCCCTGTAAAAGTCTGGGCCCACCGTCCCGCTCAGTGACCGGTTTTGGACAGCCCGTCAGGCGAGTGCTACTATTACACAGGCTTTGCCGGACGCGTAGGATTGGTTGCCTCGAGGCAAAGCCCCCTCGGTGCCAGCGGGCAGCGGGGTTTTTTTGTTGCTCAACTCGGCCGGCCATGCGACAGGATCGGGCCGTTTCACAGGATGTGATGTATGGATTCGCCAGATTCGCGGGTTGAAGTTTGCCGCCAACGGGTGGCGATCGAAAACATTCAACCCACGGTCGATTGCGGCCGGTTTGCCGTCAAACGGCTCGTCGGAGAGACGGTGCTGGTCCGGGCCGACGTCTTCGCCGATGGCCACGACGTGGTGCGGGCCGTGCTGTTGACCCGGCCTCCGGGCGCAAGTGATTGGCGCGAAACGCCGATGACCGACCTGGGCAACGATGCCTGGCAGGCCGACTTCTCGCTCGCCGAACTTGGCGGCTACGAATTCACGATCGAAGGTTGGGTCGATGCATTTGCGACCTGGCATCGCGACCTGAAAAAACGCTTGGAAGCCGGTCAGGAAGTGACCGTCGACCTGGCGATCGGAGCGCAGCTCGTCGGCGAAGCTGCCCAGCGAGCCCGTGGCGCCGACGCTCAAAGCCTGCGACATTGGCAACAAACCCTGGCTAGCGGCTCGGCGGGTTTGGAAACGTATCGCGCTGGTGCGGCGGAGCTGGACGAGCTGATGGCCCGGAATGCCGATCGACGCCTGGCAACGCGGTGCGAGCCACCCCGGCGGATTACGGCCGATCCCAGCAGGGCCGAATTCAGTTCCTGGTACGAACTGTTTCCGCGATCGTGTGCCCGCGAAGCGGGGCGGCACGGCACGTTCGACGATTGTCGCGCTTGGCTGCCGCGATTGGCCGAGATGGGTTTTGACGTGCTCTACATGCCGCCGATCCACCCGATTGGCTTGACGCATCGCAAGGGAAAAAACAATGCCACGGTCGCCGCGCCCGACGACGTCGGCTGCCCCTGGGCGATCGGCTCCAGCGAGGGGGGACACAAGAGCATCGACGCGCAGCTCGGCACGTTGGCCGACTTTCGCCGTTTCCGCGACGAGGCTCGGCAGCGCGGAATCGAACTGGCTCTCGACATTGCCTTTCAGTGCTCGCCGGACCACCCCTATGCCAAGGAGCATCCCGAGTGGTTTCGGCAGCGGCCCGATGGCACGATCCAATATGCCGAGAACCCGCCCAAGAAGTATCAGGATATCTATCCCTTCGACTTCGAGGGCGTCGGCGCGAAGGCCCTGTGGCAAGAGCTGACCGACGTGGTGCTCTATTGGTGCTCGGAAGACATCCGTGTGTTTCGCGTTGATAATCCGCACACCAAGCCGTTTGCCTTTTGGGAATACCTGATCGATCAGGTCAAGACACGGTATCCCGAGACGATCTTCCTATCCGAAGCCTTCACGCGTCCGAAGGTGATGTACCGGCTGGCCAAGCTGGGATTCAGTCAGTCGTACACCTACTTCACCTGGCGAAATACCAAGGCCGAATTGATCGAATACTTCACGGAGTTGACCGGAAGCGGGCTGAGAGATTATTTCCGCCCCAACTTGTGGCCCAACACGCCCGACATTCTGGTTGAGCACCTGCAGACCGGGGGCCGCGCGGCATTTGTCGCCCGGCTGGTGTTGGCGGGCACCCTGTCGGCGAACTACGGCATCTATGGTCCGCCGTACGAGACGCTGCAAAGCCTGCCCCGCGAGCACGGCAGCGAGGAGTATCTCGATTCGGAGAAGTATCAGTTGCGCAGCTGGGACTTTAGCCAGCCCAGCGAGCTGCAAGAAGTGATTTCGGCCGTCAATCGGGCCCGGCGCGAGAATCCGGCGCTGCAGTCCGACGCCAGTTTGCAGTTCCATGAGGTCGATAACGACCAGTTGCTGTGCTATAGCAAGCGAAGCGCCGATCAGAAGAATCTGATCGTCGTGGTCGTGAATTTGAGCTTTCACAAGGAACAACACGGCTTCGTCACCTTGCCGCTGGCCGAATGGGGAATCGGTCCTGAGCAGCCCTATCGGGTACACGATTTGCTGAACGATCAGGCGTTCCAATGGCATGGTCCGCGCAATTTCGTGGAGCTCGACCCACAACGAGTGCCGGCGCACATTTTCCGCGTGTCCCCCTCGGCGTGACTTGCGATGCCGTGCGAGACGACAGCAGTTTGACAATCGACGGGATAGATCATGGAAGAGATCGCACTCGACGCCGCGTTGCCACGCTTTGATCCCCAGGCCGTCTGGAGCCAGTTGGTCGGTGGCCCCGCAGAGGCCAGCTTTCTCGCGGCGATCGGTCGCGCGATCGTCTCGCGGCGCTGGTTCGGCGCCAAGACCAGGACCATTCAATCGCTCGAGATCCTCGATGCGTTGCCGCTATCGATCGTCGCACGACTGATGTTGTTGCAGCTCGAGTTTGCCAACGGCCCGGCCGAGATCTACCAGGTTCCGCTAACGCTGGCGACCGGGGACCGGGCCTCGTGGCTCTTGTCTGAGCAGATCGCATCGCTCTGGGCGCGAATCCGCGTGGGCGATGGCCCCGATCCGGTCGTTCTTGTCGACGCTCTGAATGACGCGGCGGTCCAACGGGAACTGCTCTATGCCCTGGAAACCGCGGCTCCCATACAAGGCATCGCCGGCGAGCTCGTAGGCTGGCGAACGTCGCAATTCGTGGCACTACGCGGAGCGACTGACGTGGATTTGCCGCCGCAGCTGGTGGGCGCCGAGCAAAGCAACAGCTCGATCGTCTATGGCGACCGGCTGATCCTGAAGGTATTCCGTCGGGTCGAGATGGGCATCAATCCCGACGTCGAGATCTGCACTCGCTTAACCGACCGGGGTTTCGAACGCGTCCCGCCATTGGCCGGGGGCCTGGAGTATTGCAGCGCGGGCCGCGAGCCTTGGACGCTTGCGATGGCCCAAGGCTTCGTGCCGAATCAGGGTGACGCCTGGCAAAACGCTTTGCGGCGGTTGAAGACGTTCGTGGAGAGCATGCTCACCGATCCACAAGCCTTGCCGGGCGCGGTTCGGTTACCGGTGGAGGGTCTGTCGACGACGTCCGAGAGTCCGTTGCCGAGCGGAGTTGCGCGTGCATTTCCGGACTTCGCTGCCGATATCGAGCGGTTGGGCACGCGCACAGCGCAGATGCATCTGGAATTGGCCGCAGGAGGCGAGGATCCGGCCTTCCAACCCGAGCTTTTTTCAGAGGACGACCGCCGGGCATGGGCCGCGCGAGCTCGCGAGCTAACGCGAGAGACCTTCGAGCTGTTGCGAGAGCAGGGGCCGCGGCTGGCGGTCGCGGCCCGCAAGGACGCCGCGAATCTATTGCCGCTGGAACCGGTCGTTCACGAGCGCTTCGATCGGCTGGCGGAGTATCCAGCGGAAGTATTCAAGATTCGTGGCCACGGCGACTATCATTTGGGACAAGTGCTCGTCGCCGGGGATGATTTTTACGTCATCGATTTCGAAGGCGAACCGGCACGACCGCTCAGCGAACGACGTCAGAAGCAACTGGCCCTGCGTGACGTGGCGGGCATGATCCGTTCGTTTCATTACGCCGGTTGCTCGACCGCCAACGAGTTGCTCGTGTCCGCCGTGCCGCACGATGCGCAACTCATTGAGCAGTGGACCGGGGCCTGGTACTTCTGGATGAGTGTCGCCTTTCTATCCGCCTACCGCCGCGCAGCCCATGGAGCACCGTTCCTGCCTTCGGCCAGCCACGATTTCGAACAGCTTTTCGGTGCCTGTCTGCTCGAGAAAGCCATCTATGAATTGCGCTACGAGCTCAACAACCGGCCCGACTGGGTCTACCTTCCCCTGCGCGCCCTGCACGAAATTCTCGGTAACCGTAACATCTAACCGTCCACCCGCCGCGAACCACGACACCGATGTTGCCTGGCGCCATCTTCCAACCTGACGGAACGACACGATTTCGCGTTTGGGCTCCGGCCGTCGAGAGGATCGCGCTGCGCATCCTGGCGCCTTGCGAAGGTGAATCTCCGGCCGCTCCCCCCTGCCCCGCCCGGTTGGTGCCGCTGGATGACGTTGGCGCTGGATACCATGAGATCGCCGTGCAAGGCGCCGGCCCCGGGACACGCTATTTTTTTCGACTCGACGATCGAGTCGACCGGCCTGACCCAGCTTCGCGCTTTCAGCCCGTTGGGGTCCACGGCCCATCGCAAGTGGTGCGGAGCGACTTTGAATGGACCGATGGTGAGTGGCGCGGCGTGGCTCGCCAGGACCTGGTCATTTATGAAGTACACGTCGGCACGTTCACGCCGGGCGGGACATTCGGCGACATGATTGCACGGCTCGATACGCTGGTTCGCCTGGGCGTGACCGCGATCGAGTTGATGCCGGTGGCGCAGTTTCCTGGCGGTCGAAACTGGGGTTATGACGGCGTGCACCCCTATGCGCCGCAGAATTCTTACGGCGGGCCCGAGGGTCTTAAGTCGCTGATCGACGCCTGTCATTCCCGGCGACTCGCCGTGATCTTGGACGTGGTATACAACCACCTCGGCCCCGAGGGCAACTACCTCGCGGAGTTCGGGCCTTATTTGTCTGACCGCCATCGGACGGCCTGGGGCGCGGCGATCAACTTCGATGGTCCGGACAGCGACGCGGTGTGCGATTTTTTCATCGGCAACGCGTTGTATTGGATCGATGAGTTTCATGTCGATGGTTTTCGGCTGGACGCAACCCATGCCATCCATGATCAAACTGCCCAGCCGTTCCTGAGGCGGCTCACCGAGGCCGTGCACCAGCGAAGCGAGCGCCTCGGGCGACACATACTCGTGGTGGCCGAGAACAATGCCAACGATCCCCGCATCGTGACCGACGCGCGGCAAGGAGGTCTGGGGTTCGACGGTCAGGTGCTCGACGACTTTCAACGCTCGCTGCACGCGCTACTGACGCGAGAGCGAGCCGGCTACTATAGCGACTTTGGTACCGTGGCCGATTTCTCCAAGGCCGCCACGGAAGGCTTCGTGCTGACGGGACAGCATTCAAAGTACCGACGCCGGCTCTGGGGCGCGCCCGGCGCCGACGTGCCCGGCAACCGGTTGATCGCCTACGCGCAGAACCACGACACGGTCGGCAATCGGCCGGGCGGCCAGCGTCTCGGTCGTCTGGTCAGTTTCGAGGAGCTCAAGCTGGCGGCGGCCGCCACGATCTTATCACGCTGTGTTCCGATGCTCCTCATGGGCGAGGAATATGACGAGCCGGCCGGCTTTCACTACTTCATCAGCCACCTCGATGCCGGACTGGTCGACGCGGTTCGTGCCGTTCGTCTCCGACAGTTCGCGGCGCACGGTTGGCAAGACATGGATCTTGATCCGCAATCGCCCCAGACATTCGAACAATCCCGGCTCGCGCTTTTTGACGCTCACACGGGGCATCACGCGGTGCTCTGGCGCTGCTATCAAGAACTGATCCGACTTCGCAAAGCCTTTCCGGTGATTCGAGAACAATCGCAGCCAAAAACTGCAACTCTGGCGTGCGGCGACCGAGGGCTGGTCGTCAGGACTTACGAGACCAAGTCCGAGTCGGTCTGCCTCCTGCTGAACTTCGATGGCGGGCCGCAAACGTACTCACTGCCGAGCCACGTCGATCGTCGCTGGTCGCTGGCGTTCAATTCGGCCAGCACCCGTTGGAGCGGTCCCGACGTCGACGAACCGCTGAGATCCGATGCGGTCGTTCTGTCGCCCAAGTCGTGCGCGATGTGCGTGAGCCGGTGACGGGGGGTTGTCCCTGTCGCCTGCCGGCGATTTCCAGCTCGAAGTGCGCAGCTGAGCCCGGTTATTCGATCTTGAGCAGCAGATCGTTGGCATCGACCTGCGTGCCGGGCTTGACCAAAATCTCGACAACCTTGCCGGGTCGCTCGGCGTAGAGCGTCGTTTCCATTTTCATGGCCTCGAGCGACAGCAGCTTTTGCCCCGCTGGCACGGTGTCGCCAACCTTGACCGAGACCGTGACCACCAGGCCGGGCATCGGCGCGCCAACTTGCTTCGGATCGTTGCGATCGGCCTTGGTGCGCTGTTTTTCTTCGGGCTCCAGCGACAGGTCGCGCACGTTGATACTGCGCGGCTGCCCGTTGAGATCGAAGAACACGGTGCGCCGGCCATCGGGATGCGGATCGCCGACGGTGAGAAACTTGACGATCAGCGTCTTGCCGCGCTCAATCTCGACGGCGACTTCCTGTCCGGGCTCCTGGCCATAGAAGTAGACGTCGGTCGGCAGAATGCTGACGTCAGCGTACTTGGCCACGTTGGCCGCGAACTCGTTGAATACCTTGGGATACATCAGGTAGGAGAGCACGTCCTGCATGGTCGGCTCACGACCGAGCGTCTTTTGTACCTCGGCCGAGACTGCCTGGAAGTCGACCGGCGGCATCTCGGCGCCTGGGCGGCCGGTCAGCGGCTTTTGGTCGCGCAGGATGCGGTCGCGCACCAGCGGCGGGAAACCACCGGGGGGCTGGCCCATGCGGCCCGCCATCAAATCGACCACCGATTCGGGGAAGGCTAGTTCGCGGTTGCTGTCGAGCACATCCTGCACCGTCAGGTCGTTGGTGACCAGAAACAGCGCCATGTCACCGACAGCTTTTGACGAGGGAGTCACCTTGACGATGTCCCCAAACAGCCTGTTCACGTCGGCATACATGCGGCAGATATCGGGCCAACGCGCCGCCAGACCCAGGGCTTTTGCCTGCTGATAGAGATTCGTGTACTGCCCGCCCGGAATCTCGTTCAGAAACACGTCGGCCGTGCTGGCCATCATGCCGGTCTCGAAGGGGGCGTACCACTCGCGGACCGCTTCCCAATAGTGGGCCATCGACTGGAGCGAGTCGAAGTTCAACTGGCTGTCGCGGTCGGTGTAGCGCAGGCTCTCGACGACGGAGTTCAGGTTCGGCTGCGAGGTCAGGCCCGACATCGAAGCGATGGCGCCGTCCGCGATGTCCAGTCCCGCTTCCGATGCTTTGAGAATGGCGCCCGCCTGCACCCCGCTGGTATCGTGCGTGTGGAAGTGGATCGGGATGCCGACCTCTTGTTTCAGCGTGCGCACCAGCAGTTCCGCGGCGTAGGGCTTGCACAAGCCGGCCATGTCCTTGATGCACAGCAGGTGAGCCCCGTGCTTTTCCAACTCCTTGGCCAACTCGACGTAGTACTTCAAGTTGTACTTGGTGCGCTTCGTGTCCAGGATGTCGCCGGTGTAACAGATCGCGGCCTCGCACAGCGCGCCGCTTTCGATCACCGCCTCCATGGCCACGGTCATATTGGGCACCCAGTTCAGCGAGTCGAAGACCCGAAACAGGTCCATGCCCGCCTGGGCCGACTCGTGTACGAAGGCCTTGACCACGTTGTCCGGATAATTCGAATAGCCCAAGGCATTCGACGCCCGAAACAACATCTGGAACAGGATGTTGGGAATCTTCTCGCGCAGGTCCGCCAGCCGCTGCCAAGGACATTCCTTCAGGAACCGCATCGCGGTGTCAAACGTGGCTCCGCCCCACATCTCGATCGAAAACAACTCGGAACATAGCCGGGCATAGGCCTCGGCGATCGCCAGCATGTCATACGTGCGCACGCGGGTCGCCAGCAACGACTGATGAGCGTCGCGGAATGTCGTATCGGTCAGCAGCAGCCGCTTTTCGTTCAGCACCCACTGGCAGAATTTCTTCGGGCCGAGTTCGAGCAGCTTTTGCCGCGATCCCGGTGGGATGGGCTGCTTATGATCCAGAGCGGGCACCGGAGCCGGCTCGCGACGGATCTTTTCCGGCCGATTCTTGACCATCGGATGGGCGTTGACGATTACATCCGCCAGATAGGCAAACAGCTTCGTCGCCCGATCCTGTCGCGGCACGAAGTCGAACAGTTCGGGCGTGTCGTCGATGAACCGTGTCGAGAATCCGCCGGCGACGAACTTCGGATGCGTGACCAGGTTGATCAAGAACGGAATATTGGTCTTCACGCCACGAATGCGGAACTCTTGGAGTCCGCGTTCCATCCGCCGCGCCGCATCGATGAACCGCGGCCCCCAGGCCGTCATCTTCACCAGCAGTGAGTCGTAGAACGGTGTGACCATCGCCCCGGAGAAGGCCGTGCCGGCGTCAAGCCGAAGGCCCATGCCGCCGGCCGAACGATAGTGGGCAATTCGGCCATAGTCAGGCACAAAGCGGTTTTCCGGATCCTCGGTCGTCACGCGGCACTGCAACGCGAAGCCGTAGGTGCGCACCGCCGCCTGCGAACCGAGGCCGATCTCCTCGTCCGAAAGCTTGCGCCCCTCGGCCACCAGGATCTGGCACTTGACGATGTCGATGCCGGTGACGGTTTCGGTCACCGTGTGTTCGACCTGAATGCGCGGATTGACTTCGATGAAGTAATACTTGCCCGTGTCGGCATCGACCAGGAACTCGACGGTGCCGGCGTTCTCGTACGAAACTTCGTTGCCGATTGCCAAGGCCGACTGGCAGATCTGCTCGCGCAGCGCCGGGTCGAGGCTCACGGCCGGCGCGATCTCGACGACCTTCTGATAGCGCCGCTGCACCGAACAATCGCGCTCGTACAGATGCACGAGGTTGCCGTGCTTGTCACCCATCAATTGCACTTCGATGTGCCGTGGGCGTTGAATGTATTTTTCCAGGAAGACGTCGGAGCTGCCAAACGCAGCCTGCGATTCGCGCTGGGCCTGGGCCACCGCGGCAGCCATGTCCTGCGGCTCGTTGACAACACGCATTCCGCGTCCGCCACCCCCCTTGGCCGCTTTCAGCAGGACCGGATAACCGAGTTCGTCCGCCAACTTGCTGGCGACTTCGATCGAACTGATGGGCTCACGGCTGCCCGACAAAATGGGCACTCCGGCTTTGGCCGCCAATTCGCGGGCCTCGATCTTGTCGCCCAGCCGCTCCAGAATCTCGGGCGGCGGGCCACAAAAGATCAAACCGGCGTCGCGGCAGGCGCGCGCTAGCGCCGGGTTTTCCGACAAGAACCCGTAGCCGGGATGAATGGCATCGGCACCGCAGGTGCGCGCCACGTCGACTGCCGCGTCGACGTCCAAATAGGCTCGAATCGGCTCGCCGGCGCGGCCAACCTGATAGGCTTCGTCCGCCTTAAACCTATGCAGGGCATAACGATCTTCATGCGAATAGATCGCCACAGTGCGAATGCCCAGCTCGTGCGCCGTGCGGAACACGCGAATAGCAATCTCGCTACGGTTGGCGACCAGTAGCTTGCGAATGGCGGAAGTCATAAAGCGGTTGGGGCCTCCCGGTTGAGCATGCCAGGTGAATTCGGACTCGGCTAAAAATGTAGCAGCGCCCGGCGGTAATCGACTAGGGGGAGGAACAAGACTTCGCTGTCTTCGCGGCCGTCGTGGGGTATAGTAGTCCTGCGATAACTATCGCATTATCCAACAGTTGCCGTGCGAAACACTAGCCCTGAGGGCAGGAGGTCCCGCGGCCGCGAATTTCGGCCGTTTCCAGCAGCCTCCGACAAGTCATCCCCCACACCCCGCCCAGTTGCTCCACGATGCCCTACCCGCAAACTTATCGAATCGTTTTCTTTTTCCTTATCGCCTCCGCCGTTGCCGCCGTTTCCTTTGCGGCCGAGACCGACACGCGGAACGCCGCCGTGATGACGATCACCACGGAAAAGGCCAAGGAGCACGTCGGCGTGTTGGCCGACGACACCTTCGAGGGCCGGGCCGCCGGCAGTCGAGGCAATCGGGCCGCGGGCATCTATATCATCGAGCGGTTGAAGCGGTTCGGAGTTGCCGGCGGTGGGGCCAAGGGAGGCTACTACCAGAGTTTTGCCACCTACAACAATATCTTGGGCCAGGTCGAAGGCAGCGACCCGGAGTTGAAGAAGCAGACCGTGGTAATCGGCGCCCATTACGACCACGTCGGCTACGGCAGCCCGAACAATAGCTACGGCCCGTTAGGCCGCATCCACAATGGCGCCGACGACAACGCCAGCGGCGTCGCCGGCTTGCTGGCGGTGGCCGAAGCGCTGAACCAGTTGCCCACCAAGCCACGGCGGTCCATCTTGTTTGCATTTTGGGACGGCGAAGAAGGAGGGCTGATCGGATCGAAGCATTGGGTCGAGCATCCGACGATTCCGCTGAGCCAGATTCCGATCGTGGTCAATGCCGACATGATTGGCCGGCTGCGCAACAACAACTTGCTGGTCTACGGAACGCGCACGTGTCGCGACCTGCGGTGGCTGGTCAGCCAGCAAAACGATGTTTCGAACCTGGTGCTCGACTTCAATTGGGACATCAAGTCTGACAGCGACCAGTATTCGTTTTGCACGCGCGACATTCCCTATTTGATGATGCACACCGGCCAGCATGGCGACTATCACCGGCCCAGCGACGACGCCGACAAGATCAACAACGACGGTCTCAGGCGGATCACGCAGCTCACCTTTAAGGTGTTGGTCGCGCTGTGTGACGCCCCGCGGCTCGACGGCTTTCGCCACCAGGCGCGACGAGAGTCGCACATCGACCAGAATGCCCTCGCGCAGCCGCTTGCCCCGTTGCCAGGTCGCTTGGGATTGGCGTGGGACGAAAAGGCGGCCGCCCAAGGCGCGATCATCGTGGCATCGGTCACCCCGGACCGAGCGGCGGCTAAGGGCGGATTGCGATCCGGCGACCGTCTGTTGAAATTCGCAGGCCGCGAAGTCGGCAACGCGCGAGAGTTTCGGGCCAGTGTATTGGCCGCCCAGAGTCCGACGTCCGTCGTGATTCAGCGGCCGGGTGAGAACGCGCCGCGCGAGCTGTCTTTGGTGCTGCCGGGCCAGCCGGTAAGGCTTGGCGTCAGTTGGCGCGCCGACGACGCCGAGCCGGGCGCCATGATCGTGAACCGCGTGATCCCGGGTTCTCCGGCGGACCTGGCCGGTATTCGGCTCAACGACCGCATCCACCGCGTCGGCGACAAGCAGTTCGCCACCACGCAGGAATTCCAGCAAGCCGTGGCCGAGGTCGACGGCGCACTGGTTCTGGAAGTTGAATCCGAGGGCCGGGTCAAAACGATCGAGGTTCCGCAGCTTGAAACGGCTGCAGCCGATCAGCCGTCAGAAACAAGTCGCAAGGCTGAATAGTTCCCGGCGTTACTCGATTGGGGGTGTCTTTTTACCGCCATTGCCACCACCGGCCGCGGGTTTGCCCTGCTTGGTGGGCTTGTTGATTTCCACCAGTTCGAGGTCGAAGACCAGCGTGGTGTTGGGACCGATCGCAGGCGGCGAACCCTGTTCGCCATAGGCCAGGTCCGGCGGAATGAAAAGCTGCCAACGCGAGCCGGTCTCCATCAATTGCAGAGCTTCTTCCCAGCCGGGAATGACCTGATTGACCGGCGTCACGAACGGCTTGTCCGGCGGGCTGGCCTCGAACTCCACGCCGTTGACGAAACTGGCACGGTAGTTGACGCTCACGACGTCGTCGGCTTTCGGCTTGTTGCCCTTGCCAGTCTTGAGCACCTTATACTGCAAGCCGCTGGGCGTGGTCTTTACTCCGGCGCGTTTCTTGTTGTCGACCAGAAACTTCTTGGAATCGGCGGCCTGCTTGGCGGCCATCTCCTTCTCAAACGCCTGCATCGCCTCCATCGCTTGCTCCTCGGTAAGCTGCAACTTGGCGCCGTTGGCCGAGTCGCGCAAACCTTGAATCAGCAAATCCAGATCGATGTCGACCCCCTGCCGTTTGAGGTTTCCGCCCATGGTCATGCCGAAGCTATAGCTGGCCCGCTCGCGAACGCTTTTCAACTCGCCGCGACGCCCACCCTTGTCCTGAGCCTGCACCTGGGTAGCGAAGAGTACGACGGCAGCGACGAGGATCAAACGGACTTTCATGGAGGTGTTTTCCTGGAACGAATAAGGTGCTCGACGAAAGATGCCCCGCCGGCCCAATGGGCCCAAACAGCGAACAGCCGCATAATAGCGGAATGGTCCCAGGGCATCTAGCGAAGAACTGATGCGCGTAGCTGGGTAATTGGCGAAGCAGAGCGCAGGTCGGTAGTGTGCGTGATGTGCGGTGCTCGCTAGACAAGCAGCTCGTGACGCACGCGCGGTTCGTCGGTGGGGCCGATCAGGCGTTGATTCAAACCTTGGTATTTGAAGCCGAGCTGATGGGGATCGAGTCCCAACAGGTGCAAGATCGTGGCCTGGAGATCGAAGACGGGAACTTTGTCTCTGACGATGTGATAGCCCAATTCGTCGGTCTCGCCGAAGACCATTCCCGGTTTGATGCCGCCGCCAGCCATCCAGATCGTGAAACAGTGCTGATGATGGTCGCGACCCAGGAACTTGGACCCGGCACGCTCTTCGTTCATGGGCGTGCGACCGAATTCGCCGCCCCAAACGACCAACGTTTCGTCCAGCAGTCCGCGAGCCTTAAGGTCCCTGACCAGGGCCGCCACGGGCTGATCGACTTCCTTGCACTTCTTTGGCAAGGCGGTGACGATGTCGTCGCCGGCGCCGGTGCCGTGAATGTCCCAGCCCCAATCGAACAATTGTACATAGCGGACGCCCCGTTCGACCAGCCGACGCGCTTGCAAGCAGTTGTTGGCGAACGATCCGCCGCCGGGCTGGGCTCCATAGGCTTCGATCACATGCTTGGGCTCTTGTGAGATGTCCATCACGCTGGGCACCGAGATCTGCATCCGATAAGCCAGTTCATATTGGGCGATCCGCGTCAGGGTCTCGGGATCGCCGAACTGCTGGAGTTCGAACTCGTTGAGGCTCCGCAACGCGTCGAGGCTGCGCCGCCGCACGTCGCGTGACATGCCCTTGGGATCGGAGACATACAGAATCGGCTCGCCTTCGCCGCGGCACTGCACGCCTTGAAATACCGACGGCAGAAAGCCGCTGCCCCACACGCTTTTGCCGCCGCTGGGATCGGTGCCGCCGCTCAACAGGACGACAAAACCGGGAAGATCCTGGCTCTCGGAGCCCAGCCCATAAGTGACCCACGAGCCGATCGAAGCTCCGCCGGCCCGTGCCGAGCCGGTGTGCAGAAACAGCTCGGCCGGGGCATGGTTGAACTGGTCGGTGTGCATCGACTTGATGATCGTCATCTCGTCGGCGATGCCGGCCATGTGCGGCAACAGTTCCGAAATCCAGGCGCCACTGGGGCCATACTGCTTGAATTTATACGGCGTGCCTAGCAGCTTGGGATGCCCCTTGATGAATGCGAACTTCTGATTGGCCAGTAATTCGTCGGGGCACGGCTGCGAGTTGTGCTCGACGAGTTTGGGTTTCCAATCGAACAATTCTTGCTGCGGCGGCGAGCCCGACATGTGCAGGTAGATGACCGACTTGGCGCGCGGCGCGAACCGTGGCGGCCGTGGGGTTAGGGGAGCGCCTTCGTCGATTCCGCCGCTCGTGCTCTCGGCCCGGCCTTCGCGCTCGAGCAGCGCGGCGAGCGCCATCGCGCCCACGCCGACCTGGCACTTCTGAAAGAAATGCCGGCGAGTCAAGGTCCGGACCTGTTCGAGATGAAAGTTTCCTGCCATGCGTTCTCACTCGCTATCGTTTGCTGAGCACTCCGTCGAGGTTCAACACCACGTTGGCCACCACGGTCCAAGCGGCCAGTTCGCTGACATCATAGCCGGCGGGCAGCGGCCCCAGCGGCATGGTGGCCATTTGCTCGGCAGCTTTTGCATGGCCGCGATAATGCTCCAACTCGCTGCGATAGAGCGCCGTCAATTGGTTGACTTGCGCCTCTTGCGGCGGGCGTGCCAATGCCAGCCGCAGCACGAAGGCGCTGCGATCTTCGACGGTCGCGCCTCCCTCGGCCACGATTCGTCGCGCCAACCCCTGTGCGGCTTCGACATAGACCGGGTCGTTGAGCGTGACGAAGGCTTGCAGCGGCGTGTTGGTCGAAATGCGCCGCAGCGTGCAGATCTCGCGGCTCGGTGCGTCGAACGCGGCCATCGAGGGATAGGGCACGGTGCGGCGCCAATAGGTATAGAGTGCGCGCCGATAACGATCCTCGCCGTTGCTCGTGGCCCAGGTGCGCTGGCCGTTGAACGCCGCTCGCCACAACCCGTCGGGTTGCGGCGGATAGACCGACGCGCCACCCAGCTTGCGACTCAGTAGCCCGCTGATCGCCAACGCCTGATCGCGCACCATCTCGGCTTCCAGGCGAAAGCGCGGGCCGTGGGCCAGCAGCCGGTTGTTCGGATCTTTTTGCAGGGCCTCGGCCGAGGGCGTCGAGGACTGGCGATAAGTGGCCGAGCAGACGATCTGTCGCAAGATGTCTTTGATGTCCCAGCCATTGTCGAAAAATTCGACAGCCAGCCAATCGAGCAGCGCCGGATGCGTGGGCGGCAGACCTTGCGTGCCAAAATCCTCCTCGGTTGCCACGATGCCGACGCCGAACAGTTGGGCCCACAAGCGATTGACCGTGACACGCGCCGTGAGCGGGTTGTTCCGGTCGAGCAGCCAGTTTGCCAGCCCCAGTCGATTCGCTTGCATTTCCTGGGCCAGCGGATGAAAGGCTGTCGGCAGGGCCGACTCGACCGCATCGCCGGGAGCGCGGAAGTTGCCTTTGACCATGGTGTGCGTCACGCGGCGCTTTTCGGCAGGCAACTCCCGCATGATGGGGATGGCGGCGATGCCTTTTTCGATCGCGGCGATTTCGGCTTGCAGCTTGGCAACCTGCGCGTGCAAAGCCGCCGCCGTGGCAGACTGCGACCAATAGTATCGCGCCACTTCGTTGCGTTGCTCGGCCGAGCGTTGTTCGGGCGTGATGGCCAGGATCGCCTCAATAGCGCCCGGCAACGCCGCGGGTGGTGGTGAGGCCGTGGTCGCCGCCAACCGGAAGCGGCCCAGCGTGTGCTGCCCGCCGTGTGTTTGGACGAGCGTGAGCGTCAGCGCCGTCGGACCGGCGAAGACGGGCAGCGGCTTGATGGAAAAAATAGCCTGGTGCGCTTGGCCTGTCTGCGGGCTGATGGCCCAGCCGGAGGCGGCCGTGGCGTCGGCATCGATCGCGTTGGCAACGGGCCAACCCGTTTGCGAAAAATCGGCCGTGGCGCCGGTCAGCTCGATTTGGGTCGGTTGTAGCAGGTCGATGGTCAGGCTGGGTTTTGGCACTTCGGCGATCATGCGCCGCCAAACGACCCGACGGCTTTCGTCGAGTAGCGAGAGTACGAAGCCTTGCAGTCGCGACTCCAAGCCGCCGTCCGTGCGGTTCCACACCGCCACGCGGTCGAGCGAAGCCGTGCGGCCCAGGTCGACCTCCCACCAGGGATTCGATTCCTCGGCCGTGTGCGTCACCGATTTCTGGTGAAAGTCGCCGCCGGTTTGATTGTCGATGGCCAAGTCCGCGGTCCCGCCAGGATAGACGCTCGACTGCGTGGCCTTGCCACCAATCGCGATGTTCTCACTGCCTTGAAACACCTGCACTTCGGCGAGCGAGATGATCTTTTTATCGCCGGGGAGTTCAATCCGCACGAAGCGGCCCGCCGGCGGCGTGGGACCCTGCGGCGCGACGTCGACGCGCAAATCGTTGAGCACGAAATTCCCGCCCGCTCGGCCAGGGCCTCGTGCCGGCAAGCTGTCGTCCGGCAGGGCTTCGAGACGCAACGCCGTGATACCTTCCAGCTCAGTTGTGTACTCCAACTTGTATGTTGCACATTCCGGCGAGGCACCGCTAGCGCGGACGGACCGATCTTCGAGCGCTTCCAATTGCGTGCCATCGGTCGCCTGAGTCGACCGCGGTTCGAGGACGGTCCAGGCTCGCCGCTGCGCGCTGACAGCCTGCTCCCATTTTGCAACCTCAGCGTCGAGATTCGGCGCCGGTGTGCCAAGTTGGTTTTGTAAGGCGGCGATCCGTGCTTGCCGCTCGGCAATCTGCTGCAGTTCTCCTTGCGTGGGCGAAGCCACTCGGGGCTCTTCGTCGCCGCGATCGGCGTCCTCGGTTTGATCGAAGATGGCATAGGCCTGATAGTATTCGCGCTGGGTGATCGGGTCGAATTTATGGCTGTGGCACTTGGCACAACCCATCGTCAAACCCATCCAGACCTGCATCGTCGTTTCAATGCGGTCTTTCACCGCCGCGACGCGAAACTCCTCGTCGTCGGTGCCGCCTTCGTCGTTGGCCATCGTATTGCGGTGGAATGCCGTGGCCAGAATCTGGTCGGCGCTCGGCCGCGGCAACAGGTCGCCGGCGAGTTGCTCGATCGTGAACCGGTCGAACGGCAGGTTGCGATTGAAGGCCTCGATCACCCAGTCGCGATAGCGCCAGATCGTACGCAGCGGATCGGAGCCATAGCCTTTCGAGTCGGCATAGCGGGCCAGGTCGAGCCACACCCGGGCCCAGCGCTCGCCATAGGCGGGGTCGGCCAGGGCCCGTTCGATCATCCGTTCATAAGCCCCTGGCGCGGCATCGTTGACGAAGGCCTCGACCTGAGCCATTGAGGGCGGCAGGCCGATCAGGTCGAGATACACCCGCCGCGCTAGGGTGTGGCGATCGGCTTCGGGCGCGGGCGTCAGGCCGGCTCGTTCGATTTGCTCGAGCACGAAATAGTCGAGCGGGTGGCGTGGCCAATCCCGATGTTCGACTGCGGGAATCTTACCCTTTGTGGGCTTGTGCCAGGCCCAATGATTGGGCCGATCGGTCGGCAAGTCGGCGTCCGTCGGCCAGGCGGCCCCCTCGCGAACCCAACGCGTGAGCAACTCGATCTCGGCCGCGGTCAGCGGCTGCCCCTCGTCGGCCGGCGGCATCTTCAGCTCGGCATCACTGCCGTTGATCGCCTGGATGAGCCGACTGTTGGTTGGGTCCGCCGGCACGATAGCCTTGCGGCCCGAGTCGCCGCCAGCAAATGCCGCCGCCCGGGCGTTCAATCGCAAACCACCTTCTTGGCGTTTTGTGCCGTGACACTCGCAGCAGTGCTGCGCTAGGACTGGCTGCACGTCGCGCACGAAGTCGAGCGGCGCCGATTTGACTTCCGGTTCGGCCCTGGCAGTTCGGCTGCAAGACAATGCCGTGGCGACGATCGCGATCGTGGCGAGCAGCGCGGGTGGTAGGCGAAACGTGGCCAGGCGTGTTGGCATGTGCGTGAAACAACTAAGCCAAGGTGGGCCCAAGGCAGGCGACTTCACGCTGCCATAGCCCGATCGAAATCGAGCCCTATTATAGTCGCCGGCCAGACCTCCGTGCTACTTCCCGAGCGGCTTGAGCTTGATGTTCTTGTACCAGCAATTGCCGCCATGGTCTTGCAGGCCGATGTAGCCCTGGCGGGGATGCTCCTTGTAGACCACGTCGAACTTGTGATCGGTGCCATCGGGCCGCTTGTTTTTCGCGGTCCATTGGTCGAGATCCATCTTCGTCACGGCGACGCCGTTGAGCTCGATGGAAATCAGGTTCTTGTCGCACACGATCACCATGTGGTTCCACTCGCCCACCGGCTTCATGGCGTTCTTCAGTGGCTTGACCAGGTCATAGATCGCGCCGGTGTCGTGAAAGTCGGCCGTGGTTGTGTCGTCGATCGCCACCTCCAGACCGTTATAGCCCACGTCCTTGCCCGGGCGCGGCGTCAGCGGAAAGGTGCGAATGAAAACGCCGCTGTTGCATTGTTTGCTGATCTTGAAGTCGAGCGCCAGGATGAAGTCGCCCCAAGCCTTGTTGGGCATGAGCATGTAGCCGCCGCACTTGTGCGGATTGATTGCGTGGTCCTCGACCGGCCGCTGGCTTGGCTTTTGGCTGCTCGTCATCCAACCATCGAGTGAGTTGCCATCGAACAGCAATAGCCAGCCGTCCTGCTTCTCCTGGTCGGTCAACGTATTGTCGTCCGCACGGAGCGGCGAAACGCAGAACAGCAGTAGCAAAGCTAGCCAGGATAACCTCATGCGACGTCGCTCCAACTTATTTTAGACCCTGCAAAAAACGGGCTCGACACTTCGTACCGCCCGCGCTTGTGCCTCACTTTATCCTCGGCGTGAGCGCAACGCAAAGTACCAGTCCCCGGCTGGCAACTTGTCGCGAGTGAGCCGCGGTCCGCGAGAATTGGTGGGTTGGGCGATAATATGGGCGACTTTTTGTTTGCCTTCGATTCGCATTTGGCTAAAATATCACGGAAAACCCCACCGGTCTGGCATGCTACGGCTCGCCGTCCTAAGATTGGGACACGATTGCGGACGCCGGTCCGAAGCCGTCTGGCTGGACACGCCCCATTGAACGGCGAATCAACCCGCTGTTTTCAGAATTGTCACCCGTATTCGAACTTGCCCCAGGTTTCACAGGAGGAGTTTCCGTGATGAAAGCTTTGATCACCCTGAGTTTGACTGCCTTGTTGCTATTGAGCGTGAGCACCTTGAACGCGGCCGAACTGAAGAGCGGCCTGCAGCCGGGCGATTTGGTTCCGGCCTTTGATGTCGAGAAGTGCGGCGGCGCGGTCAACGACGGCAAGGAAGTCGGCGCGAACTTTTGCTATCGTTGCATGTTGGGCAACAAGCCGGTCGTGATGGTCTTCGCCCGCAAGGCCGACCCGCAGTTGGCTTCGTTGGTCAAGGAATTGGACAAGCAGGTCACGAAGAACGCCGACCAGAAGCTGTCGTCGTTCGTCAATCTGATTGGCAAGGACCAGGCCGGCCTAAAGGCCCAGGCCAAGGAGTTTGCCGCCAAGAACCAGGTTGAAAACGTGGCCTTGGTGGTTCCTCAGGACAATGAAAACGGCCCCGCCGAGTTCAATATCAGCCCGGAAGCCGAAGTGACCGTGACGATCTATCGCAATGGCAAGGTCGTGGCCAGCCACGCCGTTGGCGCCGGCGAGCTCGATGCGGCTGAAATCAAGCACATCATTGCCGACACCGGCAAGATCTTGAAGTAACGCGAATCAATCGCGTGCGGAATCCAGGGACGCGGCCTCGCTGCCGGGGCCGCGTCCCATCTTTTGCGCTGGTGATCAAAGGCAGCGTGATGCGGCGTGCAGCCGGGCTTTACTCGAATCCGGGGTTGGACTATTTTTTGGGCCGATGGCCGGCCCAAGTGCGACGTTCTTTGGGGTGAATGAGTTTTCATGGCGGTGCTTCTGCAACTTGTCGATGCCCATAAGAGCTATGGGCATCAAGCCCTGCTCGATGGCGCTGAGGTGACGATCACCGACGCCCACAAAGTCGGATTTGTCGGCCGCAATGGCGCGGGCAAGTCGACCCTCTGCCGGGTGCTGCTGGGCGATGAAGAGCTGGACAAAGGCGAAGTGGTCCGCCATCCCAAGCTGCGGCTGGGCTACCTGCGGCAGCACGACCCGTTCGCGCCCGGCGAAACTGTGCTCGAATTCCTGATGCGTGACAGCGGCCAGCCCGATTGGCGGTGCGGCGAAGTGGCCGGCCGTTTCGAGCTCAAGGGACCGCTGCTGGATGGCCCGATTCAGAAGCTGTCGGGTGGCTGGCAGACGCGCGTCAAGCTGGCGGCGCTGTTGCTGCACGATCCTAACTTGCTGCTGCTCGACGAGCCGACGAACTTTCTCGACTTGCGCACGCAGATTCTGCTCGAGCACTTCCTGCGCGAGTTCCGGCAGGCATGTTTGATCGTTTCGCACGACCGTGCGTTTCTAGGCGCCACGTGCACCCAGACGCTTGAGCTCTCGCGCGGCAAGCTGACGATGTTTGCCGGTCCGATCGATGCCTTTTTGATCAACCAGGCCGAGCGTCGCGATCACGATCAGCGCGTCAACGCGGCGGTCGAGGCCAAACGCAAGCAGTTGGAAACATTCATCGACAAGAACCGGGCTCGCGCCAGCACCGCTTCACGGGCCCGCTCCAAAGGCCGGCAGCTCGAGCGATTGCAAAGCGTCGAAGTGGCAGGTGAAGAGCCCACGGTGAGAATGCGAGCGCCGCAAGTCGAGGCGCGCAAGGGCCCGGCCCTGCGATGCTCGGAGCTGGCGATCGGCTATCCGGAACACGAAGTGGCCAGCGACATTCAGGTGGAGATCGAACACGGCAGCCGCGTGGCGATCGTGGGCGACAATGGTCAAGGCAAAACGACGTTCCTGCGCACGGTCGTCTCCTCGCTGGAGCCGTTGGCCGGGCAAATCCGCTGGGGTTATGGTTGCGATATTGGCGTCTACGCGCAACACGTCTATACCAGCCTGACGGAAAACCGCACCGTGCTGGAACAGCTGGAATACGTCGCGGCGCCGGGAACGAAGTCGCAGGTGTTGCTCGATCTGGCCGGCAGCTTCTTGTTTCGCGGCGAGCACGTGCAAAAACCGATCAAAGTGCTCAGCGGTGGCGAGCGAGCCCGTTTGTGCCTGGCCGGCCTGCTGCTCAGCCAGCACAACATCCTGGTACTCGACGAGCCGGGCAACCACTTGGACGTCGACACCGTCGAGTCCCTGGCGGAGGCTCTGATCGACTATCAGGGCACCGTGATCTTCACGAGCCACGACCGGCATTTCATGAAGCGCGTGGCCACGTCCGTGGTCGAAGTACGCGCCGGTCGGGTGGTCAATTATCGCGGTGACTACGACTCCTACCTGTATTATGTCAACAAGGAAATCGACGACGGCGAGCGTGAACTGGGAGCGAAGACTGCGCCAGCCGGCCCCACCAAAGGTGCCGCGCCGCGCGTCGATCGCAAGGAGCGGGGCCAAAAGCAACGCGAGACGCGCAAGGAGCTCGCGGCCCTGGAACGCAACATCGCAAAGCTCGACGAGCGTCGTCGCGAGTTGAGCGCGCAACTGCTCAAGTCAACGGACCCGGCCGAGGCGTTACGGTTGCACACCGAGATCACGGCGATTGCCAGCGAGCTGAAGCCGATCGAAGAGCGCTGGTGCGAGCTTCAAGAGCTCGCCGAGGCCGAAGAAGTCTAGGGCACCTCTCGGCTCGCGCACCAAGTGACCCACATGCGTCGATATTCGGCCTCAAGATTGCGCGTGAAGCCCGCGAAGTCCATTAGGGGCGAAGCGGTCATCCGCTCACGCAAGCCGGCGCGCAGGCCAGTCAATCGCTCGCGATCGCCGGCCAGTCGAGCCGCGATCTCGATGTACTCTTCCGGCGCATGGGCAATCAAGTCCTCGAGTCCCAACGTCACCAGTCCGCTGCCGCCGAATCGCGAGGCATAGGTCGTGCCCGACAGCGTGACGACCGGCACGCCTTGCCACAGGCAGTCACAGGTGGTCGTGTGTCCGTTGAACGGAAAAGGATCCAAGGCGATGTCGACCCGATCGATGAGCCGCAAGTATTCGTGGTGCGGCAAGCGGTTGACCAGTTCCAGTCGCGCGGCCGGTACACCGTGGCCCGCGAGCGTAGCAATCAGATAGTCGCGCACCGAGTCGGTCATATCCGCCCGCACCAGCAGTCTGGAGTCGGGCACGCGCCGCAAAAGCGCGGCCCAGGTGTTCAGCACCACGGGAGTGATCTTGTTGAAGTTGTTGATCGAGGCGAACGTAACATGACCATTCGTCGTCGCCGGAAGCGAACCGACCGGCGGCGCATCGCTCACGGGTTGATAACAGAAGAAAGTCCGGGGCAGTCGCACCAACCGTTCGGTGTGGAATGCGTCCGTCATCCCACGAGGATCGGCATAGTCGTCGGTCAGCCGATAGTCCATCGCCAGCATGCCGGTCGTATTCTGATAACCGATGTACGTCACCTGAATGGGGGCCGGCTTGTGAGCGAATGCAAGCAGCCGCACGCCACTGCCCATGTGGCCGGTGAGATCGACGAGGATGTCGATCCGGTCGCTTCGCACGAGCTTGCTGAGTTCCTCATCGCTCTGTCCGAGCACGTCTCGCCAATGATCCGCGTAGCCTCGCAATCGGGCGGTCACCGAGTCCGGTCGGGCGACGTCCGAGTAGCAAAAGACCTCGAATTGCCCTCGGTCGTGCTCGCGCAAAATCGGCTCGACGAAAAAGTTGACGGCCTGGGCCCTGAAATTGGGAGAAACGTAGCCGACGCGCAGACGCCGGTCAGCGGCGCGGTCGTTGGCGTGCGGCGCGGCCGAGCCCAGCAGCGGATCGGCATGCCGCCGGGCCCAAGCGCGGTGCTCGGCAAACAGAGACGCGGCGTCATAACTCGGCAGGTAATTCAGCAAGTAGAGCAAACTGCCATGAAACTCGGCGTTGGCCGGCTCGAGCTCGATTGCCTGACGATAATGCTCGAGCGCCTCGGTGGATCGGCCCATGTAGTGCAACGACGCGCCGAGGTTAAGACGTGCTTGGGCATACGTTGGCCGAATGTCTAGCGCTCTACGGTAACTGTCGATCGCCTCATCGTGCCTTCCCAAGTCATTCCAGGTAACTCCGAGATTATTATGCGCCTCGGCAAAATCAGGAGCGAGGCGAACCGCGTGTTGAAAGCTCTCCAGCGCGCGGCTGAGATTGCCAGCGCTTCGCAGACAACTCGCCAGGGCCAGGTGTGCGTGCGGATTCCGAGAGTCCCGATGCGAGACTTCCTCGAAACAAATCAAGGCTTCGTCCATGTGTCCCTGCTGTTGCAACAAACAGGCCAGGTTGTGTCGCGCGACGAGCAAGGTCGAGTCGAGACGCGTCGCCGAGCGGTAAACTGCAATCGCATCGTCCACGCGGCCCATCATTTCATAGAGCACGCCCAGGTTTTCGTGTGCTAGGGCGCAGTCGGGTTGAATCTCGACGATTCTCCGATAGTGCAATAGCGACTGGTCGTAATGACCTTGAACTTTGTGGATCATTGCCAGCCCGTTGTGGGCGTCGATATGGTTCGGCGCCAGGGCCAATGTTGCTTGGAAGCTGGCGATCGATTCAGCGAGCTTCCCCTGGAAATAGAGGCAATCGGCCAGATTGAGGTGCGCCTCGGGAGAACGTTGTTCGAGGCGCAACACCTGGCGAAAACAGGCTTCGGATTCCTCGCGTTCACCGAGCAATTGCAGGCACTTGCCCAACTGCGTGCGCGCCGCGAGGTCGTCGGGGTTCGTTTGTATGGCCGCGCGCAATGCCTTGACTGCTTCGGCATGTCGGTTCTGCGCGGCCAGCACGATTCCCAGCAGGAGGTGCACGGCCGCAAGATCGGGCTGAATCGCGAGCGCTTCGCGATAGCAGGCTTCGGCCTGGTTTGCCCGGCCCAAGTAGCGCAGCGCTTCGCCGAGATGGACGTGACAAACCGCTTGCGAGCGGTCCTGTGCGATGGCCCGTCGAAACAAATCGGCCGCTTCGGCAAAGCCACCGGTCTGCAGTCGCAAGGTGCCCAATTGGTGCAGTGCCTGCGAATGCGAGGGATCGAGGGTTAGTATCTGCCGATAGGCCCGCTCGGCCTGATCCCAACGGCCGGCCTGCTGGTGCTGCAGGCCGATTGCCAACGTTTCCGCGATGGAACCCATGAGAATGTTTACTCAGCGAATCGTCAATCGCCCCGCCGCTTACTGACCACGCTTCGCGCACCAGTCGATCCACATCCGGCGGTATACAGTTTCGAGATTGCGGGTGAAGCCGACGAAATCGAGCAGCGGCGAGGCGGCCATTTGCGGCCGCAATTCAGCCCGCAATTGTGCCAACCGCTCGAGATCGGCGGCCATCGCGGCGGCGATTTGCACATATTCCGCCGCCGTCCGTGCAATCCACGCGTCGAGCCCCAGCGTGACAAGTCCGCTGCCACCGAATCGCGAGGCATAGCTGTCGCCCGACAACGTGACCATTGGCACGCCTTGCCACAGACAATCGCAGGTAGTCGTGTGCCCGTTGAAGGGAAACGGGTCGAGAGCGATGTCCAGCCGGTCGATCAATTCGAGGTATCCGAGCCGCGGCAGGCGATTGACCAGCTCCAGCCGTTCGCTGTCGACGCCGTGGTTGGCAAAGGACCGCTCGAGATACACTCGCAGGGAGTCGGTCATGTCGGCACGCACCACCAAACGCGAATGGGGCACTCGGACCAGCAGCTTGGCCCAGGTCGTCAACACGGCCGGCGAGATCTTGTTGAAATTGTTCACGGAACCAAAGGTGACGTAGCCCAGCGCCGAGGCCGGCAATCGAGTCACGGCCGGCGCATCGCTTGACGGCAAGTAGCAAAAGAAGCTGCGCGGCAGCCGCACGAGTTGCTCGGTGTACAGCGCGTCGGTCGTGCCCGGCGGGTCGCAGTAGTCGTCCGTCAGCCGATAGTCCATGGCCAACATGCCGGTGGTGTTCTGGTAGCCGATGTAGGTGACTTGCACGGGCGCCGGCTTGCGGGCGAAGGCCAACATGCGACTGCCGCCGCCGATGTGACCGTTGAGGTCGATCAGGATATCGATCTGGTCGCGCCGCACGAGATCGCTCATTTGTTGATCGCTGAGCCAGGCTGTTTCGCGCCATTGGTCGGCATAACCTTGCAGGCGACGGGTCGTGGCATCGGCCTGCCGAACGTCGGAGTAGCAAAAGACCTCAAACTGCGCGTGGTCGTGTGATGCCAGGATGGGCTCGCTGAAGAAGTTGACCGCGTGGTCCTTGAAATTGGGCGTGACATAGCCAATTCGCAGCCGTCGCGTGGGCGTCCGCTCGTTCGTGTGCGGAGCACTGGCGGCGAACAACGGATCGGCATGTCGCCGAGCCCAAGTTCGATGTTCAACGGCGATCGATGCGGGATCCTCAGCCGGATGATAGTTCAAAAGATAGAGCAGGTTGCTGTGGAAGCCGCTATTGGAGGGTTCCAACTCGACTGAGCGTCGACCATGGACAACGGCTTCATCCAGCCGGCCGAGATATTGGAGCGATCCGCTCAGATTGCTCTCGGCGGCAGCATAGCGGGGATCGAGGGAGATGGCGCGCTCGAGGCACTCGATTCCTTCATCGCGCAGTCCCTGATCGCCCCAGGCAACGCCCATGTTGTTGTAGGCCTCGGCATAGTTGGGGTCGATGTGGACCGCGGCCTGAAAACTCGCGATCGCCGCATCGAAGCGGGCTTGCATCTGCAAGACGCTGCCCCGAGCCATGTGCAGTGACGGATTGCGCGGATCGATTCGCAGCGCTTCGTCAAAGCATGCCAGCGCCTCGGTGAGTTGTCCTTGTTGTTGCAGCAACGTGCCCAGGTTATGTCGAGCGATGACGATTTGGGGATCGATTCGTAGCGCCGCGCGATAGCTGGCAATCGCGTCCTCGAATTGCCCGAGCGCCAGGTAGGCTCCTCCAAGATTCGTATGGGCCGCGGCGCAGTCGGGTCTGACGCGGAGTGCGGCCAGGTAGTGGGCTACCGCGGCCTCAGACTTTCCCTGACCGTTGAGGATTGTGCCCAAATTGTTGTGCGCGTCGACATAATCGCGATCGCGCCGCAGGGCCTCCTGATAGCTCGTCGCCGCTTCGTCCAGTTTCTGCTGGGCGTGCAGCGCGTCGCCCAAGTTGAAATGAGCGACCGCTGATTCCGGCTCCGCGCGGAGGACGCGGCGAAAGCAGGTCTCGGCCTCGGCCAGCTTGCCTTGCTTGTGCAGGGCATGCCCCAATTGCGTGCGGGCCTCGTTGTCTTCTGGTTTTAGCTTGAGCGCCGTTCGCAACGAGTCGATCGCCCCGGCCAAATCTCCCTGGGCCCGAAAGGCGACACCCAGCATCCGCTGCACGTGTGCCATGTCGGGCTGCAGTTTGACCGCGGCCTGATAACAGGCAATCGCCTGGGTCAGATTGCCAAGACTCGCGTAAGCCACGCCCTGATTGGCGTGGTAGGCCGCTTGCATCCGGTCGGCGCGGATCGCCTGGGCAAAACATTCGACGGCCACCTGATAATTGCCGCCCTGCATGACGAGAATGCCCAGTTGGTGCAGCGTCGGCGCATGATCGGGCTCGGCATGCAGAATCTGCCGATAAATGTGTTCGGCTTCGGCCCATTGACCGGCCTGATGATGGCGCGTGCCACGGGCCAATGCTTCGTCGATCGTTACCATGCCAGACTGATCCCGGCAGTCGAATGGGCCATTTTCAAGCTTCCGTCCCTCGTGTCGGTTCCAGGCACCAGTCAGTCCACATCCGTCGGTAGGCGGCTTCGAGCTTACGCGTGAAGCCAACGGCATCGAGCAGAATCGAGGCCCGCATTCTCTCGCGCAATTCGCCACGCAACCGCGCGAGCCGGTCGAGATCGGCCGCCAGGTGCCGGGCAATATCCAGATAACCCTCGCGCGTGTCGGCGATCAAGTCTTGCAGATCCAAATTCACGAGCGCGCTGCTGCCGAAACGCGAGGCGTAGGTCTGGCCGGCCAGCGAGACAACCGGCACGCCCTGCCAGAGGCAATCGCAGGTGGTCGTGTGGCCATTGAAGGGAAAGGGGTCCAAAGCAATATCAACGCGATTGATCAGCTTGAGGTACTCGGCTCGCGAACGACGCCCGGCCACCTCGATGCGGTCGGTGCTGACGCCCTGCCGCTCGAAGATCGAACGGATCTGATCGCGCACTTCCTGCGCTACACGCGCCTGCAGAATCAGCCGTGAACGCGGGACAGCGGCCAGAATTTGCGCCCAAGTGGTCAACACCTGCGGTGTGACCTTGAGATAGTTATTCAGCGACCCGAACGTGATCAGGCGGTTCGTCATCGCCGGCAGCGCGGTAACGGGCGGAGCGTCGGCCGAAGGCAGATAGGTGAAAAACGAACCGGGAATTCGCACCAGCCGCTCGGTGTGCAGTCGGTCGGTCGACCCGGGAGGATCCGACCAATCGTCCGTCAAGCGATAGTCCATGGCCAACATGCCAGTCGTGTTTTGATAGCCGATATAGGTCACCTGCACGGGGGCCGGTTTGCGGGCGAACACAAACAGCCGATGTTCGCTCAGGTGCCCTGTCAGGTCGACAAGGATGTCGATCCGGTCGTGGCGCACCAACTCGCTGGTCTGCTGGTCGCTCAACCCGGCGATCTCGCGCCAGTGGTCGGCATGTCCTTGCAGTCGCCGCGTCGTGGCGTCGCCTTCCGAGATCAGTGCGGAATTGTAGCAGAAGACTTCGACGGCCCGATGGTCGTGGGCGGCCAGAATCGGCTCCGTGAAGAAATTAACCGCGTGGGCCCGGAAATGAGGCGACACGTAGCCGACGCGTAGCCGGCGATCGGGCGTGCGATCGTTGAGATGCGTCGCAGCGCTTCGCGTGAGCGGATCGGCGTACTGGCGGGCCCAGTTGCGATGCTCCGTCGAAATGCTCTCGGGGTCGCACCCCGGATGAAAGTTCAGGGCGTAGAGCAGCAGGCTGGCGCATACGGCATGCTGGCCATCGAGTCGGATCGCGGCGCGAAATTGTTCGATGGCGGCATCGAGTTGACCTTGTCGCATCAGGCCGACGCCGTAGTTCGCGACGATGTCGGGATCGTGCGGAGCCAACTCCGACGCGCGGCGAAACTCGAATAAGGTCTCTTCGGTCCAGCCCGCCAGATTCAAGGTGTCGGCCAAGTTACAATGAGCCGCCGCGTAGTTTGGATCGAGTTCCACGGCGCGGCGAAAGGCCTGGATGGCCGCCGCGGATTGGCCCTCGGAGCGCAGGACACTGCCCAGGTGATTATGCGACTCTGCCAGATTGGGCTGCACGGCCAGTGCCACCAGGTGGCAGGCCTTGGCTTCGGCGAACCGCCGCTGGTCCCACAGCAAGGTGCCGAGCTCATTGTGGGCTGCCACGAAGTCGGGCCGCAGGCGCACGACTTCGCGATAAGCCGCTTCGGCCTCGACCAAGGCGCCTTGCCCGCGGAGGGCGCGCGCCCGCTGATGCTCAGTCATGGCAAGATCGACAATTTCGGGCTCAACGGTCATGAATTGGATCCGCCCAGCGGCGTCGAAGCTGTTATCGCGGTCACTCGGGACGGGATCCGTCGATGCGGCCGACGCGCGCATTCAAGGGCCAGGTTACGGTCTGCACCGTTTCCAGTGCTCCCCAGGCCGCTGTCAGTTCAGCGCGAACCAGGTCGAGCGGGTCGAAGCCGCGGACTTCGTTGAAGCGCGCGACGCTCGACCATGTTCCAAGATAGCCGATCAAGTCGACCAGGTTCCAGCGGGCGGTCATCTCGATCCGGGGCGGTTGAATTTCGCCGAATGGAAAAGCGATCGTGTCGTAGCGCTGCTCGACTTGCCGGCGTTCCGGCGGCCAGTGTTCGCCTAGTATTTCAGCATACAACCGCCAGACGACCCGGTCGACGCTGGCCGAAACCGTGGCCAACCCATAACTCCACACAGCCAGCACGCCGCCCGGCCGGCAGACTCGCCGGACCTGGGCATAGAAACGGTCGCGATCGAACCAGTGCAGCGCCTGGGCCACCGTCACCAGGTCCACCGACGCGGTGGCCAGTGGACAATCCTCGGCCGACGACACCAGGTAGCGAACTCGCGAACAGGCCTGGGCGTGAGCAATCTGTGAGGTGCTGGCGTCGGTGGCGATCACCTCGTCGAAGAACTCCGCCAATCCTGCCGCCGCCTGACCATTGCCCGTTCCGCAGTCCCACGCCAGTCCCCGCCGCTCAGTCAGGCCGGAGAGGAACTCGAACCACGCATGCGGATAGCGGGGCCGAAATTGTGTGTACTGGTCTGCCTGTTTTGAGAAGTGATCTTTGAACGGCACGGCAATGGCCCTAGCGGTTGTGTTACTCAATCGATTATACCGCACCGCCCGAATTGGGGTCGCGGGTCTGGCCGGCCGCTGGTTTCGTCGAGCGTTTTGTTTTTGCATTGATTCTTAACCCGTCTATAACAATC
The DNA here is from genome assembly GCA_003153375.1 of Planctomycetaceae bacterium. GTDB lineage: Bacteria > Planctomycetota > Planctomycetia > Pirellulales > PALSA-1355 > PALSA-1355. Next base: position 34,302 of record PLYM01000047.1, read on the forward strand.
CGGTCACGATGACCTGCTAAGCTAGGCGGGTTTGACGTGCTACCTCCAGGAGCTGCAAATGATGTTTCTTGCCAATGCAATGATGCGGAGGATGTTTCGCGTCGCGGTCACCGTCCTGATCGGATTGCCGGCGGCGCGCTCGGCGACGGCGGCAGATACCCAGCGCACGGTTGTGATGGTCAGTGTCGACGGCCTGGCTGCATTTTATCGAGACGATCCGCAGGCCGAGATGCCGACGATTCGTGCGCTGGCCGATGCGGGCGCTTGGGGACGAATGAAAGCGTCGACTCCGACCGTGACCTGGCCCAACCACACGACGCTCGTCACGGGCGTCAAGCCGGCCCGGCATGGCGTCGTGGGCAACGACTATTATGACCGCGATCAGCGGCGTCGCGTCGCACTCATCTTGGATCCGGAGTTCGACAAGGAACAAATCATCAAAGTGCCCACGGTCTATGACGTCGCCAAGTCCAAGGGACTGACTACGGCCGCCGTGCGCTGGCCGGCTTCGCGAAACGCCAAATCCTTGGACTGGCAGATGCCCGAGGTGGGGTCGAACGAGTTGCTGCACAAATACACCACGACGGCGATCATCAAAGAGTGCCAGGCTGCGGGCGTGTGGGCGGATGGCGAGCCGACCAGCTCGGGAGGCCGTGACCTGTACATCGTCTCGGACGAAACGGCCACGCGGGTGTTCAAGCACATTCTCCACTCCCATCGTCCCAACCTGGCGCTGCTGCACGTGATTCATGTCGATCACACGGAGCACGTGAGCGGCCCACGATCGCCCGAGGCTTATGCGGCGATTCGAGCGGCCGACGAGCAGGTGCGAGAAATCTGGGAACTGCTGAAGCGCGACTTCGCCGGCCAGGCGACGCTGGTCATCGTTTCGGACCACGGCTTTTCGCCCATCGAGCACACGATTCTGCCGAACGTGACGCTGCGCGACGCGGGCTTGGTCGAAGTGCAAGACAAGAACGTGACGGGCGGAGCCGTGCACGTGGTCGTGCAAGGCGGCTCGGCCCTGGTCTATGTGCTCGACAGGCCCCGCCGAGCCGAAATCGTGGAGACAATCAAGCGGAAGTTCACCGGCTCGACGGGCATCGGCAAGGTGGTCGGGCCTGGACAGTTGCACGACCACGGAGTGGCCGAGCCGACTGACGATCCGCATGCACCGGACATGATTCTATTCGCCTCCGAGGGCTATGCCTTCGCCGAAACGGCCACTGGCACGGCAGCCATGATCGATGAATCCAAGCGGCGCGGAACTCATGGGCATGACGAGAACCTGCCGAACCTGCACGCCACGTTCGTCGCCTGGGGAGCCGGAATCAAGCCAGGAACTCAGTTGGGTCTGTTCGACAACACGGACGTCGCCCCCACGATTGCGGCGCTGTTGGGACTGTCGATGGGCGAGACGGATGGCAAGCCCCTGGCGGCTGCCCTAGAGAAGTAGAGTCAGTCGACGGCGCCAAACCAGGTAGCGGTGCGTGCCGAACAGCACGACCACGCCCAGTGGCCAGCCGAACCACGGCCATTCCGTCAGCCAAGGAGGCAAGGGCCCGGCGGCCTGCACGGCGAAGCGAACCGTCCCCTGCCCTTGCGGACCATCGCAGGCCACCGCGACGTCCCAGGTGCCCTCGGCGGAGATCTTCAACAGCGCGGCACGCAGCAGTTTATTCGTGGCGGCATCGACCGTGGCCCTGCCTTGGATCGATGTGCCTGAAGGATGGGCCGACGTGAGCGTCACGACCACTTCCGCGTCATTCACGCTCCGCCCCGTCTGGACGTCTTGGACGAGCACGCTGACATCAATCGGTCCGGCACGTAGCGGGTTGGGCGCGGTGAAGACAGAAACCTGATAGCCGCCCAACCTCTCGATGCAGCACAGAGTACCGCCATCGCCGCACGCACGCGTGCTCAGCATGCCCAACAGCAGGGTCGATAGAATCAAGATCGGGCAGCATGACCACATAGTAAATCTTCTGGCGGAGAAACCCTGTTATCCCGAGACCGGCAACGTGCCGCGCATCTCCATCGGCTGGAGCACGATCCAGACTCCGACGACGAACAGCAACACGATCATCACGGCCCAGGGCGCGACTGCCTTGAGTGCTTGCGAAGCTCGCGGGGCCTGCGTCTCGGCGATGCGCAATGCCGTGTACAGGGAGAGCAGCAAGCCAAAATCGAGCATCAGAATCTCGATACGCGGCACCCAATCGGCGACCGGCTGGCAACAGGAACGTTGCCATTCGGCATCGCCCCAGCCTTGCCAGCCCAGATCGGTGGCAAAACGCTGCCAGGCAGGCACAACGGTGTCGTAGCTCGTCAGCAGATGGAAGCTGTAGTGAGCGAGCCACATGCCGAAACCGATCGGAACCAGCGCGAACGAAAAGCGGGTCGCCGTCGTCAACCAGCTCTCGTTCGACCGGTTGCCCAAGCGGCTCACCGCCGTCGCGATCACGACAAGCATCAACGGCAGGACGACCAGCGCCAACAGATAGCCGGCCGTTGTCATCAACACGCGCGGCGCATCGCCCAACCGCGCACGCCACGCGTCTTGCCAGGCGACGACCGGAGCGACCATGCCGGCGGCATTGGCGAACGCACCGAATACGAGCACCAACACCAGTGCCGCCAGGTCGGGCCGTCGGCTGAAGCGTCCCAGGCCTGAGCGCATGGGGTCGGTCCACAGGGTCTGGCCTGGCGCCACCGTCAAGACGCCGACGTTTTCGTGGGGACACGCCCGGGCGCAATCGAGACAAAACGTGCAATCAAGATTCCCCCGCTTGCGCGGCTGAAAGAGATGCGTTTGGCAGCCCGCAATGGCGTCGCTGCCGCGAATGCACTCCTGGGTCGTACACGACGAACAGACGGCCGGTTCGCGGACCTTTACTTCCAACGGCGAAACGAGTGATTGCACGAAGTTAAACTGGCCGATTGGGCAGACATACTTGCAGAACGAGCCGCCTTGGAAGAAGCCATCAACGACGAACGCCGTGGCGAAATACGTCAGGGTAATCACGGCCGTCAGCCAAGGACTGTTCCACAAAGCCCAGGCTTCGTAGCTCCAAAGGAACAGTGCAACCAGCGCGGTTGCCAGCCATTTGCTGCGCAGCCAGCGGGGCCACGCCCGGCCGCGCGGCAGCCATCGCGCGGCCAAGGCGCGCGGCAGCGTGAATGGACAAGCGAAGCAAAAAAAGTTGCCGCCGGCCAACAGCCCCACGATCAGCAGGCCGCGCCAGTGAATCCACGGCACGACACCAGCCAGGTTCATGGGAGCGGTTTGTGGCCCGCGCAGTCCGTCAACAATGATCGCGATGGCGACCAGCGCCAGGACCGTCTGTGCGAGGCGCCGCGAGAATCGCCAGCGGAGAAAATCGCCCAGCCAAGGGACTTCCAGCAAGTCAAACCCCTGTGGTGCGGGGCGCCCCTGACCGAGGATTGCCAATTGGGCCGATGCGGTCGCGAGTCGGCGTTGACGGGCCTCGGCAGCGGGCTGGTGTCGCACTCTCTTCGAGCCGCCCAGAAGTCCGACGCCAATAGTGAACAGCGGCACGAGGAACATCAGCGACCCGGGAATCCACATCATCAGCCCGGCGGCCGACTGATCTTCGAGCGCCGACAGGCTGCTAATGCGTGGCACGCTGGCATAGTGGGGATAGAGCACGGTGCTCGAAAAAGTCAGCCAGGCCGAGAGCACGGTGTTTTGTATGTCGGCTAGGAGCAGGTAAGGCACCAGTAGCCACCGCGACCAGTGGGGCCGGCTCGGATAGGGCCGGACCACGGGATACCAAAACAGTAGCGCACTGGCTGTGAAGCACAGGTGCTCGGCGATGTGCCAGGCGTCGCGGCTCAGCGCCAGTTCATAAGCGCGCGGCACGTGCCACAGCCAGGTCGTGCCCACATACAACGGCCACGCCACGAGTGGATGCGTCAATCGCGCGAAGATCCGCCGCAATCCCGGCGAGCGCAAGAGCGGCGCTACCCAATAAGTGCGTATTGGCTTGGGCAGTCCGCGCACCATCGGGAACAGCGGCCAGGCGGCCCACAGCAACGGCGGGGCGACCATCATCAACAGCAAGTGTTGCAGCATGTGAACTTGCAGCAACAGCGGAGCGAACGGCTCGAGCGGCGATGCCAGGGCTAGGAAGATCGCCGCCAGTCCGCCGGCAAACGCGGCCAATCGCCCAGCATTCCACCGCGCGGGGTCTCGGTGGTGAAGTTCGAGCCAACCGCGCAGATAAACTCCGCCGCTCAGCAGCAACGTTGCCGTCAGCCAAGGATCGGTGGGCCAGGAGCGGAGAAAAGCATCCATGGTGGAGTTCATGGCGATTTCTCGGGCTTCATGGTCGGGTCGTCGGTGAGCTCGACCAGACCTTGGCAGGCGGTTGACCCGACGGTCGGAGGCTGACGAGGAAGTCGGCCAGCACCGTCATTTCGGCTGGACTCATCTGCTTGCCATAGGCGGGCATGTTGCCGCCGCCGGGCGTGCCATTGCTGACCTGATCGATCAACTGATCGCGCGTGAGCCTGGTGCCGACCGTGGTCAGGTCGGGGCCGCGGCGTCCGCCGACTCCTTCGAGTGCGTGGCAGTTGCGGCAGTTCTTGTATTGAAACACGAGCGAGCCTTGCAGTTCGAGCGGCGAGCTGCGCTCAACCACGTCGGTGGGGATCGCGGCGCTGGTCCAGGCCCTCATTTCCGGCGACCAAGGGGCCGTCACGCCCAGATACGTCAGCGCGCCGAGGGTCGTATAGATCACGATCACCGCTAGCACCGCCACCGGCCGGCGGCTCGGCGCACGGTGACCCCGATTGCTCACCACCGGCACGAGAAACAAAATGCCAATCACGACCACGGGGAACACGAGCATGATGAACGTCTCGGCCGCCGGCGGGCTAAGTGCCAGCAGCGCGAACAGCCACAGGAAGGGCCACTCGGGACGCGGATTGGCACCGCCCAGGGTCGGATCAGGTGGGCCCGTGGGACCCTTGGGGCCAACCACGGCCGCGATCGCGACGACCACGATCACCGCCGCGGCAGAAAAAAACAGGTCCCGCAACATCGCGTCGCCCAGAAACGGCACGCCCTGGCGCAGTTCTTCGTGATACTCGGCTTCATACGTCGCCGGATCGACGGGCCGATCGGCAGCCGGCGGGGCGCTGATGCCACAACGGAGCACCAACCACAGGTGCAGCACCAGGAAGGTCAGCAGTGCGCCGGGAATCACGAAGACGTGCAAGGCGAAGAAACGGCTGAGCGCGGCGGCGCCAATGATCTCGCTCCCCAAAAGAGCGTGTACGACCCAAGGCCCGATCACGGGCACGCGCCCCGCCATCGAGCCGGCGACCGCCAACCCCCAATAGGCGTCGGGATCCCAGCGCAGGATTTGCCCAGAGAAGAACATGCCCAGCGTGCACAGCAACAGCACGACCCCGACCATCCAAGTCAGCTCGCGCGGATATTTGTAAGCCCCGTGCAGAAAGACTTGCGTCATGTGGGCCAGCAGCATCACGACCATGCCCGAGCCGGCGTAATAGTGCAATGCGCGCAGAAACCAGCCGAATGGATGCTCGTAATCGAGATAGACCAGACTCTCGTAAGCCTCATTGGCCGCGGGGACGTAGACGAGCGACAGCCCGATGCCGGTGAGGATTTGAATCAGCAGGAACGTCAACGAGGCACTGCCGAAGACATACCACCAACCCATCGGGCCATCGGCGGCGCGCGGAATCGGATGTCGCAACATCGGCAACAGCGTCTCGCTGTAGCCGACGCGGACGTCGATCCAATTTCCCAATTCGCGCAGCAAGTGGTTCATGAAATGTCTGGTGCTTGGCAAAGCAGCCGGGTCTCAGGTGGTTTGATCAAGGGTGTCGTGTAAGGTTGGATAGTGCGGTGCTTGGACTTCGAGGTTCCCGTCGACGACGCGCCACTCGCAATGGAACAATCCTCGCGGCGGCGGCCCCGAAGCCCGTTGGCCGTTGGCGTAATAGACCCCGCCGTGACAAGGGCACATGAACAGTCCCGATTGCGGAAACCACGAGACCGGGCAGCCCAAGTGGGCGCAATTGACGGCGAACACCAGAAAGCGATCGACAGCTCCTTCGCCCGGACCTTCGCGGCGGACGAACACCCCGGTGTGAGCGGTCACGCCATCCCACGGCTGCCGCAGCGGGTTGTCAAACGCGACCGTGCGTGTTTCGCCGAACGGAAATTCGGCGACCTTGCCAAGCGCGACCCAATGCACCGATTGCTTGCGCTGCTGGAACAAATAGCCGACGAACGGCACCGATACCAGCGCGGCAGCGACGGCGCCCGCGGCCGAAGTAAGCCAGCGAAAGAAAACGCGCCGCGGCGGATGCGGCTGCTCGGTTGGAGGTTGAATGATCTCGTGATCCATCGATCGTGCTCGGGCCAGGTTATGGAACGTTGGACGTATGTGGATTGGCGAGTTGGCCCTGCTCGTCGCGCCAGTGGGCCAACAGCGCGACCAGGTCGTCAATCTGCGGTGAAGTCAGAGTCGAAAAGTCGTCGGGCCGGCCATCCTTGCCCGCGAAGCTGGGCATGCCCAAGTCGGAGCGGCCCGTGATAATGATCCGCCGCAGAGCCTGGTTGCTGATCAGGGCCAGGAATGCCGGCTCGTGAATCGCGTTGTTCGCGTCCGAGCCCTCTCCTCCCCTGCCGTTCTCGCCGTGGCAGCCCGCACAAGCCACGGCGAACAGCGTGGCGCCGCGCTCTCGATCGCCGGGCTGACGCGTGGAGTCATCCCCGTCAGCTGGCAGGTAGGATGGCAAGGGTTCGTCGAGCTTTTCGTCCGATTTCCAATGCGATTTGAGTCCCTGAGCGAGAGCGGTCACTTGGGCGTCTGAGAGTTCGCCGCCGGCTTCGATGCCGAAAGCCGGCATGGGCGTGCCGCGACGTCCGCGGCGGATCACGCGCTCGAGCTCGGCATCAGGCACAATGGCAAGAAACAGCGGGTCATTCAATGGTGGCGCGGGCCCCTGTTGTCCGTCGGCCCCGTGGCAGCCGACACAGTGCTGCCGATAGAGGGGCACGAAACTGGTGAGTTCTTCGGCAGCGCGCTGCCGCGTGCCTGGGTCCGGCTTGCCCGGCCAGTCGCAGCCGACGGCCAGCAGTGCCCCGAGCGCTAGGACGAACCCGTTGAGTGTGTGCCGAGAGGCCATAAGTCGTCGCCGAGTTAATCCGTCAGGAATTCCCTGGTCCGATCCGGACCGTGTCCGGCCGGGGGGATATGAATCTCTTCGGAGCGCACCACCACCAGGGCGGCTACGAGGCCGAAGATAAACTGCGAGGCGATGAATGCCGGCCAATCGACGCGCTGTTGCAGCACCGGATTTACCACGCCCATCAACCCAAAGCTGGCTGCCGTCCACAGCATGGGCATCAGCAATCCACCCCAAGACACCGCTGCTGGGAGGGCCGGCAGCCGAGGCACGATGGCAAACGCCAGCCCGAAACTGAGGGACAGGACAGCATGCGCCGCGAGTGCCGCCAGGAACCATTCGGATTGAAACTGCTCCAGGTCGGCCACCGAAGGCTCGGCCGCGTGCCGCATGGCCATCGCGGCCAACAGATTGATCGGATACCAAATGCCGTGATGCGTCAGCCAACCCCAAAGCGCCGCGGGTATCGGCATCAGCAACCCGCCGGCGGCGCCACCCAAAAGCCCGGCCAACATGGGATTAAGCTTTTCGAATTGCATGAAGACGATCGCCGCGACCACGCCGAAGACAAACTGCGACACGACGAACCACGGCCAATCGATTTGCCCACGAACCGTCGGATTGACGATTCCCAGGGCCACGAAACTAACCGCGGTCCACAGCAATGGCATCGACAGCGCGCCCCAGGCCAGCGGCTTGGCGATTTGGGGCAGCATCGGCATGAGCACGCCATAAATCAATCCGAACGCGAGCGAAACGATGATGTGAATCGAAATCGAGACGCCCAGCAGGGTCGGTTGATACTGCTCCAAGTCGGCGATTGTCAGGTCCTCGACGCCAGGCAACGCCAGGCCGGCCAGCAAATTGACCGGATACCAGATTCCGTGGCCACTCAACTGGCCATAGGCGAGCGCCGGCAGCGGCATGACCAATCCACCGACAAGGCCCCCTTTGATGCCGGCCGAAATCGGATGCACGCGCTCGGGCAACCGCAGGCGATGGCCCGGCATGCCCGACCGCAAATGTTCGACGCCGCCGGGTAGTGCCGCCACCGGACCCGGGCGACGCTCGAACGCCACCAACGGTTCGTTTAGATGACCACGGCCCGGCCGGAGCTGGCCGATCCAAATGCCAAGACCCACGGTGAACAAGATGCCGCCGATCACGCTCAGCGCCAGCGAGGTGGCCACGCCGGCTGCCACGAGCGCGATAGCCAGCGCCAACACCAGCGGCGCGGCGGTGGGCTCGGGCATCTCAATTGACCGCGGTTCCGACGGAGAAGTTGTTTCAGGGGTCATAGGCCACCACCCCGGCCGCCAACATAAACGACCAAAAAGACCACGATCCACACGACATCCACAAAATGCCAATACCAGGCCACCAGTTGAGCGCTGATGCAGTTGTCCCTGGTCACATTGCGGCTGAGCGCCAGCCCGAGCACCACCGTCATGGCAATGACTCCGCCGGTGACGTGCAAACCGTGGAAGCCGACCAGGGTGTAATAGGTCGTGCCGAACAAGTTGCGGCCAATCGTCAGCTGATGATCGACGATCAACTCCCGCCACTCGACGGCCGTGCCGACCAGAAAAGCGATGCCCAGCGCGATCGTGCCCGCCCAGAGAAAACTGAACAGCCGTTGTCGCCCATGCTCGATTGCCAACTGGGCCCCGTGAATGAGGACGCTACTCGACACCAGGCAAATCGTCGTGCCGATGACGAGCGGCAGCGACAGGGCTTCGGCGGGCGTGGGGCCAACGGTGTCCTGTCCCAAGAACGTGACGTAGGTGACGATCAGCGTGCTAAAGAAGGCCACCTCCGACACAAGAAAGGCCACCATGCCCCATTGCGCAGCGCAGAGACCCTGCTCGGCCACAAGCGGCGGCGGCGATGGGAATGTGTGGGTTGCTGTAGTCATGAATGACATCCTGGCGGCGCTTTCAGGGCGACGCTTTCAAGGCTCCGATCTACTCGTATTGCCAATCGGGATCTTCGGGATGTTTGGCGTCCCACAGGGGTCGTCGGCTGTGTACGACCGGCAATTCCTCGAAGTTGTAGCTTGGCGGCGGCGAGGTGGTGGTCCACTCCAGCGTCCAGGCGTCCCACGGGTCGTCGCCCGCCGGCGTGCCGTTTCGCCACGATGCGACGAGGTTGTAGACGAAGATCGCATAGCTAGGCGTTTGAATGAGTGCACCGAGCGTGGTGAGTTGATTCCAAAGTGCCCAGCCACGGTCGGGATCATAGGTATAGATGCGCCGCGGCATGCCCAGCATGCCCGAGACGTGCATCGGGCCAAAGGTCAGGATGAACCCGATGTAGAGCAGCCAGAACTGCCAACGCGCCAGCCTTTCAGACAGCATCCGTCCGGTCATCTTGGGATACCAGTAGTAGATGCCGGCGAAGGTGCCGAACAACGTGCCGCCGATCAGCACCCAATGAAAATGGCCGACGACGAAGTAGCTGTCGGACAATTGAAAATCGAGCGGCACCGAGGCCAGCATGATGCCGGTCAAGCCGCCAATCACGAACATCGACAAGAATCCGCAAGCAAACAGCATCGGCGACGCGAAGCGAATTCGCCCCCCGAACATCGTGGCCAGCCAGTTGAAGAACTTGATGCCGGTCGGAATCGAGACCAGCAAGCTGGCCGCGGCGAAAACCAAATCGAGCGTGCGGCTCATGCCGACGCAGAACATGTGATGAGCCCACACGCCCATGCTGATGAACACGATGGCCACGGTCGCGGCCGCCATGAATTCGTAGCCGAACAACACCTTGCGCGAAAAGACGGGGATCACCTCCGAGATCATGCCGAAGACCGGCAGGATCAGGATGTAGACCTCGGGATGACCAAAGAACCAGAACAGGTGCTGCCAGAGATAAGCCGAGCCGCCATTTTGCACGTCGAAGAAGTGCGCGCCCAACTGGCGATCGAACAAGATCATGACCAGCGCCGCAGTGAGCGGCGGCAGCGCGAACAGCATTTGCACGGCCGTCCAAAGCATCGTCCACACGAAGAACGGCAGCTTGCGCATCGTCATGCCTGGGGCGCGCATCGCCAGTATCGTGGCCACGAAATTGACCGCCGCCGCGATGGTGCCGATGCCGCTGATCAACAAGCCCAACGCCCAAAAGTCCGTTGCCGGCCCACGAGCAAAGGTTTGTTCGGTCAGCGGCGCATAGGCAAACCAGCCGATCGCCGGCGCGCCGCCCGTGGCAAAACTGAAATAAACGAGCAAGCCGCCAAACAGCGTGATCCAAAATCCAAACGCGTTGAGCCGCGGAAATGCCATGTCGCGGGCACCGATCATCAGCGGCACGAGATAGTTGCCCAAGCCGATCAAGATGGGCATGCCAACGAAGAAGATCATCGTCGTGCCGTGCATGGTGAAGAGCTGGTTGAACGTGTTCGGCGCCAGCACCTCGGCGCGTGGAAAGAACAGCTGCCAGCGCATCAGCAGGGCCTCGATGCCGCCGATCACGAGAAACACCAAACTCATCAGAATATAGAGAATGCCGATCTGCTTGTGGTCGACCGACGTCGTCCAGGTGTGCAGCATCGCCGTCAGGCCGAAGCGTCGCCCCGAGCCATCGTGGGTGGCGTTTTCGAACGGATGTGCTGGGGGGGCCAAAGACATCGACAGCCTTCGTGCTAGCGCAAGGTCAGGAGATAGTTCACGATCGCCTCGAGGCGTGTCTCGGAAAGATCGAACGCGGGCATCAGGCAGCCCGGCTTCGTTGTCTGGGGATTGTGTATCCAGTCGGTCAGATTCTCTGGCGAATTCGGTATCTCGCCCGAGGCCAGTGTCTGGCGGCTCATCAGGTGGGTCAGGTCGGGACCAAAGGTGCCCTCGGCTGGTGTGCCGCGGATGCGATGGCAATTGACGCACGACTCGGCCATAAAGGCCTCGCGCCCAGTCTGAACCGCCACATTTTCAGCCGCGGGGGCTGATTCATTCGCCAACCAGCGTTCGAACTCGGCGGGCGGCTCGACGATCACGCGCAACAGCATGTTGGCATGTTGATCGCCACAGTATTCGGCGCATTGTCCGAGAAACAATCCCGGCAACTCGGTCTCGAGCATCAAATAGTTCGTGCGGCCGGGCAGCAGATCCATCTTGCCGTTGAGTCGTGGAACCCAGAAACTGTGGCAGACGTCGGCCGATTCCAAAGTCAAATGCACGCGGCGCGGCTGTCCCGTCTCGCTGACGGGCATGTGCAACTCGTTGGCCGTGGTGAAGTTCAAGGGACGGCCGTCGTAGGTTTCGTAGCGATATTCCCACCACCACTGATGTCCGATGACCTTCACGAACAGCGCGTGATCGTCGAGTTGGGGCGCCGGCTGAGCGGCCTTGGCCTGCCACAACGTGCGCGTAATGGCCAGAATCAGAAAAAATACGATCAAGGTTGGCGCCGTGGTCCAGGCAATTTCAACCGGCTGGCTGCCATAGACTTGCGCCGGTTCGGCCGTGACTTCGGCCCGCGCGCGAAAGCGCCAGATGTTGTACAGCAGGATGCCTTCGACCAGCACCAGAATCAACGCGAAGATGGCTCCGGTCAGAATGGCCAAGTCCTGAATCGATTGCGCCGCGGGCGAGGCCGGCGCGAAGATCGACAGGTTTTGCGTGGCCGTCTCGCTGGCTGCGAGCAACGTCCCAGGATGAATGGCTTCCACTCGATCGACTCCATTCAGATCTTCGCCGCCGCCGCTTGTCGCGACAGTATATCAAAACCGGCCAGCTTTGCGATGAGGGGGCGGCGATTCGAGTCCGCGGTCGACAATCTCGGAACTCTCTGACAGGCTCAACGGGAATTCGCTAGAATCCCCGGTCAGGATCATGATGGAAGTGAAACCGCCGGCCGCGCAGTGAGTCTGTTCAACCATCGTCAAGGAGTGATGCCATGAGCCTGAAGGGAAAAGTCGCCGTCGTCACGGGCGGCAACAGCGGGATCGGCATGGCGATCGTGATCGAGTTGGCTCGGCAAGGCGCGAGCGTCGTGGTCGACTACGTCGCCCATCCCGAGGCGACCGATGAGCTCGTCAAGAAATTGACCGCACTCGGCGAGCAGGCCGTGGGGGTCGAGGCCGACGTGAGCAAGGTGGCCGACCTCGAGCGACTGATCCAGACGGCTGTATCCCAATGGGGACGCGTCGATATCATGGTCAACAACGCCGGCGTCGAGACGCGCACCTCGGTGCTCGACACGACCGAAGCCGAGTACGACAAGGTGTTGGAAATCAATCTGAAGAGCGCATTCTTCGGCACCCAGTTAGCCGCTCGCCAGATGATCAAACAGGGTGGCGGCGGTCGAATCATTAACATCACTTCGGTACACGAAGATTGGCCCATGCCCGGCAATACGGCTTATTGCCTGTCCAAAGGCGGCATGCGGATGTTGACACGCACGGCCGGGGTCGAATTGGCACCGCACAATATCCTCGTGGTCGGCGTGGGGCCTGGCGCCGTCGCGACCCCGATCAATCTGGCCACGATGCAGAACGCCGAGTTGATGAAGAAGCTGGACGCCGCGATTCCACTGGGGCGCCTGGCGCGGCCCGAGGAGATCGCCAGCGTGGTGGGCTTTCTGGCCAGTGACGCCGCCAGTTACCTGACCGCGACCACGATCTTCGCCGATGCGGTATCATGCCGAGCAGCCCGGGCTTATAGGGAGCAGTCCGCGGGCTACTTGGCCATATCACGAACACCCGCCAAGGCGCCCTCGACGATCGTGTCGCCCAGCTTTTCGCCGTAGAAGCTGACGCTCGATTCGTAGCCGCCGCGGCGGTACTCTTCAGGCGGAAGAATGTAGCTGGTCCACACGTCGGCCAAACCGCCGATGACCGGATGCTTGGCGCCCGTGATGCGGCCGGCCTCGGCCTTGATTTTCAATCCCAGGGCGGCCGCCATTTCGCCTGGAATGCCGACGATCAGCAGCTCGCCCAGTCGCAGCGCGATGCTGTCGGTTTGACTGGGGACCATCCGCGGCAGCATCTCCTGAAACAGCTTTTCGCTCAGCCCATATTCGGCCCCACCGGTCTTCATGAAATCCGGGTGCAAGACGCGCTCGGGCAGCGCGATGGTTTGCCGATGGTAGGCGAAGGCAACTTGCGGTGCGGTGGTCGTCTGTTGCCATTGCTTCCAGGCGACGATGCCCAGGTCACGGCCATAGCGCTCGGCGCGTTCCCAGCGACTGGGGCCAGCGTCGCCCCGGCCGGCAGGCGCTTGATCGCCTTCGGCCCCGTTGTAGTAGAGGGCCGTGACTTGCTCGCCAACGAGCGATTCGATCGTGCGCTGCAAATGACCCGGCCAGTCGCCGGAAAAAAGCATGTCCTCACCCGACATGAACGTGGGATGGGCCGTGAAGTTGACCAGCACCGCCATCGGCTTGCCCTGGGCCGTGTCGATTCGCGTGACGGTCAGCTCCTTGTCGGTCACCGGGCCATTGCGGCGATTGCGGTTCCAGCCTTCGATCGCGGCGCTCGACGTGCCGATCGAAACCGGAACGAGGTGAGCCTCCGCTTCCCGTACGACGCGGAACAGTCGTTCCATGACGAACTCATAGACCCGCGCGTCGTAGATGCCCAACTGGGGAACCTGCAAGGTGTTGGCCGGGTTGATGGCATTCATTTCGATACTGGTGTGCGAATGGCTGGGCAGGAGCATGATCTGCCCGCTGCTCCAGCCGCTGCCTGCCAGACGTTGGACCAGGGCCGGCTTGACCGGGGGCGGAAAGCCGACGATGTCGACCGTGACCAGCGCAAACTTGCTTGTGCCATCCTGCAGCACGAGCGCCTTGGCAAAGATGCGGTCGTGCACGCCCTCGGCCGGCCGATTCATGCGCTCGCCATAGCCGCCCAAGGGGGCCTTTAAATCGAGCGGGGGCGTCAGATCGACCCGCGCCACGCCGGCCTTCACTTCGGCCCCAGTTGCGGTTCGTTGCCAAGTCCCGCCCGCCAGAATCAGGGTGCAGGCTCCAACGAGTACAAGAGTTCTGATCGGCTTCCACATGGCACAGGGTTCCTTTTCGCTTGATCGTTGGCTGATCTAGGCCCATGATGCTGACTTTGGGAATCGAATTCCAGCGAATTTGCCGGTTCGGGAGAAAGAAAATTGTGAACCAACCACGTTCATTCGCCGCGGATCGCCCAGCGAGAAGGGCCGACCGCCGAGAGTTTCTGCTCACGGCCGGCGGGCGAGCCGCTGCATTCGCGTCCCTTCCGGCTGCCCTCGCCGCGGCCGAGTCGGCGAAGGCGGCCGTTGCCGCCGAGCGGCCCATCATCGACGCCCACATGCACGTCTGGGCCAGCGATCTGCAACGCTATCCGTTTGCCCATCCCTATGCGAAGCCCTACGGCGGGATGCCGCATCCCGGCACGGTCGAAATGTTGATCGAAGACATGGACCGGCACGGTTGCACGCATTGCGTGCTCGTGCAAACGATCTGTCACGGGTGGGACAACACCTACCTGGCCGATAGCGTAAAGCGATTTCCGACTCGGTTCAAAGGCCACGGCCTGATCGATCCAACCGACGCCGGGGTCGCGGACAAATTGGAATACTGGACCAAGGAGCATGGGCTGCACGGCATGCGCTTCAGCCCACTCTATTATCAAAATGGCGCCAACGGCGGCGACGGCTGGCTGACGGCCGAGGCGACGCATCGCCTGTGGCGCAAGGCGGAAGAACTGGGCTCGGTGTTCAACTTCTATATCGGCCCGCAACAGTTGCCCAAGCTGGCCACGATGGTCGAGGCTCACCCGCGGGTGCAAGTCATCGTCGATCATCTGTCGCAAATCGATCTGGGGTCCGCCGATCCCGAACCCGATTTTCGTCAGTTGCTGGCCATGGCCCGCTATCCCAATGTGTGGGTCAAGGTTTCGGAACTGAGCTCCGTCTCGAAGTCCAAGCAGTATCCGTTTCGCGACGCGTATCCCTATGTCGAGCGCGTGCTCCAGGCTTTTGGCCCCGACCGGTTGTTGTTTGGCACGGGCTATCCAGGCACGGCGCGGGCAGCGTATCACCGTCCGACGCTCGACGCCGAAATCGCCTTGATCGACAAGGAAATGACGTTTCTGACACCGGCGGACCGGGACAAGATTTTGGGCCAAAACGCGGCGCGGCTGTGGCACTTTCAGGTCGACGGGGAAAAGAAGAGCTAGCGGGCCGGGGCGCAATTCGGATGAGGGCGTCATCGTGGCGGCGATTCCCTGGTACACTGATCAACGAGTCGACCCCGAGAGTTGACCCCCGCTGATCGAGGGGCGGTTTCATGTTGCGGCTGCTCGGTTCCTATAAACGCTTGTGCGACGGGGTGACTCGGCGCGACTTCTTGCAGGCCGGCGGGCTGGGGTTGTTGGGACTCGGAACGCAACCGTCCGTAGCTCAATTGCCGACCACGCAGGCCGCCGGGACGAAGCACACCAGTTCCTTTGGGAAAGCCAAGCGGTGCGTGCTGCTCTATCTGTATGGAGCGGCCAGCCAACTGGAAACGTTCGATCCCAAGCCCGATGCGCCGCAGCAAGTGCGCGGCGAGTTGGGGGCGATTGCCACTCGCGTGCCCGGGGTGCAGATTGGCGAGCTGTTGCCGCAAACGGCCGGCATCATCGATCGGGCCACGATCGTGCGCTCGATGACCCATCCGTATCCGTTGCACGCCTCGGCATTCACGCTGACTTCGATTCCGACGATCGACGTGCCATTGCAGATGGCCCCGCGCGATCCGCGGCACTGGCCGTTCATCGGCTCGGTGGTCGACTATCTGGCTGATCAACGCGGCGATGCGCCACCGGCGATCGCGCGCAATATCGCCCTGCCCTGGCGGCTGAGCTCGCGACGCCCCTATGCGGCCGGTGACAACGCCGGGCCTTACGGAGCATGGCTCGGCCGGGCCTACGACCCGTTGTGTACCGATTTTCACGGCCAGGGGACGCGCGTCTCGACCTACACGTTCGGGAGCCAGACGATTCGCTGCAAAGACCCCTACGGACCGCTGGAGCCCGATTGCCGTTTTGGCCTGGCCGCCGACGCGCAACTGCCCGACGGCGTGACGCTCGACCGGCTCAACCGCCGCCGCTCGCTGCTCGAGCAATTTGACGACGCGCGGCGCCAGTTGGATGCCAGTACGGCCACGCGGTCGTTCAACGACTTTCGCCGGCAAGCGTTTTCGTATTTGACCAACAGCAAGCTCGGCGATGCGCTGGATGTGGCCCGCGAGCCACGGGGTCTGCGCGAGCGATATGGCATGACTTTGTTTGGCCAGGCGACACTCGTGGCGCGGCGACTGCTCGAAGCCGGCACGGCGTTCGTCACCGTGCTGTGGGATGAGTTCGAGCTGGTCAACAGTGCTTGGGATACGCACTACTACCACTACGAGTTGATGCGCGAGCAACTTTGCCCGGGGCTCGATCGGGCGCTGTCGACGCTGGTGCTCGATCTCGAAACGCGGGGTATGCTCGACGACACCTTGATTGTCTGCACGACCGAGCACGGCCGCACTCCCAAACTCGAAAACGTGCCAGGCGGCGGACGTGGTCACTGGGCTCAAGCCTATTCGACGCTGTTGGTTGGCGGCGGTGTCGCGCGCGGAAAAGTGGTGGGCCGCACCGACCGCATTGGCGGCGCAGTGCAGGACACGCCGATCTCGCCCAAGGACATTCTGGCCACGATGTATTATCTGCTGGGCATCGATCCCGAAACGCCGATCCAAGATCGCCAGGGCCGGCCGATCGCCGTGGCGGGCGAGGGCAAAGTGCGGCACGAACTGCTGGCGTGAGCCGCGCCGCGAAGCTAGACTCGGGCTTTTACCGACACGCTTTGCGGGACCCACTGTGAATCCGACCGACAACATCCGCGCTGGCTTAAAGGGCATCGAAACCACCGTCGTCACCCGAGAGATTACGGTCGCGCATTTCCATCCCGAGATGCCTGAGGTGTACGGTACCCCGTTCATGATTTATCTCATGGAAGTGGCCGCCAGCAACGCCATCCAGTTGCTGCTGCCCGAGGGATGGGTGTCGGTGGGCACGCAGGTGAACGTGAAGCACCTGGCCGCCACGCCCGTGGGCCGCACGGTCACGGCAACCGCCAAGGTGATGGCGGTCAACGATCGCACAATCACGTTCGCGGTCGAGGCCCACGACGGAGTCGAGCGGATCGGCTCGGGCACCCATGCGCGGGCCGCCGTCGAACTGGCGCGGTTCGAGCGCCATCTCGACACCAAGCGCCAATTGTAACGCACAAACCTGACCGGCCTGCCGGGAGCACAGCCATGTCGATCCATCCTGACGCCATCTCTCGCCGCGACTCATCGAATCTTCCGCGGCGCGACTTCCTCAAGTATTCGTTGGCGGGAGCGGCACTGGGTGCCGAAGCGCTCGCCGCAGCGATGGCCAGGGCCGAGCAACCAGCAGCCAACGCGGAACAACCGATGTTCAAGGTCGTCGATAGTCACCAGCACTTGTGGGATCTGAAGAAGTTTCACTTGCCCTGGACGGCCAAGTCGCCGTCGTTGGCTCGCAACTTTGGCATGGACGATTACTTGCAGGCCACGGCCGGTATTCCCATCGTCAAGAGCGTCTATCTCGAGGTCGACGTCGAACCGAGTGAGCAGCAGGCCGAGGCCGATCACGTTAGCGAGCTGTGTCGCCGGAGCACGGGGCCGCTCAAGGCCGCGGTGATTTCGGGGCGGCCCGCGGCCGACGCGTTTCGCAGCTACATCACGCCTTACAAGGGACATCCTTACGTCCGCGGCTTGCGGCAGGTGTTGCACGGAGATTCGACGCCCCCGGGCTACTGCCTGCAAAAGCCGTTCGTGACCGGCGTGCAATACCTGGGCGATCTGGGGCTGAGCTTTGACCTCTGCATGCGTGCGGCCGAACTAACCGATGCGGCAAAACTGGTCGACGCCTGCCCCGGCACGTTGTTCATTCTCGACCACTGCGGCAATGCCGACGTGAAAGCGAAAGACCAAACTGCCTGGCGTCGCGACATCGGTGGTGTCGCCCAGCGAAAAAACGTGGTGGTCAAAGTCTCGGGCATCATCGCCTCGGCTACGCCCGGCCAGTGGACGGTGGATGACCTGGCGCCGATCGTCAACCATACGCTCGACGTGTTTGGGCCCGACCGCGTGCTGTTCGGCGGCGACTGGCCGGTTTGCACGCTGGGCGCGACGTACAAACAGTGGTACGACGCGCTGCGGCAGATCGTGGCCAATCGACCCGCCAGCGAGCAGCAACGGCTCTTTCACGACAATGCCGTGCGCTACTATCGCTTGAGTTGAGCGCCGCGGTCGGCGGCCCGCTTCAACACCAAGGCATCAGGCAAGTTGTTGGATCCGGGCGGCTTCTTCGCGCAGGCTCTGGGGGCCGCCGAGCAATTGCCGGTTGGCGCCGATGCGCTTGAACCACAGGTGTAATCCCAACTCGTCGGTAAAGCCGATGCCGCCGTGTACTTCGGTGGCCGTGCGAGCGACGAAGGTTCCGACCTCGGAAATGTGGGCCTTGGTGTGGCAGGTGGTCAACTGAGCTTCCGCGGGAATGGACTCAAACGCATAGGCCGCATACCACATCATGGCCCGACAGGGCTCGAGTTCGGCCGCCATCTCGGCGCACATGTGTTTGACGGCTTGAAACGACCCAATCGCACGGCCGAATTGCACGCGTTGTTTCGAGTATTCCACGGCTCGGTTGAGCATGGTCTGCGCCGCCCCCAGCGTATCGGCCGCCAACATGATTCTTCCCGCGTCGAGAACTCGCGAGCACACTTCACGATCGCTACTCAGCGGCAGCAACTCGGCCGGGGCGCCGTTGAAGATCAACTCGCCGAAGCGTCGCGTCTTGTCGATCGTGCTGAGCTGCGTGCGCTCGAGGCCCGGCGCCGCGGCATCGACGAGATACAACGCCCGATTGTGGTCGGCAACCAGGTAAACGTCGGCATTGAAGTCGAGGGCGAACAACGCCTTGCCGTGCAGTTTCGAACCGTCCCAGCGGACCGCGTCGTCGTGGCGCGCTTCCGCTGCTTCGGACACTGCCGCTCCGGCGAGCACGCGGCCCGCGGCCAACGGCTCGAGCCAGCGTGATTGCTGTTCCTTTGAGCCGGCCCAAGCAATCGCCAGCGGCACCATCACAGCCGAGGCCACGAAGGCCGCCGGCGCGACGCGCGAGCCCAGGATTTCGGACACCAGTGCCGCGTCGAGAACGCTCAGGCCGATGCCGCCGTGCTCTTCGCAGATGAGCATGCCCGGAATGCCCAGGTCGCACAGGCCATCCCAGACGTCCTGCGCCCGCGGTTCGTTGTCATCCGCGTATCGCCGCACGCGTTCGAGCGGCGCGTGGCGGTCGAGATAGCGCGCGACGCTGTCCTGCAAGAGCGTCTGTTCCTTGGAGAGACCAAATTCCATCTGCCGCCTTTCCTAAGTCTTGAGCTTGGGCTCGCGCGGCATGCCCAAGCCGCGCTCGCTGATAATGTTTTTTTGAATCTGGGCCGTGCCACCGCCGATAATTAGCCCCAGGTAGAGCATGTACATGAACTGCCAGGACCCGCCGGCGCGCAGGTGAGGCCCATCGCCATAAAGGATGCCCAGTTCGCCCAGCGCGTCGATCGCCAGCCCTTCGAGTTC
This sequence comes from Planctomycetaceae bacterium, assembly GCA_003153375.1. GTDB lineage: Bacteria > Planctomycetota > Planctomycetia > Pirellulales > PALSA-1355 > PALSA-1355. Next base: position 54,105 of record PLYM01000047.1, read on the forward strand.
GTGTCGCAGCTCGGTGCCTTGAAGTTTGACGATCATCGCGGCCAGCGAGGCGTCCTTGTGGTTGAGCTTGGCGCTGAGCAGGCGCAAGTCGTTGAACCGCATGGCCATCACGGCGCCTTGGATCTTCATCAGCCGATCGCGAAAGACCGGATTGTCGAGCACGCGAACGCCGTCGACGGTCTCGCGTTTCATCAGGTCCACCAGCGCGTTGAATCGCAACAGCGTGGCATCCGGATCGCCCAGGTTGTCACGCTCGTGCAACAGCACGGCATTCGCAACTTCCCAGCCTTGTCCGCGCCGGCCCACGATCTGGTCCTGTGGCAGCCGCACGTTGGTGAAGAACACTTCGTTGAAGTGCGAGTCGCCGGTCATGGTGCCCAAAGGCCGCACGCGAATGCCCTCGGTGCGCATGGAAAACAGCAGGAAGCTCAGGCCCTGGTGCTTCGGCGCGTCGGGCTCGGATCGCACCAGGCAAAACATCCAGTCGGCCGATTCGGCGGTGCTGGTCCAAATCTTTTGGCCATTGACGACCCACTCGTTGCCGTCGAGCACCGCGCTAGTGGTCAGGCTGGCCAGGTCGCTGCCCGCGTTCGGTTCCGAATAGCCCTCGCACCAGGTGATCTCGCCCCGCAGCGTCGGCGGAATGAACCGCTGCTTCTGCTCCTCGGTGCCCATGTCGAGCAGCATGGGCACCAGGTAGGCGATCCCCTGCCCTCCCATGCCCGGCGAAACCTGGGCCCGCGCGAATTCCTCGGCGATGATTCGCGTCTTGAGGATGTCGGGCTCGGCACCGAAACCGCCGTATTGCTTGGGGATCGAACGGGCCGCGTAGCCATTGTCGATCAGCAGCTTTTGCCAGACGGGCGTCTTCTCGCGATCAAACCGCAGGTCCTGGGGCGCCAAATGCCGATGCGCCTCAATGAACGCGCGCGTCTGCTGGCGAAACGCTTCGTACTGGCTGCCATACGACAGATCCATGAGATTTCTCTTAAGCCAACAAAGACGCGAGCCGGTCGCGCGAAAATGCCGTCAGCGCACGATTGTCGACGAAGTGCGGCGGCTTTGCAAATCTCGATCGCGACGCTCGCGCTAGGGCGATGGCTTCTCGGGCGCGATTGAATAGAGATGATTCACGCCGCGCAGCAGCAGGTGATCGCCGGCCACGGCCACCGACGACCAGAAGGAGTCGTCGAGCTTGTTGGTGGCCAGCAGCTTGAACTCCGCACCGGCAGCCAGAACGAAGGTTTGCCCGGTTTCGTCGAGACAGAATATCTGGCCATCGTAAGCCCAGGGCGAGGATGTAAAACCCTTGGCGCCCTCAATTCGCTGGCGGTAGTGTTGTTGGCCGGTCTTGGCGTCATAGCAGCCCACGATGCCGCCGCGTTGATCGAGAACGTACAGGCAATCGCGGTAGACCAAGGGCGACGCCATCGGCGGACCGGCCTTGGGCACGCTCCAAGCGATATTGGTGTTCGAAGTCTCACCTTTGCCGAGGACGGCTTTTCCCTCCGCGCCGGCCTGCACGGCCACTAAGGGACCCGCGCCCGCGAAGCCGCCGCCAACTCCGACATAGAGCAATTCGTCGGTGCCCACGGGCGTGGCGGAGCAGCGGCCGCGCAGTTCGGCCAACTCCCACAGCAAGTGGCCGTCGGCCGGGTCATAAGCCCGCATCGTGCCGCCCCCCGCGACGAGCTCAGTGCGCAGCTTGTTTTTCCAGATGATCGGCGTCGACCAGTTGGACTTTTCGTCTCGATCGACGCGCCACAGTTCCTGGCCGGTGTGTTTGTCGAGCGCCAGCAGGTACGACTTTTTTTCGTTGTCGCATTGGACGAAGACGCGGTTGCCTTCGATCACCGGCGAGCTGCCCGTTCCCCAGCCCATCATCATTGGCTGGCTGTCGAGCTCCTTGGACCACAGCAGCTTGCCGTCGATGTCATAGCAATACAGCCCGGTCATGCCGAAGTAGGCGATCACCACCTGGCCGTCGGTGGCTGGCGTCTCCGAGGCGTAGGTATTCGTGCGATGGATGCCGATCGACGGTTTGCCCTCTTGGGCTGTTTGTTCCCACAACACTTTGCCTGTGGTGGCGTCGAGGCAGAGCACCAGGCGGCGATACACCTGATCAGGGGCCGCCGCGCTGCGCCCCCCGCCGCCACGACCATTCCGCCCGCGCTGCCCACCCTCGGGGCGCTCGGCACGATCACGTTCGCCGCGTTCGCCTTCGGGCCGTTCCGGGGCAGCCGCTTCGCCCTCGCCCTCGGGCTTGTCTGGCTGAGCGTCAGGCGGCGTCTGGCGATTCGCTCCGCCGCGGCGACCGCCACCTCCGAAACCGCCTCCTCCGCCGCCGCCCTGACCGATGGTCGGCTTCGACTGATTCTCGGTGACGGCCGTGGTCACGAAAATGCGGTTGTTCCAGACGACGGGCTGCGACCAGGCGAAGCCCGGCAGCGTGACTTGCCAGGCGATGTTTTCAGCGGGCGCCCAACGTGTCGGTAGCAGCGGTGCGGATGGCACCCCGTTATTGTTTGGGCCGCGAAACTGTGTCCAGTTCTCCGCGGTCGCGGACTGCACGGCGATGACCGAAAGGACGCAGAACAACGAGACGTGGATGCGCATGAAATGGTGCCTCGGGGAATCGATTCGAACTCTGATTCAACCCCAAATCCTGGCTCAAGTTCCGCGGGAACCAGGAGTCACGGGCGGGTAGCTTCGACCAGGCGTGGCCCGACCGCGAGAAAAATCGACCGGCGCCCTGGCATCTTCGATACGCTTGCGATTCAATCAACGGCGTCATTAGAGAGAGTGCTGGCAGTCGGTGCAATCTCGGTTTTCGATCAGAGAGGGGTATTGATGTTCTGGCATCGCCGACGAAAAAGCGGTTGGCCCTTGGTGGGGCTGACGATCTGGGGACTTGCCGTGTCGTCTGTCGCGCTGGCCGTTCGGCCGGCCGAGGTCGTAGGCGAGTTGGACAAGGCGGCGAAGCCGTAAAATCTCAGCAGGAGCGATGGGCATGATGTTTGGCCAGGTGTTGCGCATGACGCGCCAGCGGAACCCAGGGAAAACGGCGCTGATTGTTGGTGGAAAACAATGGACCTACGCCGAATTGGACGATCTGACCGACCGTGTGGCGGGGGCACTCTTTGCCTCAGGCGTCCGGGCCGACGACCGCGTGGCCCTGTTCATGCCGAATTGCCCCGAGTTGATCTTTTCCTACCTGGCGTGTTTCAAACTCGGCGCGATTGCGGTGCCGCTGAACCATCGTTATCGCCAGATGGAGGCCGAGTATGCGCTGGCGCACTCGGGCTCGACGACGCTCGTGGTCCACGCCGATAAGCTGGCCGACGCCCAGGGATTGCCGTTCGCGCGGCTGGGAATCGCGAGGCTCTTTCTGATTGGCGAGCAGCCCAAGCCCAACAGTGGATTCCGGCCCTTCGCGACGTTGCTCAACGGCGACGTCTCGGCACTGCCGGCGCCGACATTCGATGACTGGCAATTGGCCACGATCATGTACACTTCGGGCACGACCGCCAAACCGAAGGGCGTGGTCCACTCGCACGAGACCCTGTGGAACTGCGTGCAGATTCAGACCCGAGCCATGGACTACACGGCCGACGATGTGCAGTTGATCTCGACTTCCGCTTGTCATTGTGCCGCGACTTATGGTCAGATCTTCCCCAACATCTTCGCGGGCGGAACGGCCGTGAAGGTCGACGCGCCGACGCCGGCCGAAGTGGTCGACGCGATCGTCACGCATCGCGTCACTCGCTGCCAAATGTTGCCCGCGACGCTGCAGGATTTGGTCGAGTATATCGAGCAGCACCCGACCGATTTATCGAGCTTGCGAAGTTTCTTCGCCGGTGGCGACGTCGTGCCGCTCGATACGCACACGCGGTTCCGCGCCGCCGCCGGTATCGACGTGGCCGAGGTCTGCGGCATGACCGAGGCCATTACTTTTTGCGTCAATCCGCCGTTCGGCGAAAAGCGGCTGGGATCGATTGGCAAGCCTCTGTCGGGGGTCCTCGTGCGCATTGCTGACAAGGCGGGGCGCGAGCTGCCGATCGACAGCCCCGGGGAGATTCAGATCAAGAGCCCGTCGAACATGGTCGGCTATTGGAACGACACGCTGCAAACCGCGGCCACGATTCGCCATGGCTGGCTCGGCAGCGGCGACATCGGCCGCCAGGATGCCGACGGTTACTTCTGGTTTATCGGCCGCAAGAAGGAGATCATCATCCGCGGCGGGTCGAATATCTCGCCACTCGAGGTCGAAGAAGTCGTCGACCAACATCCGGCCGTCCACACCAGCGGCGTGGTCGGCATGCCCGACGCGCGGCTGGGACAGGTCGTGATTGCCTATGTGGCCATGCGCCCCGACGTGACCGCTCCGACGGAAGACGAACTGCGAGCGTTCGTGGCTGAGCGAATTTCGGCTTATAAGGTGCCCGAGCGGTTTATTGTGCTGCCGAATCTGCCGCTCAATGCCTCGAACAAGATCGACCGCAAACAATTGCACGCCCGGGTGCTGACCGACGCGCGGGCACGCTGACCGACGCGCGGGCACGCTGACGGCGCCCAGGGCCGTGTCTTGGCCGCGTGGTCTGGATTCGCCGAGCGCCGCGTGCTATCAAGATCATGTGGGGGCAGCATTCGCGGCTGGGCCGACGGACGTCTCGATGTCGTTCGACGCAACTCGGCAAACTTGGTTCCATCAGGACTCTGTCATGCAACTTTCCCGCCGTCATTTCTTGCGGACCTCAGGTTCGATCGGCACGGTGGTGTTGGGACTGCGCGAGGCGCGGGCCTGGTTCAATGAGCCCGGCGAAGGAACCACGACGCCAGTCAAAAGCCCGTTCTTGGCGGGCAACTTCGCGCCGGTACACGAGGAAGTGACGGCCGACCACTTGGAAATCCTCGGCAAGCTGCCGGCGGAACTGCGCGGCATGTTCGTGCGCAATGGACCGAACCCGCAGTTCACGCCGACTGGAAACTATCACTGGTTCGACGGCGACGGCATGCTGCACGGCGTGCGGCTCGAGGATGGCCAGGCCAGCTATCGCAACCGTTACGTGCGCACGGCCGGCTGGCAGGAAGAACGCGAAGCCGGCAAGGCGCTGTATGGTGGACTGACCGACCCGGTGGACGTCAAGCGACTGTTTCAGGGCAAGCCGCTGTTCAAGAATGCCGCCAACACGGCGCTCGTGTGGCACGACGGTCGGCTGCTCGCGCTCTGGGAAGGCGGACCGCCGACCGAGATTCGCGTGCCCGAGCTTGAGACCGTGGGGCTGCACACCTATGGCGGCAAATTGCGCCATGCATTTACCGCGCATCCCAAGGTCGATCCGGTGACCGGAGAGATGCTGTTCTTCGGCTACTCGGCCATGTCGCCGCTGGTTCACTACAGCGTCGTAAATCCGTCGGGTGAGTTGGTGCGAACCACGCCGATCAAGATGCGCCGGCCTGTGATGATGCACGACTTTGCCGTCACCGAGCGGTATTCGATTTTCATGGACCTGCCGGCCGAGTTTCATGTCGGACCCGGCAACGAAGGCCAGCCGATGTTGCAATTTGAGCGCGACCACGGTTCGCGGTTCGGCATCGTGCCGCGGCACGGCGCCGCGGGCGACGTGCGTTGGTTCGAGTCGCCGGCCTGTTTCGTGTTTCACACGGTCAATGCCTATGAAGATGGCGACGACGTGGTGCTGTTAGCGTGCCGCACGCCGGATTATCCGGACATGTTGCAACTTCAGGGTGCCCGGCCGCCCGCGGGCAGCAATCCCTTGGCTGGAGGAACGTCGGCCCTCTACCGTTGGCGTTTCAATTTGAAGTCTGGCCAAACGCGCGAGGAAGCGCTCGACGATACGCCCAGCGAATTACCGCGCGTCGACGACCGGAGATTGGGCCGGCAAACACGGTTTGCCTATGCCATGGACGTTCGGATGGGGCGGATGATCAAATATGACTTGCTACGTGGCACCACCGCGTTCCACGACTATGGAGCCGGCCGCTCGGGCGGCGAGCCGGTGTTCGTGCCGCGTTCCCCCGATGCCGGAGAGGAAGACGGTTGGCTGATCACCTATGTGTTCGACGCGGCCGAAGGACGCAGTGAAATGGTCGTGGTATCGGCGGCCGAGTTTTCCAGCCCGCCGGTGGCGCGGGTCAAGATTCCGGCCCGCATTCCTTACGGCTTTCACGGCACCTGGATCGCTGCCGATAAGCTTGCGCAGCAGGCGTAAGTGCGTCACACCACGCTCCGCAACTCGGCCGCAATTCGACGAAACACGTCCAGCCAATCGCCGGGCGTGGTTTGGCGAAAGAGTCGCATTGACGGATACCAGCGAGTCTCCTCTCCATCGAGTAGCCATCGCCAATCGGGCGTGAAGGCCAAGGGCATCCACACCTTCACGCCGAGCGCCCCCGCTAGGTGGGCGGCCGAAGAATCGCAGGCGATGATCAAGTCGAAGTTGCGCATGATGGCCGCCGTATGACAAAAGTCGCCTAAGCGGTCGCCCAGGTCGACAATCGAAGCCGGACCGTCGGCCAACTGCTCACGTCCGGCGCCGGCTTGCAAACTATAGAGCCGTACGCCCGGCACCTCGGCCAGCGGCGCAAAATGAGCTAGCGGAATCGACCGGCGATTGTCGGCCGGATGTTCGGGATTGCCTTGCCAGGCGATACCGACTTTAAAGAGCGGTTCGGATGCGAGTTCCTTTCGCCACGCTGCCAGCGACAGTGCATCGGGTGCCAGATACGACTCCGTGGCCGGAATGATCGCAGCGGACGTGCGAAAGATGCGCGGCAGGTTGAGCAGGTGGGCGTAAAAGTTACACGGAGGCAAGGGATCGCCCTTCACGACTACTTCGTCGACGCCCGGGCAACTGGCCACGAGGCGCACCAGCGCCGGCTGCACCTCGGCCACCACCTTCGCGCCGCGCTGCTTTACCAGGGCCGCATAGCGAATGAAATGCAGAACGTCTCCCAATCCTTGCTCACAGCGCAAGAGGATCGTGCGGCCCTCCAGGGCTTCGCCATTCCAGCGCGGCACCGGCAGCATCGGCTCGTGCTGGCCATGACGCCGCCAACGCCACTCATAGGCGGCCCAGCCTTCGTCGTACTGGCCGTCGAGCAACAAGGTGAGCCCCAGGTTGTAATGCGCGTCGGCAAAGCCGGGTTCGAGCTCGATGGCTCGCCGGCAGCAGGCGATGCCCTCCGCGAGCCGGTGTTGATCGGTCAGCACCAGCCCCAGATTGTTGTGGGCCGCGGCGAGCGCGGGGTTCAGCTCAATCGCCCGACGGCAGCATGCTTCCGCGGCATCGAACCGCAGCTGATCACGGAGAACGCCGGCGAGGTTGTTGTGCGCTTCGGCCGCGGTGGGATCGAGTTCGATCGCCCGCTGGTAGCAGCGAGCCGCTTCGTCCAGTTTTCCTCCTCGGGCCAGCACTCCGCCAAGGTTGTTATGCGCCGTGGAGCGATCGGGCGCGAGCTCCACGGCGTGCAGGCAGCAAGTGAGCGCTTCGTCGAGCTTGCCTTGTTTTTCGAGCAGCGGTCCCAGGTTCAGATAGGCGTCGACGAAATCGGGTGCCAGGCGGCAGGCTTGTCGATAGCAAGCCAGCGCGTCGTCGATGCGGCCTTGCTTTTCACGAATACTTCCCAGGTTGTAACTCGCCGCGGCAAAATCTGGCTTGAGCTCCAACGCCCGCAAGCAGCAAACGGCCGCTTCATCGAGCTTGCCCTGTCGCTCGAGCAGCGCGCCCAGGTTGCCATGGGCTGCGGCAAAGTCTGGCTGCAACTCGACGATTTTCCGGTAACAATCGGTGGCCGCGGCCAGCTGCCCCGTCGCGGCTAACTCGCCGGACCGGTGATGGTGCTGCATGACAATCGTTTGCCGAAGCTGCGCCGCGATCTCGGGCGATTCGGGCTGTAGTCTCGCGGCGTGTTGCAACGTGGCGACGGCTTCATCGAGCTGGCCCAATGCTTGGCATGCGATGCCCAACAAATAGGCCGCCTCGGTCTGTCCCGAATCGATCGCCAGAATCTGCCGATAGAAGCCAGCGGCTTGTTCCACATGGCCTTGGCGATGCAGCTCCTTGGCCTGGGCCAGCGTTTCGGGAATTGCCAACACGTCACTCTACCTGTGCGATGAATCGGCCGGCGCTTGTTGATCAACCGAGTTGTCTAGCCAACCGACGCCAACGAGCCTGGCGATAGCGAAAGACGGCATGCGTGACAAGCCACGCCGGCAAACTGAGCCAGCCGGCATCCAACTCGACCTCATCAGTATACACACAGGTGTCGGCCGACAGCGGCCTGACGATCAAGCCATGGTTCCAGACCCGCAGCAACCCGCCCGATTCGTTCGTATGGATTTCTCGCTTCTTGGGATCGACCGCGATCACCTTGAGTTCGTGACGCCAACCCGGCAAGACATGTGCGAGCCAAAGTCGCCCGCGGTGGACCTGGCCGGGCTGGAATCGGACGGGAGGTGGATCCTCGAGTTCGAAGGCGAGCACGCCGCGCGTAACGTAGAGAAACGTGTTCCACTCCTGGAGGAGTTCCCAGGCGCGATCGGCTGACAGCGGCAATTGAACGCTACGGCGAACGAGCACGTTAATCCCGGTATGACGGCAGCCAGTTGACGATTTTCTTGGCAATCTCCTCGCCGGCGTCTTCTTGCAGGAAGTGACCGGCGCCGGTAATGATTTCGTGCGGTTGGCCCGCGGCGCCTGGCAGCAGGTTTTGGAAAGGTTTGTAACCGCCGGCCGTGACGGGATCCTGGTCGCTGAACAGGGTCAGCACCGGTCCTTGCCACTGCGTGAGCTTTTGCCAACCGCGGCGATTGATCTCTGACGCTGGGTTGTCGGGCGAGATGGGCACCAGGTTCGGAAAAGCACGGGCTCCCTGCTTGTAGGCGTCGCTGGGGAAGGGGGCGTTGTAAGCCGCGATGGTCGCACTCGATATCTCGGTCTGGCAACCCCCTTTGACGATGCCGCCCACGTGAAAGTTTTCCACGGTTCGGGCATATTCCAGCCATCGCAGAAAGCCCTCAGTCGGCTTGTGATCGCCAGTCGGCAGGCCGGTGTTGGCGACAATCAGCCGAGCGAAACGTTCAGGTTGATCGATCAGCACGCGAATTCCGATCAGCCCGCCCCAGTCCTGGCCGAAGAGCGTGACGTCTCGCAGATCGAGTGCCCGCACGAGGCCGTTGATGACATCGACATGAAATTGATAGGAATAGGCCTCGCGGCTGGCCAGTTTGTCGGAGCGACCGAAGCCGATCAGGTCGGGAGCAACGCAACGATACCCCGCCGCCGTGAGCACGGGAATCATCTTGCGATAGAGATAACACCAGGTTGGCTCACCGTGCATTAGCAGCAGCGGCGGTGCCGAGCGCGGACCCTCATCCAGATAATGCACGCGCAGCCCGTCGACTTCGACGTAATGGGGCTGGAAGGAAAAATCGGCCAGACCGGCAAAGCACGCGTCAGGCGTTCGCAAAACTCCCGGGCGGACCGGGTTGATCGGGTCGGCAGCGTTGCTCATGGCGATGGCTCTTTCTTGTGACGGCTTTCAGTTTCTTGGCCCAGCGACGTGTAAGCACGCACCTGGCGCGCTGGCAGCAAATAGTTGCGATCGAGGGAGAACACGGTACGATCAGACGGGTCGTTGACAGGCGATTCATGATTTGCCGATTACGGGCCAACGACGACGTTGTTTTTACACCTCGGCCCCGAGCGCCGCAATCCAGTCAGGGCAAGCCGATGTCGGACGAATTTCAGGGTCGAACAGCACTCGTAACCGGCGGATCACGCGGCATCGGACGAGCGATCGCGCTAAGGCTGGCATTCGAAGGGGCGAACGTGGCCATCAGTTATGCCTCGCGCCGCGACGATGCCGAGCGAACCGTCGCTGAGATTCGAGCCATGGGCCGTCGAGGCCTTGCCGAGCCGTGCAACGTAGGCCGGCCCGAGGACGTTGAGTGGCTGGTGACCAGGACCGGCGCGGAGCTGGGGCCGATCGATTTTCTGGCCCATTGCGGAGCGATCAGCAACCTGGCCGACCACAGCCAGCTTTCCTATGAGCAATGGCGCGAGACGATCGACGTGAACCTGAATGGGACCTATTTGACGGTGTTCGCGGTTAAGGATGCGATGATCGCCCGGGGCTTCGGCCGCATCGTGACCATCTCCTCCATCGCGGCCCTGCTGCCACGCAAAATGCAGATTCACTATGCATCGGCAAAGGCCGGCGTGATGGCGCTGACGCGCTGCTGCGCCGAGGCCTTTGCGCCGCACGACGTGCGCATCAATTGCATCGCGCCTGGGCTGGTCGAGACGGAAATGGCGCACGTGTTGCCGCCGGAGCGGATGCGCGAAGTAATCGCGGCCACACCGATGGGGCGCATTGGCCAGCCCGAGGAGATCGCCTCGGTAGCCCGATTTCTGTTGAGCGACGAGTCGAGCTTCATGACCGGCCAGACGATCGTGGCCTCGGGCGGGCGCTTGATGATGAGTTGAGCGCAGAGCATAATCGGTCGTCACGAGGAATGGAAGGAGTGCACTGCGACTTAGGGGAGGATCGATCATGAATGAGCCGACGCGGCGCAGGTTCATCGAAGCGGCAGCCGTAAGCAATCTGCTGGGCGTGGGCACCGACGAAAGCACCGACTTTGCCTTCAAGAACAACGTGCCCGATCCGTTGCTCGCGGGGCCCGAGTTGCCGACCTTCAAGTTCGAATTGGAGAAATCAACCGGCAAGGTCGACGGCAAGAGCTATGGCAAGGAAGCGACCGTCGAGCAGTTGCCGATCTCGAAAGGCATTGCCGGCGTCTCGATGGTGCTCGAGCCGGGTGTGATGCGCGAACTGCACTGGCATGCCACGGCCGCCGAATGGGCCTTCGTGATCGAGGGGCGCGTTCGCACCACCGTGATCAGCCCCACGGGCGGATCGGAGATCAACGACTTCGAGCCGGGTGACGTGTGGTACTTTCCCCGCGGTCATGGCCACGTGCTCGAATGCCTGGGCAACAAGCCCACGCACTTCATCCTGATCTTCGACAACGGTTACTTCTCGGAGTTCGGCACGTTCAGCATCAGCGATTGGATTGGGCACACGCCCAAGGCCGTGCTGGCCAAGAACTTCGGCGTGGCCGAGTCGACATTCGACAATTTTCCGAAGGAAGAAGTCTATTTCGGCCGCGGTGCGGTGCCGCCCGACAAGCCGCCGCCGCCACTCCAGGGACCGCAGCACGCGCCGCCCCTGACGCACAAGTTCCGCCTGTTGGCGCAACATCCGCACGCGGTTTATAAGTCCGGGCGCGAGTGGCGCGTGGGAGCCAATCTATTTCCCATTTCGACCACCATTACGGGCGTTATCCTGGACCTCGACCCAGGCGCGCTGCGCGAGCTGCACTGGCATCCCACGGCCGACGAATGGCAGTATGTGATCGAAGGGCAAGTCAACGTCTCGATGTTCGGCTCTCACGGCCGCTATCGGATCGAAACGTTGAACAAGGGCGACGTCGGCTATATTCCGCAGGGCTATGGCCATTCGATCGAGAACATCGGCAAGAAGCCCTGTCGCGTGTTGTTGGGATTCAACACCGGGCACTACGAGGGCATCGATCTGTCGACGTGGATTGCCGCCAATCCGAAAAGCGTGCTGGCCACGAATTTCAGCAAGCCGGAAGCGCTCTTTGAGAAGTTCCCGCACAAGCAAGTCTTCATCGCGCCCTCGTGAGGCGCGAATCGCGAGTCACTTGCCGATGGCGACCGCGTCGTGGGCTTGCTCAGGCTGGTCCGCGGGCAGTCGCTGTCGCAGAATTTCCTCGGCGGCCCGGCTGCGCGAAGCGACGATCGGCTGGGGGAGCAAGCCGCCGATGAACACCACGGCCGCCAGCAGCAGCACGGCGTAGCGTTCGCGCGTGCGGATTTGAAAGGACACGGACGTCAAGTAAGGCGCCCCGCCAAACAGTCGGAAGAAAGTCTGCACGACCGCGATGCCGTTGATCGTCGTGGCCAGCACGACGATGATGCCGACATAAGGGTGTGATTCGACTGTCGCGTCAACCAGCAGCTCGCTACCCACGAAGCCGAACGTGCCGGGAAAGCCCACGGCAGCCAAGGCCGTCAGCCCATAGCACATCGCCAGGTTGGGCGTGTGATTGTAGAGACCCTGGAATTTCTCCATCGACAGACGGCCGCGGCGAGACTCCAACGCTCGCAGGGTCAGCCCGAGCCCGCCGAGCGAGATGGCCAGCGATAGCCAGACGCACAGGCCGCCCGTCAGGCCATGGTGCGACATGTTCGACAGTCCCGTGACCACCAACGCCGCGGTGCTCAAGAACAGATAGCTGAAGAACCGCCGAGCTTCGCGCTGGATCAGTGCCAGCGACGCTCCGTAGAGCGCCGAAACGATGGCGAACACGGCCAAGGTGTGCAGCAGCCAATCGGGCGCGATCGGCACCAGCAAGCGCACGATGCCATAGGCCCCGACCATGGGCGTGACGAACAGCAAGGCCGTGCCAAAAGTGGCGCGGTCGAACAGATCGGGCAACCAACTGTGAAACGGCGCGATGCCGCTGCGGATGAGCAACGCGACACCCAGGACCAGGGCCGCCCAGTTGGCCTCGGTCGAGTTGGGTTCGGCGCGCTCCAGATAGTAGAGCCCCGCGCACAGCAAGCCGACGAACAGAGCCATATAGGTCCAATAGATTTGCGACGGACGACGCCGCGACCGCATCTCGAGCCCTGGCAAAATGGTTCCCAGGGCCATCAATGCCACGATGCCCCAAGGAATCTTGCAGCTGTAGGTTGCCAGCAAAACGGCCTCGGACAGAAGGCTGGACGCGAACGGAAACCGTTCGACCTTGGTGCGCACCGTGGCGATCTGTGTCAAAAAGTACAGCAATGCCACGAGCGGCAGCAGCGGCGCGCTAACCTGGTCGATCAGCAGCAGTTCACGTCCGAAGATGCGTGACACGAGATGCCAGGGATCGTCAGCCTCGGCGGCTTGCGAAATCTGGAAGTCGAGACCCGCGCCGACGGTGCAGAGCAGCGTCAGGCCAGAGAAGAGCAGGCACCATTTTCGGGCCAGGTGCGAATCGCGCAGGGTGGCCACAAAGGCCGCGCCGACCAGCGGGCACAAGATCGCGCCTTCGAGCCATGAAAAGTGCAGATCGCTGATCATAGGCTATCCACCGGCATCAGGGCGCTCTCGACCACTTCTTCGTTCTCGGTGCGCCGCGGCGTGAACAGTTGGACCCAGCGGCGCTCGAGCGCGTCGCAACGCCGGATCACACCGAGGAACGGCGCGGCCAGGCCGTTGTCGAGCCAGGCGTCCAGATAGCCGCGCTCCAGGGCCAGTTGATAGAGCCAGAGGGTTGTTCTTCGCGGGACCATGCGCTCCCAGGCGGCCGACGGCTGCGTCGGAAGATTGCCGATCGCGTTTTCGATCACGTAATAGTCGAGCAACAGCGACGGAGCGCGGACGAATTGCAGCGTTCGCAGGCAGGCGTGACCCAGGATGTGTACCAGCGCGACGTAGCGAAAGCCGACCCCAATTTCCGCGACGATGATGCCCACCTGGGTGAGCGACGCAAAGGAAAGTGCGGTCTTGATATCCGTTTGCACGCGCGCCACCAGGGCCGCATACACGGCTGTCACCAGCCCCAAGGCGACAATGATCGCTTGCAGCGTAAACGAAAGATCGAGCAGCGGGCTCACGCGCAACAGCAGAAAGGCGCCCAAGTGAACCGACAGGGCGCCATAGAACACGGCGCTCGAGGGCGTCGGCCCTTCCATGGCGCGGGGAAGCCATCCCGAAAAAGGGACCAAGGCCGACTTGCCGGCGGCCGCGATCAACAGCAGCAACCCCACGGCCAGGGCCTGGCTCTCGGACAGCAAGGCCTGCCCCTCGGGCCAATCGCCGTTCATCAGCAGCTTGTCGAAATCGCCCTCGCTGGCCAGGTGATGCATGACGACCGCCGCGATTAACAGGGCCGCGTCGGAAATGCGATACACGGTCCAGACTCGCAGCCCGTTGCGCACCGGCGCCGCGCGCTCCAGGTGAAACGCCACGAGCAGGGCCGACGACAGCCCGACCAACTCCCAGCCGGCAAACAACGTTTCGATCGTGCCCGCCAGCGAGGCGGTGACCATGCCCAGCACGAAAAACGAATAGAGCACGTGAAACCGATTGAAGCCGCGTTCGCGGTGCAGATAGCGGCTGGCAAAGGCGCTGATCGTGCCGCAGAGCACGAACGTCAGGATGACGAACGGCACCGATAGCCGGTCGAACATCAGCTTGACGGCGAAATGATAATGTGGAATCGAGACCCAAGTGACCAGGTCGACCGGCACGTGCCGGGTTCCCGTCCAAAGCATGATGCCCAGGATGGCCAGCGAAGCGAACAGCCCGGTGACCACGGCCACGTGTACCGAGCGGCTGATCGTGCGCTCCGAGAGGGGCCGGCCGACCAGCGTCCGCACACCGAGCACGCACAGTAGCAGGAACGGCGCGCCAAAGACCGTCAGGCCGCAGATTTGAATCAGAAGTTGGTAGTCAAACATGCTCCGCCTTTGCCTCGGGCTCCGCGGCAATCGCACAGCCGCCTTCGATCACCGCAAAATCCAGATGGTCGCGCCAGCCACGATACCAATGCGTAGAAGTCGCCGCATGAGCCAACTTCGCATCGCTCGGCGTATAGGGTTGAAACTTTCCGTCGCGAAAAACCAGCACATCGCCCGACGTAGGACTGAACACGGCCAGGTGCGCCCAGCCGTTGAGCAGGATTCTCCCGATCACCTTGTTGCGGGCCATGATCTGAAGCATGGCGTCGGGAGTCGACTCGATCACGAACAGCAGCCGGATTGGTTCGTGAATTTCCACTCCCTGCCAGGGCAATCCAGGCCGCAGGTCGCTCAGCGCGCCGTCCATGATGCCCAGCAGCGAGGTCACGTTGTGTGGCAGCTTGGTGCCGCAGCCCCAACCGGTCGAATCCATGTAGGACAGCAGATACTGCATATTGATCCCCTCGCAAACCGGCACCACGGCGCTGAGGATCCGTTCGAGAGTCGAGTGCGTGGCGTCGTCCTGTGTCGAATCGTACGACATCAGGAACGAGCGACGGTCGAGATACAGCCCACGCGTCCGCTGCCGCCGACCGACAACGCACATGGCGTTCGACGCGTTGCCGAATTCGGGTCGGGCTTGCGCCAGGTCTTGCGTGCGCTGCTCGGCGTGCTGGTGGGCAGCGGCAAACGACAGGTCGAGCGACGCGGAATCGAACCGCCGGCATCGTTCGTGGGAGTTGCGGTCGCAGGCTTCGTGCAGCACCCTGCGGGCTTCCTCGAAATCGCTGATGTGCGAATCGAGTAGCATCTCGAGGTCGTAGAACGTCACCGTGTCTTCACTTGTATTGTGCAAGCCGCCAATGAACAATGTGTCGTTGGGAATTTGCACTCCATGGCCGGCCAGGATGGTGCGCACCTGCGGGTCGTTGAGCATCGAAGCCAGCGCCCGCGCGTTGGGGCCGCCGGGGCTGCCGGTGCAGGCCCCGCAGTCGTAGACCGATTTGTGCGGATTGTTCAACGAGGTCGAGCCGTGTCCTAGGATCAACACGAGCCTGGCGAAATCGCTGGTCAGGCCGATGTCGCGCAGCGTGCGCTCCGAGAGGTTGGCCATTTCCTCGATCGTAAAGCCAATGTTGCCGTTTTCCGGGCCGGGCTTCGGGCCGCTGCGGCGCAATCGCAAACGCGTCATCGAAGGTGCCGCCAGAATGCGCGTCGCAAGACGTCGGAAACGGGCCGTGTGCCCCGGGAAGAGCACGCGTGCCACCAGCGGAATGGAAGCCAGCACGCCCAGGGTCGCCGTCAGCACGGCACCGCCGGCGATGCTGCGGCTGCGTAGATGGAGTTGATGCCACGCGGTGCCCAAGGCCCAGCGGGCTTTTTTGCGCCGCCGATTCTCCTCATCGAGCGTGTAGACCACGTCCTCGATCACCCAATGCGAGGGCTTCATCACGATTGGGCAAAGCGCGGCGAAGTTGGCGTCGGAGACGCCGCGATAATACATCGGCACGCCGAAAAAACCCGCTGCCCCGAACGTTTCGACCCGCGGTGAAACCTCCTCGATGTGCCGGCGGAACGACTCCTCGCGCGCGTCGATGCAAAAGACCGCCTGAAAGCTGGGTTTCTCGAGCTTGGCCGTCTTGCGTTGCCCAAATTCGACCATCGCGTCGAGCGCGCGGACCTGAAAGCGGCGCTCGAAGGCGCGGTGCATGATCCGCCGCCGGTCGAGCTCGGAGAACGACTCGATTTCCGATACCAGCGTGTTCCATTCGGCAGCCGAAAGCCGCGCCAGGCGGGGCGGCGACCAGGCCAGCGCTTGCGCCAGTTGGAAGACCGCAAACGCGCGTTGCTCCGCGTTGGCTGGCGACGGCGCGTCGATCTTGGCAAGTAGCGCGGTGCGCAAATGATTGAGCTTGCCGTCATACTGCGGCATCTTGCGCGCCAAGTGTTCGATCGCGATCCGTTCGAGCACCAGCCGCACGGCGACAAACTCGATCAAGGTGCCGGGCGGAACGGGAGTGGGCACGCGGTCGGGCCGCACTTCCATCTGCCAGAGCATGCCTGCCCAGCCGCGCAGAGCCATGAGCGTTGCCTGGATCAGCTCGTTCCACTCATCCTCCGCGTAGCCGAGCATGGCCAGCGATTCGCGAATGGATTCGAGCGGCTCGATGCGCCACTTGGTCAGCCGCGTCAATTCGGCCGCCAGCCCCGCCGTCCAATAGTGCGGCGGTCCGCCCCCTCGCTGATAGAGCCGGAGGAATGACTTGTAGAATCCCTGTTTGCGGAACGGCAGGGCCCAACTGGCAAATCCCTGATCCGTAAAGGCCGCGCAAAAACGGATCAGCATTTCGTGGACGAGCAAATCGCTGTCCTGCCCCATGGCTTCGAGCAGCAGGTCGCGTAGCCGCAGCGGACGCTCGCTCGGCACCTTGACCGGGTCGACGCCGCGAACGCCTCGATAGCAAATCCGCCACAGGACGCGGACGCAGAAGGCGTCCCACTCTTCGGACGTCTTGTTGCCGAACTCCAAGCCCTCGGCGCCGAAACGCGACACGACGTCGTCGAGGATTTCCTTGACCAACTCAGGCGACTCGGGGCCGTCGCCGCTGCGCCCGCGCAGATCGCTCATGATCCAACGCCGCGTTTGATCGAGCTGGTTGGCACGCGTGCCAGGCGACGATTCGTCCTGAAACCAGGCCACGCCTCCCATTTCGGCGATGTACCAGCGCAGATCTTCGACCGGACCGTGGTGCAAGGGATGCGTCATCATGGCCAGCCGCAAATCGTAGCGATTGCAGAACGGGGCCACGGGAATATCGCCCGATTCCTTCAGGTCTTCGCGCAGACAATCGCCGAGATCCTCAATCCGAATGCGGCCGCGTGCCATTTTCTCTCGATACCGCTCTTCCGAAAGCCACGGCTGGCAGCCGTAAATCTTCGCGCCCAGGGCCATGCCTTCGTCAAACGGCAGGTCTTCGAGCGCCATCAGCGTGTTGAGAAAGGCAAACGCCGTGATCGGGCCCGAGATCGGCAACAAAGCGGCCGCCGTCTCGACAGCGGTGCGCAAATGGTCGAGTTGCGGGCGTATAGCCTGATCATTGGCCGAGTCCCCCTCGACGCGATCGGATGCACTTACTTCGCGCTGACTGGTGGTCATCTCGGAGACCCCGAACTGTCTTTCGTGCAAGTCACTTTGCGCCAGCCAGACGGCCGTCGCCAGGATGATGGGGTGCCGTGTTCATGTTGTCGATTGCGCAACCGGGTCACGGGGACGTTGAGGGCAATCTGCCAGGTCAGCGAGTGACGACTGGCAACGGGGACGAGCGGCCATACTGGCGTGCCTCGAACGGTTCAGAAAAAGGCACGCAGTAGAACGAGCTCGCAGGACCGCCCAGGCGAGGAACCCGCCGGGCGTTTTTGCGGCGGGCGCGAGCAGATCGTTTCGGCCATAAACTCAAGCTTGGCAGTGGGGTCCAGTTTTGGCAAGCCGGTGCTGCGGGACGAAGCGAAAATTGCTTCCTCCTGAAGCATCGAGAGAGCAAAATTAAAGGAATTCAAGGCGCGCAGCAAGGGGGGACCGAAGAATGCAAATGCGATGCCCACAAGGGTTTCTTACGAAATTGTAAGGCAGCACCCCGGCGCTTCGCGCTACGACAACCCCGGTCGTCGCCCAGCCAGCTACGCGATCGAGGGCTATTCCCCCCAACAAGCTCACGGCATACTTGCGGGGCCGGCGATGGATGCGTTTTTTATCCTTGCCCAAGCCGGCCCTCTTGTTCAAGGTTTCCCAGCTCAATCCCAAGAAGGCGCTTCTTTCATGGTTCGTGCGGTCATCATCGCCATCCCATTGTTCATCCTGCAGCTGTCCTTTGCCCGGCCGGCGATTCAAGCCGCCGAAACGTTGACGGTCGGCTTTGGCCTGGCCGACGTCACGCCCGAAGTCGGCGGTGAGGCACCCGTGTGGATCGCCGGCTATGGTCAGAACCGTCCGGCGACCAGTGTCCACGACCCTCTCTACGCGCGGGCGTTGGTTGTCTCCGACGGCCAAAAGCGCGTGGCGTTGGTCTCGGTGGACGTGGTCGGCTTGCAGTATCCGACCGTGCAGGAGATTCGCAAGCGGCTGACGGGTTATGACTATGTGCTTGTGGCCAGCACGCACAATCACGAAGGCCCCGATACGGTTGGCATCTGGGGGCCTTCGCCATTTCAGACCGGCGTGAACCCGAAGTATATCGAACATCTCGTCAAGCAAACCGTCATCGCGATCGAGAACGCCGACAAAGCTCGTGCTGACGTCACAGCCGCCTACGGCACGGCCGCCAATGGTCAACTGTTGCGCGACAGCCGCGAGCCGATCGTCAAGGACGACATCCTGCGAGTCGTGCGATTCAATGCCGCGGGAACCGGCAAACCCCGTTGCCTGCTGGTCAACTGGAGTTGCCATCCCGAGGCACTGGCGAGCCGCAACCAGGCAGTCACGGCCGATTTTCCCTACTACGCGATTCGCGACCTGGAGGCCAAATACAATTGCCCCGTGGTTTATTTCTCGGCCGCGGTGGGCGGGCTGATGGCGCCGCCTCGCGATTTGTACAAGCTGCCGGACGGGTCGTCGATGCCCGACGGCTCGTTTGAATTCTCTGAGTTGTATGGCAAAGACGTGGCCCGGCTGGCCGTCAAAGCCATCGATGCTGCCGAGCCGATCAAGTTGACTCCGATCCGCTTTGCGGCGAAACCCATCGGCGTGCCGCTGGCCAACCGCCTGTATCGGATCGCGCGCGCGGCCGGCGTTCTGAAGCGCGAGGGCCGCAAGTGGACTGGCGATCCGGAAAACCTCGGCGAAGTGGTGGCACGCGACAATCCGAAAGAAGTTCCCTCGGGCGTGACCGAAGTGGGGTACGTGCAACTGGGCGAATTGAACATCGCGGCGATTCCCGGCGAATTGTATCCCGAATTGGTCTATGGCCGGTGCCAGGATCCGGCCGATCCCGGCGCCGACTATCCCGATGCCCCGATCGAGCCGGCCGTGGTCGACATTCTGCCGGGCAAGAAGATGCTCTTGTTCGGTTTGGCGAACGATGAGTTGGGCTACATCATCCCCAAGCGTCAATGGGATGAAAAAGCGCCGTTCGCCTATGGCCACAAAGATGCGCAGTACGGCGAAGGAAATAGTTGTGGTCCCGAGCTGGCTCCCATCCTGTTGGGCTCGCTCAAGCGGCGCGTGGCCGAAGTGACCGGCGCCAAAGCTTCGAAATAAGCGCGCTCGGCGGTAACCGACATCAGTTGGTCGGTTCGTGATGCGCCATTTTGTCCGACGCCAGACGCCCGATTACCAGATGGCGCTCGCGCTGAGTCCGATAGCTGGAGCCCCGCGCGCGGCTCCAGGTGTGGCCCATGACGGTGCCTTGCGGGTCGGTATAGATTCGCATCACGCCGGCGCCGATGCCGTCGCGGAATGTGCCGTCGGGCCGTAGTCGAGTGTCGCCTTGGCCGTGGCCCGAGGCCGTCGAGTCGATGATCCTGACATCCCATTGTTCGGTGCCCGCGACGACCGGGGCGGATGGTGCGCGGCGCGTGGGCACGTGGGTCACGATCAGGATGTGACCCGTGTTGCCCGAGCCGGGAGGATATTTGACCGCGATGATGTCGCCCGGTCGCACGTTGGCCAGTTGCACGATGTGGCCGAAACCGTTATTGGCCACGATCGCCTCGTGATAGGTTTCGGCCGTCGGGCGCTGCTTGCCCAGCCAGCCCTTCAATTCCTTGCCGTGGATCGCGTAGCAATGCTCCAGGAGATGGTTGAGCAGCCCGCTGCAATCGGTGTGGCATTCGTAACGCGTCGCATCGCCCGAGCCTTGCCAATGGACGACGCCATGCTTGTGTTGGTAGCTGGAGTCGGCCGGCTGAACGTGCTCGACCAGGTCGGCCGCCGCTTGCAAATGGGCCGGGCGCGTGCCGGACTCGTCGGTCCTGGCCGGCGCGGCGGCGAGCGCTGTGCAAACCGCGCTCAGCACGAGCAGACATCGCAGCGCAGCAGCGAGTCGACGGTTGGTCATGCTTTTTCTTCGCGAGGTCCTCGCCGCAGAATGTTCCAAACGACGTTGCCAGTCTGTCCGTCGAGGAGACTTCCCACGCCCGTGGGCCGAGTGAACGATACGCGCTCCAGGTCGAGGCCGAACAAGTGCAACAGCGTCGTGTGATAGTCGTGATGCGTCACCACGTCCTTGACTGCTTTGTGACCCAGCTCGTCGGTCTCGCCGTGGATGCAACCAGCTTTGACGCCGCCGCCGGCCAGCCAGGAACTGAAGCCATAGGTATTGTGGTCGCGGCCGATGCTCTTTTCGTTTTGAATCACCGGCAAGCGGCCCATCTCGCCGCCCCAGTGTACCAGCGTCGTGTCGAGCAGTCCGATTTGCTTCAAGTCTTGCACCAAGGCGGCAGCCGGCTTATCGGTCTTCTGGCAGACGTCGGGCAGTGCCTTCTGGATGTTGCCGTGATGATCCCAGGTTTGATTGCCGGTGAAAATCTGCACGAACCGCACACCACGCTCGACGAGCCGTCGGGCGATCAGGCAGCGCGTGCCATAGTCGCGCGTCTGGGGCTCGTCGATACCATACATCTTATGCGTCGCGGCGGTCTCGCCCGAGATGTCGAGCGCTTCCTTGGCGGCCACTTGCATGCGCGCGGCCAGTTGATAGCTCTGGATGCGCGCCGCGAGATCGTGTTCGCGGGGGTGCGCCTCGAGATGTTCGTGGTTGAGCCGTTCGAGATACGACAGGTATTGCTGCTGCGCCGGGCCGCGCAATTGCTCGGGTGGGTCGAGGTTGAGAATTCTCGGTTCGCGCGGACGCACCACGGTTCCTTGATAGAGCGACGGAAGCCAGCCGTTTTGCCAATTCTCGACACCCAATACCGGCAGACCTCCGGGATCGCTCAGCACGACGAACGCCGGCAAGTTTTGGCTTTCGGAGCCCAAGGCGTAGGTGAACCATGAACCCAAGGCCGGTCGGCCCGAACCGATGGCTCCGGTGTTGAGTGCGCTGATCGACTGGCCGTGGTTGTTCACGCCGGTGTGCATCGAGCGGATCAGGCAGATGTCGTCGGCGATTTGGCCCAGATGCGGCAGCAGTTCGCTCAAATCCATGCCGCATTGGCCGTACTTGGCGAACTTCCAGGGCGTGCCAAACAGCTTCGCGCTGGCTTCGGCCGCGTTGTCGTACTTGATGTCCCCGGTGTAGGTTTGCAGATGCCGCTTGGTGAGCTCCGGCTTGGGGTCGCACAGATCGACGTGGCTGGGACCGCCCTGCATGAACATCGAGATCATGGCGCGGGCCTGTGGCTCGCGCGTTGCTATGCGCGGCTTGAGGTCATACGTGAGCCGCTCGAGCAGCGGCTTGGGCGGCGTGGCCCGCGCGGCGTCCTCGCGCAACAGCCACGAGAGAGCCAGACCGCCCAGCCCAAAAGCCTGCTGGCTCAGAAAGTGACGACGTGAATAGTGACGGCGCGAATGATGCGGCATGGTCACTCCTAGTCGATGTAAAGAAAGCCGTTCGAGCTAACCAGCGCGTGGCACAACCGCGCGAGAGCCACCTGGGCCGGATCGGGTTTCGGCGCTTTCGGATCGGTCGGCGTGGCTGCCGCGGCCGCCAGCGCTTGTTCGGTCAGAAAGGTTACCCCGGCGGAAAGCTCGGCTTCAGCGGGCACCCGCGCAAAGGCCAACAGCCAGGCCCGGCGGAACTGTGCCGCAGGGTCGGAGCCGACTTCGCGCGCGATGCGCGCGGCCATCGTTTCGGATTGCTGGACGGCGAATGCGCTGTTCATCATCAGCAGCGATTGCGGCGCGACGGTCGACGACGCGCGTTGCTCGCAATTTGGAGTCATCGTGGGCGCATCGAACGGTTCCAGCATTCCCAACGGCTTGGTGCGGCTGACTTGAACATAGATACTGCGACGGAACTCGTCTTCGCCCAATGGCACGACCTTGCCCGTGGGCCGTCCGGCTGAGTCGCGCGTGTCGACGCCCACGATGATCTGTCCGACGTCGTCGGGCGTCACGGGAATTGGCGGTCCGAACATCTTATTCTCAAGACGCCCACTGGCGGCCAACAGCGAGTCGCGAATCGTCTCGGCCTCGAGACGCCGCACGCTCATGCGGCCCAAGAGGCGATTTTCCGGATCGATCGCATCAAGGTCCTCGCGATGGTTCGAGGACTGGCGATAGGCCGCCGACGTGACCATCAAACGCTGCACGCGCTTGAGTCTCCAGCCGCCCCGCATGAAGTCGTCCGCCAGCCAATCGAGCAATTCCGGATGCGAGGGCCGTTCGCCCAGCAGGCCGAAGTCGCCCAACGTTGCCACGAGCCCCCGGCCGAAATTGTGCCGCCAGAAACGATTCACCAGCACGCGAGCGACCAACGGGTGCTGGCCATCGGTCAGATGCTGGGCGTAAGCCAATCGGCGGCCACTGCTGGAACGCGCCGGATCGCCAAGCGGAATGGTCAACAAGCCGGCGTTGAGAATCGCCAGCTCGCCCGGGGCCACGTCTTGGCGTGGCTGGTTGAAATCGCCGCGGGCAAACAGCTTGGTGGCGGGGATTTGCCCCGACACCTCCGTCAGGCATTGCACCATATCGTCGGCTGGTCTTTTTTTTCCGCAGGCCTCGATCAGGTCGCCCCACTTTTTCTGAAAGCCGGTCAACCGATCGGGCAGGTAGAGATATACCGACCCGCGATCGACGTTGAGAAACGGGTTCTCCTTGATCAGCTGCTTCTGCTCTTCGCTGCGCTCGGCCGTGGCCGTTGCGCGGGCGGTGCGCGCCGGGCCCTGCGCCTCGGCGGGCAGCTTGGCCAGCTCGCGTTCGAATGTTTCGCTGACCAACTGATCGAGTTCAGCGTCGCGACGCGCGGTGACCTCTTTCAATTCCGCTTCGACCGCCGCGGCCTGCTCGCGCGTTTCGTTCGACCAGAGCGAGATCAGCCGCGCCGGCGGTGGGCGCCAGTTCTTCCAATCGTAGGCCGGCTCGAACAGCGCGCGGATGCGATAGTAGTCCGTCTGCGATATCGGGTCGTAGCGATGCGCATGACACTGCGCGCAACCCACGGTGATTCCCAGCAGCGAGGTCGAAACAATTTTGATCGTGTCGGCAATCACGTCGTTACGCGCCACATTCTGATCGACACCCCCGTCCGCCGTGCCGTCGGGGCCCATGCGCAACAGGCCGGTGGCGATCAACTTGTCAGCCTGTTCGGGCGAAAGGTTCGCATACGGTGGCGTCAGCAGCTCGTCGCCGGCGAGTTGCTCGACGAGAAACTCATTCCAGGGCTTATCCTGGTTCAATGCGCGAATCACGTAGTCGCGATACTTATAGGCCCACTTGCGCTCGGCGTCGCGCTCGGTGTAGCCGTCGGTGTCGGCGTAGCCCGCCACGTCCAGCCAATGGCGTCCCCAACGTTCGCCATAGGCCGGCGAGTCGAGCAGGCGATCGACCAGCCGCTCGTAGGCATTGGGCGAATCGTCGGCCACGAACTCGGTGACCGCCTCGGGAGAGGGCGGCAAACCGGTCAAGTCGTACGTCAGGCGGCGAATCAATACCGCGCGCTCGGCCGGCGGGCCAAAGCTCACACCCCGCGACTCCAGGCGAGCCAGCAGAAAGGAATCGATTGGCGAGGCAACCAACTCGGGGTGCTGGACCTCGGGCAAATGGGGCCGCCGAATCGGCTGAAACGACCAGTGCTCACGTTCCTCGGGCGTGAACGTGTCACCGGCCGGCAACGATTCCGGCTCGTGACGGCTGGACTTGGCGCCGGCGTCGATCCATTGGGCGATCGTTTCGACGTCGCGCGGCGTAAGCTTCTTCTTGCCCGGTGGCATTTCGCCCGACGTCACCCGCTGATAAAGCAGGCTCTCGGCATGATTGCCCGGCACGACCGCCGCACCCGAGTCGCCCCCCTTCAGCAGAAACCGCGCGAGCCGAGCGTCAAGCGATCCTTGCAATTCGGCTTCCTCGCCGTGGCATTGCCAACACTGCGCCTTGAGGATTGCCCGCACGCGTGTCTCGAAATGCTCGGCATCGCCGCTCGGCTGCCCGGCCCACAAAGTGGCCGGCATGGCTAGCAGCACGATCAGCGGCAGGACTCGCGGCATGGGCGGGACTGCGGCTGGACCGCAGCGCGGGGGGAAGTTGCTTCCGGCGGCATTTTAGTTGTCGCCGCCCTGTCAATCAACCATCGATCGCGCTCGGCTTCAAGCTGCGGGTGTCGGCGGGGCGACCGCGCTAATAACTGCTGCCGGGCAGCATATAGTTGATGCCGCCGAACGCTCCCACACTCATCGACATTTGTGGAGGTAGGGCATGCTGATCGGGCCGGGGACTATATTGGCTTTGATACGCGCCAACACTGTCCGTCGCGCCCCTACTTCTCGCCATGGCTGCCTGGTTGGCGGCCGCCTGCGCGGCGGCATCGTTTGCTATCGCCTGATTGACCAATTGCGTGCGCCCGGCGTCGAACGAAGCTTGTTCGCGCTGCCGCGCCATGATCTTGGCGCGCAGCCGCATGTATTCGTCGCGCATCTGCGAACTGCTCATGTCGGCGAAATTCGGAATCTCGCCGATGAACTTCTTGCGATAGCCGTCGGTGAAGATCGACAGGTACTGCCCGAGCCACGCTCGAGCCTCAATGGCATCCTTGCTGCTTAGCATTTTCAACTTACCGTCCAATTCCTGAATGAATGTTTGCAGTTCATCAATGGGCAGCTTTTGCAGCTCCGATTTCAACTGGGCCGTGTTCGCTTCCATCTGCTGCGGCGTGTAAATCACTTGTTGGGCGGCCCACTGTTTGTACTCATTGTCCACCCGCTTCCAGGCTTCGCTCGAAAGGATCGCGGCGCGCTTCTTGGCCTCGGCCTGAGTGTCGGGTTTCGCGGTTGGTGTCGCTGGCGAAGTCTCCGGAGTTTCGTGCGCCGCGGCCTTCTCGCCGCGAGTGAGGGTCATCTCGAAATCTTTCGAGGGCCGGCCGGCGACGCTGGCGTCGATGGAACGCCAAACCAACTTGTCGCGGTCGACGAAGCGAAAGATGTGCGTGGCTTTCGAGGTCTTGCCGTCGGCATGGACCCCGCGAGCCATCACCATCCACAGGGTTCCTTCCAACGACCACAGGCCTTCGCCGTAGCCGCCGTCATTATCGAAAGCCCAAGAGCGAATCTGCTTGCGCAGCGGATCCCAACCTACCTGCTGCGTGGCGCCGAAAATGGCTTTACCCTTGGAAGTCATGGCCATGTCGCGGCGCAGATAGGTTTTGCTCGCATTCCATTGGGCTGTCACCTGCACCGCAATCTCCCCGTTTTGGCCCGACCATTGGCCGGCAAACGGGTCGAGCTCGGCGAGCTGGTCGGCGGGAGACACGGCGCTGGCGGCACGCGTCTCACGCAAGCTGTCGAGCTTCCATTTGCCATTCTGGCGCACCCAGAGGGCCGAAAACTGGCCCTTGATGGCGGTTTTGCTCCCCGGTGGAGTCGATTCGCTGGTGCCGTCCTCGACAGCCGCGTCGGGTGTGAGGAAACGGACCGTCGTGGACGTTACTTTCACCTCGGGCCGCGGGGGATCCTGGCGCTCCGCCGCCGTTTCGATCATTTCCCGGGCGTTGAACGACTGTCCCTCGTCATCGACGTAAGTGCCCTTGGGCAACCAAAAGTCGGCCATGGCCTTGCGATCGTTCTTCAGGATGGCTGCGAGGTATTCCTTGCTGGCCTGGCGCACTCCGGCCTCATCCTGCGCGGCGGTCTCGGGCTTGGCGGTCTTGTCGGACTTTTGTGTTTGAGCTGCCGGCTTTTGTCCTTGCGGCAGGGACTTCTGAGCTGGCGCTGCCGGCTTTTGTCCTTGCGATGGGGCCTTTTGCCCATAGGCCGCGTTGTCGCTCGACAGCCAAAGTGTGAATACTGCCAGGAGCAGGGCCAAGAATCGTCCGCAAAATCGCACCATGAACAGCTCCTATCGCGTCGTCGCGGCCAGAGAGAGGGGCAAAGGGCACGGCCCACGGAGCTGTTCTTGCGACATCCTGCCGCACGAGAACGAGACCGCGACCCGCCAACATCGATTATTTTGCCTGGAGATTCGTCTTGTCAATCGCGGAACCGCGCGCAAAGCGACGGGGGCCGACGCGGTCATGCCCACGTCGGCCCCCGGGAGCCCGTTTGTTCTGATCAAACAGGCGGTATTGCTGAGATCGTGATGCGAACTATCGCATCCGCCCCCACCGCGTCGGGTGATAGTACGTCGTGGTCGAGGGCACCACGGTCGCGGCGGCGGCCTGGGGCGCCTTGGCCGGAGCCGGGGCTTGCGCGCTCGGCTTCGGGGGAGCTGGGGCCGGAGCCGGAGGGGCAGGCGCCTCGGGGGCGGCTGGGGCAGCGGCCGGCGCGGCGCCGCCTGCGCTGCAGCCTGTTGAGCAACCGGTCGAGCAAGCTGATGCACATCCACCACCGCCGCATCGACGGCGATGATGACAACCGGCTTGAGCTTCCGACTCGATCGCACACAAGGCGGCGGCAGCCAACAACAGCACAGCCGTTCCAAGTTTGCTTTTCATCATGGATCCTCCGTAAGGGTGAAAAGGTCACACCAGCAACTTCGCTGGTGATGAATCGGCGACAAGGGTCAAGATAAACTCTGCCCTGGGGCTCGCCAAGCGTCCCTCGGGTCTGCACATCTTGTGCCGCGCGGGTGCGCAATGCGCTCCGTTCGTCTACGTTCGAGGGATACGATCGATGCCGCGGAGCACGCTTGTGCACGTGCGTCGATCCGTCGCCCCTGGCACGCGCGCGTGCCATCGTGCAATGTCCACTCGTCCCTTGTGGCGCAGGAGCTTAGGGCTCGGGAACAAGAGCTACCGCACGGCACCATCCGGCGCTCGCGCGCTCGATCTTGACCGGCAGGCACGAAACATAAAATCCGTGCGGTTCCGGCAAGAGGTCGAGATTTGCCAATTTTTCGATCTGGCAATACTCGCGCGTAATCCCGGCAAAATGGGCAGGCCAGATATATCGGCCGTCGCCGGTCCGTTGATAATCTTCGACCATGCTGGTAAACGGTCGATCGAGTGTGTAGGCGTCGATCCCGATGACCTTGACCCCTTGTTCGACGAGCCAGAGCGTTCCCTCGCGCCCCAAACCGGGCTGCGCAAAGTAAGCGGGCGAATCGATGCGCTTGTCGGCGCCGGTTTGCAGCAGCACGATATCGCGCGGTCGCAGTCGATACTCAATTCTGGCCAGGGCACTGGCCAGGTCCTCGATCGTGATCAGCTCACCCGCGGCCTTGTGCCGCATGTCGAGCAGCACGCCGGGAGCGAAGCACCACTCGAGCGGCACTTCATCGATCGTGCGTGCCGGACGCCCTGAGGATTGCGCACCATAATGGTAGGGTGCGTCGACGTGCGTGCCCGTGTGCGTGATGGCCCGAATCTCCTCGATCGCCCAACCCTGTCCCTCGGAGTAGACCAGGTCTTCGGGCCGGATGCCGAAGGCCCGTTCCATCTGCGCACGGCCTTCCGCGTCGTGGGTCACGTAGTGGATATCGGCCGGCATCGGCTCGCTGGGAGCCTGGTGCGCAAGCGGAACGCTCAAATCGATCAAGCGATGAGAACCAAGCAGCATCTCGTTACGTGCCTTGCGGCGCTCTCACTGGGCGCCCGCTTGCGTCGTCACCGGTGCTTCGCCCGGGTGATAGATCTGCTTGGCGATCGATTGCACATCGTCCCAGCGGATTGGGTTGTCCTTCATCTGCTTTTTCGACATCAGCGCGGCCTGGTCGAAGAAGTGCGGGCTCTTGGGATTGCCGCTCGAGCCGTACGGCAGCAGCGACTTGCTCTTTACTTTGTCGCCGAATTCAACAATCGACATGTAACTGGTGCCGACGACCGCGTAGTGGTTCTTGATCAGCTTGAGCGGCGGGATATTCATCGACGGAGTAAAGTACATCGTGAACACTACGCCCGGGGGACCGGGCAAACCGGCGCTCGGCAGGCTGGGTTGCGAATCGCTAAAGGGAATCTTGAAGAAGTCCGAGACGTCGGCATGCCGCTGGAAGCGATTCACCTTGCCGTAGGGAACCTTCCAATCCAGAAACAATCCTTCGAGTTTTTGGGCCGCGCTCACCAGGGCCTTGAACTGCTCGGGCACGTTGTTGACGAACTGCCGCTTGAGCGTCTCGGCCGGATAGCCGAAGCCATACAGCTCTTCGTACCAGGCGATGCACAACGTGGCTTGCGTCGACTCGATCGTGCCTTTGCAGTCCCAATTCAGCAGATGCTCGAGATAGGGCTCGACCTGCGCGGCCAGTTCGGGATTCGTCTGCCGGAGCTTGGCGAGTTCAGCCCGATAGCGAGGCAACTCGGTCACGGCCCAGTAGATCGTCGTATCGAACGACAGTTCCTGCCAGCGGTCAAACGTCACGTCGCGCGCCTCGCGCAACAACATGCGGGAAACCTTGGCGCGTCGCTTGTCGTCATAACGGTCTTCGACCATGTAGTCCGGATAGTCGCCGATCGCCGGTCCAGCGTTATCGGTCGTCGAATAGGGAGTCGAGTTGCAATTCTGGATATAGCCAGAAGTGGGATTCAGCACTTGCGGCAGGTCGTCGATCGAATGGATCCCTTGCCACTCCGTACGGGGATCGCTGCCGTCGACAGGTCCGGTCCAATCAAACGACGCATCGCGCTTGGGCACGATGCCGTTGTAGAGGTACCAGATATTGCCGTCGACATCGGCATAGATCGTGTTGAACAACGGCATTTCGAGCATGCCCATCGCCGCCTTGAATTCCGTCAGATTCTTGGCCCGCAGCATCTTGATGCTCTGCCGCGACAGCACGGCGTCGTAGAGCTTGGCGACCATGGCCGAGACATAGCGTTTGTCATCGAGCTTCTTCACGATTGGCCCATGGTGCGTCTTGCGGAACGTATATTCGTTGCTCTCCATGCCCGATCCGCGCTTGATGCGAATCGTGTCCTTCCACTCGACGGCCTTGCGATAGCCCTTGTCATAGCGATAGTTGAGCGGTTCGTCGGGGTCATCGAACGTTTCAGTCCACGAACTGCCAACGCTCGGCTCGTTGGTCGTGAACCCCCAGCCACAGTATTCGTTGTGGCCCAGCACCGGCAGCGGCGTGCCGAAAAACGACGCGCCCGTGAAATTCCAGCCTTCACCGCTGCGGATATGCGCCTCGTAGAACTGGCCGAAACCGTAGTACGGTTGGTGCGGGTTGATCAACAGCATCGGCTTGCCCGAGCGGGTCTTGCTGCCCGAGATTGCCCAGGCGTTGCTGCCTGTGGCGGCCTTGATCTCGCTTTGCAGCTTCCCTTCCTCAAAGGTATTGGGAATCTTGTCGAACGAGACGTGTGCATGGCTGCTGACGAGTTCCAAGGCCGCGGCCCGCGCGAAGGCCAGCAGATACCAGGGCTCGATCCGCTCCAGCAGCCGCGGTTTGACCTCGGGGTGCGTGGCCAGGTAGTAGTTGATGCCCTCGACAAAGGCTGTGCCGGCCGCGCGCGGCTCGGGATCGAGCTTGTCGAAGTCGGCCTTGGACCGTTGCGGCACTTCGAAGGCCCGGTTGCGCATGTCCTTGGCCAGGAACTGCCGACCATACAGCTCGCAATAGCGGCCCAGGCCCATGACGTACGAGTCTTCGATCTGCCAGAAGAAGTCTTCGGCCTGGCAATAGCCAAAGGCGAACAGTACCGCCTTGTCGGTCGGGCCGTCGATGTGGGGCATGCCGTAGTTGTCGCGATAGATTGTCGCGCTCTTGGCCAATTCGCGGGCGTCGATCTTCGACGCGGCGTCGTCGGCCAGCGCCGTGACGCCGAGGCCCAGGATGAATCCACAAACGATCGGCAATCCCCAGACAAAGCGGCGACAATGAGCAGTGGCCATGCGAAAATCTCTCACTTTGACAAGCCTAAACGCGGTGTACCCACCAGGGGCCGCGCGAGCGAATGAACTGCGAACGCAACCAAAACGGCCGCCCCATTTCGGCGCTGAAAGAGCGCCCGAAAAATAGCCGCAATCAGCCTAATCACAATAACTTGCGAGCCCTGGTTTCGCAAGAACGCGGAAAAAGCGTCGCCCCATCGTTGCTTGCCAGCATGCCGATGCCCCGCGGTGCCAAGCATTTTCGCAAGGCCGCCATCTAGACCGCCGCCAAGGCCGCCTTGAAACGGGCCAGGCGCTCACTCATCGGCCCCGGCGCATTGAGTTGCCAATCGACCACCGGCTCGACGGCCAAAGTGATGAACCTTGGGCCTGGCTGCTCCAAGATTGCCGCCGCTTCGCGCTGCCACGCATCGAGCCGCTGGAATGCATGCACGTTGGCAAACCCGGCACCGCGGGCCATGCCGGCCAGATCGACTTGGGCGCGCGCTTGCGCGCGGGCCGCCGCCGTTTGTTGGCCGCCGGTGACTTCGAAGATGCCGTTCTCGAGCACGACCAAAGTGATGTTCCGACAGCCGCTGGCCACGATCGTTACCAGGCTGCCGAGGTTCATCAGCATGCCGCCATCGCCGTTGACGATCAATACTTCGCGCTGCGGTTTCGACAACGCCAGTCCCAAGCCCAGCGCCGGCGCCTCGCCCATCGCCGAGGGAACATAGTGAAAGTCCAGCGCGTGCTGCGCGAGCTTGGGCCATTCACGGGCGGCGCCCATCGTCGTGACCACGATCCGCTCCTCGCGCAGCACGATTAACACTTGCAGTGCGGGCACCAGGGGCATCCGAGACGGAGCGCGGCTCATGTTTACATGCGTCCTTCCGCGACTAGGACCACGCCGGGCTTGTTGGCCTGACGGCAAGCTTGCAGGTGGGCCGTCATTTTCGGCAACTCGTCGGGATGTTGGATCAGAATGTAGTCCAACCCCCAAGCAGCGAGAATGGGTTCGGTAAAGCGTCGCGCCGAGTCGGTCGAATCGGGAACCAGATAACTGCGATAACCGATGACCGCGAGCAGCGGCAGCCGCAGATCGAACAAGACATTGCGCAGCGCATCGCCCGATTCGAACAAGCCCGTGTTCTGAATCATGACCAGCGGCGATTTTCCACCCAGACAAAGGCCCGCCGCGATCGCCCAGGCCTCGCCTTCGCGACAAACCCGCACCAAATCCAGCGAGCTCGATCGATCGAAGGCGGTTTCCCAGGGCCCCAGCGCCGAGTCGGGCAGCCACACGACATGCGTGATGCCCGCGCGCACCAATGACTCGGCCACTTGTTCGCCTGGATAGTCCATGCCCCGGTCCACGTCGCTGATTGAGCAATCTGGCCAGCTATTTGTCCGTTCGGCCGTCATCATCGCCCGCATTAGCACACTTGGCAAGCTGGCCACTTCACCAGGAGGCCCAGTTCGCGAGTGCCGCTTGCTGCCTTTTTGACGCTGGCACCTGAAGGTGAATATACTGGGCCAGATGTCGGATGATTGACCCCCTCTGCTCACGACCAAGGAGATCACGCATGGCCAGGTTCGCAACGTTCGCTCTCGGGCTGGTTCTCGTTTATGTCTGCGCGACCAATCTGGCAGCCCGGGCTGCCGATGAAAAAATCGATGTCACCGGAACTTGGGAAGCCGAAATCGAAATCGCCGGCAACCAGGGAACACCCACGTTCGTTCTCAAGCAAGACGGCGAAAAGCTGACCGGAAAATACAAGGGGCAGTTTGGCGAAAAGGACATCAAGGGCACGGTGAAGGGCAAGGAGATTGAATTCTCGTTCGAGATTCAGGACGACGCCAAGGCCACCTACACCGGCACGATCGACAAGGACACGATGAAGGGCAAGGCCAACTATGCCGATCAGGCCTCGGGCGAATGGAAAGCCAAGAAGGCCGCCGCCAAATAGCGACGGTCAATGACCACGGGCAAAGCAGCGACGGCGGTCAGGGCGCGGCGGCTGCCGTTGGCTGCGCTTCGCTGGAGTCGAGATAGCCGTCGCCGTTTTTGTCCAGAGTGGTGAACTGCTCGCGCGTGCCTAAAAACTCGCGCGGGCTGATTTCACCATCGCCGTTCGCGTCCATCGCCTTGAGCCAGGCCGGCAGGCTCGATGGAGGGGCAGCGGCCTGAGCCGACATGCCCGCGCCGTCCGTGGGCGCCGCGCCTCGAACGACGTTGCAGCTAAGTTGCTCGGGCAGGTCTGACGCCACGATGTGGCCCTGGCCGTCGCGATCGAGTTCGGCCAGCCGCGCGGCGGCCCCGGCCAGTTCGCGCGTCTTCAAACGCTCGTCGTGGTTCACGTCCAGCCAGCCGAACACGGCATCTTCGACCCGACCGGCGCGGACTTGAACCTGCCAGTTGCTGTAGGCGCGGCTGCCGTTCGCCGGCGGCGGTGCCAGATCCGTGGCCACAAGCGCCAATTGGAGCCCCGGCAACTCGATTCGCAATCCGCTGGGCGAAGAATAGGACCTGGCCCCGGCGGCGATCAGGTCGTCGCTCAGTCGCTCCAACTCGAGCGTGGGCGGTTGCGGCTCAGACGGAGCCTTTTCGGCTGTGTCGGGGGCAAAGTGCACGTTCACCACAACATCGGCGCGCGCCTTGAGCAACTCCGCCAGTTCACGCTGATCGACGTTGCCATCATGGTTGGCGTCGAGCTCGGCAAACAAACCAGGCGTCAGCGAAAAACTGGCCGCGTCCAGGCCGTTGCGCTGACCCGTCGATTCGCCCAGCACGTAGTAGATCGATTCCAGCTCCAGCTTCCTCAATTCCAGGCCCTGATCGCGGCGATAGTCGCGGTTGCGTCGGCGAGCGGCTGGCGGGACAGTCGGGGCGCGAAAATCCAGCAATCGGACCACGTCATCATCGTCCGCGTCGCGACTTCGCAGGCGGTCCGCTGCGGCGGTCATTTCAGCCTTGGAGAGTTGACCATCCTGGTCGTCGTCCAACAGAGCGAAGAGCGACTGGTCTTGCTGAGTATCCTCAGACTCGTCGGCGATCGAGCGCACCGAGAAAGCGCGGCCGAGGTAGTTGTCCTGGGCCACCAGCGCCGCCAACTCACCGCGTTGCACGCGTCCGTCGCGATTCTGATCGAATCGCTCGATCATCCGCCGTCCTTCGCCGTCGTTCTTGATCGGCTCATTGCCCCAGTGACCCTCGGTGAATTTGGGATTGGCGACGAGAGCGGTCCACTGCGGCTCCGTGTTGGCGTCACCGCCAGCCGCTCGCCAGGCTTCGTCGAGCAGGCCTTCGGCCGTCTGGCGCGGTCCTTGACCGCCGACATCGATTCGCAACTGCACGATCAACGGGCCGCGTGAGGTAAAGATAACGAACCGCTCGGGCTCGACGATCACGGGCGCGGCCTCCGAATCTACCGCGACTTCGGACGCGGGCACCTCGGCCGCCGAACTTTCCGGGGACAAGGACGCCGCCTCTTCGGCCGTCTCGGCGACCGCAGGCGCGACGGTCGGGGGGCCTGATCGCGCACAGCCGCCACAGCCAACGATCCATGTCAGCGCCATTGTGGCCGCGCAGACTCGACAACAGACTGACGCGACTCGTTGCATGCGCGGCACCGATCTCATGCCAACAACTCGCGAAGCGGTTGCCCTTCCGCGATTTTGATCGGCCGGCCCATGGAATTCGTGTTTTGCGTGGCCGGGTCGATTCCCAGGGCGGCACACAACGTGGCCAGTAAGGCGCTGGAGCCAACCGGGTTGTCCTCGACGGCCATCCCATCGGCACTCGTGCGACCGTAAGCCTGGCCACCGCGAATCGCGCCGCCGGCCAGCACCGCGCTCCAGGCGTTCGGAAAATGATCGCGTCCCCCTTGGGCATTGATCTGCGGCGTGCGGCCAAACTCGCCCATCCACAAAATCGTGGTTGACGCCAACAGACCACGATCGGCCAACTCGCGCATCAGCGTGCTCCAGCCGGCATCGAGCTCGCCCGAAAGACTTTTGACTGCGGTGAAATTGTTCTGGTGCGTGTCCCAACCCACCGAATTACCTTCAATTCCGCCCAGGGTAACTTCGACGAATGGCACGCCACGCTCGACCAGCCGCCGGGCCAGCAGGCAACCCTGGCCAAAACGACCCCGGCCGTACGCATCGCGCACCGTCGTTGGCTCCTGTTCGAGATTGAAGGCGCTGGCCGCCTGGCTGCGCATCAAACGCACCGCGCGGCGATAGACCAGTTGATGAGCCAGCGCCGAACTGCCCGGCCGGTCCGCCACGAACCCTTGTTCGAGCGCGTCCCACAGTTGCAGACGCCGATCGGCCTGCGCCGCGTCGACGCCCCCGGGCAATTGCAAATCGTCGAGCTTCAAGTTGGCGTACGTCGTGGCATCCGTGGCCGCACCCGCCGGCGAGGCCGCGCCGACCGTGGCCGCTGCATACCGCGGGCCGAGAAATCCGGGGCTGTAAGCAGCCGGATTGAACAAAGCATAGGGCGAAATGCTCACGTAATGGGGCAGCTCGGCCTCGTCATCGCCGAGTTCCTTGGCCACCAGCGAACCGATCGTGGGATACTCGACCGGCCCGCCGGGGCGATAGCCAGTGCGCATCAGAAACGCGCCGCGCCCGTGATCGCCTTCCTTGGTGCTCAGCGAACGGACCACGGCCATTTGTTCCGCCAGTTCGGCCAGCTTGGGCAAATGTTCGCTGAACATCAGGCCTGGCGCGGCGGTGGCGATGGGCTTGAACTGCCCGCCGTTGGCGTGATCGGGCTTCAAATCGAAGGTGTCGAGCTGGCTTGGACCGCCGTTCATCCACAGCAGGATGCAATGTCGCCGCGCGGCCTGAGCCTGCTGGGCGGCCAGCGCCGGCAGCCAGCCGCTCATGCTGGCGCCTACCAGCCCCAAGCCCGACGCGCGCAGCCACTGACGGCGCGAAATG
Source organism: Planctomycetaceae bacterium (assembly GCA_003153375.1). Classification (GTDB taxonomy): domain Bacteria; phylum Planctomycetota; class Planctomycetia; order Pirellulales; family PALSA-1355; genus PALSA-1355. Next base: position 89,516 of record PLYM01000047.1, read on the forward strand.
GTCGCGGCAAGTTCACGAATTGGGTTCATGCCTCTTCCCCACGTTCGATTGCCGTTCAATGATTCAAAGCAAACTCGGCGTTATTCACCAGCGCCCAAACGACGTCGCCGAGCGCCTCCTTATGCTTGTCAGGCGACGCGCTCTCGACATATTCAACAAACCGGCTCCGCTCCGAATCGCGAGGCTCGCGCGCCAATGTAGCGAGGAAAGCAATCTCGACCCGCTGACCGTCGGTCATGAAGGGCGCTTCGAGTGCCGCGAGCAGCCCGCTTTGAGCAGCATCGGCGGCGCGGTTCAGCTCCGTCCCATTCAGAAGGGTCAAGGCTTGCGGCACGCCGAGCTCGAAATCGGTGGCGGTTTGCGACTGGGTTTGCATTTTGATCAAAAAGGCCTGACGCTGCGGATCGGCCAAGCGCTGGCTCATGGCGGCCGACGATTGCAAGGCTACACGGCTCAACGAGTCGTAGAGTTGCTCGGACGACAGCGTCTTGACGGCCATCTCGGCAAACAAGTCGGCCGGGCGTTCAGGGCCGCCGGCCCGGCGGCTGGCAAGTTGATAGGCCCGCGTGTTCGTCAGGCTGCGATACAGCCGCCGCAGGTCGTAACCCGAAGCGACGAACGATTGTGCCAGCTCGTCGAGCAGTCGCGGATGGCTGGCCGGGTTGTGATCGCCAAAATCGTCGAGCGGTTCGACCAGCCCTCGGCCGAACAACTGGGCCCACACGAAGTTCACCGTGGCAGGCGCCAGGTATGGATTGTCGGCCGAGACCATCCAGATCGCCAATTGTTCGCGACGCGTGCCGCGCTCGGGCGACTCGACTGGCGCTCCGCCCGGGTAACGGGTGGGCACCGCGGACTTGCTGTCGGGCAAGAAAACCTCGCCGCTGTCGGCGTCGACCAACCGCATGCCGGCCGCCGCGCGCGAGCGTTGTTGCAGGCGGGCGAAGAATGCCGCATAGCCCCAAAAGTCCTGCTGCGTCCACTTTTCGAAAGGGTGATTGTGGCACTGGGCGCAATCAAGCCGCACGCCGAGGAAAATCCGCGCCGTCGTGGCCCCCAACTCCTCGGGCTTGAGGCCCACGGCGGTATAAAACAACGCCGGCCCGCTTTCGTCACCGCCGGTGGCCACGAGCAGGTCGGCCACGACGCGATCGTAGCGACGATTGTCGACGAATTGTCGCCGCAGCCAGTTTTGCAAGCCGATCAAGCCGGCCGTTTGATTCGGATCGAACTTGCGCGGCAACATCAAGTCGCGCCACACGTCGGCCAGGTGCGTCGAATGAGCCGGTGAGACCAGCAGCCGGTCGATTAACGCGCGCGATTTTTCAGGTCGTGAGTCTTGCAGATACTCGCGCGACTCGGCGACCGTCGGAATGACGCCCGTCAAATCGAGGTAAAGGCGCCGCAGCAGCTCGCTGTCATCGGCCGGTGCGGCCGCTTCCACCCCCTGCTCTTTCCACCGTGCGGCGAGCAGATCGTCAACACGCTGCGAAATGCTCGGTTCCGCGGATGCGGCAGACGGTGTGAAATCGCCGCTAACGCCGAAAAAGAGCACGGCGCAGAAAGTCCCGCCAAACGTCGCGAATCGAGGGAGCGGCATGACCGTACCGATAGGTATGCGCGATCGTACAAAGCCTGACGGGCATTATACCCGTGCGCGTGCCGATTGCGACCGAAGACCTTCGAAGCACGGGTCGGTTCAAGTCTGGATTACTTCAAGCCGGTGGCCGAGCCAGTCTTGGGCGACGGCGTGGACCGTGTGCTCAGTTCATCTTTCACCACGGTGCCGCCTTGCATGACAAAGCCGACCTTTTCCAGTGCGCGAACGTCGTTCAGCGGGTCGGCGGCGACAGCAACGATGTCGGCCAATAGCCCCGGCGCCACGCGCCCCAGATCTTTCGGGCGGCCGATCAATTCGGCGGCATCGGACGTGGCCGATCGGATGGCCCGGGCCGGAGTGAGGCCGTACTTGACCATATAAAAGAATTGCTTCCCATTGTCGCCGTGCGGATAGACCCCGGCGTCGGTGCCGAAAGCGACCTTCACTCCCGCCCGAACCGCCTTGGCGAAGTTGTCGCGCTGCACCTGGCCAATGGCCCGTTCCTTGTCAATTGACTCTTGCGACAGCTTGAACTCGATGGCCTTGCCGAGCAGGTAGTCGTCGTTATAGATGTCGGCCACCAGCCAGGTTCCCTGTTTGAGCATCATCTGAATCCCTTCGTCGTCGATCAGGCTGCCGTGCTCGATCGAATCCACTCCGGCGACCAAGGCGTTCTTGATGCCCTGGGCCCCATGGGCGTGGGCGGCCACCTTGCGGCCGGCGGCGTGGGCCTCTTCGACCGCAGCCCGCAATTCGTCGATCGTGAACTGGGGCGCGCCTGGCGAATCGCCCCGCGACATGACCCCGCCCGAGGCGTGTACCTTGATCACGTCGACGCCGTGCTTGATTTGCGCGCGGACCACGTGCCGAACCTGGTCCGGCCCGTCGGCGATCTGAAAGTCGCGTTCCTCGGGAAACGTCGAGACGCGGACTTGCGGCGCAAAGCGATTCAAGTCACCGTGTCCCCCGGTCATCGACACGCCCGGACCGCTGGCGACGATGCGCGGACCGACCAGAAAGCCTTCGGCAATGGCGTCGCGCAGGTCGACCGCCAGGAAGGGGCGTGAGCCAACGTCGCGCACGGTCGTGAAGCCGGCCTCGAGTGTCTTGCGCGCATTGAGTACGCCCGCGAACGCGCTGGTGAAGGGGGTGTTCTTGAACTTATAGATGTCGTCGTAGCGATCGGCCCGGCTGCCCAGGTGCGTGTGGCAATCGATCAGGCCTGGCAGCACGACGGCGCTCGAAAGATCGATTGTCGTCGCCCCAGCCGGAATCGTGGCCTCGGCGGCCGGCCCCACCGACTTGATACGATCTCCCTCGACGACAATCACGACGTTGCGGCGATAATCGTCACCCACGCCGCTGAATAACCGGCCGGCTTTAATAGCGACGGTGTGTGGGGGCTCGGCGATGGCTGGACTGCCGAGGATGGCCAACAGGGCCGCGAGCAGAATCGATGAACGCATGCCGGAACTCCAGGGAACTGCCTTTGGCGTGGGCCAAGTGCGGCTCACGGCTGCTTCCACTTGTAGTTCGCGGGCCACGGCGGCGTCAAGTTGCATGAATCGAGCCGCGGCCTGGCGCTTCGCTCAACGACGGCGTGCTAGCGCGTGAAGGTCAAGCCGGGATCGGCCGCGCTGCCGCCGGCCAGTTTGAACTTCAGCTTGTCACCCGGCTCGAGTGCCACTTGCCCGATCAGGGCGTTTTGACCGCTGGCCGACAGAATCAAGAAGTTGTTGGCTACCGTGTAGGTTCCCCTGAGCTGCTGCTGCTTGTCTTGTTGCGAAAAGCGCCAGGCAAAGTGATTGTCGGCCGTCAGGTCCAACTCGAACGCCGCTCCGTCGGACCGATTGGCCCTCCAGTTTCCGACCAGGCTCTCGGCTCCAACCGGTTCGGCCGCGGGCGCCTCGAGCGCCGGCGCGGCTTGTTGATCCTCGGGCCGGGTCGTGATGCCCTTGAGCAGTTGTCCCGAAAGCTGGTCCTTGGGTTCCAGCTTGACGACGGTTTGCAACTCGATCGCGGCCTGGTCATTGCGATTGGCCAGCAAATAGTGATAGGCCAGCAGGAAGTGGGCGTTCGGAGCTTCAGGATGTGTCGAGCGATACGCTTCGAGCATCCGCAGTTGATCGTTGTAGACGTTCTGATTGGGGTAAAGGCCTTGCACCGTGGCGAAGTCCCAGCCGGGCCCGATCGACAACACGGCATAGACCGCCGCGGCCGAGCTCTGATAGTCCCTCGTGGCGAACAAGCACAAGCCGCGAAATTCGTGCATCAAGGAGTCGTTCGGCAGCAGGGCCACGGCCTTGTTGGTCTCGGCCAGCGCCATGGGATAGTCGCCGCGTTTGAAATAGCCGCGAGCGCTCTCAAATAAGGCTAGTGCCCTCTCTTGATTGGGACTGGGTCGCGCGGCGTCGGAAGGCGCGGGCGCGGGCACTGCGCCTGGCACACCGACCGGCGAAGGGGCCGGCGCAGGCGCGGGCTGCGCGTTGACGACCAGCGGCTGGCCGTAATTGATATAGGTTGCGCCGTAGGCCGGTCCGCCCCAATACGGGTTGTAATAGGGATAGTATCCCCAGCCCCAGGGTGAGCCAAAAGTCACCGCGCCGACGGCCAATCCGGTACCGAATCCAACGCCCAAACCCCATCCCACACCACCGCCGTACCAGCCCCACGGCCGATACGCATACGGGTGCGCCCAGCCGCCATTCCAACTACCGTGATACCAACCGCCATGGTAGGGCGCGCGATGATTGTAATAGGCCTGAGCGCCGGGATGGCCAAACTGCGGATGACCTCCGCCCGGGTGCCCGGCGGCCATGCGTGCCGGCGGCCCGTGCTGACCGCCGCCTCCTCCGCCGCCATGCCCCCGTTGGGCAAATGCGTTGCAGGGCGTTAAAAGCAATGCCATCACGAGGGTCGCGATCAGTGCGGTTTTCATGCAGGAAAGCTCCGGGGATTATCAGGGGGGCGGGATTGTAGCCCAAGGCCGCTGGCCAGGTCTACGCGAAACAGCGCGCGGCAACCGCGCGGGGCACTGAGGTGCCGAACGCCACGATTAGGCGACCGTTATCGATTTTCTGCTCGAGAGAGTCAGCTAGCAGGGGTAAGTCAGGAAAGCCCCGGGGATTGTGTTCATCCCGTTGGTTCCCGTTGCCCGATGAGGAGAGGGAGCCTCGGCGGCCCGCCCTCGTGGGGAGGTGCGCAAAAACGCCGGCTTGGTTCCGGCTCCTGGTTTTATTTTGAATTCTTCATTTTCATGGCAGCTGCCAAGAAGCGCATTCTTGTAGCCGAAGACACCGCCGCCCTGCGGTTTCTCGTTCACGTCACCCTGAAAGATACGGGCTACGACGCGGTGGCCGTGAACGACGGCAACGAGGCTTGGAATGCTCTTTGCCAGGCTGATTTCGACCTGGTGGTCACCGATTATCAGATGCCCATCGTCGACGGCTTCGAGCTCTGTCGTCGCATGCGCCGCGACCCGCGACTAAAGCAGATTCCGGTGTTGCTGCTCACGGCCAAGGTCTTCGAGATCGACGTTGCCGAAGTCCAAGCGGAGCTGGGCCTATTCACGGTTTTGGCGAAGCCGTTCAGCCCGCGCGAACTCACTCGATTGGTCCACGAACGCCTAGGTGTGTGTTCCGCCTAGACGCGATCCGTGCGGGGCTGCCGTTTGCTTTACTCGGCCCCTGGGCGTTGCTACCCTGGAAGTCACCGGCCTGACCTCCGCGGGAAATCTGCCCATGGCTGACGCAAAGCTGTTTGTCGAAGCGCATCGTGAGCTCACTCGACGCTACTTCTTGCGCTTGGGCTCGGCCGGAATCGCGGCCTGGAGCACGTTGCGATTGAGCTTTGCGGCCGATCCATCCGCCGATCTTTCAGCGCAACAGAAGCTCGAGCAGGCAATCGCGAAGATCGAGTATCTAACGCCGTCGGCCGATTTCGGCAACGTTGGACGCGGCGATCCGGTTCCCTCGGAGTTGCCCGACGACCAGCGCCGCGCCGTGGGATTGGACCGCGACACCTGGCAGCTCGAAGTCGTGCCCGATGCCGAAAGCGGCGCCAAGGTGGAACAGCCCCTGTCCAAGGAGCGTGGCACGGCGTTCAACTGGGAGGCGCTAATGCGGTTGGCCGAGAAGAGCGCGGTGCGCTACTTCAAGGTGATGACTTGCAACAATATCAATGCCCCCTTGGGCATGGGGCTTTGGGAGGGCCTGCCGCTGCGCGATATCCTGTGGCTCGCGCGGCCCACGGATAACATTCGCCGCGTGTTTTACTACGGCTATCACAACGAAAAGCCGGAGCAGATGTTTCGCAGCTCGCTGCCGCTGAACCGGGTGCTGGAAGATCCTAGCGGCGAGTTGCCCGTGCTGGTGTGCTACAAACTGAACGGCCAGTGGCTGTCGCCCAAGCGGGGCGGCCCGGTGCGCATGCTCGTGCCCGAGGCCTATGGCTTCAAATCGGTCAAATGGTTGCAGCGGATTGTGCTGACCAACAACCACCAGGCGAACGATACCTACGCCGACGCGAACAACGACATCGAAAGCTGGCAAAAAACCTTCGCGCGATTCGTCGACGCGCCCGAGGACGTCGAGCCCGGAGCTCCGATTCCCTTGACGGGCCTGGCCCAGGTTGGCATCGGCGGATTGACCAAGGTGCAAGTGGCCTTGGATTCGTCGGAGGCGGCGCCCGCCGACGATCCTTACTTCACGCGGTTGACCTGGCGTGATGCGGACGTCTTGCCGCTGCCCCCCGACTGGAGTAAGTCGTTGCCTGGGGGAAAGACGCCCGAAATGCCGCTGCAATTCGATCCGCAAACTGGCCGGCCGCGCGAGTGGCCGTTGCGCTACACGCTGGTGCACTGGGCAACAATCGTGCCCGGCGTCGCGGCCGGAAAATATCAATTGCGCTGTCGCACGATCGATCTGGCCGGCCACGCCCAGCCACTGCCCCGGCCCTTTCTCAAGTCGGGGCGCAACGCGATTCACAGCGTTACCGTGAATGTCGGTGACGACGCCTGAGCAGCCCTCGCTCGGGGGACTTTGCCGTGCGTCGGCCAGCGTGCACCGCGAATGCCGCGCGCCGATTTCACCTCGTATGATGAGCGTTGTGTCAAAAAAGTTGACAAACCGTCGAAAGTGGATACTGTCAGTCAACGTTGCTCAGGAGAGGGCCAGTGGGGCGAAGGAAGAGCCCGGCACGCCGTCGTTGGCTTGCATGGGTTTGTTTGTTGGATAGGCGTTCAGCATGAAACTCGGCGCATCAAGAGATTTACGACTTTGGATTATTGCGTGGAGATATTGCAATGGATGCCTTGGCTTTAGGTGTAATCGACCCGGTTAGTTCGCAGCTCGGCACGGCCCCGCAACTCGGTAGGGACCCACAACCCAGCACCGACCCACAGCTCGGCAGGGAAAGGCCGAATCCTGCGGAGAGAGGGGGCATTCAGCTGGCACCGCGCATCCGCGCGGCCATCCTGGCCCTGTTGGAAGCCCATGAATATGGGCAGGATCTCGAACGCACGGACTGGGACTTTGCACTCGAGATCGGCAGCCTGCGACAGATGAATCTGTCCAACAGCGATCTTCGTTGGCTGGTGGGGCGGGGGGTGATCGACCACGCGGTGGAAGTCACGGCTCCCGGAGATCCGGAACGCTGCTTTCGGCAATCCTCACGATTGCTGTTCCTCCGCCGGACCTGCTTTGTCATCACGCCGCAGGGCATCGCGCTGGCTCCTCTGTTGCGCGACGGTGCTGAGTTGGCCGATGGTCTGCCTCGTTTGCAGACGACGACAGAACGACCCAGAACGACTTGGGAACTTCTCGGCGAGCCGCTCGTGCCGAAGTGGGATCGCGATCGGCAGCAGTTACGAGTTGGCTCCGTCGTGGTCAAACAATTCAAGGTGCCGGCTCCCAATCAGGAGACGATTCTGGCCGCCCTGGAAGAAGAGTCCTGGCCGTCGCGCATCGACGACCCGCTGCCTCCTCATCCTGACCAAACTCCGAAGCGACGATTGCAAGAGACGATCAAATCACTCAACCGCAATCAACGGCGGTCGATAGTCCGTTTTTTGGGCGATGGTAGTGGCGAAGGCGTGCGATGGGAGTTTCGAAATCAGAGCGTCCCAGGCTCCTCGGCGTGACTTCGCGCGCTCAAGCCAATGGTTTGGGTCGTCCGTAAGCTGCCGCGTTCGTGTATTTGGGTGCTCGACGGACCTGCGAATCGCCGCTGAATCGCCCAACTGTCGTCCCTCCCCTGCCCCGGCTGTCGAGTTTACATTGCAGCTGTTGAAAGGTCGGCACCCAGACTCCGGAAAGGAACCGGCCGCTTGAGTCGCCGACTCGCGGTGAATTATCGGGCTCTTTCAGGGGTATCGCGATGGATGGAGTCGGTGCTGGCAATTTCGGCTGGTGTCCGGATCTGCCTGACCATCGCGACTACTCACTTCGCAATGAAGCAGTCGTCACGCTTCTGCGGCGTCTGAAGATTCACACCCGCAAAAACGCTGCCTGGCCAACGCGAGTCGACTGGCGCGAATACTGCGGGCCGATCGAGAACCAGCAAGACCTGCCCACCAGTTCGGCACATGCGGGTGTGGCGCTGTTCCAACAATTTGAGCGACGCTCTAGCGGCCGACTGGTCATGCCGTCGCGAATGTTCGTGAATCGCACCGCGAAGCAACTGGCCGGCAGCGCGAGCGGCGCCAACGTTTCGCTGCGCTGGGTTTTTAAGGCCATCGCGCGCTGCGGTTTACCGGCAGAGCGGTATTGGAGATACGATCCAGCGCAGCTATCGAGCGAGCCAGAGGCTTTCCTGTATCATTTTCAGCGAGACACGCGCAACCTTCGTTACGTGCGGCTCGACAGCCGACAGATGCCAGGGCAGCAAATGCTCGATCAAGTAAAATCTTTCCTGTCCGCGGGGTTTTTTGTCGCACTGGGATTCCCGGTTTGCACGTCGGTGGGCAATGACGCTGAGATTCCCTTCCCAACAGCCGCGGATTCCATCGTAGGGGGCCAGGCCGTCACGGCCGTGGGCTACGACGACAAGCTACGAATTCGATCGGATAAGGGAGCTTTGCTGATCCGAAACTCATGGGGCCCCGACTGGGGAGATCAAGGCTTTGGTTGGCTCCCCTACAGCTACGTTACCGAGCGGCTGGCCGTTGACTTTTGGACGCTGCTCAAACGATCGTGGTTACGCAGCGATGAATTTGGGCGACCCGACTGAAAAGTCACTCTAAGTCGCTCTCGATTTCAGATTGACAACGGGTCGCCACCATCTCACCCCCGCGATGTAGCGCGTTTTGGGGCAATGGGGCGAATGTGCGCTTGACAATGGCCCCCGGAATAGCTATCAAGTAAACCTCCTAGGAGGGGTGAGAAGCGTTTTTGGGTGATATCAGGCCCGGCGAACCAGGATGGTTGGCACGGGCTTTATTTTTTGGTCTCGCCCTTCTTTCCGCGCGGCGGCGCACCGCGAACAGGGCGAGGACGTGTCGTAGGAGGACTCGCAATGGAAGGCCTGGAAGTGGCCGCCGCGCCGGAAATCTCGGACGTTTCGCGCACCCCCGATCGGCCGCTTGCGGCTCGAGAATCGTTCATTCGTTTGGCCCCTCGGATGCGGTTGGCGCTACAATCGCTGCTCGAGGCTATGGAGTATGCGGACGACCTTGCGGAAAGCATTTGGGACTTTGCCATCGAGCTCGCTCCGCTCCGACGTCTCGAACTAACGAACAGCGACCTGCGGTGGCTGATTGGCCGGGGCCTCGTTGAACACGCGGTCGAAGTCACGTCGGACGGCGATGTTCATCGCAGCTTCCGTCAGCCCAGCCGACCGTTCTTCAGCAAGAAAACTTGCTTCGTTCTAACGTCCGCGGGGGCCGCATTGAGCCGTGAAATCTGCGGACGACGCGAAACGATCATCCGTCCCGCCGGCCGGCTCGGCATGGCGGCGACGCGATTGCCGCATGTTACGGCGCCCGAGCGGTTGGTTCCCAAGTGGGACCGAGACCGGCAAGAGCTCCGGGTTGGTTCGACGCTGATCAAGCGTTTTAAGGTTCCGGCCTCGAATCAAGAGGCCATTCTGGCGGCCTTCGAAGAGGAGTCATGGCCACCGCGGATCGACGATCCGTTGCCGCCGCATCCCGAACAGTCGCCCAAGCGGCGGTTGCAAGAGACGATCAAGTCGCTGAATCGCAACCAAAAGCAGCCGCTGGTTCGATTCCTGGGTGACGGCAGCGGCCAGGGGGTGCGTTGGGAGTTCCGCGGTCCGAACGAGACGCCGCGCGCGGCCGAATCCGCTTCCTCCGAGTGCGTATGCGTCCGCTGAACCGCATCTTCCAGCGGATGGTATCGCAATTTGCTGTAAGGGACAAGCAGCGCGATATTTTGAGCGGGAAGACCTGATGACGACGCGCAAGGGGCGGACGCGAAGTCGGGAGCAAAATTGGCGACGGATCGTGGCGAAGGAGCCAGCAAGCGGACTATCGATTCGCGATTGGTGCGCCAGCTGGGCATCTCGGAGCTGTCGTATTACGCCTGGCTCCGTGAACTGGCGCGGCGCGATGCCGAGCGGCGAACATCGACACCTTAGAAGATCGCACCGACCGGATTCGTCGAGCTGGAGGTACTTCGCGACATCATGAGAACTGCGACAATCCAGCTGGTCGTGGCGGATGTGCGAGTCGAGATTGCTCCGGGGTTTGATAGCCAGACGCTACGACGGCTGAAAGAGGTGCCGCGGCCAGCAGTCTGAGAGCAGCTACCATCATATTGCGCATCCCCGGCACGCTTAAGATTTCCTGCCGATCGCGCCGACCGGCATGCGCAAGAGCCATGATCGCCGGCACCAGAGAGTTGAAGATCACCGCTTTAGCTCCCAGGCGCGAGAAAGGCCGCGGCCGGCCACCGGTTCCTCAACACTTTCGACGAGAGACGATCGTCCACGAGCCGTCCGACGAGGAGCGGCGTTGCCCCGGTTGCGGTAGTTGCGCAGCGAGATCGGCCGCGAGCGGCGCGAGCAGTTGGAATACCTGCCCCCCCTCAGTATAAAGTGCCTCGTCCACGAACGTATGAAGTTCACCTGCCGGACCTGCCAAGAACACGTTGCGATCGCCGCCAAGCGGTCACAGACAGTCGCGTAGGGCCAGCCAGCCCAGCCCTCATGGCTCACACTTTGTTAGCGAAGTATGGGGATCACGCGCCCCCTCTATCGGCAGGAAGATGTGCATGCACGCCATGGTTGGTCCTGTGCTGCAGCACGCTGTGCGATTGGATCTCCGCGGCTGACCTCACGCCAATCGTCGAAATCGCTGACGTCGAATTCGGCCTCGACGCCTCATCATCAACGAAAGAGCAC